>QAKE01000087.1 GCA_003343995.1 Bacillota bacterium
AACCGGAACGATCGCCTTTGGCTTTTTACCTGTCTTGGCAATCCGGTCTTTGATTGCCTCTTCCAACAACACCGGGTCCATATTCCAAGTATCCGCCTCCGAATCAACAAACACCGGAGTAGCCCCCAGATAGGTCACCGGATGCGAAGAAGCGCAGAAAGTAAAACTCTGCACAATTACTTCATCCCCCGGACCAACACCACAGGCCAACAGTGCCAGATGAACGGCTGCCGTACCGGCGGAAAGGGCAACAACTTCTTTATTATTGCCTACAAAATGTTTCAAATCCTCTTCAAACCCGTTCACATTCGGTCCTAAAGGCACAACCCAGTTGGTATCAAAAGCCTCTTTGATATACTTCTGTTCTATGCCAGTCTCACTCATGTGGGCAAGGCATAAGTAAATACGTTTATTCATATTATTTCACTATTATATTTCATACCTACTAAAGTCATTCATTTCATCAACTTCTATAAAGTGGGAAAAAGCTAGACTCTCTATCAAATTTAATATCTTGGGATGCTCTCTCTTTCACCAACTCATTATAGATATCTTGGTTGAAAATTTGTTTTCCTATGGAAAACTGATAATCAGACTTACGATTGAAAGAGGCCTTAAATTTATACAAATTGTCTTCACCTGAGCCAACTCCTCCTCCTAAATGAAAGGTTTTATAGCCTTGCTCACAACCCCATAAAGCAGCATTGTAGAGTAAAAGGTTTGTCGGGGCTAAGTTTCGATATTCCATCATTGATCCAGATAAATGATAGTGCATTTGCTGATTGGCAAATAAGATAATTGACATAGCGATGATATGCTCTTCATAAACCGCATAGAACATTTCATAGTGACCTTGTAAATCCTCATGAATGGACTTATAGAACTCCTCTTTGAAATAATAATACTCTTCAGCATTATCTTTATCCATCGTCGCATTATAGATACGTATAAAATCGTCAAACAATGCATAATCATGAGCATGATAAATCGTAACACCTTTCTTTTCCGCCTTACGAATCATATTACGGTTCTTACTTACGATATTCTCCCATATCACTTCAGGAGAAGAAAGATCAATGACTATTGTCTTTCCTAAATCTATTACGTCCGTAATCTCTTTCATAAGTAATGCATTGCCCAATACAGGATGGTAACGGACAAAATTATCCACAATATTCAATTCTCTCATCTTCTTTATGTACACGTCCCAAAATTCCTGAAGTTTGTTAATATTCGTATCACCTTCAAGCAACACTCCTCCATATCCATAAGGAGTGATACTATCATACACCCCATTCATAATAGTCTTACGTTTCATATATACATAAATAGCTCTTAAACCATCTGCTTCATAAAAAAGAAGTTCCGGTTCTCCATCGCCATGAATACAGAAAGCCTTCACATAGCTTGAAAGATAATAAACATCGTATCTTTCAAATGTCTTTACGGTCTCATCCCATAAGAAAGACTCTTTAATACAATATATTCTAATCATAATATTTATTGATCAAGCTACACATTTCTTCAATTTGTTGCCGATTATACCTTGCGTCACAATGCACGCTTAACATTCTGTTAGAAAAATCAAGCGCATCTGAAAAACATGAATCCTCCGGTACTTTCCAAAGGATAGCAGGATAAATACGATTCTGAATCAGATGTTGTCTTAATGCCATCCGCTCATCATCCGAATTACATACAAAAATTATCGAAAAAGGAGACCAATCCTCATCCAAAGACTTTAGGATAGAAAATCTTTTATCCAATATGTTTGTCGCGATTTCCCAATTAGCAGTTCTAAGATCTGTCCATCTCTTATAATCAGCCTTTAGGAAAATATCCTTACTCTCTTTGTCCATTCCAGAGAGAGGAAGTTTATCTAACATCTCTTCCGTTTGTATATATTTTTCCCGAAAAGAATCTTTATCTATTTTCTCCCCATTAGTTTCCAAATACTTTCTCTTCATTTGCATCGCCTCATAACGAATGCCAACTAACTGATTACAAGAATCAGTAGGCTCTATTTGACTAGGAAGTTTCATCTTTAAAGGTGACCATAAAATCCCTCCTATCGCCACCGGGAAAGATTTACGAACAGAAGCAATACACCAATCAGCATCACTATTCAATGCCCAACTAGAGAGCAAGGCATGCGAATGATCCTCTACAACAGAAACAGGAATCCCCTCATTAGAACGCTTACTCCTAAGTCCAAAAAAATTCATCCGAAGCAACACATCCCCCTCTTGATAAGGAAGACTTCTAACTAAGAGATCATCATCCTTTCTCAAAGGATGATCATTGTAAAATATGATTTCTATACCCAGTAGCCTAATGTGCTGAATCACCTCATAACAAAAATAAGCCGGCACCCACATCCTTTTCCAACCTTCTTGATAGACAATAGCATCGATGGCATGCCGCCCGCTAGCATAAAAACGTACATCACCCATATCCTTAAAAGAGTTGGATAATGGACAATAAACTATATCACATGTATAAAAATCAGATCCGTATTCAATCATTTCCATATTTTTCGCAATAGGTCTGATAGACTTTATCGAAATCTTCTTTTAATAACCCCATATAAACCTGATTTTGAAACCGGCCATTTTTATAAACACTATCATGTAAAATACCTTCTTTTACATACCCCATTCGTTCGTGTAATTTCAATGAAGGAATATTATCTTCTAATACTAAAGCCCAAATACGATGTATTCCTCTTTCATAAAATGCAAATTTCAATGCTAGCATTCGTGCCTCAGTGGCATATCCCCCTCCCCAATAAGATTTATTTCCAATTAAAATAGGCACATGTGCAGATCGATTCACCCAATCTATGTCTTGAATATTTACAGTACCTATTAATTGGTCATTTTCCTTTAAACATATACCCAAAACCATACGATTCTGATCTTGAATTGTATTTAATACCCATTGACGCTCTTTTTCTTTGGAAACAAAAAATTTAGATCCACCCACCATATTTTGAATTTCTTCATCTTTGCGCCATTCATAGGTTATTAAATAATCTTCAGGCTCTAAAGCTCTTAAATAAACTCTAAACTTCATAATCCTACTATTTCAACAAATTAGCTTATATATCTATCTCTAAAATGTAAATCATCCACCTCTTCCATATTCCCAGCTCCCTCACCTATATTCTTTCGAGACAAAACATTCATGACAGTCATCCAAATAATCTTTATATCTGTAGAAAGCGAACAATGATCTACATACCACACATCATATTCAAATTTCTTACTCAACTTACATAAATTACGACCATTCACTTGTGCCCATCCAGTAATACCCGGTCGTACTTCATGACGACGGGCCTGCTCTTTACTATACAAAGGAAGATACTTAACTAACAACGGTCTCGGACCAATCAATGACATATCTCCCGTCAAAATATTAAACAACTGAGGTAATTCGTCAATAGATGTAGAACGGACAAAACGACCAACTTTAGTTAATCGTTGTGCATCCGGTAACAAATTTCCCTCTAAATCACGTTCATCCGTCATAGACTTAAACTTAATTACTTTAAAAATTTTTCCATTCTTACCCGGTCGTTCCTGTGTAAAGAAAACCCCTACTCCCTTATTAGCAAAGTACAACCAAATAGTTATAACTAAAAGTATTGGCCAAATGACTGCCAATGCACAAAAGACGATACAAAAATCTATTAATCGTTTGAAAAAATGTTTATACATAAAACTTTCAGATTAAACTTCAATCCAATTATATTTTAAATCATTCTCTAATATGCTTTATAACAGCCTTGTAGGTGTGATCAACCGTATAGTTTTCTAAGAAGAAACGATAGCTATTCTCTCCCATTTGTTGAATATCAGAAGTAAGCATCTTATCAATCACCTTCACAAATGACTCCACGGAATTACTAGGACAATAGAAACCATATCCGTTCTCCTCTGCCAATTGACCTGTATCACAATTCGGATCAGTCACAGCAATAATCGGCTTATGTTTCATCAAATAAGCCAGTAATCGACTGGGGTAATTAGGAATGGTAAAACGATAATCCAAGAAGATCAGCCCCACATCACAAGCATTTGCTAAATGATCATACTCATCTTTCGGCAAATGGTTAAAAAGCGAAACAGCCTTAGGTTGGTATTCCCTTATGAAAGTCTCTAACTTCGGATACTCCGTACCGTTTCCGACAATCACAAAATGGCAATCCTTCCGATCCTTCACTGCTTTCATACATTCGATCAAGAAAGGAATCCCTTGCGGTTTTCCCATATTTCCACCGTAGATAAAAACTGGTTTATCTGTAGGTAATCCGAACTTTTCACGAATACTTTCCATAGAAGCCACATCCAACGACTCAAAACAGGAAGCTACTTCATACGAATTAGGAGCAATCTCTACAATTACAGGATCTACCTCAGGATTATGTTTCAACACATATTGTACGTTTGCCGGACTCATGCACCCAATATAATCCGATACCCGATACAGTTCTTTCTCTTTTTTACGAAAATAATGGTAAAGAAAACCTTTCAGTCCACGCTTACTCAACATTCCTAAATCTACTGCATTCTGAGGGAAAATATCCTTTAACAAGAGATAACTCACCGCCTTCGGATTTCTTTTCTTAGTGTACTTGATCACTTTCGTAAAGGTAATAGGCGGAGTAGAATAAAGAATAACATCAAACCATACTTCACTGAAATGTTGTTTCAAAGCCATCTTAAACTGACTTTCCAATAAGATCTGACCAATCCCTTTCTCCAACACATTCGTCTTTGTTACATTCAGCGTCTTGACTCCTAAAAGATGTATCCCTTGTTGATACATCACCTCAGTAGGTAACCCTAGTTTACGTTCCCTTGGATAAACAATATACACCTCATGTCCTTTGTCACGGAACTTACGCATCAAATCTGTATAAATTCCTTTCGCCTCAATATTTTGCATATTAGACGACATTGTTAAAAATAGGATGTTCATTTAAGTATAGATACTTAACCATTTATAATTTGATTATATAACTGAAAATATTGTGAGAAACACTTTTTTTTGTCATATTTCTCACGTGCGAGTTGGATACAAGCATCCGCATAGTAAGATTTACCCTTTTGCTTGATTTTCTGAATCTTAATGTACGCATCCTTATAATCATGGTCTCGAGCTACCAAACCAGTTTCTGTTGTTATAAGAGAGGGAGGAGCCGTATTATCATAGACCACGGCGGGAGTTCCACAAGCATATCCTTCTACAATGGTAAGACCAAAAGTCTCCGCGGAAGAGAAGCTAGTCACTACATCTGCTCTCGAATAAAGAGCAGCCAAATCCCCTTGGCTATTAGTTCGTTGAATACCAATCATATTTTTAGGTAACTTTGCTATGATCTTATCTGGGACACCTACCAGAACGATAATTTCATCCGGCTGCAACATCCGACTCATCGCAATATAATCGTCCAGTCCTTTACTCGCACTTTTCCATTGGGAGCTAACTCCCAAAATGACAAACTTATTCTTGAAATGATCTGAGAGATTCATTGTTTTCAATAAGCCTGATGGATCTAACGGCTGAAAGATTTGGGTGTCTACCCCATTCGGTATAACATGAATCTCTTTCTCCTTAAAAAAAGACAGTTTCACATGACTCCCCACCCATTCAGAGACGGCTGTAATAACCAAATTATTACAACCTCCTATATACTTACGCTTCAACTCATAATTACGCTTAGAGCGATCGATCAAATTCCGTTTTTGAGGACAATCATGGCATCCAGTTTGCCAATACAGACAATTCGAACTTACGAAATGAGTACATCCACCCGTCATTGCCCAAAAATCATGAAACGTATATACAACTTTAATATCCGTCTGATTTAAGAACTTAAACAAGATTTCAAAATTTAACCAATGATCATGGATATTATGCAGATGAACAATATCGGGGTGAAGTTCTTGTATCTTCCTCACAAAACTTTTCGTAGCATGACGTGAAGCCAATCCCTCGTTATCCAACAAACGATGCTCCAAGTAATGCTCATATACCTCCCAGCGGCTCTCTATGCAATACATTTCTGACTGTGAAGGATTGAAATCACGCCCATAAGCAACATAAGTATCCCATCCCTGCGAACGAGCGATCTGATTACACTCTTCCGCGATACGTCCGGTAGACCCCCAATTAGAGGTGACATTAAGTTGTAAAAGTTTAGGCATATAAATTAAGCTATGCTGCATGGTCCTTGCTTAAAAGCTATCTTTTGACCCTTTTGTAAACAATTAATTAACTCCGACAGGCTCTTTGCGGCATATTCCGGACTCCATATATTTTGCATCGTCCTTACCCCAGCTTCTGCTAGTCGACGAAGTTCCTCAGGATGATCCATCAAATACATTACATTATCTGTTAACGACTCAATATCACAAGATTGAAAAATAAGACCATTCTCTTTATTCGTCAAAAGAAAAGGGATAGAACCTATCTCATTGCTCCCTACAAGACAACAACCATTACTCATAGCTTCATTCGCCACAGCTCCCCATCCTTCCTGTTTATCTGAAGTAAAGAGAAAAATATCATGCGAACGCATAGCTTCAAGAATCTGATCGTTTGGTACATTCCCTTTGAAAAAGACTAAATGTTCAACAGAAAGATCTTTGGCTAATTTTTTCATATTTTCCAGTTCCCCCCCCTCACCATACATATCAAGCGTAAATCTATATCCTTTTGACATCAACTTAGCCGCTAAATGAATAGGCAACTCAGGGTGTTTCCAATCTAAAAACCTCGCACACCACATTAATGATATGTTCTTAGATGATGGCATCTCTTGTTTGCTTAATGAAAAATCGAAACTCTTATCTACATTCGTAAAATATCCCCACTTATAGCACTTTTGCTTATACATTCCCAGTAAGTTCATATCTCGTTTCGTAAAAGCACTACAACATAATTTATAAATTGGTTTACGACTCCATCGACCTCTATGATATACCCAAAACATCTTGATTATACGAGGAGACAGTAAGTTTACCCATCCCTTCTTCAACCATCTCTCACTCATGTCAAAGGATAAAAGTTCCAAATCCATACGAACTTTCTGAAAAGGCAAAGACTCATATCCACTAAACACACACACCTCGGAAACCTTTGCTAATTCAATCGATTTATCATAGTTATCTGCCGATAGCCAAGCCCGAATCAAATAGGGACGTTTAGAAAAATCTTCCAAAGAGCCCTTGTTTTGATAAGACTCTTTCAACTCTACAAAAGCATAATCATCTCCCAAAATTTTATAAAAAGCATCCGCTAAACATGCCTGATGATGATTAAGTATAATTGAATAAAAAACTAATTTCATATAATCGTAATTATCGATTCACTTTCATATAATCCAATATCCTATCTGTCTGGATATCCCAATTTCGACTACAAAGCATAAACTCTCTAGCTCTTACACCCTGCTCATACAAATCAAACTTATCCTTTGCTTCTACTTTACGCAACAAATAGGCAAGTCCCGATGCCGTTCTATCTTTAAGTATAGAGACATATTTTCCATAGTCTCTTTCTGCGTGAGCGACTGGAGTAGATATGACATGTTTACCGGTAGCTAGGCATTCAAGCAATTTACTGGGAAAATGGTAATCAACTTCCTCTTCTAATCTAAGATTAAACAACACATCCGCCTGCTCATACACTTTAAACAGTTTGTCGAGTGTAAGCATCCCTAAATATTGAATCCTATTATCTGTTTTTGCGGCCTCCTCAATCATTGGAACATCTATACCATTCCCTGCGAATTGGACTATCACCTTTAAATCAAGATTTTGTTTTAAGGTTTCCAATATTAATTGAGTTCCATTTTGATCCCATAACATTCCTGCACACACACAAACAAGCTTCTGATTCGTACTTTCCTTCAGCGGAAAAAGCATTTGAGATACATGCTGGTTAATTCCCCCATCAACTAATAAAAAATCTTTTTTCGGAGCATAATCCCTCACAATATTCTCATTGATCACAATTCTGCCCGTTAATTGAGGAATGTACTTAAATGCCTGTTTTTCAGCCAACCTATAGCCCAACATTGTCAACCAGCTAAGTTTTAATCTCTTTGGGGGTACCCCCAAATCATAAAGAATGGCATACAATTCACTATTCGTTTCTTTACAGGCTTTATAAATATCCTTGACAGATGGATGATAGGTATTATAGATTAAAACCTTACGTTCCTCTCTCTTATGACGTTTCGCCCATTCCTTGATATACCGTTTACTCTGGATTCCCCAAAGTTTAGATTTAAGGATCTTAACATTCAAAGTTGGCAAAAATCGTAACTTTCCCCCATTATCCAACAGATCCTCCTTCGATTCAATCCAAAACTTTCCATTGGGATAAGATGGTACACAGGGGATACACAAAAACTCCACATTGTCCCCCAACACATCATAAAGGCGATTGGCTATGCCCAAAAGCACATTGTTTCCAGAACGATTAAGCGCCTTTGTATGATACTCCGGTCTATCCGGACAAAGGGGAGAAATAAAAAGTACAGCCATAAATTACAATATTCTGATGCCCAACCTATGATTGATAGCATCCTTTATATATTTAATTAGTATCAAAATAATGACAAGTATACTATAACGCAAAACGGCCCCCAACTCCGTATACTCTTTTAAAACAACAATGATGATCTGTGACAAACCAAGAATAATAAAGGTTTCTTGCCCCACCTTTTGAAAGAACTTGGCTATATATTTCGTTTTCAACAACAAAGAAGAAAAAGAAAATGTCATTGCCACACCACTAAGTGCCCCTATAGTCAACAAGAATATAGGAGTTACAGAATTAAAACAAATATCAAGCCTATAAAAACGAGAAATAATAAAGGTTATTCCAAAACCAAGAATAATTATTATACCTTTATATTTCTCCATATAACCAACAGAGCGCTTTGCGAAGTAGCCTATGATCACCAATGCAGTCGCATATGGTATACTGCTTAATGTCCACGGGAGATGTATTCTGTAATGACTCAGTAAACCACCTAACAATGCCAACGCAATGCATCCTCCAACAATCAGTCGATCTTCACGTAAACCGATTATAAATTTAGATATAACCAATGCAACAAAAAGAACTGGGATAAACCATAACGCTATACCATCCCAACCATGTGTTAACCAATAGACCAAATAAGGTATTCCCCCTTCAGGAAGCAAGAGACACTTTACACACAATACAATCATAGAATAACTGAAAAATGGTAACAGTAAGTTCTTACTTTTATTACGAATAAAACTCTGCGCTGTATTTTTATTCCAACTGGTCAACCATCCAGAGGCTATAAAAAATAAGGGCATATGGAATGTCCAGATAAAATCAGATAAACTTTTGGGAATAGAAGTATGCCCCACTACCATTAAGATGATAGCGATTCCCTTTGCTACATCCATCCATTCAAGACGCCGGCTCACGCCCTTATGGATCACATTCTCTCCGCGATCCATCTTACACCCTTTTTCACTACTGCAGCAGGATTCCCTGCTAAAATAACATTTGACTCAGAAAAGCATTTGGTGACAATAGAACCCGTTGCAACAATCGAATCATTAGATATTACCGCACCTTTCAAAACAGTAGTGTTATTACCTAACCATACCCTGTCTCCAACTGTTATTGACTTTGCGGGATTAATACGATTCCCCGTGCTCACATCAAGTATACTATGACTGTCACCAGTCCTGAAAATAACATTAGTAGAGAACAGACAATTATTTCCTAAAATAATCCTCTGCCCTTCAGTTTCCGCTAAATGCGTACGACCTAATATTTTATTAAAATCACCCAAAACAATTCCACCTTCATTGTCTTCAATCCAAAATTCACAATTGATAGTAGAATTATTATCGCCCAGTTTAACAATATTGTTATTACCGTTAATTACGATAGAACATTCCACAAGATGATTATTCTTACCAAACTGTATAGTATTCCCTGTTCCATTGATAATAATCCTTGATTTCTTCAAGTAGTTACCACTAATACAAATACGGTTATCTCCTCTATTTTAATCTTATTTCCTCCCAGAAAAGTAAACAACCACGGAATCAGTCTTGTCAAGTAATTATCATGACTAAGAAGATATTTTTTTATTGAACGAATGCTAAACATTAGTTATTCTTTTAATAAGATTTTATTTTTCATTGATAGGTGAATAAATGGCCATGCCAAATAACATGGATAAAAGATAAAGCCTTCACCTTGTAGAGATATTATAGTTACACCAACAAAAAAAGCAGTTGTATGCAAATCCACTTGTTGATGAATATTATGCCAAAGTGCTATAAAATAATAAAGAATCCCCCAAATACCATAATAGAATAAAAAAGATAAAAAACCATTTCCAGATGCAATTGTTGTACCTACAATAGTAGGATTACCCAAAAAGAAATAATCATAAATATAGGAAGCATACTTAACGAAATCATTAAAACGTCCTCCCTCATCTTGACCTTGATTCATTTGTCTCTGTATTTTTTCTCCCAAAAAATCCAATGAATAATAGGCATACAAACAAGAACAAACAAGAACAAACAAGAACAAAAGTTTAACCATTATTTTTCCTCTGTAATAATAAAGAAAATAGTAGAGAATTATAAAAGCTAAAACGGCATACCCTGTCGTACTTTTTGTTGTAAATAAAGCGATGAGTAATACAACAAATTTCCAATTACTAAAAATTCGTGTTGCTCCATTATTCATCAAAAGATAAAAAAGAATCGCAAAATTCAGATAACCTTGATAAGCACCAGGTTCCCAAAACATACCTGCATTTCTATGGATAAACCCTCCATAATCCGAAAATAATTGTGTATATACAACCAATGATGTTCCAATATCGGTAAACGAGATACCAGGAATGAAACCAACATATTCATTATAGAAAAAAAATGGTATTGATATTGTCGCAACCACAACCATAATATCTACATAAATTTTCGCAAATTTTCTACCTACCTCCATCATTATTAATGCGCCAATAAATATTTTCAACAACAAATAAACTCCACTCGATATGGAATAATCCGGAAATAGTAACATTTGGAACAATGATATAAATATAAATGGAACAGAGTACTTAATGTAAAGAGACATAACCCTTCTCTGTTTGAGCCACAATAACAAGAAAACAGTCCCTATATATAATTCTCTCACATGTGGAGATAAAACAAATAAAGGATTTCCACTAGAAACAATCAGTATCAAGACCAACAAATGTTCCCTATATTTTTTTAATTGTCTCAACATTTTATTTTTTATTATAAGTATTCAATCTTTTTCATCATGTTTTTTTACAATAAGAAAGCAGATTGAATTATTTATTTAATTGTCCAAGAACAGATCTATAAATAGAGAATTGTGTTTCTGCAACAGTTTTAGGATCATGCTTTTTTTCCGAAAATGTTATAGATTGAATAGATAACTTCACAGCTAGCTCTCGATTAGTTAAGATTGAAATAATCTTAGATGCACACGCCCTATAATCATATTTTGAGAAATACAATAAAGATTTTGAACTCCCCAATTCACCCATTGCACCTGCATAAGTTGCAACAGTAGGTACCCCCAAATAAGTTGATTCAGCAAGAATTAAACTATAGGATTCCGCATAGGAAGGATTGACAAAAACATTACTATGTAGATAAGCCTTTATCAAATCATCTGTATTCAAACTTCCTAAAAATGAAATAGAATCACTCAAGCCATTTAAATATATAAACTGCTCCATCAAACGCATATACCCTGATTTACGAATACCTGTTTGTATTGAACCTGCAAATAATAGCTTAGTTTGGGGAAGCAATCGTTTTACCTCCCTAAATGCTTTTAATAATGTAAAACTCCCTTTAGTAGGTTCAATCATAGAAGCTGTAGAAAATATAGTATAGGGTTCCATCCTATTAAGATTCCATTTCACAGCCTGGAAGAACTGAGGCCGTAAAGCTATTCGAGTCTCATAAATGGTTGCTTTTGGATTCAGTAAATTAACGTTTCCTTTTACCCAATTAGATTGGACACTAATTATTTTATACTTTCGTATGACCTCTTCCTCCCTATTTACAGATTTATGTAATCGTCTTGATAAAGCTATTAATGAAGAAGATGGTCGAAGAAACTCTTTAATTGAAAAACATCTGATTATTTCTTGCATCGTAAGATCCCCATATAATACATCCAATACAGACGAATAGAATCCTTGCATATCTAATATAACAGGAACATTTGGACATATTGTTTCAAAAGGAATTGTTGCCCAAAAGAACTCTGTGCCCCATATCTGAATTATATCTGGATGATACGAATCGATAATTTTTACAAAAAGATCCATATCTCCTGCTGTAGTCTTTTTAGGCAGAACCCATTGAGATCTTCCCCGAACAATTTCTTCACGCACAGTATCGACCTTCGCTATTGTCACATTCGCAATCTGGACATCGGGATAATAGGTAGACAAAAGATCATTCATACCAGATATCCATGTTCCAGATCCACTCATTTGAGTTTCTGTTAACTTTATATTGCTAAACCATAATATTTTCATATCAAAGTACGTTTCAAAAAATTTTCACCTATTAGACTATATGATTTTAATTTGGTATCAACAATTGTCCAATCATAATTCCAGTCAAAAGTACAGATAGGAACGTCTTCTTTATAATAGATTTGTGCGCTTAATCCTAACCTGTTCAACAATGTATAAAGTCTGTCGTTCATGCCTACATTTCCTTGCTGCTCAGTAACAACGACAAAAGGTTTATGTAGCTTCAAACACATTACAACACAATGAAATGAGTCGGTAATAACATACTCTGCATGCTTAATATTAGAAAGCCATCCTTGCATTGTATACTCACCATTCTCGTTATTCCAAATAATATTCTCCTTTCCCAACACTCTATTAATTAATACTTTTCTATCGTGAATATAACGAATAAAAAAGCTATACACATAAGATTTATTCGTGTAGGAGAAAGAAAAATCATCTGCTAAAGAATGATAGAATTGAGATTTCATTAAAAGAGTTGGATCAGGTACAACCTCCACATCATCTCTACCCATCGATTCTACAATATCAATGCCAGAAGATTCTCGTACACTTATACTATCAAATGTTCCTATATATGTAGAGGCTACTTTACGAGCTTCTTCTGGATATGTAACACATCCGAAACTAAGAGCATATCCTATACGTTTACCTTCAAACCTAAATCCTAAAAAATAGGCAGGGGATATAATACCATTACCTTCACCAAACATCAAAAAAGCAGGATTGGTTACTTGATCACTCCCAGAAATAATCAAATCAAACTGTGATGCTATTTCGGAAATAGATGAATACGTATATAATCTGTCCGTTAAATTTAGATGGTTTCTACGAAATGGTATTAATGCATTTTCTTTCTTTTGTGCATCAATATATTCCCCTAAATTTAGGAACTTACGATGACGCAAGAAGTTGCAGAATGAGTTATCATACTGACGAGGTTTGTAATTTATGATTTTCACATTATGCCCTACAGAAGTGAGATAACTCTGCAATGCATAGCACTGCATAATTGCACCATAGTTCGTAGCCCAATGAAATGTCAAAATTCCAATATTCATTTACTTATTTCTTTTGAATGGAGATGGAATATTTTATTTACCAAACGTTTTGCAAAAGACAAAAATCTTCTAAAAAAAGGAGGTGTAAGAATTTTATCAATAAGTCGTACTACACTATCTGTTTTTTGAAATTTATCAAAAAACAGATTACGCTTTAGATTAGGAACAACAGACATAACACATGCCTTATTATATTTGATCACAGTTGAATAATCAGAGTCACTGTATTCAACCCATTTATCAGAAGGAAGAAACTGACACCCTTTCTCTGTATTTACCATTAAACAACAAATTCCTTTATCATCATCACGTTCCGGCATCACATATTGTATTCCCCAAAAATCTCCAAGCGTAATATCACTACCACTTTTCATGCTTTTAGAAGGACAGGCATAACAAGAGGGACGCAAGTAGAGATCAGCCAAGAAGCCTTTCATAAAAATATTCTTATTATAGGGTTCTGAGAGCAAAACTGTATTTTTTCCATCCTAAACACTTGTTTCTAAACTCAATACGAGAAATATCCCGTATTGAGTTTAGAATAATTAGTTTAGAGTGGGACAAAACTGAATTTTTTCGATTGTCCTTCAAGGCTATTAATTCTTCTAAATATTTTTTCCATACACCAGGACTTGGCACGCCATGACAAATAAAATCAACGGTTAATAAATTATCATAGGTTTTTCGAAGAAAAAGTTTTAATCCCGCTATCTGACAAGGTGTACCTGTAAACATCACCTTACGACCTTGTCTTAAGAAATGTTCCGCCTGACAAAAAGAATCCCCCAATCGACTCTGTACATACTTAGAACCGCGAAAAGCAGCTAAGCCTTCTTTAGTTTCTGTATAATCATGTATGACTTCCCAATCAGCATTGAAACGGGCTCCAAAAACAACTCCACCTTCGTGCAGAATTTGTTCTGCGAGTAGGGTAAAGATACCTCCTGAAGAACTTTTCATACGAATCTCTTCATTAATATTCTTTGCAGCATAGACTTGAAAAGGCTTGCATTCCTTTCCCTGATTCAATACCAAACATACTTTCTCACAAAGTCCACAATCGATACAACTCTCATTATCAACTTGAGGATAAAGAAAGCCCTCATTATCTAATGACATCGTAATACAGTGCTTAGGGCAAATTGATACACAAGCACTACATCCACAACAATCCTTCTTTTCTATTATATTAATCATATCCCTATATAATGATGTAGATTATTTGGAATGATTTTTTTCAGAACAACAATCAGCATAGATGTTAGTATCACTGTAATGATTATTCTTAACGACCAACTACTTATAGACATTTTACTCACCACAAAACCTAATATATACATATGAACTAAATATATAGGAAAAGAAATACTTCCAATCCAAACTATCTGCTTATAAATGAAATTTTCTTTCTTGATAAAATTTTCAATTTTCACATTAAAAAGAAATAATATTAATCCAAAAGCATACACAAATGCTGTTGGTTTAATTCCTACTCCCGAATGATAAACATATAATAAGTATTTAGCACTAACACTAGATAATACTAAACCACATATTGTTATCAAAATAGGCCACCATAAAGAATAATTTCTGACTGAATATTTTCCCAAAATAATACCCAACATAAAAAACATGAACCAACAAGGAAGTGGACCTGCATACACTACAATCGGTAAAGATATTCCTTCAATTACAGTAAGCCGAACCATTAAGCCTACCCATATAATTGACATTAAAGAACTTCCCCACATTATCTTGTTATATTTTGATTCTAAACGTAATACAAAAGGAAGAATCAAATAACATTGAATAATAAATACTATAAAATAATATATTGAAAAACCACAAGAAAAGAAATTCACAATACTCTTGCCAATACCAACACCCCTATAAACAGCCAATATTAAAAGCGGTAATGACCAAAATAGAGTTGGAACATAAACTTTAGGTATTTGTTTCCTCCAAAAAACAACATACTGATCTCTATCCTTGATAACCTTTTGTGAAAGAAAGAACCCAGAGACTGCGATAAAAAGTGGTACAGCTGCATTCAACACTTGCCTAAACAAAATATTATTATCAATCGTATAACAATGAATACCGATAACCATAATTATTGCTACACCACGAAGAAAATCAAAATACAAATTACGATTTGTCATTTTTTATTCTTAATAATCGAAGTCCTTTATCAAGTAAAAGCATTCTTTCATGCTTTGTAATACCAATAAATAAACTAGTGACACTTACAGATAAAACACAAGTAAAGCCCACTGCAAAAAATCGCAACCAACCTTCCTCAATCTGCATGTGCACAAACATTGGCAATATGATTGAAACTATAACAGTACAAATAATAGGCGCATATATATTCTTCAAGTAGGCCCACATGGGAAGATTAATCAACTTTCTTAGCATGAACATCCTTGAAATCTGTGCTACAGATTCTACACAGAAATGAACAATAAAAACAGAATAAGCTGGTGCCCCCATCTTCAACACAATATAAGAAATGGGTAAAATTGCAAGCAAAATACCACCAACTACTGCTTGGTAGACTTTCACCTTCCCTGTAGCTTGATTCGCAATGATACAAGGATTTGCTGTTGTATAAACAAGAGAAATACACAACATAATTTGAGCAAAAATGACTGTATGATCAGGTACAGTCTTTAGCCAAAGAGTCAAAAGAAAATTCGTTTCAAGTAAAACAGGCAATGCAATAAAAAACAACAGTAAAAAAGAAAATCTAGCACTTCGGAACATTAAACTATGCATCTGATCCAAATTACCTGCTGCATAGCTTTTTGTAATCTGCGGATTAAGTGCCATCTGGAAGTTCATTACAAACTGCAATACAGCTGACTGTACCTGAATTGCTATACCCCGTGCTGCATTAACTATAGGACCAAAGAATACATTCAACATCATATTAATCCCCTGAGTGTATAAAATAACTGCAAGACTCCCCCAAAAACTCCAACCTGCAAATCCTAGCATTTCCTTGATGAGATCGCTATTCCAACGATGGATATAGGAAGATTCTTCAAAATGCCTCTTACAATAGGCTGCATAGACCAATCTGATTGAGAACTGTACCGCAAGAAGTAAAATCGCATAAACAATAAGTTTATCAAAAGGGAAAAGCATTAATAAATAGACAACCAACAGTTTCAATACGACTTCGACTACTGAAATCATGGCAAAAGCCGACATCTTTTCATGGGCTACGATGTCAGCATTATAGGGTATTGACATGATATTCAAAACACAAACAATGATGGAACATTGATACACCCACATCGCTGCAATCATTCTATCCTCAGGAATCACCAACTTTTCCTGTAAAAACCATAAACCCACCGTCTCTCCAAGTATAACAATAAGGATAGAAATCATCGCATGAATCTGAAGTGAAGTGCTAAACACTCTTTGAAGCCGTTCCTTATTTCCAGATCCGAGCTCAAAAGTTATATAGCGTTGAGTTGCAGCCACCATTCCTCCATTAATGAACGCAAACATGGAAACAATACCTCCAACGACATTGTAGACGCCATAATCTTCAATTCCTAATACCTGAAGGATAACTCTTGATGTAAACAAAGATACCAACATCATCAAGAGCATTCTTGCGTAAAGAAGAAGAGTATTTTTTGCTATTCGTTTATTATTTTCTGTATTATCAGACATGAAAAATGTATTTTATTCGAGAATGAACAGAAAGAAAATAAGCCTTTATTCTAAAGACCATTTTAGTGTTACATTCCACAACCTTTTTACCATATTTTCTATTGCTTTGAGCATTATCTCTTCTTGCCCGGGAATGATACGTACTTCTAAATTATGTTTAATCAACATTGCATTAGCGAATGCGTTAGCATCGATTTCCACACTTTGTGAGATGTTCTTTTGCCAAGAGTCGTCATCTCCTTCATTTCTGATATAAGTAGAAAATTCTTGTTTCCAAGATAATATCGTAACTGGGAGTTCACTTGATCTTCCTGTTACTTCAAATTCTTCAATCACTTTATGCTGATAAATATGCCTTGCTTCATGATATAGGATATATCGCAGGTCAAACTCTGCATCCTCACTGATGGAGTTTTTTATCCAATCCTCATTAATATATAGAGTATAATTTTGCATCTCTGCCGCATTGTCAACAGTAGCGAAACGTTGTCCTATTGTTTCATATTGAAGCTCATACTGCGAACCATCTATACGCAATACTTCACACGCTTCATCAAAATATGCTCTCAATTGAGCTTTTACTGAATCTTCTATCATATTATTATCAGTATATTTCTCTCAACTGATCCGCCATGTAATTCTCCACAACTGTTTCATTGAGCACAAGGTTTTCATCTTTCAAGAAGTTGTATTCAACGCCTATACGTTTATTTTATCACATCGTCCCTTTCCAAACCACCATATTATGGTCGCTATAAGATGTTTCCGGAGAATAGCATTCATAACCTTTCAACGATTCCGAATAGAAAACGTAATCAATCCGCCAAAGTTTGCATAACTGACGGAAGGTATATTGGTAGCCACTTCCGCAATCACGGAAACCATCTGTCAGGCCTTTCCGTAACTGATGGTACGTATAAGAAGCGGGCGTATCGTTGAAGTCGCCACAAACCAATACCGGATAAGG
>QAKE01000073.1 GCA_003343995.1 Bacillota bacterium
TCTCCTCGCTCAAACGCCAGCCTAATGAAACAGAGGGGAAGAAACCCCATCGGTAGTCTTTATGGAACTTGGAAGAAGCGTCATAACGGAAACTGAACTCCGTATAATATCTGTCAGCGTAAGAATACCCCACACGTCCCAACAGAGAAGTCAGACTGGTACGGTTAGAACCGTCTACGAAAGTACTTCCGGTGATATTTCCCAAGATACTGTTGGTGATGTCCGTGCCAATACCCAAGTCAGGATCTACGCCCTTCTTCTCAATATCATTACTGGATGAAGTAAACGATTCATTGGTTACTCCGAAAAGCCCGCTGACGTTGTGCTTACCAAATGTCTTGTTGTAGTCCAACAAAAGTTGGGTATTGATAAGGTAAGCAGTATGATTCCAGTTACTGGTCCTATAGTCGGTATCTTTTACCGGACGCGGTTCGGTAGCCTCTTCATTCAGATAATAGGCCACACCCAAATTGCGAGTGGAACGCATGTCATTTATCACATCCGCACCCAATACTCCGCGCAACTTCAATCCGTCGATAAGGCGAAATTCAGCATTGACATTTGCATTCAGGTAGTTGTTACGATACTTGTTGCGACCACCAGCTTCCAAAGAGCCTAATGGATTAAATTCACTCAACACATCGTTCAGCAGGTATCTTCCATCTGCCGATTTCATTTTGTAGTAATAGTAGGTCGGTACACGGGCAGCATCTACCTCCAAGTTTCCACCGGTGGTACTTACGCTGTTGTTGCGTGTATATGCCAAGATAGCGTTCAGTTTCAAACGTCCCACTTCAGTGGTAATGTTAGTACGGAAGTTATAGCGTTGCACACCAAAATCACTGTTTCCCACATAGTTGCTTTCCTGGTCATAATAGCCCAAGGATACCATGTAGGTGGTCTTGTCACTACCACCCGACACGCTCAAGTTGTAATTTTGTTGAAGGGCTGTACGCATGATTTGGTCGAAAAACCAGCTCTCTTCGTCTTGATGGGCAGCCAGGTCGCGAATCTGGTCGGGCGTATATTTGGGAGCCTCTCCCGCATTGGTAGCAGCCAAGTTGCGCAAGGTGGCATTCTGATAACCTTTCACCGGAGAAAACAAGATGTCCGGATTCTGCCATCCCATCATACCGTTCAGGCGAACTGTCGCACGCTGGTTCTTTTTACCCTTCTTGGTAGTGACCAAAACCACACCGTTGGAAGAACGTGAACCGTAAATGGCTGCCGAACCGGCATCTTTCAAGATAGAAATATTTTCAATGTCGTTAGGATTCAACTTATCAAAACTACCGCCATCGGCTATCAATCCGTCTATGACAAAAAGTGGACTGTTGTCGTTCACCGTACTAATACCACGGATATTAAAGTTGGTCTTGCGGTCATTAGGATTACTGCTGCGCTGCTGAATTACCACATTGGGTGCAGCTCCCTGCAAAGCGTCTGTCATGTTGGCCACGGGACGATCTTCAATCATGGAAGCCTTTACCTGGTCTACGGCACCCACGGCACTCTTGCGGGTAGTGGTACCATAACCAATGACAATGACCTCATCCAGTACCTTGGTGTCCTCTTTCAAGATAACATTCAGCTGTTTCTGATTTTTCACTGCAATTTCCTGGGTGGCATAACCCACATAAGAGAAGACAAGAATGTCTTGGGCACCACAAACAATGGAATAGTTTCCATCTACATCCGTAATAGTACCCACACCTTCTTTACCTTTGACAGTAACACTTACTCCAATCAGGCTTTCGCCAGTGGCATCCTTAACGGAACCTTTCACCGTGGCATTACTTTGCTGCTCCACGGCAACACTCTCCGCATGGGCATAAGCCGCGGGAGCCTGCGCCAGCATAGTCACAGCGGGCAAGGCAATAAGCCAGAACTTACAGTTCCCGCTTATCCGAGCCAGCAATGAACTTACTGTGTACACTCGATTCTTTTTCATATTCTTTAAGATTAAACATTATAATAAATTGCGATAAAAAAGAGAAAAGAACACAAACAACACCAATGAGTAACCGATTCATGTAATCTGTGTTCCAATCCTTATTCTAACGCACTTTATTGATTTCAAATAATTTCTGCTTTTACAGACTGTTCAGCAAATCTACTTTACCCTCGTTCACTAATTTCAGAATCAGCTCTCCAAACAGCGTGTTCTGCCAAGCGAACCATGCACGGGTAAAATTGGCAGGGTCATCCTTGTGGAAAGACTCGTGCATGAATCCCGTACCGGCATCCGTATCCATCAGCATTTTGATGCAAGCCTTTATCTCCTCATCATTCTGGCTGGTGAATGCCTTCATCATGATGCTCATAGGCCACACCATATCATAACCAATGTGCGGACCTCCGATACCTTCACCGGCTTTACCTTTGAAAAAGTAAGGGTTACTGTCGCTCCACACAAAACGGCGTGTATTCTGATAGATAGGGTCGTTTACATCCACATCACCCAAGTAAGCCATGGCGAGGAGACTGGGTACGTTGGCATCGTCCATTAACAAATGGTTGCCGAATCCGTCTACTTCAAACGCATAGATTGTTCCAAACTTGGGATGATTGTAAGTGGCATATTTCTTCAGAGCTGTCTCTACCTCTGCCGCCAAATCAGCGCATTCCTTAGCCAAAGCATTCTCTTTGTTCACCTCTGTCAGAATTTCGGCAGCCTTTCTTAATGAGGAGACAGCGAAGAAATTGGAAGGAACCAAGTATTGAAGCGTAGTGGCATCATCCGACGGACGGAAAGCGGACACAATCAGTCCCACGGGATTAACCGGTGCACCCAGACCATCATTGTTCAAGGTATCGAGGGCACGTTCCGTCTTGCGCTGGAAGTGATAAGGCCCCACACCCTCCTTACGCTGCTGTTCCTTGAAAGTCTTCAGGATAGCAGTAATCGCCTTCATCCATTCACCGTCGAAGATACTGCTGTCACCGGTTACTTTCCAATACTGGTAAGCCAGACGAAGCGGGTAACAAAGAGAGTCTATTTCCCATTTGCGCTCGTGCAGTTCGGGCTTCATGTCCGTCAAGTCAGTCATCCAGTCACCACCCGTAGGACCATCGTTGAAAGCGTTGGCATAAGGGTCGATATTGATGCAAAGGAACTGACGGCGGATAACGCCTTCGAGCATTTCTTTCAATTGGGCATCATCGTTCGCCAACTGCACATACGGCCACACCTGAGCACCGGAATCACGCAGCCACATGGCGTGAATGTCACCGGTATAGACAAAAGTGTCGGGCTTTCCGTCCAGCATACGGAAGTGTACGGTAGTATCAAGTGTGTTGGGGAAACAGTTCTCGAACATCCAAGCCAACTTAGGGTTGGTAAGCAGCTTCTTCACACGAGTAATCTCGGCTTCCACAGCTTTTGAAGTGAAGAGACGTTTCTTCATTTTCGGACGATTGCTCTTGTAAGCGGCAGTCATCTGAGCGTAATTCTCCACATGGGTATTGTCACCTTTCAAGGTGAAAGTTTCTGTCTTGGCATAACCTTGCATACAGAGCAAGGCCGTAGCGCATAGGGCAATGTTTCTCTTTTTCATTGTCTTATTCGTTTTTTTAATTATAAAAAGCTGATATTAGCGGACTGTCGCCAAACGCGCGTACATCTCTACCATGGCTGCTTGCGTCAGCAACCATTTACGCTTGTCGCGATTCTTGCCGGTAAAGTCGGTGTTGAAAAGACCGTTTTCTTCACGGGCATGCGCCCAGGCATAGTCCAAACTCCGGGTAAAGGAATCAAGATAAACCTTGTTTCCGTCTGCCTGATAGAGTTCAATAAAACCACGTAACATAACGGCAGTGAACCACACATCTCCTTTCTTCAACATACGGAACGGCTCTCCCTGTTCGGGAGTGAACTCCGTGAAGAAGTAATTGTGGCAAGCGGCAGCAATCGCCTGCGCATCTTCCAAATACTGTTTATTCCCCGTAAGCTGATAGAGCAAGGTGGCCGACTGCATCATCTGCCCACTGTTGTAGGCAAATTTGGCACGACCTATCTCGCCGTCCAAACACATATTGTCGAAATAAAGGCAATCGGTAGTGTCCTGCAACGTTGCCTTGGTCCATTCATACAAGCCCTTTCCCTTATCAAAATAAGAACTGTCTTGTGTAGCCTTGAAAAGTTTCAGAGCAAAGACTGAGCCGGGAGCGTTGGAACATGTATTCTTCGACTCTTTCTTCTGTTCGCACCAGTAGATGCCACCTCCCAAACGGTCGTCCATACCACTTTCCACAAATTTCCAGATAAGCTTGGCGCTCTGCAGATAATTGTCCTGATGGGTCATCAGGTAGACATCTGTGAAGTCGATGCCCAACCACACGTTGTCATCGTAAAAGCGGTCGGACAATGGAGCATCCTTAATGTAAGAAGCATATGCTTCGGGCATGCGACGGGTGTCGAAGTATTCGGCAAGTCCCGGCAGCACTTTCACATCAAGCAGCTTCTGATAGTTCCCGAAATCTTCCTTGTTTTCTTTTGTAGCCTCCATCAATGCATTCACAGCAGAGAAAGTGCCGGAATAAGGCCACAGATAAGAATAAAGATTAGGGCGATTTTTCTGTTCCTCGGAAGCCAGATAAGTGGCAGTGTATCCTTCCACATCCGAGGGATAGTTCTCACGCAACAGGCAGGTACCCGGTGCAGAATAGTGAGCATATAAAGAATCAAGTGTCTGTGTAGATTTGGCCAGCATGGCGTTGTCCGCTGCGACCGATTCTTTCTGTGTTTTGCATCCCATTACTGCCAAGGCGCATGCCAACAGGCAAAGGAGTGCTTTCTTGGAATTTCTCATCTTTTTCAATGGCATTAAATTGTTCTACTTACTTTTCTTCGCTCCGTCGTAAGGAGTCTTCCTTTTTATATATAAATCCTATTAAAAACGATTGCAAAAATAAGCAGTAAGGTTAAAAGCTAACTATAAATCCACGACATAACCGTCCATATTCCGGACATGACAGGATTTTGAAACAAGTTTGTCACAAAACGAATACAGTAAACCCGCATCTAAAAAATCAGCGGGTACGTTTTAGTACGTACCCGCTTTAGACATAAAGAAGCGACTCCTATTTATTTTGCATACACTTCCATTTCATAAATGCGCGCATCCTTACCAGTGGACGACTGCATGGGTTGTGTCACCAAAAGACGCAGATAACGGACATTTTCGGACTTATCCAGCGTGCGGTTCAGTACGTTCTTGCTGTTACCCGAAACATAGTCCAGTGTACGCCATTCACCGTTCTTGTCGCTCTTGCCTTGCAGGAAGCAGGTAGAAGTGACGTAGGAATGGTTTTCGCCGGCAGCGTTCAGCAACTTCCAACCGTTGACGCTTCTTTCACTGCCCAAATCAAAGTCTATGTAGTGGGGCATTTCGGCAATGGCACACCACTTGGTGTTTTCGTCACCGTCTACCATGAAAGCCGGTTTCTCTTTCTCGTTCACATAGCTTGAATATCCCATTACCATGTCCTGCTTCAGAATGTTCACTCTCTGTACAGAGCTTTCCACCTGATAGTCATTGCACTTGTTTGCCGTACGGAACAGTTCGGAAACCGGGCAAACAGGAGCAGCGGCAACATCAGTCAAAGTGGCGGCAAAGATAACAATATCCTTATTATCGGGCAATACCACCTCGGTAGCCTTTTCGGGCAGGTCGATGGCGAGTTTGAACATGTAAGTGAACTCATACGGCTGATCTCCTTCACCGGAATGACGGTGCGTACCCACGTAGGCAACTTCAGCATCTTTCAGATAACCTTCCGTATGTCCGGTGTGCCCCCACTGACCGATGAAGCCTGTATAAGAAGGCACAATGATTTCCTGCGCGGACTTACCTGCGCGGAATATCCCCTTCACATCTTTATCAGAAGCGGCGGCGGCAAGGATATAAAGACGATTATAAGCATGATTGACGGGTAGTTTCAGCACATTGCCCTTGCAAGCCATGCCGTTCAGTTCTTCACGTGTCTCCAGTTTGAAGGGCACTCCATGCACATTCATCTCGGCAGGTATCAATTCGGCAGCGTAAGAATAACCGGACTCAAAGTCCGCGGCAGCCTTGAACTCGTTCCAACTGAAGCACTTCTTGTCATAAGCAAGTGGCAATGATTCGGCAACCGTCTGCACCTTCTTATTGGAAGCGAAACGTACCTTATAGGTCTTAATGCTGTTTGGATTGACTGACACTTCCAAGCGGTTTCCACTGAATGCAGCCTTACCGATGGTCTTTTCCGTACCATCTGCCTCTACAGCAGCCACAAGGTCGTCCGCAAAAACAATCGAGGCTTTCTGCGCCCGCTTGCCTGCGGCTTCGTACACGCGTACCACATATTCATCCGAGCTTTCGGCTTTCTTCAAGGCTTTAATAAGGACATTGCGGTTGTCGGAAGAAGCCAATGAATAGCTCTTGCCCAATTCACCGCGATGCTTTCCGGTTGCGAATGCCTTGATGCGCTGGTTCAACAGTTCAGCATTCTCGCGGGTCTGAACTACGTCCAAAGCGCCTGCATGACCTACCAAACTGTAAGTAAAGATATGACGACCGAAGTCCTGACGGTCTTGGTAAGCATAGTTCCTTTTTGTCTTCGGAGTGTGCAGCAAAGTGAGACGCAGGGTATTGTTGTCGGGCTTGTCCCAGCCGTATTTGCTGTCGTTCATGATGGAAACGCCGTAAGAACCGTTCGCTTCTGTCAGGTCCACCCAGTATTGGGCATATACTTCGTAGGCGGTCAAGATGTTATTTCCTCTCTGCACGCTACCCACGCCCAAGTCGTAAGTAGCTTTCTCGTTGTTCAGGTTGAGGGGGAACTCGGCCTTCAGCAGGGCGTTGGTAGACTGCCAGTCCACTTCGTTGGTGAAGTCAATGCGGTGGGCCAATGCGCCTTCATACAAATGGATATACTGACGGAAGAAAGAATCACCGTGACGTTTCTCCACGCAGAGAGTCTTACGCAATGCGCCGTTTTCGCAGAGGGTCATTTTCACATCCTCGGTGATGGAGATAGGAGTAGCATCCACGGTCTTTTTCAATATCTCCCATGCGGGCCATTCGAACGACTCGTTTTCAGTGAAGAGGGCCAGACGGATAGCCTTGCCGGCTTTCACCAGCTCCTTGTTGTTTTTCTTGTCGAGCAGTGAAGTGATGTCACCGTTCTCATTCAGTGTCAGTTTGTAGAGCGAATTCTCGATACTTGCAGCTTCAACGACAGATACCTTTTTGCCCTCGCCGGAGAGACGAACATCGTAAACTGCATATCCGTTAGCGGGTACAGTGGCTTCTACTAACAAACGAACCTTTCCATCGGTGTATGAAACCAACTGCGAAGCCACCTGTTTACCTTGTTCATTGTACACTGCCACGCCTTTGGGGAAACGGGAAGCTTCCACTTCCATGGTCACCACATCGGTAGCCTTGAATCCCGAAGCGTTATAAAGCACTACGGGAGTCCCCTTGACACGGGTATCAAGCTTGCCTGCCACACTTTCCACGGCATGAGTCAGGATGCCGGAGAATTGCTTCAGAGAAAGCAACTCATCGTTCCATGAGAATTCGTAGGCACGAGGAATGCTGGTACCCGTCAGGTCGTCGTGAAACTGATGGAAAATGAAGCGTTGCCAGGATTCTGTCAAACTCTTTCCAGGATATTCGGCAGTACCCAAAAGGGCGGCAGCTACAGAAGCGCGTTCGGCAGCATCACCCAAAAGTTCATTCTGGCGATTATAAAGCTTCATGGCAGCCTGTGAAGTGTAGCAACCGGTACCATGAACGTCCATCAGCAGTTCGCCATCAAATACAGAAAGTTCAGAATGGGCGTTATATGGCTGGTAATCCTTAAACAGTTGGTCACTGGTCGCACTGATAATCTTCAACGGCCCGTCTCCATTGATGCCTTTCTCCACGGAAGCTACGGAAGCGATGGTGGGCGAACCACCCACATCACCTGTACCGTAGTAGCGGTAAACGGTATTCAATGGAGTACGTTTAGAAAGTTCCATCAAATCTTTGTTCTTTGAAAGGTCTTCGTTATTCCAGCGGCGACCGTAATCATATCCGTGAGCCAGCATGATGGACGCCCCATCCACACCTTTCCACAGCCCGATGGTAAAGGGATGCTTACTCTTGCCGTAGAAAGGATTGTTACGCCAGTCCAGCTTCTGTGAAGAGAAACCTATCAGTCCGCAATGAGCAGCCACAGTAGGCAATGTCCAACCGAACCCGAAGCAATCGGGCAGGAAGATGTCGGTGCTTTCCACACCCAACTCCTTGCGATAGAACTCCTGTCCCAACATGATGTTACGAATGAATGATTCGATGGAAGGTACCAGCGTGTCGGTAGCGTCCCAACTGGCTCCACTTACGTGCCAACGGCCTGCCTTTACAAAGGCTTTCATCAATTCGTATTCACGGGGATAATACTCCTTCATCCAAGCGTATTTCACACCACCCTCAAAATTGAAGATGTAATCGGGATACTGGTTCAAAAGGAAAAGATTTTGGTTCAGGGTATTCCAAACATACTCCTTGATGGTAGTCTGGATGTCCCAATTCCACTGTGTGTCCAGGTGGGCATCTGCCACCATGTACGCTTTCGCCTTCTTCGGCGCAACGGTCTGAGCCGACACTTGCCCGCCTGCAACGACCAGCATCATGGCTCCCGCAATCAGACGGGCTTTCCCCGTCAGCATTCGTTTCATTTTCATGGTTCTGTTATTATTGTTTTTCATTTAAAATATGTCTATTCCAAAGGTATAAAAGACAAGAATCCGCTCCTTATATCTTCAAATACAAAAGTAACCCGCTCTTTATCCCTATGCTGTACAAATTCGCGACATAGATGTGCAAAAAGTCGTCTATGGCGGGATTTTACACATTTATGTCACAAATGCGACACACTTTCTGCCGGGTCATAGACTACCTTTGCATACCGTTAAAATCCAAAAGCTAAGAACATGAAAAAACAATTCCTACTCTCGGCAGTCCTCTGCTTCTCATTCTCACTGGCCACTTTCGGACAGAAGGTACATCAACTGACTTCACCCAACGGAAACATCCGCATCTCAGTGAAGCTGACCAGTCAAATCCAATATAACGTAACACAAGGGGACCAAACATTGATGGAAAACTGTGCCATCGGTCTGGAAACCGCCAACCGGCAGTTGGGAGTCCAGCCCAAACTGAGCAAAGCGGTGCGTCAAAGTGTAAACGAAAAGCTGACTCCCGTGATACCTTTGAAATTCTCTACCGTAACCAACCACTACAACCAATTGCTACTGAAGTTCAAAGGAGATTATTCAGTGGAATTCCGTGCCTTTGACGACGGATTCGCCTACCGCTTTCTTACTAACCTGAAAGGCGAACAAGAGATAATGAATGAAACCTTTCGCCTGAATCTTGCAGACGACTGCCTGTTGCATCTCCAACAGCCCGGCGGTTTCAAGACTGCCTATGAAGAAGAATACTGCCATCAAACCAGCAGTGAGTGGAAAGCTTCCAACCGTATGGCTCTGCTTCCTCTCTTAGCCAGCACACGAAAAGGCACTAAAATCCTTATCAGCGAAACCGATTTGGCAGATTATCCCGCGATGTTCCTGAAGAGCGACGGACAAGGCGGTATCACCTCCGCTTTTCCACGCCTGCCCCTTGAATTCGGCGAAGACGGCGACCGCAGCCTCAAGATTCTGAAAGAAGCCGACTGCATGGCCCGTACCGTGGGAAAGCGCAGTTATCCGTGGCGTTATTTCGTCATTGCCGACGACGACCGCAGACTTATAGAAAACACCCTCTCCTACCGTCTGGCAGAAAAGAATGTCATAGAAGACACCTCTTGGATCAAGCCCGGACTGGCAAGCTGGGAATGGTGGAACGGAGCCACACCCTACGGTCCCGACGTGAACTTCAAGGCAGGCTGCAACCTCGACACCTACAAGTACTTCATCGACTTCGCATCCCATTATGGCGTAGAATATATCGTAATGGACGAAGGCTGGGCGATGAGCACTCGCGACCCCTATACGCCCAATCCCACGGTAGACGTACACGAACTCATCCGCTACGGTAAGGAGAAAAACGTAGGCATCGTGCTATGGCTCACCTGGCTTACGGTAGAAAATCACTTTGACCTGTTCGAGACCTTCGAGAAGTGGGGCGTGAAAGGCGTAAAGATAGATTTCATGGATCGCAGCGACCAATGGATGGTGAACTTCTACGAACGTGTGGCACACGAAGCCGCCAAGCACCACCTCTTCGTTGACTTCCACGGTGCCTTCAAACCTGCCGGACTGGAATACAAATACCCCAACGTACTCTCCTACGAAGGTGTGAGAGGCATGGAACAAATGGGTGGATGCCGTCCCGACAACAGTGTCTACTTCCCCTTTATACGCAATGCGGTAGGAGCCATGGACTATACTCCCGGTGCCATGCTCAGCATGCAGCCGGAGGTTTATCGTTCCGAACGCCCCAATTCCGCCAGCATCGGCACACGTGCTTACCAGATGGCACTTTTCGTCCTCTTTGAAAGCGGACTGCAGATGATGGCAGACAACCCCACCCTCTACTATCGCAACGACGAGTG
The DNA here is from genome assembly GCA_003343995.1 of Bacillota bacterium. Lineage (GTDB taxonomy): Bacteria > Bacillota > Clostridia > Christensenellales > Borkfalkiaceae > UMGS775. The sequence continues at coordinate 10,594 of QAKE01000073.1, forward strand.
CACACGTTTCATCACCCAAGTGCCCCAGACATGGGACGAAACCATCGCCCTCGAAGCCGAAGCAGGAGAGTATGCCATCGTAGCCAAACGTAAAGGAAATCAATGGTATATAGGAGGCATGACCAACAACCGCGAACGTGAACGGGTCTTCAACATCTCCCTCGATTTTCTGCAAGAAGGCAAACCTTATCTCATGACCGCCTTTGAAGACGGCATCAACGCTGACCGCCAGGCCATGGACTACCGCAAGCAGGAGCAATCCTTGAAGAAAGGTGACCGCATTACCATCCGTTTGGCACGCAACGGTGGATTTGCCGCAGTCATTCGCTAAACCGCGCCCACTACATTCATACCTGCTTGCTCCCTACCTGCTCCGTATCAAGTCCGTCTCTAAGGACACGGAGCAGGCAGTAGACGGATACGAAAGAAAGTATATTGCAAATATTGACTGTTTCCGCCTTAAAACGTATCTTTGCAATTTAAATCAATACAACAAGCCACATGAAAGACCTATACAGGAAAGGCCGTACACTTTTATTGCTCATCAGCCTCTTGTGCTGTTTTTCGGATTCCATGCACGCTTACAGTCTACGACAATTCTCCAATAAGAACGGGCTTTCCAACAGTGCCATCCAATCTCTTTATCAAGACAGCCAAGGCATACTCTGGATAGGAACGTGCGACGGGTTGAACGTATTTGACGGCAACGCCATCTGCCTCTACACACCCGTTGACGTGTCCCGCAACCTGCTGTCGGGCAACATCATCAGCCAGATAGTGGAATCAGAACCAGACATTCTGTGGCTACAAACCAACTACGGACTGGATAGGCTGGACACACGCCGGCAAACCTGCCAGACCTTCACCGAATTCAAGGACAACATCTTCCTGGCACGCAGCAACGACAACTGCATGTTAGTGCTGAAAGACGACGGAAATCTATATCATTACCAGCAAGAAAACCGGAAGTTCCTCTTGCTGGACACTTCTCCCATGGACTTTAACAAGGTGCTGGGCATGACCATCGACCCCAACAATCTGCTCTGGATATTCGCAGCCGGAGACAACACCCGCTGCTACCGTCTGAACCACACGGAAGAAAGCGTGACACTGACTCCTGAAAAGCCTTTCGAACACCACGGACTACGGCATGCCTTCATCGGAGAAGACGCAGCCTACTTCATCGACCAGACCTGTGCTCTCTACGAATATAATTTCAGTAACCGGCAGCGCTACTACATTGCCGACCTGAAAGACGAAATAGAAAAACGGGGCGAGGTGTCTTCCATCATCAAGCGAGAGAACGATTTCTGCATCGGCTTCAAAAGCAGCGGCTTGATAATACTGAGATACGAAACAAGCCAAAAGATTAAATACCGCACGGAATACACCGAAATACAGTCGGGCATCTTCTGCCTGATGAAAGACAAGTTTCAGGACATCGTATGGGTGGCTACCGACGGAGAAGGACTGTACATGCTTTACAGTGATACGTTCACCATGACCAATACCCTGCTCAACACTCCTGCGTATCAGATAAACAACCCGGTACGCAGCCTCTACCTCGATTCACAGCAGACTCTATGGATAGGGACCAAAGGCAGCGGCATAGTGCGCATACCGAACTATCCTGCCAACAATACACCTGAAAAGCACGACCGCCTTATCGCCGGAAGCAGTACACTGACCGACAACTCCGTCTACTGCTTCGCACCCGGCGGCAAAGACAGACTTTGGATAGGCACGGAAAACGGAATCAACTATTACTCCTACTCTACCCGCCAACTGAAAGAACTGGCGGTGCAAGCCAATGGAACCAAAGTGAAATATGTGCACTCCATCGACCAAACCAACGACACTACACTGTGGATTTCCACCGTGGGCGAAGGAATCGTAAAGGTGATTATAGAGAACCGGGGAACGAATCCCATCGTGAAGCATGCCGCACGTACTTTGGTGAGCAACGGACACATGGCATCAAATTACTTTTTCACCTCCTACCGTGAAAGCGACTCCGTGTTGTGGTTCGGAAACAGAGGACTTGGAGCCTACCGCATTGACGTGCGTACCGGAGAGACAGTCCCCTTCCGCTTCAACAACTTGGTGAACAGCCAAACCGCCAACGACGTGTTCGCCATACACAAAAACGAGCAGGGCTACTGGCTGGGCACCGGTTCGGGGCTTCTCCGTTTCCACCCAAACAAAGATGGAAACCCTGACAGCATCAGCGCAAAGCTCTACACCAACAGCACCGTACACGGTATCCTGGAAGACAACCGCGGCAATCTCTGGGTGAGTACCAATCAAGGATTGATAAGGCTCAACCCCCAAGAACAGACCAAACAAACCTACAACAACGGAAACGGACTGGCCGTGACCGAATTCAGTGACGGAGCCTTCTACAAAGACAATGCCACGGGAACCCTTTTCTTCGGAGGGGTAAACGGCTTCGTCACCGTGAAGCCCGATTCTTACATCACCACGGACTACATGCCCGAAATCAGCCTGAAAGGACTTTCCATCTTCGGCAAGGAATACAACCTGCATGACTTTCTGCACTACAAAGACGGAAAGCCCGTGCTGCAACTGGACTACAAGCACAACTTCTTCCAGCTCAACTTCCGGATAACAGACTATATCAACGGAAACAACTACTTCTACTCCTACAAACTAAAGGAAGCAAGCGACCAATGGATAGAAAACGGAGTTTCGCCCAACGCCATCTTCTCCAACCTTTCCCCCGGAGAATATACGCTGTTCGTGAAATACCGCAACAACATCAACGGCAAGGAAAGCCATCCGCAAGCCTTCACTATTTACATCACTCCTCCCTGGTATCTCAGTTCCTGGGCTTATGCAGGCTACTTTCTGTTAGGATTGCTACTGTGTGCAGGCATAGTCGCCTACGCGTTCTATACCTACCGCCTGAAGCGGCAACACATGATGAAGAAGATGGAACGACAGAAAAAAGAAGAAGTCTATGAATCGAAACTGCGCTTCTTCACCAACATCACCCACGAGTTTTGCACACCCCTCACCCTGATTCAGGGACCGTGTGAGAAAATACTCACCCACAAGGAGACAGACATCTACACCCACCGCTACGCCAAGATGATTCAGCAAAACGTGGAAAAGCTGAACGGACTCATCGTGGAGTTGCTGG
>QAKE01000058.1 GCA_003343995.1 Bacillota bacterium
GCCGACCTGCTGATTACGAATCAGCTGCTCTACCGACTGAGCCACAGTAGCCTATGAAAAACTTGCTTTAACAGTATAACCCTTAACGCCTGTTTTGTCAAGAAAATTTCAAAGGTTTTAAAAATAAAACCGTTAATTTCCATCGGGCATTTTTTCGAGACGGGGGAGGCTCGTTATTTATTATTCGTATGCGAAAGGCTGATGCTGTTGCGGTATTCGCTCGGCGTCTGCTTTTTATGGTATTTGAAAAACTTGATGAGCGCGTTGTCGCTTTCAAAACCGCACCTTTCCGAAATTTCCTTTACGGAAAGCGTCGTTGCCAACAGCAGATTGCAAAGGTACGAAAGGCGCGCGCGGTCGATATATTTTTTCAACGGAATACCGCAGTTTGCGGTAAACAGTTTGGAAAGATAGTCGGAATTATACCCGAATTTTTCCGAAACGGAAGAAACGCTCAGCGGCGTATATCCGTTGACGCGGATATAATCCGCAATATCGCTGAAAAGCTTGCTTTTCATTTGGCGGCGGCTGTTCAATTGCAGCAAAAATCCCAGCAGTTTACACTCGATAAGCTCGTTTTCGCCCTGCAGGGAAGCGAGGTGGTTGAGTTCCTTAAACAAGACGAGCGCGGAAGAAAAATCCTCCGCCCGCGCGCGGTATACGCCGATGTCTTCGTACGCGTCCGCGTAAAAATGCAGCCAAAAAAAGGAGCAGTTGTCGCTTTTTTTATAACCCTTATGCACGGTATCGGGCTTCAGGCAGAGCACGTCGCCCTCTTTCAGCGCATGGCGCTCGCCGTCCTCTTCCAAAAAGACTTCGCCCTTCACGACGAAAACGAGCTCGTGCGTGGCGGTAGCGGTTTCGGGGTGTGTCCAGCCCGCGCCGCCGACGAATAAGCCCATGTTGGAAAATTGTATCGTCGTTTTTCGATTGAGGGTAATCATGTCGGATTTTTCCACCTTTTCCCTATTTTTAGCATTGCATCGATCGCTTAAAACCGCTATAATAATAGCATCAAAAGGCGAAAAAGGCAAGGGATTATGAAAAACATTTCTTTTTTGAATGTAAAACTCGACGGCGGATTTTGGAAGTCGCGCTACGATTTGAATGCCGAGGTCAGCCTGCAAAGCGTATATAAACGGTTTGAGGAAACCGACCGTTTCAACGGGCTGCGCTTTAAGGGCGGCGATACGAAAGTCGATATCTTTTACGACTCCGACGCGGCGAAATGGATCGAGGCGGTCGCCTATCTCGTCGAGCGAAACGGCGGCTACGAGCGCGAGCAGGAAATTATCGACGAAATTGCCGAAAAAATGGCGCAGAACAGGTTGGAAAACGGCTATATCAACTCCTATTTCATCGCGCGCGAACCGCAGAATATCTTCACGCGGAGGCAAGATCACGAGCTTTACTGTGCGGGGCATCTCATCGAAGCCGCCATCGCCTACAAGCGCGCCACGGGCAAAACGAAGCTCTTCGATATCATGCTCGATTACGTCGATTTTATCGAGCGGGCGTTCATTACGGAAAAAACCGCGCGCTTTACCACCTGCGGGCACGAGGAGATCGAAATCGCCCTTTTAAAACTTTACGAATACACCGAAAACAAGCGCTATCTCGACATGGCGATGTTCTTTTTGAACGAGCGGGGGAGAAAACCGGAAAACTGTTACGAATTTGCCTTGGATAATTACGATCAGAGCAACGCGCCGGTGCGGGAACTGAAAGAGGCGGAAGGCCATGCCGTACGCGCGGCATATCTTTATACCGCGATGAGCGACGCGGCGTTTATAACGGGCGATAAGTCGCTTTTATCCGCCTGCGAAACGCTCTTCGACGACATCGTAGACAAGAAAATGTATATTACCGGCGGTATCGGCTCCAACCGCGTGGGGGAAGCGTTCACCGTTCCCTACGATCTGCCCAATTTAGAGGCGTATTCCGAAAGCTGCGCGGCGATCGGCTTGCTGCTGTTCGCGCTGTCCATGCAAAAGCACGGCAGAAACGCGAAATACGCCGACGTCATCGAACGCGTAATGTACAACAATCTGCTTTCGTCCACGTCGTTGAACGGCAGGGAGTTTTTCTACGAAAACCCGCTGGAAATTCACCTCGCGTCCGTCGACAAGCAGACGAGCATCGCGCCGCAAGGCAGAACGCCTCTGCCCATCGCGCACCGTTTGGAGGTGTTCGGCTGTTCCTGCTGCCCGCCCAACATCAACCGGATATTCGCGCGCATCGGCGACGTGTTCTTTTCGGAAGAGGAGGACGCCCTCGTCGTCAATCAGTTCGCCTGCGTCACTTTGAAGAACGAAAAAACCGAGCTTACCATGAAGGCGGATTTCGCAAAGGACGGCAAAACCTCGCTTTCCTTGCGGAATAACCGTTATAAGCGGCTGTACGTGCGAAAACCGAGCTGGTGCGACAAATGCGAAACGACGGGGCATATCGAGGGCGATTATATCGTATTCGAAAATATCGGCGAAACCTTTGCGACGGAAATCGATTTTTGCATGCGGCCGTATTTTGCGGAATGCAATCCCGACGTGCGCGATAACTGCGGCAGGATTGCGCTGTGCTACGGCCCGACGGTGTACTGTCTGGAGGCGGCGGACAATCCGCAGCCGCTGAACGGACTTTCCGTGCGCGTCGATGCGGACGCGGAAAAAAAGGCGTTCGGCGATGAACCGCATTTTTACGCCTTTATCGCGGAAGGGGAAAAAGACGCCGATTTCGGCGGCTTATACCGCAAGGCGAAATTCGAGCGGGAGCGCGTGCTGCTGACCTTCCGCCCGTATTGGACGTTTGCCAACCGCGAAAAATGCGATATGCTCGTGTGGGTGCGCCGCGCGTAAGATTTTAAAAATCGTTTGACAAATTTCTGTGTTTATGTTATATTTTTAAACACGAACAGCATAAATAGCGTAGAATTTTGCGATTTTGCGCTATTTTTTTGTGTCGCAGTTTTCAGGTAGCTTTCCTTCGATAAAGACTCCGAAAAGTATATTTTCAAAAGAGGAGTTTTTTATGGAACAAGCGGAAAAAAACAGATTTTTAGGGGAAGAAAAGCTGACGAAGCTCATGCTCAAATTTTCCCTGCCGTGTATTTTATCGCTGCTTATCAGCGCGCTTTACAACATCGTCGATCAAATCTTTATCGGCAACAGCGAGCTGAGCACTCTCGGCAACGCCGCCACCGGCGTGGTGTTTCCCGTGTTCGTCATCGCGCAGGCGTTCGCTTGGTGTTTCGGAGACGGTTGCGCAACCTATCTCAATATCTGTCAAGGGAAAAACAGCACGGAAAACGCGCATAAAGCCATCGGCACGGGGGTGACGGCAACGCTGCTTTCCGCCCTGTTGATCATGGCGGTGCTCTATCCGTTAAAGCGCCCCGCGCTCATGCTTTTCGGCGCGTCGGAAAACACTATCGACATGGCGGTGGAATATCTCGACGTCATTTTGGCGTTTTTGCCGGCGTTCATGCTGATGAACATGATGAGTTCCGTAATCCGCGCGGACGGCAGTCCCGCTTGGGCGATGGTTTCGTTGCTTGCGGGGGCGGTTACCAACATCGTTTTGGATCCCGTGTTCATCTTCGCCTGCGGTTGGGGCATGGCTGGCGCGGCGTGGGCAACGGTCATCGGGCAGGTGATCTCCTTAATCGTCTGCATCGTATATTTTTTCCGTCCGAAAACCTTCCGCCTCACGTTAAAGAGCTTTATTCCGCGTTTCGGCGCTTTTAAGGAAGCGCTGCAGCTCGGCATTTCCTCCTTTATCACGCAGATCACCATCGTCGTCATCGTGCTGGTGAGCAACGTCATGCTGGCGAAATACGGCGCGGCGTCGCAGTACGGCGCGGATATTCCCATCGCGGTGGTGGGGATCGAAAGCAAGGTGTTTACCGTCGTCATCAACATCGTCGTGGGCATCGTGTTGGGCTGTCAGCCCATCATCGGCTATAATTACGGCGCGAAAAACTACGCGCGCGTGAAAAAGCTGTATCTGCTCATTTTGGCGTATACCGTCGCCGTCGGTGTGATTTCCACGCTCATATTCGAACTGTTTCCCGACGCCGTCGCGTCGCTTTTCGGTCAGCCGACCAACGTGCCCAATCCCGAAGATTACTGGGAATTTGCGCGAAAAACCTTTCGTATCTTCTTATCGCTCGTCACCTTTACCTGCGTGATCAAAATGTCGGCGATCTTCTTTCAGGCGGTGGGCAAGCCCGTGCGCGCGGTCGTCGCCTCGCTGGTGCGCGATATCCTTTGTTTTTTGCCACTCATTATTATATTGCCCGTCTTTATGGGCATCGACGGCATTCTGTACGCCGCGCCCATCGCGGATTTTATCGCGATGATCGTCGCGGTGGTTTTAACGGTGACGTTTTTAAAAACCCTGAAAGAAAAGCCCGAACGCTGAAAACCGGTTGACAGCCGCCCTTTTCGGCGGTATAATGATAAAAAAGAAAAAAAGGAGAAACGATGTATATTTTTTCGCGGGAACAATTTTAAAGGCAAGCGTTCTGCGGATTTCCGCGGCGTTTTGCGCGCGGAAAAAATATACGATATATACCCGAATTTTTCGGCTGCGGTAGTTTTTTCCGCAGCCGTTATTTTTTTAAGGAGGGGTATATATGTCTTTAATTTCGATAGAAAATCTCACGTTCGGATACGAAGGCGCAACGGAAAACGTTTTTGAAAAGGTAAATGTCAAGCTGGACAGCAATTGGAAAATCGGTCTTTTCGGGCGAAACGGAACGGGAAAAAGCACGCTTTTCAAACTGCTTGCGGGCAGTGAAGAATATTACGGAAAAATCGCCGCGTCGGTGCGGTTTACGCTCTATCCCGCGTCGGTGCAAAACGAAAAAATGTCCTGCGGCGAGATCGCCGCGGCGCTGACGGACAGCTGGAAGGTTTATGCCAACGCGGAGGAATTGGGGCTGAACGCGGAGGTGTTTTCCCGCCCGTACGACACATTGTCGGAGGGGGAAAAGGCAAAACTGACGCTTGCGGCGATGTTTGCGAACGACAACGACTTTTTGCTCATCGACGAGCCGACCAACCACCTCGACGCCGACGGCAGGGCTTGCGCCGCGGCGTTCTTAAATCGGCAGAAGGGGTTTATCCTCATCACGCACGACCGCGCTTTCGCCGACGCCTGCGTCGATCACGTCGCGTATCTGTCCAAAAGCAAAATCACCGTGCAAAAGGGGAACATGAGCAGTTTTTTGGCGGAGCGCGCCGCGGCGGAAAATGCAGAACGAGAGGAAAACGAGCGGTTAAAAAAGGAGATTTCCCGCTTGAAAGAGAGCGCCGAACGGGCGCGCGGCTGGGCGGATAAAACGGAAAAGAGCAAAAACGAAAAGGTCGCGGGGTTAAGGCCCGATAAGGGATATATCGGGCATAAGTCGGCAAAGATGATGCAGTCGGCAAAAAATATCGAAGCCCGCCGCCTGAATGCCGCCGCGGAAAAGGAAAAGCTTTTAAAGGATACGGAAACGCCGTACGCGCTGAAAATGAAAGGGGAGCCCTCGCGCGGGGGCGCGCTCGTTACTTTTAAAAACGTTTCTGTTTTTTACGGGGAAACGCCGGCGGTGAAAAATCTCGATTTAACCGTCTGCAACGGGGAAAAGGTGTTTTTAAGCGGGGCGAACGGTTCGGGAAAAAGCACCGCGATCAAGCTGGCGGCGGGCGAAAATCTCCTCTTTACGGGGGAATTTTTCTGCCGCGGCAATCTGAAAATTTCCTATGTGGAACAGTCGTTCGGCGGGGTGCGCGGAACGCTGAAGGAATTCGCCGAAAGCCGCAACGCGGATTATACGCTGTTTTTGACGATTTTGCGTAAAATGGGCTTTTCGCGGGATAAGTTTGAAGAGAACGCCGAAACGTTCAGCGCGGGGCAGAAGAAAAAACTCATGCTCGCCGCAAGCCTTGCGGGCGGCGCGGAGCTTTATATCTGGGACGAACCGCTCAATTATCTCGACGTGACCTCCCGTTTGCAGATCGAAGAACTCGTAAAAAACAGTCCCGCCGCATTGCTTGCGGTGGAGCACGACGCGGCGTTCGCGGCGAACGTGGCGGACAAAATCGTTCGTTTGGAATAAAAAACGGGCGGCGCGTTTCTGAAATGCAATATCGGTTGCCTTTCGGGACGAAAAATGATATAATAACGCGGAGGTTTCGGAATATGTTCAAAAGAAAAGCGTTAAAAACAGCGGGGATTGCGGCGGGCATCGTTTTGCTTGCATTTCTTCTTGCGGTCGTCGTCGTACTGTCTTTGGGGTATCGGTTTACTTCCGCAAGCGCCGCGGGAAAGGGCTTGCAGAATTGCGCCGTCGTGCAAACGCCCGAATACGATTTTTATTGTATTAACGTGGATTTAATGAACGGTGAGGAAAAAATCGGGGAAGCCACCGTAAACGTATGTCCCGTTCGGAAATTCGGTTTTTTGTATAAAAGCGTGGAATATGACGCCTGTAAAGTTGCCGTAAAGAACGCCGATCGCAGATACGTCGGCGTTTTGGCGAGTTTCGAGGGGGAAAACGGTTATTACAATTTTTTTCTTCGATACATTTTGCAAGAAGAATTGTCCTATCAAGATACCGTAAAGATAAACGGGGAGGAAATTTCTCTTCATAACGGAAGTTATTTTAAATCGAAGGAAAAGGTTTTAGAATTTGAACTCGGCGATAAAGTTTTGTGCGTCGTCGATAACGAATAAAAAAAGCTGTCCGCAATTTTGCGGACAGCTTTTTTTATTATTTTGTAAATGTCGCCGTGTTTTTTCCGTCGGCAATCAGTCTATGGAAAACCCCTCGAAGATGATATTGTCCACGTACGGCTTGATTTTATCCCAGATTTCGTAGCTGGTCACCGTCCATGCGAGGCAGGCTTTTTTTCGCACCTTTCTTTCCGGAAGGGGATAGCCGTTGTAATCGTAGCTGATAAAATCCGGCTTGATCAGATAATTCAAAGACATTTTTTTAACGACGCGCCGCTTTAACGCGCTTTGAATAACGCCCACGTCCGTCGTTGCGAGGATGCCGCGGATAAACTCCGGCGCGAGTTTTTTCACTTCGCGGATATAAAGCGGGTTGAAGGACTGCACGGCAAATTCGCCGTTATATTTTTTCAAAATGCCGACGAGCATGCGCGTAAGCTCCTTGCCGCGCGGCTGATCTTTGATTTCGATCAAAAGGGGCGATTTTCCCTCGCACACGGAAAAGATCTCCTCCAAAAGGGGGATGGTATATTCGCTGCCGTTTAAGCGCAGTTCTTTCAGTTCTTCGTAAGTCTTTTCGTAAATCAGCCCCTCCGCGCCCGTCATGCGCGCGAGTTTGTCGTCGTGAAAGCTGACGATTCTGCCGTCCTTCGTCAGGTAAACGTCGATTTCCACGGGATAGCGTTTTTGCGCCGCCTTTTCGTAAGCGAGCAGGGAATTTTCGGGTATATTTTCTCCCCAGAGCCCGCGGTGGGCGATGGGGTTGCGAACGAGCCAATGGTCTTTTTGTATGCGCATGTCGACCTCTTTGAAATCGGCGGAAGAGAAAAAGCCGCCTGAAATAAAATCTCTTTTTTATAGTTTATCAAGTTGCTTGCAAAAAATCAAGAAATATATTAAAATATATTTGAATTTTTGCGAAAAAAGGACAACATGGCTAAGAAACCCAATCAAAAAATCAGAAATTTCTGCATCATAGCCCACATCGACCACGGCAAGAGCACTTTGGCGGATCGGTTGATCGAACTCACGGGGCAGGTCAGCCGCCGCGACATGGAAGCGCAGCTGCTCGATTCCATGGATATCGAGCGGGAGCGCGGCATCACCATCAAGCTCACGCCGGTGAGAATGTTTTACACGGCGAAGGACGGGGAGGAGTATATCTTCAACCTCATCGATACGCCGGGGCACGTGGACTTCACCTACGAAGTTTCCCGTTCCCTCGCCGCCTGCGAGGGGGCGATTCTTGTGGTGGACGCCTCGCAGGGCATAGAGGCGCAAACGCTTGCCAACGTCTATCTCGCGCTGGAAAACAATCTGGAAATTCTGCCCGTCATCAACAAAATGGATTTGCCCTCCGCCCGTCCCGACGAGGTGGCGAAGGAAATCGAGGACGTCATCGGGCTGGACGCTTCCGAAGCGCCCCGCATTTCCGCGAAGAGCGGGCTTAACGTGGAGGAAGTTTTAGAGAAAATCGTTGCGGCGTTTCCGCCGCCGCAAGGGGAAATCGAAGCGCCCCTCAAAGCGTTGATTTTCGACAGCTATTACGATAATTTCAAGGGCGTTATCTGTTTCGTGCGCATCTTCGACGGCAGCGTGAAGGTGGGCGATAAAATCAAAACGTTCATGTCGGATAAGACCTTCGACGTGACGGAGGTCGGCGTGTTCAGCCCCAAACTCTACCCCAAAGCGGTTTTGGAGGCGGGGGAGGTCGGCTATATCGCCGCGTCCATAAAAAGCATCCAAGATACCACCGTCGGCGATACCATCACGGGGGTGGCAAACCCCGCCGCGGAGCCGCTTGCCGGCTACAAAAAGGCGTTGCCCGTCGTGTTTTCCGGCGTTTATCCGCTCGACGGCAGCAAGTTCAACGATTTGAAAGACGCGCTCATGAAGCTCAAACTAAACGACGCGTCCCTGACCTTCGAGGCGGAAAATTCCACCGCCCTCGGGTTCGGGTTCCGCTGCGGCTTTTTGGGGCTTTTGCACATGGAAATCATTCAAGAAAGGCTGGAGCGGGAATTCGATCTGGAAATCGTGACTACCGCGCCGTCGGTTTCCTATAAGGTATATAAAACGGACGGCAGTATGCTGGAGGTGGAAAACCCCTCACATCTGCCCGCGCCCAGCGAAATCGAATCGATGGAAGAGCCGATCATCGAGGCGCATATCTACGCGCCGCCGGAATTTGTCGGTCCGATCATGGAACTCTGTCAGGAAAAGCGCGGCGTTTACACCGATATGGTGTATCTCGATAAAACCCGCGTGGAAATGAAATATTTCCTGCCCTTAAACGAGGTGATTTACGACTTTTTCGACAGCTTGAAGTCGCGCACGAAAGGGTATGCTTCCTTCGATTACGATATTTCGGGCTATCAGCAGTCGGAGCTCGTGAAGCTCGATATTCTGCTGAACGGTTCGCCGTGCGACGCGCTCAGCATCATCGCGCATAAAGACAAGGCGTACGAGCGCGGCAGAACGATGTGCGAAAAGCTGAAAAAGGTCATTCCGCGGCAGATGTTCGAAGTGCCCATACAGGCGGCGATCGGCGGAAAGATCATCGCCCGCGAAACGGTGAAAGCCTATCGTAAGGACGTTTTGGCAAAGTGCTACGGCGGCGATATCACGCGGAAAAAGAAACTCCTCGAAAAGCAGAAGGAAGGGAAAAAGCGCATGCGCACCTTTGGCAGCGTGGAAATCCCCAGCGAGGCGTTTATCACCATATTGAAAACCGACGACGACTGAGGCGGGTATGCAGGGATTTTTTCAGGAAGTTTATAAAATCGTCAAACAGATTCCCGAAGGCAAGGTGGCAACCTACGGACAGATCGCCGTGCTTTGCGGCAATCCGCGCTGTTCGCGCGCCGTGGGCTACGCGCTTCACGTCAATCCCGAACCGATCGTCATTCCCTGCCATAGGGTGGTCAATCGGGAAGGCAGGCTCGCGCCGGCGTTCGCCTTCGGCGGCGAGGACGTGCAAAAATCGCTGTTGGAAAGAGAGGGCGTGCCCGTGCGCGAGGACGGCACGGTGGATTTATCGCGCTATCTTTGGAGGAAGTGATGGCAGGCATTTATATACACATTCCGTTTTGCAAACAGAAATGCACCTATTGCGATTTCGCGTCCTTTCCCAAGGAAATCGGGCGGCAGGAATCGTATTTCGCCTGTTTATACCGTGAAATGAAGGGGCGGGGCGAACAGCTGAAAGACCGTTCGTTCGATACCGTCTATTTCGGTGGCGGCACGCCGTCCGTCGCCGAACCGCAATACATCGCCGCCGCGCTCAAGCAGGCGCGCAATTGTTTCAACCTCTCGGCGGACGCGGAAATCACCCTCGAAATCAATCCCGCCACCATCGACGAAAAAAAATACGAAATTTATAAAAAGGCGGGGATAAACCGTTACAGCATCGGCTTGCAGACGGGGTACGACGCGGAATTGAAGCGGCTGAACCGCATCCACACCGCAAAGGATTTCCTCCTCGCCTGCAATCTGTTGAAGGGCGAGCGCAAGAGCGCCGACGTTTTGCTCGGCTTGCACGATCAGACGGAAGAACAGCTTTTGAAAACCATCGATCTCGCGCTGGCGGGGGAAGTGGAGCACGTTTCCATGTACGCGCTCACGCCCGAAGTGGGAACGCCGATTTACACCGACTATCTCAACGGCGAACTTCCCGACGGCGACGAAACCGCCGATCTTTACGACGCGGGGCGAAAATACCTTCGGGAAAGAGGATTTTTCCGTTACGAAGTATCGAATTTTGCGAAAAAGGGCTGCGAATCCCGCCATAATTACAACTATTGGAAGCGCGGGGAATACATCGGGCTCGGCGTTTCGGCAAGCTCGTTCATCGCGGAGCGGCGGTTCACCAACGCCTTTACTTTGGACGAATACATGAACGCCGTCATCTTGAATAAGTTTCCCGAAATTTCCTCCGAGCAGATCGATCCGGCGGGCGCGAAGTTTGAAACGATCATGCTCGCGCTGCGCACGGAAAAGGGGCTGAATATCGCGGAGTTCAACGCGAAAACCGGCGGGGATTTTTTCAAGGATTACGCCGCCGCCCTCGAAACGCAGAAAAAATACCTTCATGTTTCGCCGCAAAACGTGCGCATTAAGGAAGAATACATGTACGTGCAAAATCAAATCATCTTGTCGTTTATGGAAATAAGCGACAAATTCTGATAAAAAAGGATAAAAAGAAAGAGAAAAAACAATTCGATCGGTGTTACAATCTTTATACTATTTCGCGGGCCGCGGAAAACGGCGGGCGGGGTGAAGTGCGTGGCAGTCTATATCGAATACGTTTTGCTGGATAATATCATCATCGATTATTTGCTGCTGAAATACACTTTTAAACTCGTAAGGGGAAAAAGCGGATTTTGGCGGCTTTTATTTTGCGCTTTTTTAGGCGCGGCGTTCGCGGCGGTTCTTCCGCTCGTGCCTATGCCGCTTTGGGCGTCCGTTCCCGTAAAGGTGTTTTTTTCCGCCGCGCTGGTGTGGGCGGCGGGCAGATACGCCACGAAAAAAAGTTATTTCCTATCCTTTGCGGTATTCAATTTATACACCTTCCTGCTGGGCGGTTCGGTCACGGGCATTTTCAATCTCTTCCGGCTGCCGCTGGATAAAGAATACTCCGTCGGGCTGGTGATTCTGGCGGCGTATCTTTCGGTAAAACTCATGCATCGGGGCGTAACCGCGCTTTACAGGCGGAAGAATATCTACGCTTACGTGAGCGATTGCGAGGTGACTTTAAACGGGCAGACGGTGCGCGTAAAGGGCTTTTTGGATACGGGCAACCGGTTGTACGACAAGGAAACCGACGCGCCCGTGGTCATTTGCAGTAAAAACGTCGCCTTTCGGCTGAGCGACAATTTCAAAAATAAACTCGGCGGAAAAAAACTGAAAATCGCCACCGCCATCGGCGTGGACGAAATTACCGTTTTCAAAATCGATCGTTTAAAGATATATAACGGGGACAAGGCGAATATATTTGATAATGTACTGCTCGGCGTGGCGCGCGCCGCGTTTCGGGAAGGCGGATACGATTTGATTATACATAGCGAAATGATCGGAGGTTCATCATGTTAAGCGGATTGTTTGCAAAGCTGAAAAAGTTAATCGGAGAGCTGGATTTAAGCGAAAATATTCTCTACTACATCGGCACGAACGAGGCGTTGCCCTCGCCTTTGGAGCAGGCGGAGGAAACGAGTCTGGTGGAGCGCATGGACGCGGGGGACGAAAGCGTGAAGGGGGAACTCATCGAGCACAACCTGCGCCTCGTCGTATACATCGCGCGGCGGTTCGACAATTCCGGCGTAGATCTCGACGATCTGATTTCCGTCGGCACGATCGGGCTGATCAAAGCGGTCAATTCCTTTAATTCGGACAAGAATATCAAGCTGGCGACCTATGCCTCCCGATGCATCGAAAACGAAATTTTAATGCATTTGAGAAAGACCGTGCGATTGAAAAGCGAGGTTTCCTTCGACGAGCCGCTCAACACCGATTGGGAGGGCAACGAGCTGCTGCTTTCCGACATTATGGGCACCGATTGCGACGTGGTGTATAAAAAAATCGAAAGCGGGGTGGAAAACGAGCTTTTAAAAGAGGCGCTCTTAAAGCTGAACAACCGCGAACGGGAGATCATGTGCTTGAGATACGGTTTGGACGGCGAAAACGAAAAAACGCAGAAGGAGGTTGCCGACATGCTCGGCATATCGCAAAGCTACATATCGCGTTTGGAAAAGAAAATCATCGGCAGATTGAAAAAGGAATTTGCCAAAATGGTATAAAAAAAGCGCCGCCGTCATCGTTTTGCCGGCGGCGCTTTTTTTATTTTCAAATCTTATTTTTTTATAAAATTGCAGATTGACAAAAACGCCGTTATCCCTTATAATGATAGTAGCATTGCATGTAATTCATGCGAAAAGGAAGAACCCATGAAAGAATATCAAAGTTTACAAAGAATCGGCACGGAAAAACATAGGAGTTATTACGTTCCCTTTGCGAAGGGCGATAAGATAACGCTGAAAAACGGCATCGTGAACAGGGAGAAAAGTTCGCGGTTTCTTTCGCTCGACGGCGTTTGGGCGATCAAGGAACATTCTTCTCCCGACGGCGTGGACGTCGGGGAGGAGCTTACGGAAAAAATTCCCGTGCCCGCCTGCGTGCAGGCGCACGGATACGACAAAATCCAATATATCAACGTCAATTATCCCATTCCGTTTTTTCCGCCGTACGTGCCGAAGGAAAATCCCTGCTGGCATTACCGCAGAAATTTCGGGCTTCGCCTCGAGGCGGGAGAGAAATATTACCTCAATTTCGAGGGGGTGGACAGCGCCTTTTATCTGTACGTAAACGGCGTTTTTAAGGGGTATTCCCAAATTTCCCACGCCACAAGCGAGTTCGACGTAACCGAGCTGTTGAAGGACGGCGAAAACGTCATCGACGTGCTCGTGCTCAAATGGTGCGCTTCCACCTATCTCGAAGATCAGGACAAGTTCCGTTTTTCGGGAATTTTCAGAAGCGTTTATCTCCTGAAGCGCCCCGAAAAACACATCGTCGATTATAAGTTTTTCACCACTTCCGACGACTGCATGAGCTCCTTTACCTTCGTCAACGAAAGCGACGTGGCGATCGAAATCGAGTTCATGGGGCAAAGCGCGACGGTAAAAAGCCGCCAGAAAGCGGAGCTGTTTGCCAAGAATCCCGAAAAATGGACGTCGGAACGTCCGTATCTGTACGATTTAACGCTCTCCTGCAACGGCGAAATCATTCCCGAAAAGGTAGGCTTTATCGAGCCGCGCGTCGAAAACGGCGTGTTTTTGCTGAACGGCGAACACGTAAAGCTCAAGGGCGTGAACCGCCACGATTTCAACTGCGAAACGCTGGCGACGGTATCGCTCGACGATATGGCGAAGGATATCCGCCTGATGAAGGAGCTCAACGTCAACGCCGTGCGCACGTCGCACTATCCCAACGCGCCGGAATTTTATCAGCTTTGCGACGCGATGGGGCTTTACGTCGTCGCGGAGGCGGATTTGGAAACGCACGGGGCGTGTCAGTCCGCCGGCGATTACGAAATTAAACGCTGGGCGGCGATGGCGGACGATATGTTCTGGTCGGACGGCATTTTGGACAGGGAAATCGCCTGCGTGGAGAGGGAAAAGAACCGCCCCTCCGTCGTGATGTGGTCGCTGGGCAACGAGGCGAGTTACGGCAAAGCCTTCTTTGCGGGGGCGAAGTACATCAAAAAACGCGATTCCCGCCCCGTCCATTACGAAGGTCTGCAAAACACCTACTGCAAGTATTATTATACGAAATTGGTGGACGTCATCGGCATGATGTATCCGACAATCGACATGATTAAGAAAAAATTTCTGGAAAACGAACGGGAAACGCGTCCGCTTTTGCTCACGGAATACACGCACGCCATGGGCAACAGCAACGGCGACATTGCGGAATACTGGAAGATCATCGATTCCTCGCCGCGCATTATCGGCGGGTTCGTGTGGGAATGGGCGGACCACGCCGTCAAAACGAAAAAGGGATTTTTATACGGCGGCGATTTCGGCGAAAGGGAGCATGACGGCAACTTCTGCGTGGACGGGCTCGTCACGCCCGACAGAAAGCTGAAGTCCGGCGCGCTGGAAATGAAAGCCGTTTACGGCGGCGTGCGCGAAAGCGAAAATACGGCGGATATTCCCGCTTACCGTCCCGACGGCAGAAAAATAACCGTCGGGGTGAACGAGCGCGGCGGAGCATTGGTTTTATCGGAAGTCGGCGGGGAAAATATCGGCGCGGAGATAAAGCCGAACGTGCTCCGCGCATATATCGACAACGACGCCGCCGATATCCGCGCCGTCTGGAACAATCTCGGCGTGGACAAGTGCGCGCCTTATTTCACCGAGGTGGAAAACACCGACGGCGGCGCGAAGATCAAGGGGGCGATGGTCGCCAACTGCCGCTTGCCGGTCGCTACCTTCGAGCTGGAGTATAAAGCGGAGGGAAACAGGCTGGAAATCGCGCTGGAATACGAAATCGCGGCGCACATTCCCAATCTGCCGCGCTTCGGGCTGGAATTTACCCTGCCGCAAAAATACGCCGCGTTCTCCTATGTGGGCTACGGCGAAAACGAAAGCTATATCGATAAACGCATGAGCTGCAAAAACGGCTTTTACGAAAGCGACGCGGAAAAAAATTTCACGCACTATATCATGCCGCAGGAAACGGGCAGCCATTACGGCACGACCTTTTTGAACGTGAAGGACCTCTTCGTTCTCACGGCGGAAAACCCCTTCAGTTTTTCCGTTTTGCCCTATACTACGCGGGAGCTTTTTTCGGCGAAACACGATTTCGAGCTCAAAAAGAGCGATAAAGTAAACGTGTGCGTCGATATCGCGCACCGCGGCATCGGTTCGCATTCCTGCGGGCCGCAGCTGGACGAAAAGTATGAAATACCGCGCAAGGGCAAAAACCGTTTCGTGTTTGAATTTTAACGGGCGCAAACAGGGGTGAATATGAAAAACATCGTCAACGTCATCAATTTCGTGCGGGGCATCGATACCCGCGTGACCAAGGAAAGCATGTTCGAGCTCACGAAAAAGGAATACGAGCTCGTCGCCGGCTACGGCTTTCACAATACATTTTTGCTGCAATACGACACGCTGCTCGACGAAAAATATATTTCGTTTTTCAAAAACCGTTCTTCCGTTACGGAAATCGGGTTGTGGCTGGAAGTCGTGCAGTCGCTTGCGGAGGCGGTCGGGCTGAAATGGCGCGGTCGGGAGGGCTTTCCCTTCGATTGGCACTGCCATTGCGGTATGCTGGTGGGGTATGCGCCCAAGGAGCGGGAAATGCTCCTCGACGAAGCGATGAATCGCTTTAAATCCGTTTACGGCGAATACCCGAAATCGGTGGGCAGCTGGCTTATCGACGCCCATTCTTTGAAATATTTGGCGGACAAGTATCATATAGACGCCTCCTGCAACTGCAAGGAACAGTGGGGAACGGATGGCTATACGCTTTGGGGCGGCTATTTCAATCAGGCGTACTATCCTTGCGAAAACAACATGCTTTGTCCCGCGCAGAGCGCAAAGCAACAAATCGATGTGCCGGTATTCCGTATGCTGGGCAGCGATCCTATCGATCAATATGACGTGTTTTTAAGGGAAAACGCGCCCGACGTCATCACGATGGAACCGGGGTGCAAGGCGTTCGGCGGCGACGAGGGCGGACACGTTCCCGAATGGATAGACTGGTTTTTGAAGGAAACCTTTTCCGGCAACGGCGTCAGCTTTCAGTACACGCAGACGGGGCAGGAAAATTCCTGTTTCACTTGGGAGCATATCGGTTTCGGGCTGAAATATCAGCTGGAGGAAATCAAAAAACTCGTCGACGCGGGCAAAGCCGACGTGATGACGCTCGGCGAAAGCGGGCGTTGGGTAAAGGAACATTACGCGTTTTCGCCGGTGTGCGCGCAGACCGCTTTCGGCGATTTCAGGGGCAAAGATCGCGGCAGCGTGTGGATCAACACCAAAAACTATCGGTTCAACGTGTTTTTGGACGGCGACGCGTTCCGCATCCGCGATTTCTATCTCTTCAACGAGAATTATAAAGAACGCTACTTAAACGCGGTCTGCACGGCGAACGATGCCGCTTACGACAACCTCCCCGTTCTCGACGGGCTGAGAAATTCGACGAGGGAGCTTCTCGCGGGCGTTTATCCGTTCGCGGGGAAAACGCCCGTGCGCTTTTCCTCCTTTAACTATTCGGAATCGGAAACGGGCGCGCGCCTTGCCTTTGAAACGGAGCGCTTCGGAGAGATTGCCTTTGCCTTTACGGAAGGGGGAATTTGCTTGACCGTCGAAAAGGACGCCGCGGCGTTTAAGCTGAAAACCGTCACGGCAAAGCCGCTCGCCGCCGTCCGTTTCGCCGCGGAAAGGGAAATCGGTTTGGAATATAACGGTTTTTCTTATTCACTGCGTTTACAAAACGGCAAATTCGGCGATCATTACGAAATAACGCCGGAAAACGGAAGGATTTCCGTAAAATTTTAAAATTTGGTATAAAAAGGAAAATATTGCGGATAATCACTGCATAACCCCTTTTCGCCCGCAGGCTTTACATAGCGCGTTTTTGCGCGAAGGAGGCGAAAATGAAAGGCAAGGTGGTTATCTGCGGCGTGAACACGTCGGTGCTGCCCCTCGTAAAAGAGGAGGACGGCGAGCGGCTGATGCGCGCGATCAAGGCGGGCGACGCCGCCGCGCGGGAGGAGTTCATCATCGGCAATATGCGGCTGGTGCTCTCCATCATCAAGCGTTTTTGGGCGAAAAAAGCCAATTCCGACGATATTTTTCAGGCGGGTTGTATCGGACTTATCAAATCCATCGATAATTTCGATCCCGAAATCGGGGTGAAATTTTCAACCTATGCCGTGCCGATGATCATCGGCGAAATCAAGCGCTTTTTGCGGGACGTCAACTCGCTGCGCATTTCGCGCAGTATCCGCGACACCGCGTATCAGGTGCTGAAAACCCGCGGGGAAATCGAACGCGAGGACGAGGAGGCGACGCTGGAAAAGATCGCCGACAGAATGCACGTGGCGGTTTCCGACGTTTCCTACGCGCTGGACGCCATCTCCGATCCCGTTTCTCTATACGATCCCGTATTCAACAAGGCGGGCGACACGCTGATGATCATGGATCAGCTGGGCGACGAGCGCAATACCGACGAAAACTGGACGGAGCACGTCGCTTTGGAAACGGCGATGTCGCGGCTGGGCGATCGGGAAAAACGGATTTTGCGGCTGCGCTACTACGAAGGGAAAACGCAGACGGAAATTTCCGAAGAGGTGGGCATTTCGCAGGCGCAGGTTTCCCGTTTGGAAAAGAACGCGCTCAAATCCATCAAAAACTGCATCGATTATTAAAAATGAAAAAGAAGGGCAAGCTGTCGTTTGTCCTTCTTTCGCGTTCCTCGGCAAAATCCGTCATATATCGCGCGGCGGCGGCATAGGTTGAAATATGGAAATTTCGTACAGTGAATTGCGGGAACGCGATGTGATCAACGTAACGGACGGCAGAAGTCTGGGCAGAGTGTGCGATTTGGTGTTCACTTATCCCGACGGCATCGTGTGCGGTATCGTCGTGCCGGGGCGTAAACGGGGCTTTCCTTGGTTCCGCCCGTGCAATAACGATATTTTTATCGATTTGGAGCAGGTGCAGAAAATCGGCAAGGACGTCATTCTGGTCAATCTGAACTATTCCCACCAGCCGCGCCCGAACAAGGACTGCCACCGCATCAAGGGCAGGGATGACGAGGAAAAGCCGCGCCGCAGCCGCATCGATATGAACGATTACGAATAACCTGCGCTTGACTTATAAAAAGAAAAATGCTACAATGTTTTTAGGTGAATATTATGGAAACGATGTGGGCAGGAAGATTTAAAAAACAGATCAGCGAAATGACGAACGACTTCAACGCGTCGATCAAAATCGACGGCAGAATGTTCGAAGAGGATATTCGGGGCAGTATGGCGCACGCGGCGATGCTCGGCGCGCAGGGCATCATCCCCGAAGGGGAAGCGGACAAGCTCATCGCGGGGCTTTCGGAAATTTTATCGGATTTGAAAAGCGGAAAGCTGAAAATCGACGAACGCGCGGAGGACATCCACATGTTCGTCGAGGCGGAGCTGACCAAGCGGCTGGGGGAAACGGGCAAGCGCCTGCACACCGCGCGCAGCCGTAACGATCAGGTCGCGCTCGACAACCGTCTTTACGCGATGAAGGAAATTTCGGCGGTGCAGGAAGAACTTCTGGGGCTGCTTTCCGTCATCGAAACGCTGGCGGAGGACAATAAGGAAACCGTTATGGCGGGCTATACGCATTTGCAGCGCGCTCAGCCCGTTACATTCGCGCACCATCTGCTCGCATACGCCGCCATGTTCATGCGCGATTTCGACAGGCTTTCCGACGTAAAAAAACGCACCAACGTTCTGCCGCTCGGTTCGTGCGCGCTGGCGGGCACCACACATCCCATCGACCGTTTTGCCGTGGCGAAGTCGCTCGGCTTCGACGACGTGTGTTTCAACAGCATGGACGGCGTTTCGGACAGGGATTTCGTGCTGGAATTTGCCGCCGCGCTCGCCGTCGTCATGACGCATCTTTCGCGGCTCAGCGAAGAGGTGATTTTGTGGTGCAGCTGGGAGTTTAAATTTCTGGAACTCGACGACGCTTACGCCACCGGTTCGAGCATTATGCCGCAGAAAAAAAATCCCGATATTTCCGAGCTCGTACGCGGAAAAACCGGCAGGGTTTACGGCAACTTGATGGCGCTTTTAACGGTGATGAAGGGGCTTCCGCTTGCCTACAACAAGGACATGCAGGAGGACAAGGAAAACCTTTTCGACTCGGTGGACACCGTAAAAACCTGTCTTGCCATCACGGCGGAAATGCTGCGCACTTCCACCGTGCGGAAGGATAACATGTATAAAGCGGGGCAGAAGGGCTTTATCAACGCGACCGACGTTGCCGACTATCTCGTCAAGAAGGGCGAACCTTTCCGTTCCGCATATAAAATCACCGGCGAACTCGTCGCGCTGGCTATCGAAAAAAACGCCGCGTTGGACGATTTGCCGCTGGCGGATTACCGCAGATTTTCCCCGCTGTTTGACGAGGATATTTACGAGGAAATCGATTTGAAAACGTGCGTAAAAAAGCGCACTTCCTACGGCGGACCCGCAAGGGAATCGGTGGAAAAGCAGCTCGAAATCGTAAGAAATTTTATCTCGTCCCATAGGGTATGAATAGAAAATCCAGATCAATTGCGGCAAATATAAAGATAGCTTAAAATATCAGTATTTTTCTGATAATTTTATAAATAATTCCATATCATAAAAGAGCGCCGCCCCGCAAATGTTTCCGTTTGCGGGGCGGCGTTTTTTTCAGTTTGTTTTAATCGTTAAAGAACGTATCGTTTTTAATTTCCATCGTTTCGGGAATTTCGCTTTCCACGTAAAACCAATTATTTTCGTCCAAGCGTCCGCCGTCGCAGATTTTCGTAATATCGCACTTTACGTAAGTGCCCTTCGCGGTCGCTAAAATTTCGCCTTGCTCGTTTTCGATAAAGCCTTCGGCGATGTACATTCTGCTGGTGTCGCGGGTAACTTTGCCGACGCATTTTGTCGGCACGTCGAGGGGAACGGGCTTTTTATAGCGCACCGTCAATTCGCCCGTTACCGCCCAGACGTCGGGCGCGCCGATCTGCACCGCTCTGCCGAGCGTTTCGTCCAGCAGTGCGCAGATCATGCCGCCGTGCATGCGGTTGGGGTAGCTTTGATGAATGTCCTTCGGCGCGGTGATCCCGACCATCAAACCGTTTTCAAGTTCGTAAAACACGCTTTTCAGCGACGCGTCGTTTTTCGTGCCGCATACGATGCACATATCGGAATTGTTCTGTTTTTTAAGAATTCTATATTGCATTTCTTCACCTTTTTTTCGTCCGTTTTCAGCGGGCGAAATTCGTTTTTATTTTCTTTTCCGCCGCGGGTTTTGCGATTTTGCTTTCCGCCGTAACCTTCAAAAAATACGCCATGTTTCTGCCGAGAAGGCGCATGGTCTGCAATCCTTCGAGGTCCTGTTCCACCTCCGCGGGGGAGTTGCCGTGCACTTGATTCCAATAATTCGATCCGGCTACGAACATGTTGGAAATCAAGAGGTATTTGTTGAGCTCGTCGAAAGTCGCGCTGTTGCCGCCCCGCCGCGCGGAAACGACGCTCGCGCCGATCTTATGCTCGAAAATGCTTCTGTTTGCGCAAAACAAGCGGTCCAAAAAGGAAATCATCGTGCCGTTCGCGGAGGCGAAATATACGGGGCTGCCGATTACGACGCCGTCGCAGTCCTTCATGATGTCGATGGCGTCGTTCACGCTGTCGTCGATCACGCAGCGGTGCGAAACGGAGCATCCGCCGCAGGCAAGGCAGCCGTGCTTCACGCGGTTTCCCGCGCCCACGTCTAAAAATACGCTGTCAACGCCCTCATCTTTCAATGCCGCCGCCACTTCCTTCAGCGCGCGTTTGGTGCATCCGTTTTCGTGCGGACTGCCGTTTATCATCAAAACCTTCATTTCTATTCTCCTTTATCTATAATGTTTTCAATATCCTCTCAGCGCAACGTACTCGATTTTCCGTTCGGCGATGGACTGAAAGGTCTTTGCCGTTGCCTCGTCGATTTCGTGCAAATCGTTGCGGATGCAGTTGCCGCTGTCCTTAAAATGCTGCAAAAAATACCGTTTCGCGCCGCTCAGCCATTCGGCAATTTCCTCGATATCTTCCCGCGTTATGTATTCTTTGACCAGCGTGGTGCGGAACTCATAGGGAACGAGCCCTTTTTTAAGCAGGGAAACGCTTTCTTCCACGGGGGCGAGGTCGAAGTTTTTCACGTCCACCGTTTCGGCATAGCGTTTTTTGCTGTTTTTGATGTCCATGGCGATATAATCGACGATTTTTTCTTCGATAAACTCTGCCAGAATTTCGGGGCGCGTGCCGTTGGAGTCGAGCTTGACTTCATAGCCGATTTCCCGTACTTTCAAAATAAAGTCCTTTAAATCGGGCATCAGCGTCGGTTCTCCGCCGGTGATCGCCACGCCCTGCAAAACGCCCTTGCGCTTTTTCAGATAGTCGAAAATTTCCCCTTCGGAAAGCGCGCCCTGCCCTGCGGGATCGAGCACCAGCGGCGCGTTGTGGCAGTATGGGCAGCGGAAGTTGCACCCGCCGGTAAATACCGTGGCGGAGATGTGATTGTCGAAATCGACGAGCGAAAGTTTTTCCATTCCTAAAATTTTCATAAGGATATTGTAGCACAAAACGCCGTTTAAGACAACCGTTCGCAAGGAAAAACAAAAGGAAATTCTATCCTCTGCCGCTTGCCGCGCGGGCAATATTTTCCGCGCGTTTGCCTTTCAAACGCTTGCATTTCGGCGGGAAATGGGGTACAATATTGTGGAAAAAATCAAGCGTACGGAGAGAAAAAATGAACAAACCCAACATGATCATCATAATGGACGGCTACGGCGTCGGCAAGGCGGGCAAAGGCAACGCCATCGAAACGGCGGGCAGTCCCAACATAAAACGGCTGATGAAAGAGTATCCTTCCGCCCTTCTGGGGGCGAGCGGCATGGACGTCGGACTGCCCGACGGACAGATGGGCAACAGCGAGGTGGGGCACCTCAACATGGGCGCGGGCAGAATCGTCTATCAGGAGCTTACGCGCATCACCAAGGAAATCGCCGACGGCGAATTTTTCAAGAACGGCGCGCTCAACGCCGCGATGGACAGCGCGCTGAAAAACGGCAAAAAACTGCACCTTTACGGTCTGCTTTCCACCGGCGGCGTGCATTCGCACATCACGCATCTTTACGCGCTTTTGCGCCTTGCGAAGGAAAAGGGGATAAAGGAAGTTTACGTACATTGCTTTTTGGACGGGCGCGACGTTTCCCCGACTTCGGGCGCGGGCTTCGTGCGCGATTTGCAGGCGGAAATGCAAAAAATCGGTGCGGGCAAGATCGCGTCGGTGGGCGGCAGATATTACGTGATGGACCGCGATAGCCGCTGGGACCGCGTGGAAAAAGCCTACGATATGTTCACGCTGGGCAACGGCGAACAGGCGAGCGATCCCGCCGCGTATATCGAAAGCTCTTATGAAAAGGGCGTTACCGACGAATTTATGCTGCCGGCGAACGTGACGGAAAACGGCAAGGCGATCGGACTCATCGAAGAGGGCGATTCCGTCATCTTCTTCAATTTCCGTCCCGACAGGGCGCGGCAGATCACCCGCGCGATGACGGAGGCGTCTTTCGACGGCTTCACCCGTAAAACGGGCTTTTTGAACCCCGTTTACGTGTGTTTCACGCAGTACGACGCGTCGCTCAAAAACCTTTCGGTGGCGTTCAAGCCGCAATCGCTCGACAACACCCTCGGCGAATATATCTCCAAGCTCGGCATGCGCCAGCTGCGCATTGCGGAAACGGAAAAATACGCGCACGTAACGTTCTTTTTCAACGGCGGCGTGGAAGCGCCCAACGCGGGGGAGGACCGCGACCTCATCCCCTCGCCGAAAGTCGCCACCTACGATTTGCAGCCGGAGATGAGCGCGCCCGCCGTGACGGAAAAGGTGCTCGAGGAAATCGACAAGGATATTTACGACGTCATCATTCTGAATTTTGCAAACTGCGATATGGTCGGTCATACCGGCGTGATCCCCGCGGCGGTCAAGGCGGTAGAAACGGTGGATAACTGCGTGCAAAAGATTATCGGCAAGGTGCTCGAAAAGGGCGGCGCGGCGCTGGTGACCGCCGATCACGGCAACGCCGATAAAATGCTCGACGAGGAGGAAAAGCCCTTTACCGCGCATTCCACAAACAAGGTGCCTTTTATCGTGGTTTCCGACGAACTGAAGAACGCGAAACTGCGCGAAGGCGGCGTTTTGGCGGATATCGCGCCCACGCTGCTCGACGCGATGGGCATTGCTGTGCCCGCGGAAATGACGGGAAAAACCCTTCTCATACGCTAATTTGCGGCCGATTGGAAAAAATAGGTTAAAAACGCTTGATAATTCCGTAAATATGTGTTAGAATACAACCTGTTGCAAGGAATTTGCGGCGTCAGGAATAAAAACAGACGAATTCGGAGAAAAATATGAACGGTATGTTAAACATGCTGCTGAGCAGCGAGAATATCGGCGGAATTTTCGAAATGTTCCCCGTCATCAAAATCATCATGTTGGTGATCATGTTGCTTTGTGCGATTTTTATCATCTGCGTAGTTTTGTTTCAGCCGAGTAATTCTTCGGGCGTGGGCGCTTTAGGCGGCACGACGGAGACGTTTTTAAGTAAGAACAAGGGTAAGACCAACGAAAGCAAGTTGAAAAGACTGACCGTAATCAGCGCGATTATTTTCTGCGTGCTGGCGGTGGCTTTCGCGATAATGAATTTGTTCTGATTAAAGGTGTATGGCAGGCTGTTTCCGAACGCGGAAACAGCCTTTTTTTTTGGATATGAAGAGAGAAAATAAAAAATACCGCGCGGATAAGCGCGGACAAAGCAAAAGCGTGCCCGAGCGCGTCAAACGGCGCGCGAGAGAGGAAAAATACGTCGAAGGCGTATTGCAGGGCAGCGAGCGCGGCTACGCCTTTTTATTGCAGGAGGGGGGCGATTATTACATCGCCGCCGGCGATTTGAACGGCGCGCTGCACGGCGACAGGGTGCGTGCGCGGGAAATGCGTTCCCGCGGACATTCGCGGCAGGCTGCCGTGGTGAAAATTTTGGAACGCGGCAGTCAAACGCTGTCGGGCACGTACGTTTCCAACCGTTACGGCGGGTTCGTCACGGCGGACGAGCGTCGCTTTTTTGCCGATATTTTTATCGGGAAGGATAAAACCTGCGGCGCGCAGACGGGCGACAAGGTCGCCGTGACCATAACGAAATTTCCCCCGCGCGGCAACCCCGAAGGTGAGATCACGGAGGTGTTCGGCAGGCAGTTCGACAGGGCGGCGGAGCTGAAAAGCATCGCCTATTCGTGCGGCGTGAAAGGGGATTTTCCCGAGGAAGTCAAACGCGCCGCGAAACGGGTTTCCGCGCAGGACGTTACAAAGGAACTTTCCCGCCGCCGCGATTTCAGCGGCGAGCTGATCTTCACCATCGACGGCGAGGACGCCCGCGATTTCGACGACGCGGTTTCCGTGAAAAGGGATGGGGATTACTTTTTGTTGGGCGTGCATATCGCCGACGTTTCCCATTACGTGAAAGCGGGCGAAATCATCGACAAGGAGGCGTTCGATCGGGCAACGAGCGTATATTTTCCCGAAAAGGTCGTTCCCATGCTGCCGGAAAGCCTTTCCAACGGCGCGTGTTCGCTGGTGGAGGGGGAATACCGCCTCACGTTGTCGTGCGTGATGAAGGTGGACGGCAAGGGAAACGTCGTTTCCCACGAACTTGCGGAAAGTTTTATCAAGAGCCGCGCGCGCCTTACCTATACCGAGGCGCAGAGAATGCTCGACGGAGACAAGCGGTCGGCGAAAAACCGCAAGGACGTCGCCGCCATGCTCGCGGATATGCAAGCGCTTTACCGCATTTTGGCGAAAAAACGCGCCGAGCGGGGCAGCGTGGACTTTGAAATTCCCGAAGCGAGCATCTTTGTCGACGAAAAGGGCGGCGTGACGATCGAAAAGCGCGAGCGGGACGACGCGCACCGCATCATAGAAGAGTTTATGATCCTTGCCAACGAAACGGTGGCCGCCGATTTGTTTTATAAAAAACTTCCCTGCGTTTACCGCGTGCACGACATGCCGGAGGAGGGAAAGCTGACGGCGTTTTACGATTTTATCGCGGGCTTAGGCGTTTCCGCGCCGAAAAAGAGCAAGGTGAGCGGCAAGGATTTTTCCGCGCTGCTCGAACGCGTGAAGGATAAAAGCTACGCGAAAGTGGTCAACACCGTGATGCTCCGTTCCATGCAAAAGGCGAAATATTCCCCGCAGGACATCGGGCATTTCGGGCTGGCGAGCGAGCATTACTGCCACTTTACCTCGCCGATACGCCGCTATCCCGATCTCGTGGTGCATAGAATCGTCAAAAGCTTTTTAAATGGCGGCGCGGGCGCGGCGAACCGGTATAAGGAACAGGCGGCGGCTGCGGCGGCGCAGTCCTCCGCAAAGGAATTGAAGGCGCAGGAAGCGGAACGCGCCGTGGACGATTTTTACAAAATGCTCTATCTTTCCGCGCATATCGGGGAGGAATTCGACGGCGTAATTTCCGGCGTTACCAATTTCGGGCTCTTCGTGGAGCTGGAAAATACGGCGGAGGGACTCATCCGTATCGAAACCTTAAAGGGCGGTTGGTACGATTTCGACGAGAAAAACCTGCTCTTGAAAAATAAGAAAAACACCTACCGTCTGGGGCAGAAGATGCGTATTCGCGTGGACGGCGTGAACGCGATGACGAGAAAGGCGGAATTTTCCGAAGCGTAAACTTGCCTAACGGAAAAAAACGGTGTATAATGGAATTATGGATATCAGAACGATAGCGGTGAACCGCGCCGCGTCGCACGAATATTTTATAGACGAAACCTACGAATGCGGCGTGGTATTGGACGGCGCGGAGGTCAAGTCGGTGCGCGGCGGCAAAATCAATTTAAAAGACGGCTTTTGTCTGGTGGCAAACGGCGAAGTGTTTTTAAAAAACGTGCATATTTCCCTCTATTCGGGGGCGGGAACCTTCAATTCCCGCGAAGAAAAGCGGGATAGAAAACTGCTTTTGAAAAAGCACGAAATCGCAAAAATCGCGGGAAAAGTCAGCCAGAAGGGTTATACCCTCGTGCCGCTTAGGGCGTATTTCAAAAACGCGCTGATCAAAGTGGAAATCGGGCTTTGCCGCGGCAAGCACACCTTCGACAAAAAGCAGACTTTAAAAGAAAAAGATATAAAAAGAAAAGCCGAAAGGGAAATAAAGGAGTACAAATAGATGAAAAAAGACACCATTTGCGTACAGGGCGGCTACCGCCCGAAAAACGGAGAACCGAGACAGATTCCCATCGTACAGAGCACGACGTTCAAATACGATACCAGCGAGGACATGGGAAAACTGTTCGATCTGGAGGCGAGCGGCTATTTTTATACCCGCCTGCAAAACCCCACCAACGACTACGTTGCAGCCAAGATCTGCGAACTCGAAGGGGGAACGGCGGCGATGCTCACTTCTTCGGGACAGGCGGCGAACTTTTACAGCGTGTTCAATATCGCGACCTGCGGGGATCACGTCGTCGCCAGCGCGGAAATTTACGGCGGAACCTACAACCTTTTTGCCGTCACCATGAAAAAGATGGGCATCGATTTCACCTTCGTTCCCGCCGACGCTGCGGAGGAAGAGCTCGACGCGGCTTTCCGCCCGAACACCAAGGCGATGTTCGGCGAAACCATCGCGAATCCCGCGCTTTCGGTGCTCGATATCGAGTTGTTTGCCAAGGTCGCGCACAAGCACGGCGTGCCGCTGATCATCGATAACACCTTCGCCACGCCCGTCAACTGCCGTCCCTTCGAATGGGGCGCGGACATCGTCACCCATTCCACCACGAAGTACCTCGACGGTCACGGCGCGGCGGTGGGCGGCTGCATCGTGGACAGCGGAAAATTCGACTGGACGAAATATCCCGAAAAATTTTCCGGACTTTGCACGCCGGACGATTCCTATCACGGCGTCACGTATACCGAGCGGTTCGGTCTCGGCGGCGCGTTTATCACCAAAGCCACGGCGCAGCTGATGCGCGATTTCGGTTCGATTCAATCGCCGCAGAACGCCTTCTTGCTCAACCTAGGCATCGAAAGCTTGCACGTCCGCATGAAAAAACATTGCGAAAACGGTCAGCGCGTAGCGGAATTTTTAAGCAAGCATCCCAAAGTTGCGTGGGTGCGTTACTGCGGGCTGAAGGGCGATAAATATTACGATCTGGCGCAGAAATACCTGCCCGACGGTTCCTGCGGCGTGGTCAGTTTCGGCGTGGAAGGGGGCAGAAAGGCTTCGGAAAAATTCATGAAGCACCTTAAAATCGCCGCCATCGCCACGCACGTTGCCGACGCGCGCACCTGCTGTCTGCATCCCGCCAGCGCCACGCACCGCCAGATGAGCGACGAAGAACTCGTTGCCGCGGGCATCACGCCCGATCTGGTTCGTCTGTCCTGCGGGCTGGAAGACGCGGACGATCTGATCGCCGACATCGACAACGCGCTCAAATCCGTTTAAAAATCGTTTGGGAGGCTGTTTATGCCCATCGTAATTCCAAAAGAAATCCCCGCGTACAAAACGCTGGTGGACGAAAAAATCTTCGTAATGACCGCCGAGCGCGCGGCAAAGCAGGATATCCGCCCGATAGAAATCGCCATCGTCAACCTGATGCCGACGAAAATCGTTACGGAAACCCAGCTGATGCGGCTTTTATCCAATTCGCCGCTGCAAATCAACGTCACGTTGGTCAGCACGGAAACCTATACGGGGAAGCATACGCCCATCGAGCATTTGAACCGCTTTTATAAGCCCTTCGGAGAGGTGAAAAACCGCCGTTTCGACGGGCTGATCGTGACGGGCGCGCCGGTGGAAACCATGGAGTTCGAAGAGGTGAAATATTGGCCGGAGCTGGAGGAAATTTTCGAGTTCGCGCGGAACAACGTTACGAGCACCATCTTCATCTGCTGGGGCGCGCAGGCGGCGCTGTACTATTATTACGGTATCGAAAAACGCTTGCTCGACAAAAAGCTCTTCGGGGTATTTAAGCATAAACGGCTGGTGCAGTACGAGCGGCTGCTCAAGGGCATGGACGATGAATTTTACATGCCGCATTCCCGCCACACCACCATCGACGAGGAACAGATCCGCTCGGTAAAGGAGCTGCAATTGCTCGCGTCCTCCAAAGAGGCGGGCGCGTCCATCATCAAATCGAAAAACGAAAAGTTCTTCTTTATCACGGGGCACGCGGAGTACGACAGGGAAACCTTGCAGTCGGAATACGAACGCGACCTCGCGCGCGGTCTGGAAACCGTGACGGAACCCGTCAATTATTACGTAAACGGATATAAGAACGGCAAGGGCAAAATCAACATGAGCTGGGCGAGCACGGCGAATCTCATTTACGTCAATTGGCTCAACTATTACGTGTACCAGATAACGCCTTTTAAGTTATACGAGGAATAAATTTGTCGTTTCGGTTGACAAAAAGTAAAATTTAGCATATGATATTATCGCCCCGCACGCGGGGCGATACAAGGGCCGCTGGAAGATTCGATTGGGAGGGTAGGCGCCCGTAAGCATACCGCAGGCTCGGCTGCGTTAAAACGGAAACTTAAATTTAAATGCAGATTCTAACAACGAATTAGCATACGCTGCTTAATTAAGCGTTGTCTTTCGTCGGTTACCTATCGGCCGGCGGCGGGCATCAATTTCAGAATAGGGTACGAAACGCGCGTTTTTGCCGCGGCGTTCGTTTCGTAAAAAGCGGCATATTCCTCCGGCGGTTCGTCCGCCGAAAGCCGGAGGCGGAGAATAAAGGCGGAATAAGTATGTAGAAAGCGGGGCTGAAACTTTCAAGACACGGGGGCGGTACCCGTGCGGTCCACCAAAACACACCGCCGTGCGGCAGAATTCTGCCGCACGGCGGTGCTTTTTCATAAAACGGAGATAATTTCCGTTATAACGGCATAAAATATTTCCAAAGGCATTGACAAAGGGGAAAATAGGGAGTATAATGATACTATAAATCGAATAAATAGCGGAGAAACGGAGAAGCTTATCGTATTATCCCGCGCGTTGCGCGGGATTTTAAGGTCGGCTTTTCTTTTTTTATTTTAAATTTTTCAAAGGGGTTGTTATGGACTGGACAAATGAACTGATTTACCTTTTGCGCATTCTGCTCGCGGTGCTTTTGGGTTTTTGCATCGGCTTCGAGCGCAAAATGCGCTTCAAAGAGGCGGGCATCCGCACGCACACCATCGTGTGCGCGGGGGCGGCGCTGATCATGATCGTATCGAAATACGGTTTTGCCGACGTGCCGGATTTCGACGCCTCCCGCGTGGCGGCGCAAATCGTTTCCGGCATCGGTTTTATCGGCGCGGGCATGATTATTTACCGTAAAACGGCGATCTACGGCTTGACGACGGCGGCGGGCGTTTGGGCAACGGCGGGCGTCGGTATGGCGGTCGGCAGCGGGCTTTACATCGTTTCGGTGGGCGCAACGATTTTGCTCATCACCGTGCAGTGCATCATGCATATCCGCTGCAAACTCTTCAAAACCAAAACTTATTGGCGGCTGCGCGTTCGTTTCGAGCAGACGGAAGACGAAAACGAAACGGTGCGGGAGATTTTCGCGGCGGAGCGGTTCGAGCGGATTCAGACGGTGCGGGAAGGCGACCTGCTCGTATGCGACGCAACCATCAACACCGATAAGAACTTCACCGCGGGCTACATTTCGGAAATACTGAAAAAATATCCCTTTATCCGCTCTATCGAGCGCTGCGGGGACGAATAAATTTTACGGGAGAAAAACACTATGTATGACGTAGCGATTATCGGCGGAGGGTGCGTCGGCGCGCTCACTGCGCGCGAGCTTACCCGCTATCGCCTTTCCGTGGCGGTGCTGGAAGCGGCGGCGGACGTGGCGGCGGGGGCAAGCCGAGCGAACAGCGGCATCGTGCACGCGGGGTTCGACGCGGCGGAAGGCTCTTTGAAAGCAAAATTCAACGTTGCGGGCAACGCGATGATGCCGAGCGTTTGCGAAGAGCTGGGCGTGGATTACGAAAACAACGGTTCGTTGGTTCTCGCCTTCGACGAAGAACAGATAAAGACGCTTGAAACGCTCGTCGTCCGCGGCAGGGCGAACGGCGTTACGGGACTTCGTATCTTAAACCGCGAAGAGCTGAAAGCAAAAGAACCGAATGTGAGCGACTCCGCCGTTGCCGCGCTGTTTGCGCCGACGGGGGGCATCGTGTGCCCCTTCGAACTGACCATCGCCGCCATGGGCAACGCCATGGACAACGGCGCGGAGCTTTTTACCGATTTCGAGGTGACGAAGGTAGAAAACAGAGAAAAAATCGCGTTGTATTCCGCCGACGGGCGCAGGGTGGAGGCGAAATACGCCGTCAACTGCGCGGGGGCGGGTTCGGAAAAAATTGCCCGACTGTTCGGCGACGAGTCCTTTCGCATCGGCGCGAGAAAAGGGGAGTACATTCTCCTCGACGCGGCGGCGAGGGGCTTTGTAAAGAGTACGATTTTCACCGTTCCTACGGCGGCGGGAAAGGGGATTTTGGTTACGCCCACGGTGGACGGAAACATTCTCGTCGGACCGACCTCGGTGGAGGAGGATTCCTTTTCCTCGGCTATCCGTCGCGGCGCGTTCGACGAAATCATCGCTAAAGCCGATAAAATGTGCGAAAATATCCCCTTCGGGGAAACGATCACCTCCTTTGCCGGCGTTCGCGCCTACTGCGACAGGCACGATTTCGTTTTGGAGGAAAGCGCGGTAAACAATCTTTTCAACGCGGCGGGCATCGAATCGCCGGGGCTGACGGCGTCGCCCGCCATCGGAAAATACATCGCGGAAAAAATCGCGGCAAAATTCGGCGCGGAAAAGAAAAGCGATTTTAAACCGAAACGGCAGGCGTTTTCCCATTTCAGAAAGCTGAGCGACGCGGAGAAAAACGCCGTCATCGCTAAACATCCCGAATACGGCCAAATCGTCTGCCGCTGCGAAAGCGTAACGCTGGGCGAGATTTTGCATGCGATACGTCAAAACCCGCCGGCGCGCACGATAGACGGCGTGAAACTGCGCACCCGCGCGGGCATGGGGCGGTGCCAGAGCGGATTCTGTCAGCCGACTACGCTGGAAATTTTAGCGAAAGAATACGGAATTTCCATGCAGGAAGTAACGAAAAACGGGGGGAAGTCGACGATTATCGACGGCGGTAACATATGAAAAGAGATATCGTAATCATCGGCGGCGGTCCGGCGGGGCTTGCCGCGGCAATCGCCGCGTACGACGCGGGGTGTAAGGACGTGCTGGTCGTTGAACGGGAAAACCGCGTCGGCGGCGTGCTCAAGCAATGTATTCACAACGGTTTCGGACTGACGCGTTTCAAGGAAAACCTCACCGGACCGGAATACGCGCATAAATTTATCGACGAGGCGGAAAAACGCGGCATCGAAATGATGCAAGACACCTTCGTTACGGCGCTCGGCGCGGATAAAACGGTAACTTGTATGAACGAAAGAGGCATATTTACCGTGCAGGCGAAGGCTGTGATTTTGGCGATGGGGTGCCGCGAGCGCAGCAAGGGCGCGCTCAATATCGCGGGTACGCGTCCCGCGGGGCTGTTCAGCGCAGGCACGGCGCAGAAATACGTGAATATTAAAGGCATGATGGTGGGCAAACGCGTGGTCATTCTCGGTTCGGGCGATATCGGGCTGATCATGGCGCGTCGTTTGACGCTGGAAGGCGCGAAGGTGCTTTGCGTCAGCGAAATCATGCCCTATTCTTCGGGGTTAAGGCGCAATATCGCGCAATGTTTGGACGATTTCGGCATCCCCTTATACCTCGAGCACACCGTGGTGGAGATCGAGGGAAAGGAGCGGGTGAGCGGCGTTACCATCGCCAAGGTGGACGAGCGTAAACGCCCGATCGCGGGTACGGAAAAGCATTTCGACTGCGATACCGTGCTTTTTTCCGTGGGGCTCATTCCCGAAAACGAACTTACAAAGCGCGCGGGCATAGTGCTCGACGCCCGCACGAAGGGCGCGGCGGTGGACGGCGACAGGCAGACCGATACCGAAGGCGTTTTCGCTTGCGGAAACGTATTGCACGTGCACGATTTGGTGGATTTCGTATCGGAAGAGGCGGAAATCGCCGGCAGAGCCGCGGCGGAATACGTGCTTTCGGGAGAAAGAAAAAAGGATTATATTTTCACCGAATGCGGAGAAAATATCTCGTATGTCCTGCCGCAGCGCGTCGATAAAAACAAAAACGCGCCGCAGAAGCTGTTTTTCCGCGTGCGCGCGGCGTTTCGGAACGCGGAGATCGCGGTGGATACCGGCGCCGCGGTAAAGAAAATCAAAAAACTCGCCGTCGCCCCCGGCGAAATGGAGAGCGTAACGCTTTCCGCGGGGGAAATCGCCGCGGCGAAGTACGTGAAAATAAGCGTTACGGGAGGGGAAAGATAATGGAACTCGTCTGCATCGAATGTCCGCGCGGCTGTCTGCTGAAGGCGGAAAAAACCGAAAGCGGCGTCATGGTAACGGGAAATTTCTGCCCGAAGGGCAAGGCGTACGCCGAAGCGGAACTGATCGAACCGCGCCGCGTGATTACGAGCACGGTTCGCGCCGACGGGGCGATGGTTCCCGTAAAAACCGACCGCGCGGTGAAAAAAACGCTGATATTTTCCTTGATGCGGAAAATCCGCGGGGAAAAACTCTTGAAAAACGTACAAATCGGTGATATAATTATAGAAAACATCGACGGGGAGGGGACGAACGTCGTCGCCGCCGCGCCGTACGAAAAACGGGAGTGAGTTATGCTCGATCTGGCAAATCCCATCATCGCCGCCGTGCGCAGCGAGGAGGACTATAAAAAGGCAATCGAAAGTTCCGCCGCGGCGATTTTCATGCTGAAAGCGGAGCTGTTGAGTATTGAACGGCTTATCGCGCTCAAGGGCGGAAAGCAGGTTTACGTGCATATCGATATCGCCGACGGCATCGGCAAGGACAGGGAAGGGCTGGAATTCTTAAAGCGCGCGGGCGCGGACGGCATTATCAGCACGAAAAACCATCTTATCGCGTTGGCAAAGGAGAAAAATCTTTCCACCGTTCAGCGGTTTTTCATCATCGATTCGGTATCGGTTTCCACCGCGCTCGAAATCGTTTCCGCAACGAAACCCGACTATGCCGAATTGATGCCGGGCATTCTGCCCAAGGCGGTGAAGAGCTTTGTGGATAAAACAAAAACGAAAATTATTGCCGGCGGGCTTATCGAAAGCAAGGCGGACGTGTTTGCGGCGCTCTCCGCGGGTGCGGACGGCGTTTCCACCGGTAAAAGCGAACTTTGGGATTTATAACGAAAAGCGCCCCTTTCCAAAACGGAAAGGGGCGCTTTTTATCGAAAAATTATTTTTGTGCGTTTTTGAACGGCAGTTTTCTTTCGTTTTGCAGATTGACGCGGTCGGCGGAAAGGATCAGCAAAAAGAGGGGCAGCACGTAATAGGGAGCGGGCATCAGGCAGTCGATCAAGCCGTAAAGCTCCGTGCCGATCAACGCGAGCATGCCGAAAAAGGAAAAATAATCGGCTTTGGTAAACGTCTTGTATTTATAGATATTGTGAATGACAAGACCGATAAAGCCGAAAAGTCCCAAGCTGGAAAACGCCTGATAAATGCTGTTGTGGCTCAGCCAAAAACCGCCGATGACGCCGTTTTGGGAAAGATCGCTATGGTGCATTATCCCCAAGCCGAACAGGGGATTTTCCAAAAAGAACCGAATGCTGTCCGCCCAAACGTGATCTCTGCCGAGATTGAAACTGCCGGCGGTTAAAACGGCAAGCACTTCTTCCCAAAGGTTATCGCAAAGGGTAAAACAAATCGCGATGCAAACGAACGCCGCGGCAACGCATACGAGAAATGAAGCG
Source organism: Bacillota bacterium (assembly GCA_003343995.1). Lineage (GTDB taxonomy): Bacteria > Bacillota > Clostridia > Christensenellales > Borkfalkiaceae > UMGS775. The sequence goes on from QAKE01000058.1 coordinate 33,926, forward strand.
AGGATTTTTACGCGGTCTTTCCCCTTGGTTGCGAAGACCGCCGCAAGCGCGCAAAACAGCAAAAAGGGCACGAGCGCGAGGAACGCCGCGCGCGATGCGGTAAGTACCCCCGCAAGGGCAAATAAAAACGCCGCCGCCACGTAGAAAAACGATACGCGGATATGTTTTGCCGCGAGATAAAAGCAAGCGGGCATGGAAAAGAGTAAAACGGTGATGACGCCGTTATAAACGCCCCAGTTGAGTTTAACGATGTCTTTTACGAATACGACGTCCCAGAAATGATCGGTCGTCGCCGCAGTGATGAACATCTGCAACGTGACGATGCAACCCATGGCGAACAAAATTTTGAAAACGTATTCGGGCTTGTCGAAGGTGCTGTTTGCCGCGAGGATAACGAAAAACGCCAGCGCGGGAACGAGGAGCGCGAGCATGGAAATCTGCTCGTAAAAAACCTGATCCGATAAATAATTCGCGGCAAAACTTCCCGCGACGACGTACGCGACGGCGTAGGGAAAAAGCGCTTTCAGGTTTCCCGTCGGGCGGAAGGATGGCTTGTTTTTCGCGATATAATATATCAGCGACAAAACGAAAAGTCCCGCGGACAAAAAGAAAAACCAACCGAATTCAAATTGGCCTTCAATAAAACGAATGGCATAGTAACTCAGCGATACGGGAACGAACAGCGGTTTTAAATCGTGCTGCGTAAAGAATATGAACGCGGAAATCAATAAAATCGCCGATAAAATCGCGCCGTTGCCGTCGAGAAAGGAAACGCCGAGCACGAAAACGGAATATAAAAAGAGAAACGCGTCCGAATTGAGAAATCCGGAAACCATTTCGCTCATTTTTTGTTTCGTCAAAGGCATATCGTTTCCTCTTTTTCACCGCTTGAAAACGGTGTCCGATAGCGCCGGAAACCTTACGGCAACCGACGATAAGACAATAGTATTTATATTTTATCACAAATACCTTCAAAAGTAAATCAAAACGGATAAAAAGAATAAAAATCGGCGTTTTGCCGCGAAAAACGGTAATATGCATACTTTTTGCGCTAATCTGCATACTTATGGTATGAAAAAATTATCCATTGCGGCGTTTGTTTTCGGATTGCTGTTTCTCTCGGGTACGACGGGCGTCGCTTACGCCATGCCGTTTTACGGTTTAGACCCGAAACCGTTGGTTTTACGGGCGGAATTTTCCACGTCGTACGCGTCGTCGGGAGAAGAGCGCAAACATAACGTCGCGTTGGCGGCGAAGGCGCTGGACAACGCCCTCATCGCGCCGGACGAGGAATTTTCCTTTAACGCGCGCGTGGGCGAACGCACCGCCGCACGGGGCTATAAAGTTGCGAAAATCATCGTCGACGGCAAATTTACCGAAGGCGTTGGCGGCGGCGTCTGTCAGGTTTCCACAACGCTTTATAACGCCGCGCTGCTCGCGGGGCTGCGCGTTACCGAGTGTCATCCGCATAGCCTGCGGGTGGGGTACGTCAATCCCAGCGCGGACGCCATGGTCAATTATTACTTTGCCGATCTGCGGTTTGTCAACGACACAAAAAACCCCGTCTATTTAAAGACGAAGGCGGACGGTTCGCGGCTCACCGTGCAAGTTTACGGCGAGGAGATGAAGGGCAGAATCGAGCTTTTGAGCAAGGTCGTGGGGGAAATCGCGCCGAAGGAAAACGTCGTCGTCGATACCGCGGGGGAATATCCCGATCTGTTGAAGGGCGAGCGCAAAATCGTGCGTTACGGCAAGGCGGGCGTGAAAAGCGAGGGCTTTGTACTCCGATACTCGGAAAACGGCAAACTGATCGGAAAAACGCGGGTGAGGAAAGATCGCTATCTGCCCATCGATTTCATCATCGCGGAAGGCACCGCCGAACCGCCGGAATTGCCCGATCTGCCGCAAATCGAAATCGATACGGAAGAGATCGGAGGGGGCGCGGCATGAAAATTCTTTCCGTCGTCGCGCTCGCGCTCCAACTCGTCATCGTCATAGCGCTGTCCTTTTGGCTGAGTCATTGGGTATGGCTTGCGCTCCTCTTTCGCGGGGCGGGCATGCTTTTATGCGCATATATTCTCGACAGCGGCATGAATTCCACCTACAAAACCCTTTACGCGCTGCTGCTCAGCGCGTTTCCGCTGCTCGGCATCGTCGCGTATATCGTCATGCGCGCGGGCGGACGGGCGAAAAAGAGCGTGCCGAAAGCGCAGGCGGAGCCTTCCAAAACCGGCGGCTACGCGGCGGCAAAACTCGGCGGCAAGTGCGGTACGGCGGAGGGCGCGGAATATATCGAAAGCGGTAAAAAGTTTTTTTCCATGCTGTTAAAGGACATCCGATCGGCGAAAAAGTTCGTGTTGCTGCAATTTTACATCGTGAAACAAGGGGAGCTTCTCGACGAGCTTTTCACCGCGCTCGGCGGCTGCGCGGGACGCGGCGTAAAGGTAAAATTTGCCTTCGATTCCTTCGGCGCGTTCCGCTCTGAAAAGGAACTCAAAGCCCTCTGCGAAAAAAACAGGGTGGAATATCGCGTGTTCAATAAAATCGGCTGGGTTTTGAGCGGCGGCATCAACCGCCGCAATCACGGCAAATGCGCCGTTATCGACGGAAAAATCGCTTACGTCGGCGGCGTGAACGTCGGCGACGAATACGTGGGGAAGACCGAGCGTTTCGGCGTATGGAAGGACGGCGGCATCCGTTTTTGCGGCGGCGCGGTGGACGGCGTTACGGAGGCGTTTTTCGCCGCGTATAATTTCCGCCGCAGAAAAAAAGAAAGCCCCGAACCCTTTTATCGCAAAAAGGAGGACGTTTTGGAAAACGGCGAATTTCTGAACGCCTTTTTTTCCGTTCCGACGGGGGAGGAAAGCCACCTCGCGGAGGTATATAAAACGGCGATATACAACGCGAAAAAAAGCGTAACGATTTCCACGCCCTATCTCATTCCCGACGAAGGGGTGACGGGCGCGCTCATCTCGGCGGCGGAGCGCGGGGTGAAGGTGCAAATCGTCATTCCTGCGATACCCGATAAGCGCGCGGTGTACGAGGTGACGCTTGCAATCGCGGAAAAGCTGAAAGCGCACGGCGTTTCGGTGCTGAAATTCAACGCGGGATTTCTGCATTCCAAAAACACGATTATAGACGGCAAATATCTGCTTTGCGGTTCGGGAAACATGGATTACCGCAGTTTATATCTGCATTACGAAATCGGCGTGTTCGGCAAATGCCGGCGTCTGGCGGCGGACGCGGAAAAGGACGTGCTGAACGGCGCGGTGGAATACGCGGGCTACGCGCCCACCTTAAAGGCGCGCGCCTTTAAGATTTTCGCGCCGTTTATGTGACAGAATATTTAAGTCCGATACTTCGCGCGAACCTTTGCTTGACGAATTTGCGTATAAATGGTATACTGATATTGCCAAAGAAGTACGGAGCTAAATATGAAGATTTTATCCTTCGATATCGAAAGTTGTACGGGAAGTCCTTCGGACGCGAGCCTTTGCAGTTTCGGTTATTGTTTTTCAGAAGATTTTGAGGTGCTCGATAAAAAGGATATCCTCGTAAACCCCCTGCCGAAAAAATTTCGGCTCGGAAAAAAAGGGGAGGAGGCGCGGATCAAACTCGCCTACGAAGAGGAAGAATTTCGCCGTTCGCCGCGTTTTTCCAAGGTGTATAACGACATCAAACGGCTGTTTTTAAAAGCCGATTTGTGCATCGGTTTTGCCGTGGGGAACGACGTGCGCTACCTCAACAACGCCTGTCAGGCGTTTCGCCTGCCCCTTATCGAATACCGTTTTTGCGATATACAGATGCTTGCCGGTTTTATCGACGAGGAAAACAAGGGCATGGGGCTGAGCCGTTTGGGAGAAAAGTACGGCATAGAGTTTTTGGAGCACAAGTCGGACGACGACGCGTACGCTACGCTGATGCTCTTTCAAAAATTGTGCGAAACGTGCGGCAAGACGGCGGCGGGATTTTTGGAATATTACGAAATCGTGGCGGGCGTAAACGCGAAGGACGGCGTAAAGGGCATGTTTTCGCTGGCGCAGATTTACAACCGCAAAGGGCTGAAACGAAGCAAGGCGCAAAGCGGAATCCTATTGCACGAATTTCTGCGGGAAATGAAAAACCGCCCGAAGGCGCAGGGGATTTTGCGCGGCAAGCGGGTGTGCTTTTACAGCGAAATGGAAAAGGACGACATTCTCACCGCCCGCCGGCTGATCAAGCGGATTTACGATCTCGGCGGCAGTTACACCAGCGATCTGACTTCCGCAAATTTGTACGTCACGAGCGGCGGCGAGGGCGACGCCCGTTTGAGAAAGCTGAAACGCTTGATCAGCGCGGGACAGCGGGCGAAAATCGTCGGGGAAAAGGAGTTTATCGTAAGTCTCGGAGAGGTGGAACAAATCGAATTCGACGACGTTTCCGTGCTGGTGAAGCACGCGCGGGAAAAGGCGGAAAACCGCATGAACAAAGCGCGCGCGCAAAAGAGCAAGGTGGAAAAATACGGCGAAAAGGCGGGATTTCAAAAAGATTTGGCGAAAAAAGGCTGAAAAAGCGGGGAAACACCCCGCTTTTTTCGCGCCCGCAGGGCGCAGTCTATCGCGAATACATTTAGATAGTTGCGGAACACGTCGATAAAAGTCGCTTGAAAAAGCGATTTTTTTATTTTTTTGCGTAAAAACCGTTGACAAATTCCGCGGTGCGGCATATAATACAAATAGTTGAATAATTGTTCAACCGTTATTTCAAAAAAGGAGCAAGGCAATGATCGATAAAAACGGAACGGAAATCTGCTCGTGCGAACACGTGCACGACGACGTGGTGCGTTCGGTAAATTCCGCCATGGCGACGGAGGACGAATTATATGAAGTTTCCGAACTTTTCAAAGTATTCGGCGACAGCACCCGCACGCGGATATTATCGGGCTTGGCGGTCAGCGAAATGTGCGTGTGCGACATCGCTCAGCTGCTGAACATGACCAAATCCGCCATTTCCCACCAACTGCGGATTTTGCGGCAGACAAAGCTCGTTAAGGTGCGCAAACAGGGCAAAGAGGTGTATTATTCGCTGGCGGATAAGCACGTGGAGCTGATTTATCAAATGGCTTTGGATCACGTAAGAGAATAAAAAGGAGAAAACGACATGAAAAAAATCGTAAAAATCGAAAATTTGGACTGCGCGAACTGCGCGGCGAAGCTGGAACGCGCCCTCAATAAAATCGACGGCGTAAGCGTGAACATCAATTTTATGGCGATGAAAATGGCGCTGGAATGCGCCGACGAAAATTACGCCGCCGCGGCGGAGGAGGTGCGCGCCGTCGCCGCGCGCGTCCTGCCGGAATGTTCCTTCAAGGGTTTGTAAAACATGAGCGAAAATAAAAAACTGTTCCTTCGCATTCTCGTTGCCGCCGCGCTGTACGCGGCGGCGCTGGCGGTGTATTTTACGGTGGAACTGCCCTATTACGGGCAAATCCTCATTTTTGCCGCGGTATATCTCGTCATCGGCTGGGACGTACTGTTCCGCGCCGCGCGCAATATCGTGCGCGGTCAGGTGTTCGACGAAAACTTTTTGATGGCGCTCGCCACCCTCGGCGCGTTCGTCATCGGGGAATTGCCGGAAACGGTGGCGGTGATGCTTTTTTATCAGGTGGGGGAGCTTTTTCAAAGCTACGCCGTGGGAAAATCCCGCGCGTCCATCTCCTCGCTGATGGAAATCCGCCCCGATAAAGCCGTCGTTTTGCGCGGAAATACGGAAACGGAGGTTTCCCCCGAAGAAGTGGAAATCGGGGAAACGATTTTGGTGAAAGCAGGGGAGAAAATTCCCTTGGACGGCGTCGTGACGGAGGGGGAAAGCTATCTCGATACTTCCGCGCTTACGGGCGAATCGGTGCCCCGCGCCTGCCGCGCCGGCGACGAGGTTTTAAGCGGTTGCATCAACACAGGCGGCGTGTTGAAAATCCGCTCGGAAAAGGAATTTTACGATTCCACCGTCAATAAAATTTTGGATCTTGTGGAGAACGTGGCGGGCAAAAAAGCGCGGGCGGAAAACTTTATCACCCGCTTTGCGAAATACTATACGCCCGTCGTCGTGGGATTGGCGCTGCTGTTGTTTTTACTGCCCTCTCTCGTCACGGGCGAGTGGGCGGAATGGGGCGGCAGGGCGCTCAACTTTTTGGTGGTGAGCTGTCCGTGCGCCCTCGTCATCAGCGTGCCGATGAGCTTCTTCGGCGGGCTGGGCGGCGCGTCGAAAAACGGCGTGCTCGTCAAGGGCGGCGCGTATATGGAAAAACTTGCCGAAACGGGCGTTATGGTATTCGATAAAACGGGTACGCTCACAAAGGGCAAATTTGCCGTTAAGGGCGTTTATCCCGAAAACAGGGCGGAGGAAATCCTCGCCGCGGCGGCGATATGCGAAAAAAATTCCACGCACCCCATCGCGCTGTCGATTATGGAAAAATGCCCCTTTTCGCCGTTGGACGGGTGGAGTGTGCGCGAGGTTTCCGGCATGGGCATAATCGCCGAAAAGGGGCGGGAAAAGCTGCTTTGCGGCAATGGAAAACTGCTTCGTAAAGAAAATGTAAATTTCGAGGAAATTACAAACGAAAACACGATTGTTTATGTTGCGCGTAACGGTGAATATTTCGGCAGAATCGAAATCGGCGACGAAATCAAAGAGGAGGCGAAGGAAGTGATTTCCGCGCTCAACGGCGCGGGCATTAAGACGGTGATGCTCACCGGCGACAACGAGCGGGTTGCGCGCCTTACCGCCGAAAAAATCGGCGTAAAGGAATATCGGGCAAATCTTTTGCCCGCCGATAAGGTCGCGGCGGTGGAAGATCTGATGAAAACGGAAAACAAAGCGTTGGCGTTCGTCGGCGACGGCATCAACGACGCGCCCGTTTTAATGCGCGTGGACGTCGGCGTTTCCATGGGGGCGATCGGCAGCGACAGCGCCATAGAGGCGTCCGACGTCGTGCTGATGAAGGACGATTTAAGGGCGATTCCGCAGACAAAGCGCATCGCCAAAAAGACCATGCGCGTCGTAAAGCAAAATATCGTTTTCGCCCTCGCGGTAAAATCGGCGATATTGCTGCTCAGCGCATTGGGAATTACGGGGCTTTGGCTTGCGGTTTTCGCCGACGTCGGCGTGGCGGTGCTCGCCGTGCTCAACGCTATGCGAACGTTAAAAGGCGCGGAATAATCCGCGCCTTAATTTTATTTTACGAAGAAGGTCAGCTGCGTTTCCAAGTGTCGGAACTGTAACGAAGTGATTTTGCTACGCTTTCAGGGGAGGAAAGCTCCTCCGCGGTGAAATCCTTATACTTAACATTATCGTAATTCCATACGGACCATCCGTTTTTGTTGGCAAAAGTAACGCTTTGCAGGTTATTACATTGGAATGCGAATTGTTCGATTTTCGTCACATTCGCGGGAATGGTAATCGTCGTTATTCCGGAAAAAGAAAAACTTCCTTTTCCGATAGACGTTACTTTCGAGGGGATTGTTACTGTTTTTAAACTTTTACACCCGGAGAACATAGATTCCGCAATCACCGTAATGTTTTTGCTCAACGTTACGGAAGTTAAGTTTTCACAATTGCTAAAAGCGTTTTTTCCGATTTCCGTTACGCTGTCGGATATGGTGATCGTTTGCAGTCCCGAAAAAGAGAAAGCGTTGGCTTCGATTTTCGTTATCGTTTCGGGTACGGTATACTCGGTAAGCGCGACACAACTGCTAAATGTACGTTCGGGAATGCTCGTTATTTTAGAAGGAAATTGAACGTTTTTTAACGATTTGCATTCGGAAAATATCGAGCTGCCGATTTTTTCCACCGTATCGGGGATGGCAACCGTTTCAAATCCCGTATTGCCAAAAGCTAAATTGCCGATTTCCTTAACGGAAGCGGGGATTTCGATTTTCGTCAGTTTCTCGCATCCGTAAAAACAGCTGATGGGAATTTTATCCAAGCCGTTTGCAATCGTTACTTCCGCAAGGTTGTCGCAGCCTCGAAAGGCCGCGTCGTTGATACGGACGATCGAGGAGGGAATACGGAGCGTTTCGATTTCTTCGCGGTTCTGAAAAGCCTCTTCCGCGATGACCTTTACGGGCGTGCCGTTTATCTTTGCGGGAATGACGATGTCCTTATCCGGACACGCGCCGATGCCTTTCAAGGTGTAATAGCTTTTATCCGCGCTCAGCTCATATTCCAACCCCGCGCTGGCATTTTTGTTGTGCCATTTATCGCTTTGCTCTTTAGAACGATCGCAGGCAGCCGCGGTAAACGCCGCCGCGCAAAGGGCGAGCAATACGATAATCTTCAATACTTTCTTCATTTTCAAACTCCGTACATGTTTATTCACAGTATAGCATGGAAAAAACAAAAATGCAATACCCGTTTCAAAAATTACATAATAATTTAACGCAAAAAAATTTTTTTCCGGCAAAAGGGAAAAATTTTTCAAATGGGTATTGAAAAATCGTCTTTCATCTTGTATAATATAAAGGACGGGGCGCCTTTGCGTTTTGCGGGCGCTTTGCAATATAGTTTAAGGAAAGGGAAGACAACATGAGCAATTTCACAACAAGGAACATCAGAAACATCGCAATCGTAGGGCACAGCGGCGAGGGGAAAACCTCTCTTGCGGAAGCAATGCTTTTCAACGGCAAATCCATCGACAGGCTGGGGCGCACGCTGGACGGCAACACCGTAATGGATTACGACGAACAGGAAATCGCAAAGAAAATTTCCATTTCGCTCTCCGCCGCCTATACGATCTGGCGCGATACCAAAATAAATATCATCGACGTTCCGGGGTTTTACGACTTCGAGGGGGAAGTGGAAGAGGCGATGCGCGCGGCGAACGGCGCGGTGCTCGTTGCCGACGCCAACGGTTCGGTGAGCGTGGGCGCGGAAAAGATGGTCGCGTACTGTCTGCGCAATAAAAAGCCGCTCATCATATTCATCAACGGCATCGATAAGGAAAACGCAAACTTCGTTTCCACCGTGGAGGCGTTCCGTTCGCAGTACGGCAGAAAAATCGCAACCATGCACGCGCCCATCATGGACGGCGGCAAGATGAAGGGCTACGTCAGCATTATTTCCAGCAAGGCGTACGAATTTACGAAGGGCGGCAGAATTTCCATTCCCGTGCCCGACGGCATGGTCGGCAACGTGCAAGCCATCAAAAACGGATTGATCGAGGCGGCGGCGGAAAATTCCGACGAGCTTTTGGATAAATATTTTTCCGAAGGCACGCTGCCCAACGACGACATTATCACCGGCATTAAAATCGGCGTTGCGGCGGGCGACTGTATCCCCGTAATGGGCGGCAGCGCGCTGCAAAATATGGGCGTTATCAACCTGATGGAGGAAATCGTCGATTTAATGCCTTCGCCCGACGAACTGCCCGCCGAAAAAGCGGAAAAGGACGGCGAGGAAACGGAAGTCAAATGCGACGCCGCCGCGCCCTTCTCGGCGCAGGTGTTCAAAACGACGGTCGATCCCTTCGTCGGCAAGCTCAATATGCTGAAAATTTTCTCCGGCACGCTCAAATCGGGCATGACGGTCGTCAATATGACGACGGGGGAAAAGGAGCGCATTAACCAGCTTTATCTGTTGAAAGGCAAAAAGCAGGAGGCTGTGGACGAGCTGGTCGCCGGCGATATCGGCGCGGTGAACAAGCTCAACGCCACCAACACCGGCGATACGCTGTGCGATGAAAGCTATAAGGTCGTATTCAGCCCCATCGCGTTCCCCAAACCCGTGCTTACCATGGCGATTTACGCGGGCAAGAGCGGCGACGAGGATAAGATTTTCCAAGGGCTCAACCGCCTTGCCGAAGAGGATTACACCTTTAAGGTGGAAAAGGAGAAGCAAACGGGCGAAATGGTCATTCGCGGTCAGGGCGAAACCCAGCTCGAGGTCATCTGCAAAAAGTTAAAAAGTAAATTCGGCTGCGACGTCGTGCTCACCGATCCGAAAATTGCTTATCGGGAAACGGTGCGCTCCTCGGCGGAGGCGGAAGGCAAACATAAAAAGCAATCGGGCGGCGCGGGGCAGTTCGGCGTGGTCAACGTGCGTTTCGAGGCGGGCGCTGCGGACGGCGAATTCGAGTTCGTGGACGCCGTCGTCGGCGGCGCGGTGCCGCGGCAGTTTATTCCCGCGGTGGAAAAGGGCTTGCGCGAAGCGGTGAAAAAGGGCGTTTTGGCGGGTTATCCCATGACCAATCTGAAGTGCACCTTGTTCGACGGAAAGTATCACCCCGTCGATTCCAAGGAAGTCGCCTTCGTTTCGGCGGCGAAACTCGCTTACGAGGAAGGCTGTATGAAAGCCCGTCCCGTTTTGCTGGAACCGATTTATAAGGTAAAGGTCATCGTGCCGGAAAGCTATATGGGCGATATTCTGGGCGACATGAACAAGCGCCGCGGCCGTATTCTCGGCATGGACTTAATCGACGCGAAACAGGTAATCAACGCGGAAGTTCCGTTGGCGGATTTGGGGCGTTACGCCACCGACTTACGCAGCATGACGCAGGGCAGGGGGCGTTTTGAAAGCGAGTTTTCCCATTACGAGGAAGTGCCCGCGCCCATGCAGGAAAAAATCATCAAGGAAGCAAACGCGAATAAATAGCGGAAAGAGGTAGCAAATAATGATATTGACGATATGCCCGAATCCGAGCATGGACTGTACGATAGAGCTGGACGCGCTCAACGTGGGAATGTTGAACCGCATCAGCAACAAGGTGGAAACGTATTCGGGCAAGGCGCTGAACGTGGCGATGGGCGTGGCAAGGCTGCAAGAGCAGAGTTTTGCCACGGGGTTCATGTTCGAAAATAACGGAAAGATGTTCGAGCAGACGCTGGAAAAGGAAGGCGTAAAGCACGAATTCGTATGGAACGGCGGGAGCGTAAGGGTGAATTATAAAATCATCGATAAACGCTCCATGCTCACGGAAATCAACGACAAGGGCGACGAAGTGCGGGAGGACAAACAAAAGGAGCTCGTCGCGCTCGTGCAACGGCTTGCGAAAGACTGCGACATCGCGGTGATGAGCGGCAGTCTGCCGAAGGGCGTCGCCCCCGAGTTTTACGGCGAGGTGCTGAAGGTGATCCCGCCGAACGTAAAAAAGGTGGTGGACACCGAAAAGGCAAATCTCGAATGGGCGCTCCGCGAAAACCTTTACATGGTGAAACCGAATCTGACGGAACTCGAGCACATCGCGGGGGAATCGCTGTTGAGCAAGAACGATATTCTCCGCGCGAGCTACAAACTTTTGAACAAGGGCGTGCAGATGGTGCTCGTTTCCCTCGGCAGCGAAGGCGCGATTTTGACGGACGGTATCCGTAATTTCTATTGCAAGAGCGCGAACGTCGCCGTCAATTCCACGGTTGGCGCGGGGGATTCCATGGTGGCGTCCGCTTGCGTGCAGCTGGAAAAGGGCGCGGACATGGAAGAAATTCTGCGCTGTTCCGTGGCGGCGGGCACGGCGGCGATCACCACCAGCGGAACCAACTTGTTTTATAAAGACAAATATGAGGAAATTTACAATAAAATTTTCGTAGAGGCCATTTAAAAACGCCGCGGCGCGCCGTTCGCGCCGCAGGCATCGGCTTTTTTTGAATATTTTACGAAACGGGACGAATTTTCTTGAAAAAAAACTCGTCCCGTTTTATAATATAGATATGAAAAAAGAAAAGATAAGCAAAGAACAGGCCGAAGAGCTTTGCCCGTGGATCATCGAGTTAATCAAAGATCTGCCGGAGGGGGAAGAAATCGGCGAGTGTTGGGTTGAGGGGGATTTTTTGTATATCAAGTCTCCGGACTGCAGAGTTTGCGAACTCGATTGCAAAAACCAGACCAAACGGTATTTATAACGCGTCCGTTACGAATCGGACCGCGCGAAGAGATAATCGGCGGAACATTTTAAAATATCGCACAGCTTAATCACCGTATCGGGTTTGGGCAGTTTTCCGCGCGTCCATTTGGAAACGGCGGAAGTTCCGAGTTTTAAAGTTTCCGCGATGTCGGTCTTTTTCAGCCTGAGTTCCTTTCGCCGCAATTCAAACCGTTCGGCAAACGTTTCGCCGCCGCGGGAAGGCGTAAACTCCGCGGTTTCGCTGACGCCGAGCATATAATCGAGGGAATACTTTAAAACGTTTGCAACGAGAATGATGGTCTGCATGCTCGGACTCGTGCGGTTTTGCAAAATGGAATAGATGTTGTTTCCCGAAACTCCGAGTTGCTCGATAAATTTATGATAACTCATTTCGTTTCTCGAAACGTAATCGTTGATAATATCGATGAAGTTTTCCGTGATATTCATAAGCTCACCTGCTATGAATATTTTCCCATTTTGGGACGAAATTTGCACTGATTCACGTAACGGGACGATTTTTGCAAATATTTCAGATATTTTAACACAAAGGAGTTCGTTGTGTCGATACCGAAAATTAAAATGAAGGGAATTTCGCAAAGCGGTTTTGCCGACGCGTTTGCGGTTTTGGAAGAATGTCGGATAGACCAAGCGCCCGTAAAGGGCTTTATCTATCCGTTTTTTGCCCCGGGCGGCATGTACGGCGCGAATTGGTGGAATATCGATTCCTCCATCGCGCTCGCGGGGTATCGCTGGAAGGACAGAGCTTTCGCGGAAAACGGCGTGCGCAATTTTCTCGCCGCGCAAAAGCCCGACGGCAGAATTCCGCTGTACGGCGACGACGTCGACTCCCGCTACGCGGAGGAGGTCAGCTCCCTGCCGAAACTCTTCGGCGTGGCGTATTCTCTCGCCGCGGAAAGCGAAAATATGGCCTTCGTGCGGGAATGTTACATGTTGATCACCCGTTATATCGAATGGTGGCTGAGCCGCCGCCGCGATCGGGAAACGGGATTGCTCAGCGCCGTATTTGAAGAAACGTTCGTGCCCTATCTCGGAAAAATCGGCAAATTCGGAAAATCCGGAGAATACGCGCCCGTCGATACCAACGTGGAGCTGGTGTTGGGGCTCGGTTATGCCGCCGCCTTGGCGGAGCGGTTGGGGGAAAGCGCGGACAAAGCGCGATACGAAACGCTGAAAAGCGAGTTTGTTCAATCGATAAACCGTTGGCTCTGGAATGAGGAAAAGGGCGCGTATTATCCGTATTTGCTTGCGGAAAAACGGCACGAGGATTTTTTGATGGCGTCTACGTTTTTACCCCTTCGGGCGGGTATCGCCGCGAAGGATCGCGCGGAAAAGCTGGTAAAACTGCTCCTTTCCGATCGGTTCGGCTGGAACACCTATCCCGTATTTTCCGCCGCGAAGGATGATAAACGCTTCACCGTAACCGAAGGGGATTATCAGTTTAACGCGAGCTGGAGCGGAAGCGTATGGTCGCTTTTGAACGCGGGTATCGTGCAAGGGCTGAAAGATAGCGGATACGAAGACCTCGCCGCAACCCTCGCTTACCGCACGGTGAAGGAGTTCCACGAAAACTATGCGGAATTCTTACAGCCCTTCAACGGTTCGGGGCACGGGGTGAAGCGTTACGCTTGGACGGCGGCGCATTACATCGGGCTGATATTGGAAAGCATATTCGGCATAAAAATCGACGCCGAGAAAAAATCGGCGAGCGCTCGTCCGCTGCTTTGCGGCGAACTGAAAAACGAAACGCTTTCCGCAGAAAATATCGTTCTGCCCGACGGGGGCAGGCTGTGCGTTTACGTGGAAAACGGCAAAACGCGACTGCAAATCGAAAACTCCGGTTATCGGGCGATATAAAAAAAGTGCGCCGCGGGAAATTTTCTCGCGGCGCACTAATTGTATAAAAATATATTATATTCATAATATTATGCAACAATAGGCGTGTTATTGTATAAAAAATAAAAATTTTATTAAAATATACATAAAAATGCTTGACTATTTTTCGCTTTGGGAGTACAATCGCACTATCAACATTCGGAGGCAATATCATGGCAGAGAAAAAAATAAAGAAAATCGTTTTGGCATATTCCGGCGGTCTGGATACGTCGATCATCATTCCTTGGCTGAAGGAAAATTACGATAACCCCGAAATCATCGCCGTTTCCGGCGACGTCGGTCAGGGCACGGAACTCGACGGTTTGGAAGAAAAAGCCATCAAAACCGGCGCGAGCAAACTTTACGTGCTCGATTTAAAGGAAGAATTTATTCAGGATTACGTTTACGAGACGGTGAAAGCCGGCGCGAAATATGAAGGGGAATACCTCCTCGGCACGGCGTTTGCCCGTCCCATCATCGCGAAGGGCATCGTGGACATCGCGAAAAAAGAGGGCGCGGACGCCATCTGCCACGGCTGTACCGGCAAGGGCAACGATCAGGTGCGTTTCGAGCTGACCATCAAGGCGTTTGCGCCGGAAATGAAGATCATCGCGCCGTGGCGGGAATGGAGCATCAAATCGCGCGAAGAGGAGATCGAATATGCGGAGGCGCATAACGTTCCCTTGAAAATCAACCGCGAAACCAATTACAGCAAGGATAAAAATTTATGGCATTTATCGCACGAGGGGCTGGATCTGGAGGATCCCGCCAACGAACCGCAGTACGATAAGGAAGGCTTTTTGGAAATGGGCGTTTCTCCCGAAAAAGCCCCCGATAAAGCGACGTATATCACCCTTTCCTTTGAAAAGGGCAAACCCGTCGCGCTGAACGGCGAAAAGCTTAGCGGTCAGGATATGGTGAAAAAGCTCAACGAGCTGGGCGGCGCCAACGGCATCGGTCTCGTCGACATCGTGGAAAATCGCCTCGTCGGCATGAAATCCCGCGGCGTGTACGAAACGCCGGGCGGCACGATTTTGTATAAAGCGCACGAAATTTTGGAAACGATCACCCTCGATCGGGACACCTCGCATTATAAAAAGCTCGTTGCGGAACAGTTCGCCGAACTCGTTTACTTCGGAAAATGGTTTACGCCGCTGCGCGAAAGCCTTTCCGCGTTCGTGGATAAAACGCAGGAATACGTTACCGGCGAGGTAAAACTGAAACTCTATAAAGGCAACGTGATCAACGCGGGCGTAACCTCTCCGTACTCTCTCTACGACGAGGCGATCGCCACCTTCGACGAGGACGAGGTTTACAACCAGAAAGACAGCGAAGGCTTTATCAACCTGTTCGGTCTTTCCCTGAAAGTAAACGCCAACATGAAAAAACGCAATAATATCGCAAATGATTAAGGTATTTATCGACGGCAAAGAGGGAGCAACGGGATTAAAACTTTACGGGCGGCTGAAAGGCCGCCCCGACGTTGTTTTGTCTCAAATTCCCGAAGCGTACCGCAAGGACGTTTCCGCCCGCAAGGACTATATCAACGAAAGCGACGTCACTTTTCTCTGTTTGCCCGACGACGGCGCGCGGGAGGCGGTTTCCCTGATTGAAAACGAGCGGGTGAAAATCATAGACGCTTCCACCGCGCACCGCACGGAAAACGGCTGGGCGTACGGTTTTGCGGAGCTTTCCGAAAAACATCGCGCGGCGATAGAAAACAGCAAGCGCGTGGCGAACGCGGGCTGCCATGCGAGCGGCTTTATCGCGCTCGCGTATCCGCTGATCGCCGCGGGGGAGCTTTCGGAAGACGAGCTGCTTTCCTGCTTTTCCTTAACGGGTTACAGCGGCGGCGGAAAAAAGATGATCGCCGAATACGAAAGCGGAACAAGGAGCGCGTATCTGGACGCGCCGCGGCAGTACGGCTTAACGCAGACGCACAAGCATTTAAAGGAAATGCAGAAGATTTGCGGTTTGAAAAATCCGCCGGTGTTTTCGCCCGTCGTCGGCGATTTTTACGCGGGCATGCAGGTGAGCCTGCCGCTTTTTAAAAATGCGGAAAAGCTCAGGGAAATCTATAAAGAACATTATAAACATTCCAAATTGATAAGCGTTTGCGACGGAAACGAATACGGCGGATTTCTGCCGGCGAACGCGATGGCTGGGCGGGACGACATGCGCGTTTTCGTGTTCGGCAACGCGGAGCGGTCGGTTTGCGTCGCGCTTTTCGACAATTTGGGCAAAGGCGCTTCCGGCGCGGCGGTGCAGAATATGAACGTCATGTTTCATCTGCCGGAAGAAACGGGTTTGGAGATAGGAAAATAACATGGATTTCAAAAAAATCGAAGGCGGCGTTTGCGCCGCGAAAGGATTTCTCTGCAACGGCGTGCATTGCGGCATCCGCAAGAACAAGAGTAAAAAGGATCTCGCGCTCGTCGTGGCGGAAAAACGGTGCGCCGCGGCGGCGGTGTATACGCAAAATCTCGTAAAAGGCGCGCCCATCGCCGTTACCAAACGGCACATTGCCGACGGCTACGCGCAGGCGATCGTCGTCAACAGCGGCAACGCCAATACCTGCAACGCCGGCGGAGAACAAGTCGCCGAGGAGATGTGCGCCCTCGTGGAGCAATACACCGGCATTGCGAAAAACGACGTTATCGTCGCCTCTACCGGCGTAATCGGTCAGCCGCTCGACATTTCGCCCGTTGCGGGGGGAATGGGACAGCTCGCCGAAGGGCTCGGAA
Source organism: Bacillota bacterium (assembly GCA_003343995.1). Taxonomy (GTDB): domain Bacteria; phylum Bacillota; class Clostridia; order Christensenellales; family Borkfalkiaceae; genus UMGS775. The sequence goes on from QAKE01000058.1 coordinate 50,435, forward strand.
AGCATAACGATGCCGCGAACGAGGCGATTATGACCACCGACACCGTGAAAAAACAAACGGCGATCGAGTTTTCGTTAGGCGGCAAAAAGTGTGTGATCGGCTGCATGGCGAAGGGCAGCGGCATGATCCACCCCAATATGGCGACCATGCTCGTTTTCGTCACTACCGACGTCGATATTTCCCCCGAAATGTTGCAAAAAGCCCTTTCGGAGGACGTAAAAACCTCCTTTAACATGATCAGCATCGACGGCGATACCTCTACCAACGATATGCTCTGCGTAATGGCGTCGGGGCTGGCGGGCAACGCGCGCATCGCGGAGGAGAACGAGGATTACCGCGCGTTCGCCGCGGCGCTCAACGCCGTTACGGTGGATATGTGCAAGCGCATCGCCAAAGACGGAGAGGGCGCGACGAAACTTCTCGAATGTAACGTTACCGGCGCGAAAACGAAGGAGGACGCCGTGAAAGCGGCGAAGGGCGTGATCACGAGTTCGCTTTTCAAGGCGGCGATGTTCGGCGCGGACGCCAACTGGGGCAGGGTGCTTTGCGCCGTGGGTTACAGCGGCGCGGATACCGACGTGGAAAAAATCGGGGTTTCGTTTTCTTCGAAAGCGGGAAAAATCACCGTATGCGAAAAGGGCGCGGGCGTGCCTTTTTCCGAAGAAACGGCAAAAACCGTTTTGAGCGAGGAGGAAATCGTCATCGATATTACCTTGCAGGACGGCGCTTTTTCCGCTACCGCTTGGGGGTGCGATTTGACCTACGATTACGTGAAGATCAACGGCGATTACCGCACGTAAAGTAAAAAAACGGAGATATACGCATGGAAATCAGTTACGCGGAACAGGCAGAAGTCTTGGTACAGGCGCTGCCGTATATTCAGCAGTACAGCGGGAAGATCGTCGTTATCAAGTACGGCGGCAACGCGATGATCAACGAAGAACTCAAAAAAGCCGTGATGAACGACATCGTTTTGCTGAGCAGAACGGGCGTCAAAGTCGTTTTGGTGCACGGCGGCGGACCGGAAATCACCGAAACGCTGAAAAAAATGGATATCAAAAGCGAGTTCGTCGGCGGTCTGCGCAAAACCGACAAAGCCACCGTGGAGGTGGTGCAGATGGTGCTTGCGGGCAAGGTGAACAAAAACCTCGTCAACTTAATCGAAAATTCCGGCGGCAAGGCGCTGGGACTCTGCGGGCTCGACGGTCATATGATCGAGGCTGCGCCTCTCGACGCGGCGCTGGGCTACGTGGGAGAAATTACGAAAATCAACGCCGAACCGCTTTTGGACGTGCTGGGCGCGGGCTATGTGCCCGTGGTGAGCACGGTGGGGTACGATAAGGAAGGAAACGTATATAACATCAACGCGGATACCGTTGCGGCGGCGCTCGCCGGCAGCTTAAAGGCGGCGTGTATGATTTCCATGACGGATATCGCCGGCATTTTAAAGGATAAGGACGACGAGAAGTCGCTGATTCACGCCATTCACGTGAGCGAGGCGCCCGAACTGATGCGCGAGGGCGTTATTTCCGGCGGCATGATCCCGAAGGTGGAGTGCTGCGTGGAGGCGATCCGCCGCGGCGTGGAAAAGGTGTTTATCATCGACGGGCGCGTGCCGCATTCCATACTGATCGAAATGCTTTCCGATAAGGGTATCGGCACGATGTTTTATTAAAAGGAGAAAAAATGGGCGTAGTCGAAACGGATAAAAAATACGTGGCGAACACATACGCGCGGGCGGACGTGGTGTTTATCCGCGGCAAGGGCGCAACGCTGACCGACCGTTGGGGCAATAAATATATCGATTTCGGTTCGGGCATCGCGGTGAACGGGCTGGGCGTCGGTTATAAAAAGTGGAAACGCGCGGTAAAAGCGCAGATCAACGCTCTGCCGCACGCCAGCAATCTCTATTATACGCAGCCTTGCGCGGAGCTTGCGAAACTTTTATGCAAGCGCACGGGGATGAAAAAGGTTTTCTTTTCCAATTCCGGCGCGGAGGCAAACGAATGCGCGATCAAGACGGCGCGCAAATATTCCTTCGATAAATACGGGGAAAACCGTTTTAAAATCGTCACGCTGGAAAATTCCTTTCACGGCAGAACGCTGACGACGCTTTCCGCCACGGGGCAGGATGCCTTTCATCAGTATTTCATGCCCTTCACCGACGGTTTTGTTCACGTTCCCGCCGACGATTTCGAGGCGATGGAAACCGCCGTCACCGACGAGGTGTGCGCGGTGATGATCGAACTCGTGCAAGGGGAAGGCGGCGTGCGCGCGCTCGATAAGGAATATGTGAAAAAGATAGAAACGCTTTGCAAAAAGAAGGACGTTCTGCTCATCGTGGACGAAGTGCAGACGGGCAACGGCAGAACGGGCAGTTTATACGCCTTTATGCAATACGGTATTTCTCCCGATATTGTAACGACGGCAAAGGGGCTGGGCAACGGTCTGCCCATCGGCGCGACGATGTTCGCCGCAAAATGCGAAAAAACCCTGACGGCGGGCACGCACGGTTCCACCTTCGGCGGAAACCCCGTCGCCTGCGCGGGGGCGATCGCCGTCGTGAAAGCGCTTAACGAAAAAGTGCTTTCCGGCGTGGAAACCAAAAGCCGCCGCATCCGCGACGTGCTCGCGGCTTGCCCCAAGGCGAAGAGCGTGAGCGGGTTGGGGCTGATGATCGGCGTCGAAACGGAGAACGCGGCGAAACTGAAAGAAGAATGTCTGAATAAAGGTCTGGTGGTGCTCACCGCCAAGGATAAACTGCGCCTGCTGCCGCCGCTGAACATCGGCGACGACGAGCTGGAGCGCGGATTGGAAATTTTAAGAGAGGTACTCGGATGAAACATTTACTCGCATTGAAGGATTTGACGACGGAGGAGATTTACTCCGTATTAAATCTCGCAGACCAACTGAAATACGAATCGAAACACGGCATCGCGCACGAAAAGCTGAAAGGGAAAACATTGGCGATGATTTTTACGAAATCGTCCACGCGCACCCGCGTTTCCTTTGAAACGGGCATGTATCAGCTGGGCGGGCAGGCGTTGTTTTTAAGCTCTTCCGATATTCAGATCGGCAGGGGCGAACCGATTAAGGATACCGCGCGCGTGCTTTCCCGCTACGTGGACGGCATCATGATACGGACCTTTAAGCAAAGCGACGTGGAGGAACTCGCCGAGTACGGCACGATCCCCGTCATCAACGGTTTAACCGATTACGCGCACCCTTGTCAGGTGCTTGCCGATCTGATGACGATACGCGAATGCAAGGGCAGTTTGAAAAATTTAAAGCTCTGCTTTATCGGGGACGGCAACAATATGGCGAATTCCCTCATCGCCGGCGCGGTGAAAGTGGGCATGAAGATCACCGTATGCTGTCCGAAGGAGTATGCGCCGGACGAAGAACTCGTGCGTTGGGGCAAGGAAAGCGGACTTTTGGAAATCACCGACGACGTGCTCGGCGGGGCGAAGGACGCCGACGTCGTTTATACCGACGTGTGGGCGAGCATGGGGCAGGAAGGCGAGGCGGAAATCCGCAAGCGGGCGTTCGAGGGCTATCAGGTCAACGCGGCGGTGATGGCGGCGGCGAAACACGACGCCGTGGTGCTGCACTGTCTGCCGGCGCACCGCGGCGAGGAAATCACCGAAGAGGTGCTGGAAGCGCACGCCTCGGAAATTTTCGAGGAGGCGGAAAACCGTCTGCACGCGCAAAAAGCCGTGCTCGTGATGACCATGGGCGGCAGATAAAAGCAAGAATATTTTGCGAATAACAAGGAAGATTTTGCGTTAATCGGTTTTAGACCTTGACGGAAATCTTCCTTTTTGTTATAATCGTACGCGTGTAACGAGCGTTGCGGAGGATATTATGATCAATCAGGATTACGAATACGTAAAAAACAGATGGCGGCAGTGGTGGAAAAGGGAAAACGAGGACAGACCGCTCGTTTCCGTCGTCGCGCCGAAGAACAAAAAGCGCTTTCCCGAAAAGTATGAAAACGACATCGTCGGCAGATGGACGGATATAGAATACGTCGTCGAACGGGAAACGTTTTACTACGAAAACACCTATTACGGCGGGGAATCGTTTCCCATGTTCAACCCGAATTTGGGACCGGATATCTACGGCGCGATTTTAGGCGACTGCGATATCGAATTTGCCGAGTTTACCAGCTGGTCGAAGCATCTCGAAAAGCCGGAGCTGGAAAACTGTCCGCCTTTCGTCCTCGACGAAAACAACCGCTGGTGGAAGAAAATCAAAGAGATGACGGAATACGCCGCGGAAAAAGCCGAGGGCAGATTTTTGGTGGGCGTAACCGATCTGCATACGGGATTGGACGCGATCACTTCGCTTTACGGACCGGAAACGGTGTGCACCGCGATGTACGATTGCCCCGAAAAACTGAAGGAGTTGCTCGTTTCCTCGGAAAAAGTCGCCGATCGGGTGTTTGCGGAGCTGTTTAAAATTACGCGAAAGCATCAGGAAGGCTCGATGAACTGGTCGCAGATCTGGGATCCCGACGGGAATTATTATATCACGAGCTGCGATTTCGCCTGCCTGATTTCCGAAGGCGCTTTTGCCGAATATATCGAACCGACCACGAAAAAAGAGGTGGAAATGCTCGATAAAAGCGTGTTCCATCTCGACGGGGTGGGGGCGCTGCGCCACCTCGATACGCTGCTTTCCATGGAAAAACTCGGCGGCGTGCAGTGGGTGTACGGCGAAGGTCAGCCCACCGCCCGCGCTTGGAAGGACGTTTTGCAGAAAATTCAGCGCGCGGGCAAAAATCTGCAGGTCAACGTCATGCCCGACGAAATCGAGGAGGTTTGTTCTTTCGTAAAACCCGAGGGCGCGCATTTTTGCATCTGGACACCGGACGAGGATACGGCGAAATCGGTGTTAAAACGCGTGGAAAAATGTTACTTAAAAGGAATTGTCAACGTCGGATTGTAATTGAATAAAGGAAAACCGCGGTTTTCACAGAAACCAAAAGGGCGAAGAATTTTCAAATTCTTCGCCCTTTTTTAATGCGTGTTGAAATATAATTTATCTACAACCTAAATACAAATACATAATATTCTTTCCCCTTTTGTAAAGTCTAAGAATATTATATCATACAAATTTGTATAAGTCAACCATTTTATACATTTTTGTATAAAGTGTAATTATGAAATATAGCTTTATCAACAATAAAATTACAGCGTTGCGCAAAGAACAAAACCTCTCGCAATGTCAGCTGGCAAAACTGCTCGGCACCAGTCAGGCAAATTTATCTCGTTGGGAAAAGGGGTTGAACGAACCTTGCATTTCGGAATGCTGGAGGATTGCGGATTTTTTCGATGTCACCATCGACTATTTATGCGGCAGAACGGAATACTGAAAACGTTTATGTTCTTGTTGCCGCGCGGTTAAGCGATTTTTTAGTTTGTTTTCCGCTTTTCTTCTTCGATCATTTCGAGATATTGCAAATCGCCCAAGCCGTATTCGGGGAGCGCGGCAAACAAGCGGGGGAGGAGGTTTTCTTCGCCGAGATGCGCGCGTATTTCGCGCCGCAGGGGGCTGTCGTCCTTTTCAAAAGAAAAATAAAGTTCTATCGCCCGTTGCATCGTTGCGCCAAGCTCCGTTTGCGGCGGTTTTTTTTCGATGACGACTCGCCGGTACGCGTCGGAAAACCCCGCGGCGCGCAACGGTGAAAAATCGGCAATTTCGTCCTTTTCCTCCCGCAGCGTGCCGATGAAAACTTTACCCGCGTACCCCTTTTGTTCCAGCCACGCGAGCAGGGTGAGCAGGTTGATTTGGCAGAACATATCTTCGCCGAACCATAAAATCAAAGCGGGCGCTTCGAGCGCTTTGCAAAGTTCCTTTACGGTGATTTTTTCGTATTCTTCTTTAGGAACAAAAAGCGATTGCGCGCGCCGCTCGATAAAGGTTTCGGAAAACACGGTTTCTTCGGCGGTTCCGCGGCACATCGCCTCGTTGAACGCGTAGACGGGCGCGGCGATTTTTTCCTTTTTTACGCGTTCTTTCAAACATTCTCCGTTTACGATATGCGCGGCGTTTTCGGGGGCGAAATTCTGCGCGTAGAAAAGAAATTTTTTCATCATAAAACGCGGTTTCTCCTATATTTTTATTATATTTTACCATAAAACAGGCGAAAACGCAATGTAAAAAACAAAAATCGCCGCGTATTCACGGCATGTTATTTGTTTGATTTTTACGCCGCAATATGTTAAAATCGAAAGGAAAGGAGATATCATGACGCAACAGGAACTTTACGACGAATTGATAAAAGTGCGCAACGCGGTAAAGCGTAAATTTATATCGGGGGGCAGAATGCCCGCCGTCTGTTCGGACGACGCGCTGAAACTCATCGCCGCCGTCGCTCCCAAGCGCGGGGAGGATTTACAGTGTATTTCGGGGCTGGGGAAAACCTTCGTGGAAAAATACGGCGCGTATTTCATGGAGCCGCTCGACCGCTTTCACAAGGAAAACGCCGCCAACGCGAAAATCACCGACGACGTGCGCAAAACGCTGAAAAATCTCGAAAGCCGGCTTGTCAACATCAACAAGCGCAACCGGCTTTTGTATATGGGCAAAATCTACGAAAAATACGCCTACGATCTGCACGGGCGCCAGATGAACGCGCTGCTCGAATACATCACGGGCAAGCCCTCCGGCAAGGGCTTTTTGCTCAGCGAAATCGATTACGCAAACGATTCCGCCGCCAAAAAGAGCAAATTCAAAAAATTGCTGACGTTAGAGCGCGAGGTTATCAAGGACATCCGCGAAAGCGGGCAGAACGATTTATATATCGGCTGGCCCTATCTTTGCGGCAAAATGGCGGGGGAGGATTTTAACATCCGCGCGCCCCTCGCCCTGTTTCCCGTTACGTTGGAACGGGAAAACGAAAGCGTTTATCTGCTTGCCGACGGCACGCGCGACATCCTTTACAACAATAACCTCATTTTAACGCAGTATAAATTTTCCGGTTCGAAAAAGGAACTCCCCGCGAGCGTTATCGAAGAAGTTGGGGAAAATTTCATCGAGGAGCTTTGCGCCTATTACCGCGAGGCGGGCATCCGCTTTGCCGCGCAGCTGCCGAAACCCGCCGCGTTCGCCGAATATACGGAAGAAACCTTTCCCAAGTTCAAAAGCGGGGAATTCCGTTTGGAAAACAACGCCGTGCTCGGCAAGTTTTCCATGTATTCTTCCGCGCTGCAACGCGATTTCAAGGCGATTATCGAAAAGGACGAAATCAACAAGCTGCTCGATTCCCTTTTGGAAAATTCCGGCGATATCGATTATTATTCCGACGAACGCCGAAACGACGGGCAGGGGGCGGAAAACAGCTTTACCGAACGGCAAATCAACTACATAAATGCGTTGAACGCCTCGCAGGAAAACGCCGTGTTTTCCTTGGGCGGGTGCGACGAGCTGGTCGTGCAAGGACCTCCGGGGACGGGGAAATCGCAAACGATTACGAGCTTGATCGTGGATTATGTGCTCAAAGGGCACAACGTGCTCATGGTGTCGCAGAAAAAAGCGGCGCTGGACGTCATCTACTCCCGTTTGGGCGCGCTTTCCAAATACGCCTTGTTCGTCAGCGATACGAAGGATAAGGAGTTTTTCTATACGCAGCTATATAACCTGCTCTATTCGGCGCAGAAATCCGATTTCGACGAGCAGGCGTACGACGACGCCGTGGAGGTCATCGACAATAATATCCTCGAACTGAAGGAAATTGCCGATAAACTCTATAAAAAGAACGGACTCGGCACGGAAATGTACCGTCTGTACCGCGAAAATGCGGATAACGTGTTTTTGGGCAATTATCTTTTGCAGTCGGTGGGGTACGAAAACGAAATCGGCGGCGAACTCTTCAGCGTTTCCTATCCCGCGTTGCAAGGGATGCGCGATAAATTCAAAGACGAGCTTTATCTCGGCAGGCTGAAGGAATATTTCGACTTGCTGCAATCCTATCCGTGGCTGAAAAAAATCAAGCCGCTCGGCAGGCTGGAACTTGCCGAACCGCTGAAATTATGCGCTCAGCTCATCGCGATGAAACGGGAGTACGACGCGAAATTCTGTCTTGTCCGTCCCTTTTATAAGGGCGATATCATCAGAAAGATTAAGGATATCATGGAGCTTTGCTTTAAAAAACGGCAGAGCGTAAAGGAGTTTTTCATTTCGCCCGCGCACCTCATGGACGGGCTAATGTCCTTCGACAGATTCACCGTCATCCGCGCGCTGTTCGACACATTGAGCGCGGAGGAAAAGCTTTACATTACGGCGGTCAACAATATCGCGGATAAAACCGGCGTTTCCATGGCGGAGGCGAACCGCAACGTGTACGATTATATCGTGTTAAGGCACATAGACGCCTTCGAGGCGAGCAATAAACCCGTGCTTTCCTACATACAAAATTACGATTTGATCGTCGACGCGGTGGAATCGAATATCGAAAAGAAAAAGAAGCTCACGATGGAAAAGCTGAAACAGCAGCTTTCTTCCGTTTATACGAAAAATATCGCCTCTTCCAAACGTTTCGGCGAAATGAAGCGCGCGGTGGAGGGCAAGAGAAAGCAGAGCGTGCCGAAATTTATCGACAGATTTGCCTTTGAATTATTCCGCGGGGTGAAAATCTGGTTGATGACGCCGGAGGTCGTTTCCGAAAGTCTGCCCCTCGATAACGGGCTTTTCGATCTCGTCGTGTTTGACGAGGCGTCGCAGTTATACGTGGAAAAGGGCGTGCCCGCGGTACAGCGTGCGAAGAAGGTGGTCATCGCGGGCGATCATAAGCAGCTGCGCCCGTCGAGTCTGGGATTCGGCAGGCTGGAAACGGACGCCGAGTTCGACGACGACGCGGAAATCAACGCCGCGCTGGAGGAGGAGAGCCTGCTCGATCTCGCGCGGTTCAAGTATAACGAAGTGTTGCTCAATTTCCATTACCGTTCGAAATACGAGGAGCTCATCGCCTTTTCCAACTACGCGTTTTATCACGGCAGACTGATGATTTCGCCCAATACCGAACAGCCCGCGCGTCCGCCCATCGAGGTGGTTCGCGTGAAGAACGGCACGTGGCGCGACAGGCGGAACGAGCCCGAGGCGAAAACCGTCGTAACGCTTTTGAAGAGTTATTTGAAAACCCGTACCGCGGAGCAGAGCGTCGGCGTCATAACCTTTAACAGCGCGCAAAAGGACGCCATCATGGACGCCATCGACGAAGAATGTGCCAAGGACAGGGATTTTGCCCTGCGCTGCAGCAAGGAATGGAACAGAAAGCGCAACGGAGAGGACATCGGTCTTTTCGTCAAGAATATCGAAAACGTGCAGGGCGACGAGCGCGACTGCATCATCTTTTCGTTGGCGTACGCGAAAAACGAGCAGGGCAAGGTGGTGCGTAATTTCGGCTGGCTCAACCAGCGCGGCGGCGAAAACCGCTTAAACGTAGCCATTTCCCGCGCCAAAGAAAAGATATACGTCGTCAGTTCCATCGCGAGTTCCGAGCTTTACGTGGGCGATTTGCAGACGGAAGGCCCGAAAATCTTCAAAAAATATCTCGAATACGCGGAGGCGGTCAGCGCGGGCAAAAAGGAGCTTGCGCATCAGGTGCTGTTGTCTTTCACCGCAGACGCGGGCGAGGCGGCGGCGACGGACGTTTCTTCGGATTTCAGCGGGGCGATCCGCGACGCGCTCGTCAAATGCGGTTACGAGGTGGAGGAGAACGTCGGCATCGGCGGGTACAGTATCGACCTCGCCGTCAAGTCGCAAGGGCGTTACGTGCTCGGCATCGAGTGCGACGCGCGCCTTTACGCGCTTTCCGACTCCGTGCGCGACAGAGACGTTCATCGTCAGGAATACCTTGAAAGCAGAGGGTGGAGGTTGCACCGCGTCTGGAGCACCGATTGGTGGCATTCGCCGGAAAAGGAAATCGAAAAGATACAAAAAATCGTGGGAACGCTGTCGTAAAAACACAAAAATCCCGTCGTTTTTTACGTTAATTTAACTTCGATAGGGTAAAATAGGCGTATCAGCGATAAAGAGGTGTATTATGGCTACCATATTGATTGTAGAGGACGACGATTCCGCCCGCCTATTGACGGATGCGACTTTAAAGCGTTTTTATAAGACGCTGACGGCGAAAAACGGGCGGGAGGCGCTGGATGTTTTCGGCACGGAGCCGGTGGATCTGGTGCTTTCCGATATCATGATGCCGGAAATGGACGGCATGGAGATGGCAAAGTCCATACGGGACGCCGGCAGCGACGTGCCCATCATCTTCATGACGGCGAAACAGTCCGCCGAGGATAAAATAGAGGGCTTTTCTTGCGGGGTGGACGATTACGTCGTCAAGCCCATCGAATACGGCGAACTGCTCTGCCGCATCAGGGCGCTTTTACGGCGCTTTAAAATTTCCGGCGTAAAGGTCATCAAGATCGGCGAACTCGTGCTCGATTCCGGCGATTATACGCTGACCTATAAGGGAAAGCCCATAGAGCTGACGAAAAAGGAGTTCGACCTTTTATTCAAACTTCTCTCCTATCCGGGGAAGATTTTCACGCCCAACCAGCTTTTGGACGAGGTGTGGGGGCTTTCCTCTCCCAGCGGGCGCGATACCGTAAAGGTGCACGTCAGCCGTTTGCGCAATAAAACGCAGGATATCGAGGAATTTGAAATTATATCGCTAAAGGGCATCGGCTATAAAATCGCCGTGAAAGGGGAAACGGATGCGTGAAAAAAAACAGAGGGTGAAAAGCAATCCCGCCAATAAAAAGATCTTTTTTCTGCTGACGCTGCAATCGGGCATCGTGGTGGTCGCCGCCCTCGGTTCTCTGTTTTTCGTGGAATTGCTGATCCGCCATTTCAATGCTGATTACGCCGATTTGACCTTTCTCGCCATCGTTATTCCCATGGCGGTGGTCATCGGCGTTATCAATTACTTTATCACGAAAATCGTATATCGGTACGTTTCCTTCCTCGCGGAGGGCATCGGCAAGGTCGCAGAGGGCGATTTTACCGTGCGGCTCGACGACAAGAAGGGCGGACCGCTCGCGGAGGTATACGGCGATTTCAATAAAATGTGCGCCGAGCTTTCCAACGTGGAACTTTTGAAAAACGAATTTTTGAACGACTACGCCCACGAGCTGAGAACGCCGATCACTTCCATCAACGGCTTTGCGAAACTGCTTCTCGAAAACGACGTGACGGAGGAGGAGCGGAGGGCGTATCTGCAGCTCATCGCCGACGAGTCCAAGCGGCTTGCCGAGCTTTCCAACAGCACGATGGTGATGGCGCGGCTCGATTCGCAGACCATCGTCGCCGACAGGGAGGAATACAACCTCGGCGAACAGCTTCGCCAATGCGTTATCCTTCTTTCTATGGATTGGGGCAAGAAAAATTTGAACCTCGACGGAACGGAAATCAAAGACGTCTTATATAAAGGCAACAAAACGCTCATGCAGGAAGTTTGGTGCAATCTTTTATCCAACGCCGTAAAATACACCCCGAAAGGCGGGGAGATCCGCATCCGCGTGGACGAGGACGAAAAAAACGTGTTCGTTTCCGTTGCCGATACGGGGGAAGGCATCAACGAAAACGCGTTGAAACACATCTTTGAAAAATATTATCAGAGCGATAAATCGCACGCGGCGAAAGGATTGGGGCTGGGGCTTGCGATCGTAGACAGGATCGTGAAACTCTGCAACGGTAAAATCGAAGTGGAAAGCGCCTTGAACGAAGGCAGCACCTTTACCGTGACTTTGCCGAAATAAAAGGAGAAAAATGACCGAACGGGAAAAGATGCTCGGCGGGATGTTATATAATCCCGCGGATAAAGAACTGCGTGCCATGCAGCGGCGGGTGCGCGCGCTTACGGAAAAATACAACCGCGCCGAACCGGAGGATCGTCCCGCGATCATGCGGGAAATTCTGGGCGGATGCGGGGAACATTTTTATTTTGAACCCGCCGTTCGTTTCGATTACGGCGTAAACACGTTTATCGGCGAACATTTTTATGCGAATTTCAATATGACGATACTCGATTGCGCCAAGGTGTGCATCGGTCGGGACGTCATGTGCGGACCGAACGTTACCCTCGCTACGCCCGTTCATCCGCTGCTGATCGAGGATCGGAAAATGCGTATGTCCGCCGACGGCGAGTGGTTCGATTACGAATACGCAAAGCCCATTACCATCGAGGACGGCGCGTGGCTCGCCTCGTGCGTGACGGTGAACGGCGGCGTAACCATCGGTAAAAACAGCGTCATCGGCTCGGGCAGCGTGGTCACGCGCGATATTCCCGCCGGCGTGTTTGCGGCGGGCGCGCCCTGCCGCGTTATCCGAAAGCTGACGGAGCAAGACAAAATGAACCTGCCCGAATAAAAAGAAAACGGAGTCGGTTTTACCCGATCCCGTTTTTCTTTAGGTCAGTATTTTGAGCGCGTTTTTGTATAATATCGCTTGCGTTTCCTCTTGGCTTAAATGCAGTTTTTTCAGAAAGGCAAGCGTGTTTTCGGGGGTGTCCCACGGGCAGTCGCTGCCGAAAAGCACCCGATCGGCGCCGAACTCCTTGATCGCGTATTCCGCTTCTTTTTCGGTGAACGCGCCCGCCATATACGCCGTATCGATGAACGCGGCGGTGTTTTTTAAGTGTTTGACCGATTGTTTCGGTAATGCCAATCCGCCGAGATGCGCGAATATAAACGTCGCTTTGGGAAAGGCGGCGCACACCCGCGCGCAGCGTTCGGGGGAGGCTTTGAGCGGCGGCGGAAAAGCCGGATCGTACCCGCCGTGAAACACGGCGGCAAGGCGGAGTTTTTCTATCTTTTCGTATAGGGGAAACGCCTTTTCGTCGTCCACGAAAAAATTCTGGTATTCGTTGTGAAATTTTACGCCCTTTATCCCCGCGGCGCTCAGCCGGTCGAGTTCGGAAAGCGCGTTCGGGGAATCGGGATGCACCGAACCGAACGCGTAATGCGTTTTATTCACCTCGATGGCGAAATCGTTTACGTGCTTTTCCGTGCGGGGCGACGCGGCGATGTTGAGCGCAACGAAGTTATCGACGCCCTGCTCCTTCATCAGCCTTTCGGTAAAAGCGAGCGTGCCGTCGGTGTGCGGCTTTAATTTGACCTGCGCGCCGAGGCTTTCCACGGCGTGCGCGGCGAGTTTATCGGGAAAAACGTGCGTGTGAAAATCGATGATCATATCGTAACTCCCAAATTTTCTATACAAAAAAATAGCATTTTTTAACGGGCAGGTCAAGCGATTTTGCCCGCCGAAGAAAAAATTTATCGAAAAAGGAGAAGAAAATGTTTCGCAGAATAGAGAAAAAAGACAGGGAAATTTATCTTGCGCTCGCAAGGGAGTTTTATCATTCCCCCGCGGTGCTTCATTCGGTGCCGGAAAGCTATTTTGAAAAGGCGTTTGACGAGATGGTTCGCTCCGACGTTTACCTCGAAGGGTATCTTTTGAACGACGGAACGGACTGCGGCTACGCGCTTTTGGCGAAAAGTTTTTCGCAGGAGGCCGGCGGGCTTGCCGTATGGCTCGACGAGTTTTATGTGCGGGAAACGAGCCGAGGGAAGGGGCTCGGGAAGGAATTTTTGCATTATCTTACGGAACAATACGCGAACGCCGCGCGCCTTCGGCTGGAAACCGAACCCGACAACGCAAAGGCGGAAAAGCTGTACCGTTCCTTAGGGTTCAAGCCGCTCATCTATAAGCAGTTCGTGCGGGAAAAGAACGAAGAATAAAAAAAGCGGAAACGTTGTGCTCGTTTCCGCTTTTTTCATTCAACTTTTTACTCCTTTTCGGAATAATATGATAGTAACGACAAAGGAGAAAAAATGGCATTTATACAAAGATTTACCGCCATCAAAAAAGGCGGTATCGTATTTACGGGAAATACGCTGGGTTTGAGTAAGCTTGCAAACGCGAACAGCGCGGGACTGCAGGGCTCGATCGGCGCGTTTACCAGTTTAAATACCGCGCTTAAGGTGAACAATTTCCCCGACGGAACGACGCTGAACTATCTTGAAAACGGTTCGGCGGCGTTGCTCAGTCTTCCGGCGGGCAGCACCGTGCTCTATGCCGAACTCGTATGGGGCGGACTGTTTCGTTCTTCGGTAAACGATATTTCCGCGATCATCGACAACGCCGTTTCTTTCGCAACGCCCGCGGCGACGCTTTCGGTAAGCGGCGACGCGGCGACGAGCCAGAATTTTACCATCGTTCTCGATACGAACACCGTGGGGTTTTATATGCGCAGCGCAAACGTCACCGCGGCGGTGCAGGCGGGCGGAAACGGCGCCTATTCGCTTTCCGCCGTGCCGGCGCTCATCGAGGCGATCGACAGCCGTACGAACGATACCAACCACGCCGGCTGGACGCTCGCCGTAGTCTTTGCAAATCCCGCGCTGCCGTTCGCCAGCCTCACGCTTTGGGCGGGCGGAGAGCCGGTTTCGCCGACGACGGGCGTTACGAATATCACGCTTACGGGATTTAAAACCCCGCAGGAGGTCGCGCCAAGCGGCAGGCTGTACGTTTCCGCGCAGGAGGGCGACGCCGTGCTGAGCGGCGATCAGATGCTTTTCGGGCAGAACGCGCTCACGCTGATCAACCTTTCCGGTCTGAACAATCCTGCAAATAACTTTTTCTGCTCGCAAATCAACGGTTCGAACGGTTTGATCGATACTTTTGGCACCTTCGGAACGCGAAACGCGAACGCCGCCGCGGGAACGAATATTTCCGCGGGACGGCAGGGGTACGATATCACGTCCGTCGATCTGACGGGCAAACTCGTCTCCGAACAGTCAAGCGCGTATATCCGCTTTATCAGCACGGGGGATTTATACCTGCCGAACTGTTTGGCGCTGGCGATCGAAAACGGAGCGAACCCCGACCTTCTGGTGACAAAAACGACCGACAGAACGCTGGCGGTGAAAGGGGATATCATCACCTACACCTCGGTGGTGACGAACAACGGTTCGCTTCCGTTGACGAGCTTGCTCTTTACCGACGATATTCCCGTCGGCACGGCGTTTGTTCCCGATTCGGTCACGGTGGACGGACTGCCGCGGCTGGGGGAAAATCCCGCAACGGGCATCGCGCTGTCCAACATGCTGCCAAACCAATCGATTATCGTCACTTTTCAAGTGCAAGTTCTTTAACAAGTTCAAAAGCCGGATGCCGGCGCATAAATTTTAACAGGAGAAAAAAATGATCATACCCAACCAATCGGATACGCGTTTCGATTACACTTTGCCCGACGGTTCCACGCAGACGGAAACGAGGGAAAGCAATATCGTTACCACGGAAATTCTGACCTATTCTTTTACCAAGGTAAAAACCTCGAATAAAACTTTTTTGCAAGAGGGCGACGTCGCCACACAGACGGTAACGCTGCAAAATACTTCGCTCATCAATATTACAAACGTCGTGTTCAGCGATACGCTATCCGCCGGCGCGACCTATGTGGCGGGCAGCGTCGTCGTCAACGGCGTGCCGCAGCCGACGTACGATTTGATTGCCGGATTCAATATCGGCGATCTGCCGCCCAACGGCGTGGCGGTGGTTTCTTATCAGATCCGCGCCGATAACCCCATGACGGCGACGCCGGTAACCAACTACGCCACCGTCGCGTACACGGCGGAAAACCGAAATCTCAACGAAAACTCCAACGTCGTGGAACTGATTATCGTTTCCAATCGGCTGACGATCGTCAAAACCGTGGATAAGAGCGTAGCCGTCAAGGGGGAAACGCTGCATTATACCAGCACCGTCACCAACACGGGCACGCTGCTGAAAACCAATCTGGTGTTTACCGATCCCATTCCCGCGGGAACGACCTTCGTTGCGGGCAGCGTAAAAATAGACGGCGTGCCGCAGATAAGCTATAATCCCGCCGTCGGATTTGCGCTGGCAAATCTGCCGGTAGGGGCGAGCACCGTCGTGGAGTTCGACGTAACGGTAAACTAACATGACGATCATCGTGAACGTAAGCAACGTAACGGATTACTCCGGCAACGTGCCGATAACGGTATACAGCAATCTCGCGCAAACGCAAATCGTCCCGTCGCCCATACCGCGGGAATCGATCCCGTATTATAGGGGAGAATGGGGATGCAGGGCGGAAGAATGCATTCACGAAAGCCGATGCCCGCAGAATGGTTGCAGCTGCAATCATTGCAGGTGTTCTTTCTGCGAATGTCTGGAAAAATTATTCTGTTGTCTATTCAGTTGTTAAATATAAAAAACGCACCGACGGTGCGTTTTTTATACTTTCTACAAGTTTAATTTGTGAGAGTTTTTTGCATTTATGAAAATAGTTTAGCTCATTTTGGGCTTAGCCAAGTAATTTGCTTCATTTTGTGATATAAATATATTGTCAATAAATAGGAGGTTAATTGAAATGCAAGAAGAAAAAAAGAACATTAAAAAATGTGTGTATTGTGAATATTATGAGGGTTACTATACAAAGGGATTATATCGTTTTGATCGGGTAAAGCAGGGCAAATGTTCACGACTTGACAAGATCGTAAATAACAAAGATGTTTGCGAATGTTGGAGAAAAAGAAGTCGCATATTTTATTTGCGCAGAAGATCGGCATCAAGGGCGTTATACGAAATAATGATGGATATATCGGCTATTCGGCAGATATTTCAAGAAGATCAGGAAGAAAGGGATAAATTATAATGGTTAAACAAAAAAATACGCATCTATGTAAGCGTTGTCGAAATTATAATGTTTTTTATGTAAACTACATATGCAATTTTATGAAACAAAAAGTCGGATTTTGCGCTGTACAACAAAAGATAGTGAAGGAAACAGATCAATGCGATTTATATAAATATATACCGCATGTGGAAAAGACGATTACAGTTAATCATTTTGATTTTGTTATCGAAGATTTGAAAGAGCTTATACAAATATTTTATAATTATGATTTTTAATTATCGTAAAAAAGATTTTAATTCGATTTTTTTGGTTAGATTTTCAATGGCGGAAGGGGGAGATGTATCTTCGCTGTCGCTGCGATAGCTGCGCCCGAACGGCGGGGGTGGGGGCGGGGGTGAGCGCAATTCCGGCAAAATACTTAAATATCCCCGCCAAGTTCAAATTTCCCGAATTACCGTATAAAAAACAAACACACCCTAAAAGAGTGTGTCCGTTTTTTATGGCGGAAGCGCCGCGAGTTTGTACGAACACTTTGTTATATTATCGGCAGTCTTTCTTGCGGACTGCCGTTTCACTGTAGTTATCTCTTCTTTGGGTATTCTGTATTTTGTCGTTGTATCGGTAAAATTGCAAGTAATTATTAGGTTGTCATTATCGAGTATAATTTCTCGGACAAAAGTTCTCACCATCATTTTGCGTACAGATATTTCCCGAATATCGCCGCAAATAACGGCATTCAGAAAACTTTCAATCTTAACGGGGGTAAGGAACGTATAGTGTCGTTGCTTTTCCTGTTCTATATCAAAATCAAGCCCCGCAATCTGTGCTTCGAGTTCCTTTAAGCGGATTTTCGTTTGTTCGGTAATAATGCCTGCTTCTATTGCGGCAATCAGATTGTTCGACGCTTTTAATGCGGATAAGCGTTTGTTTTCCAAACTTTTAACGTTCGTGTTTTTTCTATTTTCTTCTTCGTGTATCTTGCAAAGCGTTTGTGCGATTTCCCGTATTAGTTCTTTATCCGAAAGCATCGTCCATATTGTATCTATAACCAAATCTTCCAGCCATTGTTTATCGACAGCCTTTAATTTACAAGGATGTTGTTTTCTTTGTTTAGAAAGGCAGGTGTAGTAATAATATACGTTTCGGGATTTGCTTGTTCCGCTTATGCCTACCATAGGACGATGGCAATCGCCGCAATACAGTTTCCCGGAAAGAATGTAATCGAAGATTTCTTTTTTTCTGCCGGGCGCGTGTTTGTTTTCACTATGAATGTCTTGAACTTTCTGCCAAGTTGCGTCATCTATGATTGCCGGATAAATATTATCGTAAATCGTATTTCCGTGCTTTATCTTTCCGTTATATTTCGTATTGCAAAGAATTTGGTAAATCTTTTTATCTGTAATATATTTGCCTTTTTTGGTTCGTATCCCGCGAGCTTTCAAATCTTTTGCCAAAGCGACTGCTGTATGACCTTGCGAATATTTTGTGAATATCTCTCGAATAATCTCGCCTTCCTGATCGTCGATGACATTTTTCTTATCTACTACGTTGTATCCGTAAATAACGGGACCGCCGGTATATTGTCCTTTACGATAACTTTCGTTTAAGCCGCGATGCACTTTTTGTGAAAGTTCCGCCGAATAGTATTGATTCATACCTTCGAGCAGACTTTCAAGTATAATGCCTTCGGGCGTATCGGGAATATTTTCCATAGCGGATAACAATTTAACGCCGTTTTCCTTTAAAGTGTGTTTATGAATAGTAGTTTCGTACTTATTGCGGGAAAAACGGTCTAACTTATAGACTAAAATAAAATCCCACTGCCGTTTATTACTGTCTTTAATCATACGTTGGAAGTCTGGGCGCATATCGTTTGTGCCCGACATAGCACGGTCGATATAGGTGTCGACGATAAGAATGTCATTATTTTTGGCATAGTTCTGACAAACGCGTAATTGTCCTTCGATAGACTGTTCGGTTTGCGAATCACTGCTATACCTTGCATAGATAACTGTGATACATTTTTATGGATACTCTTTAAGTTTAGATAATAATCCTCCGAATATATCGCCTTTTCGGCAGTGGTGGGTGGCACAAAGAAAATCGGAAGTAAACGGGAAAAATTGTTACTTAAAATTTGGATATATGAGTAAAGTCAAAGTTGAACGATTTCAACCTTGGCTTTATTTTTGTGTGCTATACAGAATTGAGTCCGACTTCAATGCAACAATTTGTTCATTGTTCGTTGACTTCCGATTGTGCCGATAATAAACAAACTAAATAACCATTTTTCTTTGTGCTTTGTTTGGGGTTGCCGAAAAGGCGAATTCATTCGGAGGTAAAGAAAGATGAAAACTCAACAAAACGATTTCAGCGTACTCAAAGAAGAAATCTCACAAAATAACGTGCTTACTATGGCGGAATTTATAGCGTTGATGGAAACAAGGTTTCTTGTAAACTATATGGGCAGTCGTATGCAAAAGATGTATGCCGACCTGTATGGCGATATTAAGCACAAAAACGAATTAGGCTATATACTCAGCGATTCTTACGATTTAGTTCAAGAGGGGGCATTGTTTCTTTGCGAACATTACGGAGAGCATTTGAGCGACGTTTTGTTTTACAGCAAGAAAGGCAAACCGATTACCGTTGAAATTGCGTGCATACGAAAGATGATGAAACTTATAAACCGCAAAACGAGTGATTACTACCGCAGTGTAAGTTTGGAGGCTTTAACGCCTGTAAGCGAGCCGTCTTACGAAATTACAGAAGAAATAACGCAAGACTATACCCGATATGATAAAATCGTTAAGAGCCTTAATTTAACCAACAATATGCGTATCGCTTTGGAATGCCGCCAAAACGGCTTAAGTTATCCCGAAATAGGCAGAGTTTTATCTCGTGCGCAAGCGACGGTGTATGAATACTTTATCAAAATGCGCAAAAGATACACTGCGATTTACGGATAAGCAAATACCACTTTTGTTATTTCAACGCTTTAATAAACTTTACATTTATAAGCACGCACAGGAACTCGGTGTTCCGATTATGAATATAGCGGATAACATAAAAAATCAGGAGTTGTAAACGGTTGACAGCAAGCGATTCGACTTTTCGTTTATGGGGCAGAATGGATTGAAAAAATCGGGAAAATATGCTATAATATAAACTAGAAGTAAATCTTTTGGCTATTGCCAAAATCTTTAAAAACCCTTGCGGGTTTAACGCAAAAACCGTTGTTTTTGCGCTTCTTGTTTGAAAAACGGCGAAGTTAAAAGCCCTTGCAAGCAAGTTTTTAACTTCTTGTATTATAAATAACTAACGAAAAGGAGGAACGCTGAAATGCGGACTGCTATTAACAAAAAAAGAATAGTTCTATATGCCGTATGCGTGTTTTTCTTTTGTTTAGCGGGCGTATTTCAGGGGGTAGATTCGAGCCTTCCTGATTTTTGGCACGTCTTGTTTGCTTTGTTGGCGCACACGATACTGATTTCTCTCGTGGTGGCGTGGGGCGTTTCTCTTATACATAGAATGGTGCGGAAAGATCTGCGTGCATATTTCCTTACGGTTGCCGTGCTGATTTTGTTTTTCCTTGTGGTGCGAATGATAAGGTACGGACTGACAAAGGACACAGACGCCCTTTCGCGCTATCTTTGGTACGCATACTACGTTCCGCAAATGTTTATTCCGCCGACGATTTTGCTTGCGGCATTCAGCATAGAGAGCAAAAAGGGCAAACCGCTCGCAAAAGCGTGGTATCTCTTATATTTACCCGCCGTGATATTGCTTCTTCTGATATTCACAAACGACGCACACGAATGGGCGTTCGCTTTGAACTTCGAGAACGGTTTTTCCTACGAGCATAGAACCGTATATTATATCGCGCTCGCGTGGGAGATTGCCGTAACGTTTACAAGCCTTATCGTGCTGATTTTGAAGCGCGGCATATCGGCGTGCAGGCGTAAAACGTGGATACCCGTAACCGTTTTCATTGTGTGCGTGGCTGTTTCCACCATATGCTTTTTGACGGATGCGCCGGCGTTCAAAATCCCGGAACTGTTGTGCTTTACCTGTATCGTAATGATAGAAAGTTGTATCGCCATAGGTTTGATTCCGTCCAACGACGAATACGAAAATTACTTCTATCGTTCGGCATATTCGGCGGTTATCACGGACGAGAATTTGAGTGTGATATACGACTCCGAAAAGTCGATTTCCACGGATAAAAACCTGCTCGGTCGTGCGGCAAAAAGCCCCGTAATGATAGATGAAAATACACGACTTTCAGCAGAAAAAATACACGGCGGATATGCTTTCAGAATCGAAGATTTATCCAAGGTCAACGAGATAAACGCGGCACTTTCCGAAACCAACGAAAGACTGTCCGAAGAAAATTATATCATCAAAGCGGAGAACGAACTCAAAGAGCAAAAAGCGCAGATTGCAGAGCAAAACAAACTGTACGCAAAGACGGATGAAGTTACATGCGAAGAACTGAAACGCCTTGATGCGCTTTTGTCGGATATGTACCACAAAACGCAGTTAAACAGCACGGAATATATAGATAAAATGCGTTTTGCGTGCATTTTGGCGGCTTATATCAAACGCAGAAGCAACCTTGTTATGCTTGCCGAAAAGCAGGAAAATATAGACGTGGGCGAACTGTCGCTTGCGATAAAAGAATCGCTTGGGTTTCTTTCGCTTACGGGCACGGAATGCACTTTCGATTGCGCCGTTTCGGGTAAAATCTACGGCAAAAACGCAGGTGTTTTCTATGACTTTTTCCAAGCCTGCATTGCAAATTACGAGGGACTACCGAGCGCCGTTATCGTTCGTCTTTCGAGGCGTGGCGATAATCTCGTTTTGCGTATCGAATGCGACAATAAAGCGGAAGAAATTTCGGAGAAAATAAAGTCGAAATTTGTGGAATACAACGTAACAGTTCAAACGGACGACGAAGAAGTTTATTACTCGCTTACTTTGCCCGAAGGGGGTGCTGCATGAGATTTATAGACGCACCGTTTTATGTAAGAGAGATGATTGTCGTTTCGTTTATTTTCACGTTCGTTCTGGCGATTATCGGGTTGTTTGCGTCGGTCAGACTTTGCAAGAAACGCCGCTATATCGTTTTGCCGGCGGTAACGTTTGCATTGTCGTTTCTATCGGTATTCCTTACAATGCGCGGAAGTTATCTCTATCGTGTCGGGAAATCTGTATTCGAGCCGTCGCTCACTATAATTTTTTTGCCGCTATGGTTGCATTGCGTTGTGGCTGTCGTGTTGCTCGCTCTTGCGGTTTACAGACTTGTCGGTGCGGCGCTTTGGAATAAAAAACATATTTCGCCCGTGTCCATAAAAGAAAGTGTGGATTCGCTTCCAGGGGGAATATGTTTTTACGAGCAAAGCGGACTCGTGCGGCTTGTCAATACCGAAATGCACCGTCTTTGCGTTCTTGCAACAGGTAAGGCACTTTTGGACGGCGCAAGTTTTTGGCGGAAGATCTCGCAAGGCGAAATAGAAGAAAACTGTATGCCGCTTCAAACGGGAGAAAAACCTATTGTAGAATACCCCAACGGCAAAGTGGTATCGTTCAAGAGATACTCGCATGAGATAGGCGGTAAAACAGTTTACGAAATCGTTGCGGCAAACGTAACCGAAAGATACCGTCTTACCAAAGAGTTAGAGCAAAAACTCGAAGAACTGAAAGCCGTCAACAAACGCCTTGTCGCATACGGGGATAACGTTGTGCTCCTCACGAAAGAAAAGGAACTTTTGGCGGCGAAAATCCGTATCCACGACGATATGGGCAAACTCTTGCTTGCAACAAAACGCAGACTTGCCGAACCGCTTGACAAAACCGAGCAAAAGCAAATGATATGCTTCTGGCAAGCGGAAATCGCCGCATTGAAAAGCACTCGTCCACACACAAAGAAAGACAACTTGCAAGTGATAAAGGATGCGGCAAAACTCGTTGCCGTAACCGTGGATATTTGCGGCGAAAAGCCGAAAGCCGATACGGTAAGCGAAAAAATACTCATCGCCGCAATGCACGAATGTCTGACGAACACCGTTTCGCACGCAAACGGAAAGACGATGACGGTTACGGTATCGGAGAAAAACGGCAAATACACGATTAAAGTCACCAACGACGGTGAAAAGCCGAAAGGCGAAATCATAGAAGGCGGCGGAC
>QAKE01000020.1 GCA_003343995.1 Bacillota bacterium
TTTTATCGCCCTTTTTTACCCATAGCGGTAGATACAGAAAAGTGTTCAATTTGAGGAACCACCCCGTTTTTTTGACCGATTTTTGACTTTGCAAGAGATCTTTAAGAGAAAAAAAGTAGTCATTCTTCGAAAAGAATGACTACTAAAACTTAATTTTTTAATTAAAAATTGAATTTTTACCGCTTTTTGGCGCTAAATCTTAGCCCCTCGGATTACGGATATTAGCCTGCGGGGGTGATAACCGTGCCATTATCCCACGTGTGCTCGGCGTAGCCGTCCTTTTCCCCTGTGTGTTCGCAGGTTGCCTCGTGCCAGTGATGGGTGGCGTCATAAGTCCACCCCGCCCCATACGTATTTCGAGATGGATACCAAGCATGCGCGCGCCCTTCTTCCCCTTGCTGCGCATAAAAGCTGAAATCTCTTTCAGGGAGAGAATTTCCTGCTCAAATGTCTGTGCACCGAGAGTGGAAAGGTAAGATGTCGTTCCCTCCTGTGCTAATTTTTCGGAAATAGTTTCGCAGGCGGCAAGACAGTCTTCATCTCTGAAATCTTTTCCTCCCGCACCAGGCGTATGGATATCGATGAATCCGGGAAGAATCATTGCGTTTTCGGGAACCTTTACGGTTTCGAAAACGCAATCCGGTGGCGCACCGATCGAAACGATTTGATCGGAAAACGCCATATTCGCTCGGACGATCCCCTCTTCCGTGCAGATCATCGCGTTTACGAATTGTTTCATATCGGCCTCCCCGTTCGCTTTCTCTATAATATTTTTTATTATACTCTATTCCGTGAGGAAAAGTCCATATCATTTTTTAATATATATTTCGCAAAAGTTACTTTTCAAGTTATACAAAAATGTAGTTTATAAAAAGAATGGGCAGGACTTCTTAGAGAATTTTTATTTCTTTCATGTAAAAGCTCAGTCTGGTGGTAAAATTTTTTGACGATAGGGAGTGTGCTTGTCTTGAAATGAAACAAGTCGGCGGGTAAACTGAAAGGGGTGCGCGGCAAAGCCGCGCACCCCTTTCACCCGCTCGCTGCGCTCGCGGGCGCCGAGACAAGCTCACGCACTTAATGCGCGGGAAAAGATATAATGAAAAGGCGCGGGAGGGCGCGGAAACGCCCGCTGACCCGCTTTGGCGTTTTCCGCGCTTTCTCTCCCGCGCGCTTTATTTTGTATCGTCCGCTTTTCCGTTTGCGGATTTAATCACTATTTTTTCATGCTTTTTCCGCCCGTTATTCCGCACCTCTTTGTGAGGGGATTCTCGTTCTTAAAATCTCACTTTTTCCCGCCCGCTTTCAAAACCTTTGCAAAATACCGTCAGGAAAATACTGGGGATTTCGCCTCTTTTGACGATAAGAAATGACTGCTTTCTTTTTTCTTGCAGGTAAAATTTCCCGCTGTTTTTTTGAATTTCACTTTTTCCCGCAGACATATTATACCACATCTTTTCAATTTTCGTCCGCATCTTTACCTACGCTTTTCCGTCACTAAATGTACAGTAAACCGTTTCCTTTTTCCTTGCGCTTTCCCTTTGCCTCTCCGAAAGCCGCCTGCACGTTCGGGGCAGTTTAGCGTTCGGCTCCCCGCAACTCAACGCGGAAAAATTCTTCTTCCCTTTTCTTCTTTTATCTCTTCGTTTTTCAAGAACAATTTTTCCTTCTCCGTTGACTTGCGGATATCCGCCTTCCACTTTCTCAAGTTTTCCCTTTCGCCGCACGCTCTTTCTCCCCCTGCCGTTCAGGCAAATTTCTTTCGGAGGTGGCAATATGGAATTGTTGGTGTCAAAGTTCTCAAACGGGAAGTATCGGAACGAAGGCGAATTGTTCGCAGAGGTAATTTCTCCGGATAACGTCAAACTCATGGGCGAGATGATCGCTTTGCAGTCTTTCCGCAACGTCAAAAAGTACGACCTCGAAGTCGCGGACAAACTGTATATAGGGCTGATCAAAGACTTGCATCATATGAACGAAGTCAGATATACCGTTTCCGACGGATATGACTATGCGCAAATTGCCGTCTGCTTTCTCTGTCAATTCATGGGAAGATGTGTTGACGAGATCTATGGAAAAGACAAGAAAGGAAAAGACATCACCATCAGAACCGCATGTTACAGGGAAGTGGATTTACATCTTATGCGTTACAGGAGGAAAGCCCAAAAGACGGAGTATATAGCCTTCGAAGATTACAAAGCATTGCCTGCAGACCCAGCGGATTGTTTCGAACGGAAAGAAGAGAATTACGAAAAAGCGGACGCGCTCGTCAAGGCTCTTAATTTATCCGAACTCGAACTTGCTATCTTAAAATGTTACGTCAACGGTATGGTCCAATCCGAAGTCTGCGCATATCTCGGCATAGGCAGAGGCTGTATCAATCACAGGAAGGCATCAATCCGAAAAAGATACTACGCCTGTTTCGGGGAGATTTAACCTCCCCGAAATAAATTGCTTTTGCAAAATATCGTCAGTTAAATCCTGACGATTTCAGGCATTTTGACGATAAGACGCGACCTTGTTTGTCTTCAATCGGTTCAAAAGTTGTTTCGCGCACAATCGACGAATCAAGTCACGGTTCACCTTTCCCAGATATTCGCCCTCGTCCCAACAGACGAAATCGTCATAGAGGAGCAGTTTTCTTTTTCCCACGCCTATACGACATACGACGTCTTCTTCCATCACGTCCGAAACGAAATATTGTTCCGTGCCCCTGGAATAAACAATCTTTTCGTTCGTTTTTTCCAGATATTTCATCAAGTACGCCAACGCGAACCGCAGTTCCGTTTCCGGCAGTGCGGCAAAATCCGACCTGCCGAAACGTTTGTTGAAATAGGTGTTCTGCACGGTCACCTGTCTTTTGTGCGCGCGGAAACTGTAATCGTTCTTCTCGAACAATTTTCCAGGCATCGTACCCTCGGGGATATAAAAGACCCCGTGGAAATGCAATCTTTTCTTTTCGGGAGAACGTTCCCACACGCCTATATACTTCCAGCCTTTCCTGCTGCTCAATAAACTCAAAGTATTTCTCAGTTTGCGGCGGAAACTCTCCTCGGTATGTTTTTCTCCGTCGAACGTAAACGTGACGAAAAAATTAAAATCCTGCAAATACGCTTTGCGGGCGAGGCGCTGCCTTCTGCAGATCAGGTTATGCCGTTTCCGTTCGAGATTTTCGCCCACGAACCGTTCGGTTAAAGCCTGCGTTTCAAAATCCTGCCGCATGGCGGAAACAAGATTTGCGCGTCGCTCTTTTTTGGGCAGGTTAATCATGTCGCGGTACAGTTCGTCGAACCGGTCCCGCCTCGTGACGGACTGTTCGGCCACGGAGGGCTTTTTGACGGAAGCAAAGTAAATGTTTACATACTCGTTAAACGCCGCGAATTCCCGTTCCTGTTTTTCGGTAAGCGGAATAAGCGCGTTATCCTTTTCGAAAAACACGCTTTTCATGACGGTCTGCCTCGGTGCGATCTCACCGCATATCTGCGCCGTTGCAGCCGGATTTCCGCGGTGTGTTTGTCTTTTCGCCTTATTCCGTCTCGGATAAGGGGGGATGGCGATGAAATGACTTCCGTCGGAATAGATCTTGCAATTCGCGTATGGCATAAAACCTCCCGTTGCCGCACGAGAAATCGTTAAAATATCGCTTATAAAATTATCTTTTTTTCTGTATTTTAGTCTCCTTTGCTTTTTCACCCTTCTTTAAATTTGCAATATATTCTCCGATTTGTTTTTCGTACCGTTTCATCATGATTTCTGAAATTCTGTGAAGCAACTCTTCCTGCATTTCCGTTTCCCCGTTTTTATTTACGTCCTTGACCTTTATATATAGCGGAACATTCATAAGGTAACTTCCGTCCGGGTTTCGCAAACCGATGTACGCTATTTTTTGATACTTTTCGTTCATAATGCTCCACTTTTCCTTACTAAAATTTTTCCCCTCATCTATTCAGGAATGAAAACACTGAAAGTTAACGGTCTTCTCAATAATTTTTTAATTCAAATCCGGGGCAATCTGTAATACGGAGTTAGCAATCTCCGCCGTCCGCGCTTTTTTACCTGACCGCCAACCCGGCTTTTTTCTGAGCTTTCTTATTTTCCGCGCCTTTTTTCTCTTGATTTTTTAATAAAATAAATATTGACTTTCGTATGGTTTTAAATTATAATTGTCTTATATTTAGGACTTTTCCGTCTTTTCGTCCCATATCCCGTCAAATAAATTACGACCTTTCAACAACAGAAGAAACAACATCTTTTGCCTTTGCGCCGAAAGATTGCCTCGCCGTGATTTTTTGTCAAGGAGCGCTGTTTATCCCTCGACAAGCATAAAGCAGCGCTTTCTCCCTTGACAAACTCCCCCGGCTTCGGCTGATCGGTTTGCGCAAAAGGCAATCCAATGTTGTTTCTTTTCGGAGGTTTATATGGAAAACTGCGTTATTTATCCCCGCTTCAGTTCTCACGGACAAAACGAACAGAGCATAGAGGCTCAAATCCGTATCTGCAAGGAATTTGCGAAAAGCAAAGGGCTGAACGTCGTCAATATTTATCCCGAAAAAGCTAAGACGGGAACCAACGATAACCGTCCCGCTTTTCAACGGATGATCGCCGACGCTCAAAGCGGCGCATTTCAGTATATCATTGTTTACATGATGGACAGATTCGCCCGCAACCGCAGAGACAGCATCTTGTATAAAGAAATGCTGAAAGAAAAATACGGCATCCGCGTGTTATCTGCTCTTGAACCGATCACGGATGACGAAAGCGGTGAATTTTATGAAATGTTTCTCGAATGGAATGCGGAAAAATACAGCAAACGCCTTTCAAAAAGAGTCCGGGACGGTTTGGACACTAATGTCGAAGAAGGTCTTTACTGCGGCGGTATGCTGCTCTTCGGGTACCGACTGGAAACGGAACCTCTCCCGGGAAAAACGAATAAGTTTGTCAAACGTATCGCCGTCAACGACAACGAAGCCTCCATTGTCCAGTTTATTTTTGAATCGTATGACAAAGGAATCTCTAAAAAAGATATCGCCGCAGAACTCAACCGTCAGGGGCACCGCTTGAAAGGCAAACCTTTTACGAACAAAGTCTTCGATAACTGGCTGCTTAATGAAAAATATACGGGAGAGTTTACTTTCGGCGGCAGACGCTGCTCGAATATGTATCCGAAAATCATTGATAAAGCTCTTTTTGAAAGAGTTCAAAACCGGCTCCGTAAGAATAAATACGTTGCAGGCGGAATGGCTACCGCTAAAATCCCGTATTTGCTCACGGGGAAATTATTCTGCGGTCACTGCGGTACGGATATGGTTTCCGACGGCGGTACAAGCAGAAACGGCGTAAAACACTATTATTATGCCTGCAAGAAAAAGAAAAAAGTCGAATGCGATAAAAAACGGGAAGATAAAGACAGCCTCGAAAAATATGTCACGGCTTGCGTAACAGATTTTCTGAGTAATAAAAACAATGCCGAAATCGTTGTTTCCGATGTCTTGAACTATTATGAAAAAAGAACGGACGAACAAAACCTGAAGTCTGTCCGTCTTAAAATTGCAAATCTCCGAAAAGATGCCGATCGGCTCGCGGACGCCTTCGTCAAGGCGAAAAGCGAGTTGCTCAGGGAAAGCATCGAAAAACGAATGCGGGAATACGAACTCCTGCTCGATGATCTTTGTTCCCAAAAAGCTCAATTAGAATTGGAATGCGGCTATCGCCTGACAAAAAACGATCTCCTCGATTTTATCTCAGAACTCCTCAAAGGCGATATCCATGACAAAGAGTATCAACGGAAAATTATCGACCACCTCGTCAGCCGGGTTTTTGTTTCAGACAACCATACTGTTGTCTATTTTAACATCAAAGGCGGTAAAAATATTAATAGTGTTTCTTTTGAAGATACAAAATCCACCCTTTTCAACCCAAATCGTGTTCGATCGCAATCTCCTCTCCCCTGCCAAAAAAGAACCTGAGTTGAAGCGATTTCGGCTCAGGTTCTTTCATTTTTCCGGCATTTCGACGCCAAACATTTTAAAACAGTAAAAATCCGCCCGTCGGGCGGATTTTTTCGTTTTTGCCGCAACGGCGATGGAAACGGCGCGGAACGCACGCGCTTACGCGCCGTATTTGGCGAGCATTTTGATGAGATAAGACAACTTTTCGTTGACGGTCGCCAAGGGAACGTCCCCCCGCTCCATGGACGAAAGCGAATACTCCAGCTCGCTCAAACGGTTGCGGTCGGGCGCGGATAAATTAAAATAATGGAGCCGCTCGATAACGCTGCGCGCGTGCGCGAGCGAAAGGCTTTTTTTCACGTCCGCGTCGGAAGAAAACTTCGGCTCTTCCTCCCTTTTTCTCGGTTCGGGCGCGGGGGTATCGAGTTTTTTTGCGAGATTTCGCACGTATTCCCTGACGGGCGCGTCGTCCTTGCTTTTCTTTTCCGTTTTCTGAAAGCGCAAAAAGCCCGTCAGCAAACACCCTATCGCAAAGGAAAGCGCCGTATAGAGCGCCGCTTCCTCAAACATCCCCGCGCCGCAGAGAAACGCACATTCCAGCGCCGTGAACGCGCACGCGAAATAAAAGTACGGGCGCTTATTCTTCAAAAAGAGAAACAACGCGAAAAACGCGAGCAGCAACGCGTTTGCCGCGATCACCGCCGCCGCGGGAAAGGACTTTGCCAGCGTTTGAAAACCTTGCGTAAAATATTCCAGCATATATCGATCCTCCGATAAAACGTTCACGCTAATTGTTCCACGTTTTCACCGTCGAATTTTGCCGTTTTACGTAAGTTTTATACGTATTTCGTCTGTTTTACGCTCGGTCCGCCGAAAAGATGACGGGGATCGCCTTCGCCTCCGCCAAGGAAACGAGATACGCCGCCGTAACCGTAAGCCCCAGCGATTTTTCCACGGCATATTTATAAAGCTCCAGCTGTTTTTTATACGCCCGCTCCAAAGACGCCGCGTCTTTCGCCGAATATTTGTAATCGACGATGACCGCCTCCCCGTTTTTCACCGCGAGCAGGTCGATAATCCCCTGCAGCATGATTTCCCCGCCTTCCTGACCGATCAGCGACGGCGGCACGTTGACCATGAACCACCGCTCCTTATAAAGCTCGTATCCCTTCAGAACGGCGAACACGTCCCCCGCCAAAAGGCGGCTTAACGCCTTTACGTCGAGAAGGGCGGCGTCCTCTTCGGAAATCAGCCCCGCGCCGAGCTGTCGGGCAAGCTCGGTTTCCGCGTCAACCCCGTCGAAACGGTAATGCTCCAAAAATTTATGCATCGCCGTGCCGCGCTCGGAGGAGGTTTCCTCCTCCAAATCGAGGTAGTTGAACTCGTCATCGTCGCTCTTCGCCACCTCCGCGGTGACGGACGTTTTCAGCTTCAGCCGCGTATCCGCCTCGTAAGGATAGACGAAATCGAGGTTTTTGCGGATCATCTCCGCAAGCGCTTCGTCGCCGCCGTCGACGATTATTTTCTCGTTATCCCTCGGCGCGAAAGAGGGCTTTTCGCCTTCCGCACGCTCGTTCCTCGGCAGATCGGGAGGAATGAAATGCGCGTATTTCGCGGCGTTTTCCACCGCCGCGCCGCCGACGTCGCTGTCCGCGCCCACGATGTGTAGGGAATACTTCGCCCGCGTGAGCGCCACGTAAAAGAGCCTGAGCTCCTCGCGCACGGTGTCCGCGCGCGTTTCCTTTTTCAGAAATTTGCGGAATACCGTTTCGGAAATCGTCTTGTTCTCGTCGTCGTAATAGGGCAGGGCGAACCCGTACCCCCGCTTTTTGAGGATTTTGGCGTAGCTGTCCTGCAAGTTGAACTTGTTATCGATGCCGACGACGAACACCGCGGGATATTCCAGCCCCTTGGACGCGTGGATCGTGAGCACCTTGACGGAGTTTTCCCCCGCCGCCTCGCTCAATTGCAATTCCGCGCCGTCGCTTTCGATTCTGTGCAGAAATTCCCGCACGCCGCACGCCGAGGCGTCCGCCTCCGCGACGAACCGCTCGACGTTTTTCATCTTGCGCGCCCCGCCGGACGACGCCGTAAGTTTGAGCTCCAGCGCCGTTTCGCCGAGCGCCGCGCGCAAAAACGCGCCCGCCCCCGCGTGCTCGCCGTAAAGCGCCAGCGTTTTAAAAGAAGCGTCCGCCGCCTTCAGCCGCTCGGAAAGCTCGCCGTCCCCCTGCAAAGCGCACCCGTACGCCTTGACAAAGGAAATATCCTTTTGCCCGCGCAGTTTTTCGTTGGCAAAAAGACGGATTTGCGCCAAGTCCTCGTCGGAAAACGCATAGAGGTTTTTGAGCACGGAACACAGGGGAATATCCTGTTTG
Source organism: Bacillota bacterium (assembly GCA_003343995.1). Classification (GTDB taxonomy): domain Bacteria; phylum Bacillota; class Clostridia; order Christensenellales; family Borkfalkiaceae; genus UMGS775. Next base: position 8,321 of record QAKE01000020.1, read on the forward strand.
AAATTATCCGCGAGCCGCAGCGCGTCGATCAAGGCGCGTATTTCCGCGCTCTCCTTCACGCCGCCGCTTTCCGCCTCCACGGGTATGCCCCGCGCGAGCAGGCGGCGCACCAGCCGTTCGGTAAATGGATTGCGACTGCGCACCAGAACGGCGATATCGCCGTAGCGCATGTCCCGTTCTTCCCCCGTTTCCACGTCGAAATAGGGCTTGCCGATCTCCTCCTCGATCAAATCCGCCAAAAAATCGCCTGCGGCGAAATCCTCGCCCGCGCCGAAGGGGTGATCCAGCACGTCGTACACCCGCGGCGCAAGCGTTTCCTCCCGCCGCTCGGCGCGGCGCAGCATGTCGAAGGAAAAACGCCCCGCGTGCTCCCCGTAGCATCCCCCCGTGCGCAAACGGCTCGTCGCGGCGTAATCGACGCCGCCGAACTCCTTTTTCATGCAGTAGTCGAACACGGCGTTCACCCCGTCGATCACGGCGGGCGCGGAGCGGAAATTATCGTTGAGATAACGCACGCCGCCGCTTTTCTTCAGCAATTCTTCCTTTGCGGAAAAGAGCGCGGGGTTGCACCCGCGGAAGGCATAAATACTCTGCTTCAAATCCCCCACCATAAAGAGGTTGTTTTCCGTCAGGCGGGAAAACAACGCCTCCTGCACGCCGTTGGTATCCTGATACTCGTCGGCAAACACGTACTTGTATTTGCCGCGCACGTCGGCGCGCACCCGTTCGTTTTGCAGCAGCGCGAGGGCGAAATGCTCCAGATCGCCGAAGTCGAGGAGGTTCATCTCCCGTTTTTCCGCGGCGTAACGCTCGGCAAACTGCACCGTAAGCGCGGCAAGCGCGGCGGTGTGCGCCGCGCACGCGGCGAATTTTTTCGTTTCCTCGCCGCGCTCGCCGAGCTCGGCGTATTCCTCCATCGCCTTGAAAAACGCCGCCCGCTCCTCATAAAGCGCTTCCTTCAGCGGCAAGCCGTTCTCCGTTTCGCACTTCGGCGGCATGGAGGGCAGCCCCTCCTTGCTCTTCGCCTTCGCAAACGCCGCCTCCGCTAAAGCGGAAGCGTATTTCGCCAGCTTTTTTTCGCCCGCCGCCTTGCATTGCGCGCAAATTTCGTCGAAGGCTTCGGTATGCGCGGCGTAGCGGGAAAGAAGGTCTTTTTCCAGCGCGTCGTAAAAACAGCCGCCGCGCGCATTTTCGTACTGTTCCGTCGCCGCGGAAAGCGCCCCTTGAAAATCCGCCTCCGAACGGGCGAATTCGTATAACGAACGCACCGCGTCCTTCAGCTCCGCGTCCTTTCTCCTGCGGGTGTGGCGCGCGGCGAGCAGGGCGAACGCCTCGTCGCCGGCGGCATAGCGTTCCTCGAAGAGGGCGGAAAGCGCGCGTTCCCTGAGCTCCCCCGCCTGTACCTCGTCGGCGATCTCGAAATCGGGAGAAAGCCCCGCCTCGAAGAAATATTTTCTCAAAAGCCTGCCGCAGAAGGCGTGCACCGTGCAGATGTCCGCCGTGTATACGTCCTTCAGCTGTTCCTTCAGCCCGTCGTTTCCCGCGGCGATTTCCGCCACGATGGCGCTTTGCAGTTTCGACTTCATTTCCGCCGCCGCCTTTTCGGTGAAGGTGACCGCCAGAATCTCGCTCACGCGCGCCTTGTTTTCCAAAATCAGGCGGATCAGCCGACGGATGACGGTAAACGTTTTGCCGCTCCCCGCGGAGGCGGAAACGAGCAGGTCGCCCTCGTCGTGATATACGACGCTCCTCTGTTCCCCTTTAAGCTCCATTTTCTCCTCCTTCTTCCGCCTTCACCGCCGCGGAAATGGTATTTTTGTTTGCCGAAAGCGCGCGCCGCTCCTCCGCCGCGCCGTCCGCCGCGAAGGGACACATACCCCCGTACGCACAGTACGCGCACGCTCCCTCGGCGGGGGAAGCGAAGATGACGCCCTCGTCCATGCGCTCCGCGCCCTTTTCGGAAACGAGCAGCGCGTATTTGAGATAGGCGGAAAACTCCCCTTCCGTGAGCAGTTTACCGCCGTATTTGATTTCCCCACTCTTTTTTACGGAAATTTTTACCCCCGTCAGCGCGCTCGGATGCTCCGGCGCGAGCGCCTTGTCGGCGGCGAAGATCACATCGTCGTCGAGCAGGGTGTGCCCGTCGAATTCCGCGGGCTTTTCGTCCTTGCCGTAATCGTCGGAAACGCCGCAGTAATACACGCCCGCGGGGCGGAATCGTTCCGTAAAGGCGTTCATGTAAAGATAGGTCTGCAAATCCTTGCCGACGTAAAGCTCTTTATCGGCGCCGCCGTAATAACCCGTTTTATAATCGACGACGCGGATATAATCGCCGTAACGGTCGATTCTGTCCACCTTGCCCTCGATGAGATAGGTTTTACCGCCCGCGCGGAGGGGAATCGCGCCGTATTTCGCGCCCCTGCCGAAACGCACCTCCTTATCGAAAAACTCGAAATCGGAGTTTGCGTACTGCCGGTAGATTTTGCGGCAGTATTTTTCCGCTTCCGCCTTCAGCCGCGCGAGAAAGTACCCGCCGGCGGCGCTTTCCGCCATGCTTTCGTACTCCTCCCCCGCGAGCTTTTCCTCCGCCAAACGCCGTGCGGCGGCGGCAGCCTCCTCCTCGGTGGCGAAATTTTTCGCTATCGGCGCAAATTCCTCGAACACGGCGTGCAGGTAATTGCCGATATCCGCCGCCTCGGCGCCGCCTTCCCTGCGCTCGGCAAGCCCCAGCCCGTTAGTCAGAAAATTCTTGTACGGACAGTTGAAATAGCTTTGCAGCACCGACGCGCTGAGCTTTTTATTCCTTAATACGACGTCCTTTTCCCTTTTCAGCCGCACGACGAGGGCGCTGTTCGCGCTCGCCAGCGCGGCGTCGGCGTTTTCCTTCGCCTTGCCTTCCGCCGCGCGGTAGTACGCCGCCGCGGCGGAAAGATCGCCCGCTTTCTCCCCGATCTCCCGCGCGAACGCCTTTTCCGCCTGCGCGGGGGAAAGATATTTCATGGCGTCGAGCTTTCTCTTCGCCGCCTTGTCCGCGTGAGCGAAGAATTTCCGCATACGCGCGGCGCCCACGGGCGCGAGCGGCTTTGCGTTTTCCGTAAACGCCGCCGAAAGGTATTTGAACATTTCGCTCTTCAGCTGGGGCTTGCCCCCCGCGCCGACCGCCGCGTAGGAAACGTATAACCGCTCGGAAAACGCACCCGCGGCGAGGGCGGCGTTTTCCCGCTCGCGGAAATTGACGGCGGAGATCTTCGGCTCCACCGACACCTTCAGCTTTTCCAGCTTGTCGAGATCGCTGTCGCTGAGCATGGCGACGTCGTCCTTTACGGCGGGCACGTCCCCCGTCAGCCCCGCCAAAAAGAGATATTTCGCCTTGACGAGCCGCGTTTCTTTAAAATTGCCCACGTACACCGCGTCGGCGTACTGCGGCAAAACCGCCACTTCGCACGCGGAAAAGCCGCTCGACAAAATGTTTATAAACTCGTCGATCTCCGGCGAAAAGCCCTTCAGTATGCGTTCCGTTTCCGCCAGCACGTCCAAAAGCTTTCCGTAGCCCTGCGAAAGGAACGCCGCCTCTTCCTTGCAGCCCGCCTCCTCCAGCCGGAGGGAAAGCGTTTTTACCGTCTGCTCCGCGTCGAGCGAAAGGAGCGCGGCGCGGATATGCGCCGTGTACTCCTCCGCCCGCATTCTGCGTTTCAGCCCCGAAAAGAGCGCGGCGATTTTCTCCCGCGCGCCCTCGAAATCGGAAAACCGCTCCTCTTCCCGACCGTAACGGAAGGGGCGGAAATAGGAAGAACGCGAGCAGGCGAAGCGCAGCGCGTAGTTTTCAAACTCGTCCGCAAAATCCTTATCGGGCAGAACGAGGGGATTTTTCGCCAACGAAAGCATGTCCTCGGGCAGAAAGCCCCGCCGCAAACAGGTAAAAAGCGACAGCGCGAACTTTGCGGCGACGTGTTCGCCGAGCTTTCGCTTTTCGTCGATAAAAAAGGGAATCCCGTATTCCTTGAACACCTTTTTCACCGTGTGGGACGAAAGGGAGCCGAGCGCCACCTCCGCGTCCCGATAGCGGATTTTCCCCTCGATGACGTCGCGTTTCACGATGGCGGCGATATGTTCCGCCTCCTCCGTTTCCGACGCCGCCTCGTACATAAATATCCTGCCCTTCGCCTCCGTCGGCGGCGTGCGGAAGGTTTCGGGATTGAACATCGAAGAAACGACGCGCGCCCCCGTATCCGCCCGATCGCGCACGCGGACGATCTCCGTTTCCGCGCCCGCGCGCGCCGCCGCGCGGAGATAGGCGGAAACCGCCTCCCCCGTATAGGCGTACGGATTGTCCCCCGCCGTCAAAAACGCCGTAACGGATTTTGCGTGTCTGAAAAAAGATTGCAGCACGTCGGTTTCCTGACGGGTGAAGGAGGCGTATGCCGCGACGGATACGTCCGCCCCCGCCACCCCCTTTTCCGCAAGGGCGGGCAGCTTTGCGAGATAGTTGTTTTCGTCGAGATATTTCCCGCAGACGGCGCTTTCGTAACGCTCGTAAAGCAGGGATAAATCGCGCAGTTTATCCTTGAGCAGCCCCTCCGCGCCCTCCGCCGCCGCGGCGAGCTCCCGATAATCCACCTTTGCGCTTTTGAGCTGCGCGATGAGCTCGTACGCCGCGGGTGCGAGGGATTTTAAGCGCGAACGCCCCAAACAGGCGAGATCGCCGCTTTCCGCCACGATTTTTCTCAGCAGCATCACCGAGCCTTCCTTGCTCAGAACGTCGCCGCCGCTTTCCAAGGTCTTTAAAAACTTGCGCATGGAAAACACCCGCGTGTTGAACGTGCCCCCCGCGTGTTTCAGCACGGCGCGTTCGACGACGAGGGTGGCTTTCTCCTCGGTAAAGATGAGATTTTTTCCCGAAAGCCCGCCCGTTTTCCCCGCAAGACTTTCCGCGAGGGCGCCGATGAGCGCGGGATAGCTTTCAAAAACGTATAATATGCTTTTCATATTTCTATTCTAACATATTTCAACATATTTTGTTAATTTTTTTTCTTTCGTTTTACATTTTTTATTTATTATGTTATACTAATTGAAATTCCCCTCCGAAAAAGGGGAAAAAACACCAAGGTATTTGATTATGAAGAAAACATTTTTAAAGTCTGCCGCGGCGGTTCTGGCGGCGATGCTGCTCTTCACCGGATGCGCGCAGAAAGTGCAATTTTCCTTCCACGCGTATTGGACGAGCAGCGGCAACTATTCGGAAAATTTCAGCGAAACGAGCGTTTACAGCGTCACGCACGTAACCGATTACGTGCGCGAAACGGCGGAAAAAACCACCGATGATTTTTCCGCGAAGGAAAACGAGCATTTTTCCGTGAAATTCGAAAACGGCGAATACGTCGTGAAGGTATCGGCAATCAGCTCCCTGCCGCAGGAACTCCGCGACCGCGGCATCGACGTGGGCGATTATACCGAGCTTTACAAAATCGAAACGGATTTCAATATCGACGTGACTTACACCGTGACGAAAACGGAAAAGAGTTATGCTTTCCACGATAACATCCATTCGACGGCGTACTTCAAAAGCACGTGGCTCGCCCCGATTTACAGCAGCAAATCGTACGCGTCGACCACCGTGGGCGGCAATGCGGACGACGTGAAGATTCAGCGCACGGAATACGAAACGGAAATCAATTGGTACGCGGAAGCGGGCAAAGCGCTCCTGAAAAAAATCCCGAAGGAAAAACCCGTCACCGAATACGACAACGACAATGCCTACCTATTCAGGACGGTGAGCGGAGATCCCGTCTCTATTAAATACGAGGAAGGCACGGTGCTCGACAACGAAACGCTGCTCTTCGCCCTCCGCGGGCTTAAACCCAAGAGCGATTCCTTTTCGCAGTCGCTGAAGATCGTCGACACGGCGTACGGTTCCGAACAGTCCGTTTCGGCGGCGTCCTCCCGCTCGTACAGTTACGATAACGACTGGACGCTCGTATCCAAGGGCGGCGAAGAAAAGACGATTACGGAAAACATGCCCGTCTGCCTCGTCACCGTTCAGCGCGGAAATTCCACGTACAGCGGCACGCCCAAGCACTGCTATTATCAGCTGGAATCGGATAAATCGACGGCGTACCGCGCGCTGTTCGTGCGCATGGTGGATAAACTGCCCAACAACCTCGGCGCGCTCGATTACAGCTTAACATCCATGACGACGTCGGAATAACGATAAAAAAACGAAAAAGGAGTTGCTTGAAAGCAACTCCTTTTTTCGTTATATCAACTTTTTTATGCCGCGATTTTTAAGATAGGTTTCATCCTCCGCTTTGGACGACAGAACAAATTGCAAATGCCTGCCCGCGCGCACGTTGTCGGCAAAAATCTTGCCGTACTTCCATCCGTCGAAGGGCTCTTTTTCGTTCATGACGGCGGCAAAGCCCGTTTCCAGCGGCGCGGGACGCGCCCCCGACTTGATTTCCGCAATACATTCTTTATACGCCTCGCCGACGGGTTTCAGACGGTTGTCGTTATCGAAAAGCCCCAGCTCGTATTCCAAGGAATTGAACTTGTACTGCCGCGACACGTCATGCGAGCACCAGAAGGTGTATCCCCATAAATTTTCGCTGCGCGTGGCGTTGAGCATCGACTGCAGGATAAAGTTTTTGAAATTTTCCGGCTTCGTCCATTCGGGCGAAATGCCGAATTCCTGAATCCAGACCTTTCTATTTAAATCCTCCGCGTAGGCGTTGGCAAGCTCTACGTTATATTCCTGTAAACAGAGCGCCTCCTCGCTGTCATCGCCGAACTGCAGCGCGCCGGTGAATTTCACCCACGTATGCAAAGAGGTGAGCGCGCCGGTGTTCGCAAGCGTTTTTCTCGACATCTGCGTATCGGCAAACCACGGCTGATGATCGACGCCGACGACGTTGCATTTATCGGGGAACAGCTCGTTTGCGGCGTTTAACAGCGCGGCGATCCATTTATCCCCCTGCTCGACGGAAAAGGTTTTCAGCATCATTTCGTACACGTTGATCTCGTTGCCGATATCGATGCCGAGCAACGCCCTGTGATCCCCGATCGCGGCGGAAAGTTTCTTTAAGAAAAACAACTGCGAGCGGAGCATATCCTCGTCGACGACGATATGCTTATCCCATACGAAGGAGGGCATAAACCAAAAACCGCTCATCCAGCCGTCGAACACGGTAACTTCCGCCATCAAGCGGTACTTTGCCGCCAAATCGAGGATTTTTTTCAGTGAAACAAGCATCTCGTCGCACACGTACGTTTCGTTGGGCTGAAACAGATCCCACCGCAAATGCATGCGGATATGATCGACGCCGACGGAGGAAATCGCCTGAAAATCCGCCTCCACGTCGTCAAAATTCAAATTCGCCCAAGAATAGAACCAATTTTTCGACGGAACGTAATTCACGCCGAAACGCAACGAAGTATCTTTGTTCATTTTTAACCTCTCTAAAAAAATAGTGACGGCGCGTTCTTCCGTCTGTCCGCGTCGCACCGTTATGATAACAGTACGTTTTATATTATATCACGAAGCGGGCGCCGTTTCAATACCTTTAGTGAAATTTCACCTTGTTTTTATAAAAAATTTGTTTAAAACGCCGCCGCCCCGCGCGGAAGCTCCGTGCGGGGCGGCAAAATACGGAAAATCGCCGTCAATAAGCGTATTCCCGAATAATTTCCTGCATTTTATCGAGTTTGCCGTAAATGCTTTCGGCAAGCGCGAGCTGGCATTTCGCCCGATCGAGATTGTGACCGGGGTAGTTGGTGGAAAAATACACGTCGCCGTTGAGATAGTCGGTTAAAAACCGCACGGCGAGCTCCACCGTCATGGAATATACGCCGAGCGCCAGCGTATCGGTTTCGACGGGCGTGAGCCGGTCTTTCAGCGCGCCCACGAACCCCTTCGTCAGCGCGCGGAATTTATCGAGGTTAAAAGACACCTTGCTCAAATCGAGTTCGTCCTCCGCCGCGTCGCTACAGATAAAGCGCGCCGCGTCGCCGAAGTCGTAGGCGATGAGCCCCGGCATCACCGTGTCGAGGTCGATGACGGCGATCGCCTTTTTTTCGCTGTTATCGAAGATCACGTTGTTGCTCTTGGTGTCGTTATGAGTGACGTGCAGGGGGATTTCGTTGTTTTGCGCCATCAGCGAAAGCTTGACGGCGAGCGTTTCGTGCTCGCGGCAGGCGTCGATTTCCCGCTTCACCTTGTTCACCCGATCTTCCGCGTCCACCATCACCGCCTCGTAAAACAAGTCGTAGCGGCGGCGGGTGTTGTGGAAGTTGGGAATGGATACGTAAAGCGAGGCGGCGTCGTAATCGTTCAAATCGTTCTGAAAATCGCCGAACGCCTTTCCCACCTGCTCGATGATCTCCGCGTCGGTCGCCTCGTTATACACGACGGAATCGTCGATAAAGTCGTATAAACGCCAATAGTCGCCGTCCTCGTCGCAAACGAAATTCTTTTTGTCCGCCGTTTCCGCATAATGCAGTACGCGGCGTTCGGGATCGAGCCCTTTCGCAACGATTTTCGCGCGGATAAACTCCGTTACCCCCACGATGTTCTGCATGATTTTATCGGGGCGCTTGAACACCGTTTTGTTGACGCATTGCACCATGTACTTGCGCTCCGCGCCCTTGCAGCGGTACGTGACCATGTACGAACGGTTGATAATGCCGTTGTTGATCTGGCTGCACGCGGCGTAATCGCCTTCGATTTGAAACTTTTCGCAGATTTCCTTAATCGTCATCTCGCCCTTTTCCGCGCGCCGCAAAATGCGGCGCCCCCCTTTTTTATTTTTTACTTGGGATCGTATTCCGCATAAAACGTATCGCCTTTATAGCCGACGGAACGCCCGATCTTCGCGTTATAACGCGTAAATACCGCGCCCGCCACCTTCGCGCCGCTCCGTTTCAGCTCCGCAACCGCCTCCGCGGCGTGCGCCTTTTTGACGGCGCCGTGCGCGGCAAAGAAAATCGCCGCGTCCGAAAGCGGGGAAACGTGCAGATACTCCGAAGATTGCAGCACCGGCGACACGTCGAGCAGCACCACGTCGTATTGCTCCTTCGCCTCTGCGAGCAGTTCGCGGAATTTATCCGAAATCAGTATCGCCGACGGATTATCGGCGTTTTCGCCCTGCGGCAAAAGAAAAACGTTCTCATGCGGCGCGGCGGCGATCGCCGTTTCAGAAGAAACGCGCCCCGCGACGTATCCGCTTAATCCCAGTGTATTCTCAACGCCGAGCAAACGGTGCATGCACGGGCGGAAAAAATTCGCGTCGACCACCAAAACGCGTTTGCCGCTCGCGCCCAGCCGAACGGCAAGCGCCGCCGCGGCGTCGCTCGCGCCGTCCGTTTCGAACGCGCTTGCGATTTCGATCGACTTATGTTCGCCGCTCTCCGTTAAAAAGAGCACGTTGTCCGAAAGCCTGCGCGCGCCTTCCTCCGCGCCGTCTTGCAGCACGGCGAAGGTCTTTGCGCCGGTAACCTGTTCCAGCTGTTCCTTCGTCTTGACGGCGGAATCCGCGAGATGGCGCACCAGCACCGCGAAAAACGCCAGCACCGCGCCCGCCAGAATCCCCAGCAAAAGCCCCGTGGTCCTGTTGGATTTGGTTACGAGGTCTGGGTGTTCCGTCGCGGGGTTTACGGTGACGTTATAGGTGATAACGTCGCTCGCCAGATCCGCGCCGACGGTACTCACCGCCTCGGTGAGAGCGGCGAGCTTCGCCCGCACGATATCCGCGTCGTTATCGGTATACGAAATGTAGATGTAATAGGACACGCGCTCGTCGTCGTACGTGACGTTCACGCGGTTCGTCGTGATGGCGCGCGAAACGGAACCGTCCGGCGAATAGAGGCGGTTCGCCTCCTCGATAACGGTGTTCTGGCGGCAGCTTTCCACGATGGTGTTGAGATACGCCGTGGACATACGGCTCACGCCCTCGTCATCCTTGCAGGTAATGCTGAGCGCCTGCGTCGCCGTATAAGAAGGTTTTGCGACAAAATAATAGCCCAGCCCCGCGGCTACGCCCAAAAGCAGGCAAAGCGCGATGATGAGCGCGTTCGCGCGGATGAGCAGCATGATCTGTTTGAGCGACACGCCCTCGCCGTTCTGAATGTCTTCTTCCATGCATTCACTCCCTCGTTATACGATTTAGTATAACATATAAAATTTAAATTTGCAATAAGTTTTGTAATGATTTCGCAGAAAATACGACAAATTCCGCAAAAATATTTACTTATTTAAAAAAGCCTTGCAGGAAACGCCTTTCAGCATACCGAGTTTGCCGGAAAGCGCGTTGACTTTTTCCTGCGACGCTTTTAATACCAGACTGATTACGGCGAGCTTTTCCTCCCGAAAGGGCAGCCCCAATCTGCCGACGATGCAGTCCCGATGCTCGTGCAGCAGTTCGTTCACCCGCTCCACCTGTTCAAAATCCTTGACGATCACGGCGATCACGCCGATTTTTTCTTCCATAACGCTAACAGTATACCATACCGCGAAGAAAAAAACAATACCTTTCCCGAAAATCCTTTGACATCTGCGGAAAATTTGCTAAACTATACTTACCAAACAAACCTCACGAAACGGAGAACGACATGAAACACGAAGAAACTTTGCAAAGAATGCACGACGGCAGAATTTATTACTGCGACAGCGAACGGCTTGCGGCGGAACAAACCGCCTGTTTGGAAATTTTATACGATTTCAACGCCACCCGCCCGAGCGAGGGACAAAAGCGGACGGAAATATTAAAAAAGCTCTTCGCCGAGGTGGGCGAAAACTGCTATATCGAACCGCCGCTCCGCGCCAATTGGGGCAGACACACCCATTTCGGCAACAACGTTTACGCCAACTTTAACCTTACGCTGGTGGACGATACGCACATTTACGTAGGGGATAACACCCTCATCGGTCCCAATTGCGTGCTCGCCACGGCAAACCATCCCGTGCACCCCGAGCTTCGCGCGCTGACGGCGCAGTACAACGGCCCCGTCCGCATCGGCCGCAACGTGTGGCTGGGCGCGGGCGTCATCGTGGTACCCAACGTCAGCATCGGCGACAACTGCGTGATCGGCGCGGGCAGCGTGGTCACGAAGGATATACCCGCAAACAGCGTGGCGTTCGGCAACCCCTGCCGCGTATATCGCAAAATCGACGAAAGGGACTACGCCTTTTTCAACAAGGGACAGCCCATCGACGAAGAGGTGCTGAACCGCTTGAAATAGCTTTCCGCACAGCCGCGGGCGGCGCAGAAATCTGCGCCGCCCGCTTTTTTATAACAGCCCGTCGAACAGGGCGATATTTTTCATCTGCGGCGGAAATATCCCCTCCTCGATCTCGTGCACGGTTTTCACAACCATGTCGTTAAAGGGCGTTTTCACGTTATATTTTCTGCCGAATTCGCACACCACGCCGTTGATAAAGTCGATTTCGCACTTCTTGCCGTGGCGGATATCCTGCAGCATGCTGGAAATGAGCAGGGAGTGTTTTTTCATGGCGACGGGAATGAGCGCGAAGGACAGGGCTTTTTTGAAGGAGCCCTTATAATCGAACAGCTTGGCGATATTATGCCCCTGCACCGGCTCGGGCGCGATGTCCGCCGCCTTTGCGACGTCGATACACTCCTTGATGATGCGCTGCGCCGCCTTGCGGGAGGGTTTTTGCCTCGCCACCTCCCCGAAGGTCGCCCCCGTGACGGTGGAAAGCCCCGAAAACGCGCTGTTGATGAGCAGCTTCGACCACCGCGCGCCGATGAAGTTTTTCTCCACGTACACCGTGCCCATCAGCTCGAAGAGCTTTTTCACGTCCTCCAGACGGTTCCCCTTGCCGTACGCGCCGAGGGAAAAGGTGAGCGCCGAAGGCTCGCTGGTCAGCTCCGCCACCCCCTCGCCGTGGAAGGTAGCGCCCCACGCGATGGCGCACCCGAGCGTTCTGTCCTCGCCGATGATTTCGGCGATTTTCGGTTCGGGCAAGCCGTTCTGACAGGTGCAGATTGCCCCGTCCTCCTTGAGATAGTCCTTTAAAAAAGTCACGATTTCCGCGTTCTGCCGCTGTTTGGTCATCAATACGATAACGTCGTACTTCTCCGTCATTTCCGAGGGCAAAAGCGCGTTGACTTTCTGCGTGAAATTCGCCTTGCCGACGACTTTTGCGCCCTTTTCCTTTAAGGCGGCAACGTGCTTTTCGTTGCGGTTGATCAAATCGACGTCCGCCCCCGCTTTGGCGATATACGCGCCCAGAACCGTACCCAGCGCGCCCGCGCCGTAAATTGCATACTTCATGTTTTTACTCCTTTTGTCATTATAGATCGATAACTACTTTTCCGTAGTCCTTCATGATCGAGCCGACGCTCAGCGTATAGGTTTTCGTTTTCATGACGGGATACCCCGCGTAATCGAAAACGCTGAACGCAACTTCCGCCTCGCCCGTCATCGGCGCGTGCACATAATATAAATTCTGCTCGATTTTGTGGAAGGAAAACGCCGGATCGTCGCATTCGATTTTCAGCTGTTCGGGGCGGAAATTCAACAGCATCAAAAAGCCGCCGGTATCGTACAGCGTGATTTTAGCGGAAAATTTCCGCGCCGCTTCGTCGAACGTCCATACCCTATCCTCCGAATCGACGCGCACGAAATAAGCGGTTTCCTGCGTGATTACGCGAATCAGCCGCGTTTCTCGATACCCGACCGTAAACGCATACCGCCCCCGATCGGTTTCCTCGGCGTTAACCCCTTCCAATACGGCGCCGCTCACCGCCGCGCCGCGCTCGTCTGCGAGGGACATTTCGTACGTTAACGGCATTAAAAAATCCAATACCATGCAAATTTTATCGCCTTTTTTCACACAATAATACCGCACGCTGCACTCCGCCCACGTGCCGCCGTCAAAGGATACCCAATGCAGAAACCGCATGCCGACGTCGGCTTTATCGATCACGCCCTCTCTCATCGTCACCGTTTTTTGCACCGTTTCCAATCCCGAATAATATTTTATCTGCACGTCCCTTGTATCGACGATAAGTTTGTCCAAATACGCATCGTACAGCATATACGCCGGTTCGCAGGGCTCCGGAAGGAAATCGGAAAACCGAACCTCTCGGTTCGCGTCGGGCACGGCGGAACGGAAACTGTTCTCTTCAAAATCGATCAGCCAAAACTTTTCGACGACCGCATTTACGGTATCTACGGCAAAATCATCGCGTTCGTATTCAAAATCCGATTTATACAGCTGTCCGTCGGTTTCGTAATATATGCACTCCGCAAACTCCCACGCCTCGCACTGCTCCTCGTTCACGCCCGTAATGCGGTATTTTTCGCGATACGTCGCGGTTCCGTACGTAGAGATTGCGGGATAGGCGGGCGTATTTTCGTCGATATCGTATCTTGTCGGCGGGGAAGTCGTCGGCTTTCCCATATCGAAATACGTACTCCATACATATACCGTACCCCGATAGCTCTTATCGAGAACGACGTCGCTCCCGTTTGTCGGCAGATAACGCCCGTATGCGTCGGTGGCGTAATAATCATCCCACACAAAGGGGCGTACCAGCCTCTTTCCCTCGGGAACGAGACGGACCTCCGCCATGATCGTTTGATAACGAATTTGCTCGGGGCGAAAGGCGTAAACGCAAGGCTCCGCGCCGTCGGCGGTAATCGTAACGCCGTCGAGAAGTTCCTCCTCGGAAAACTCGCCGTACAAAATGCTGTTGCGCGCCTCAAACGCCTTGCCGCCGCATTCCCCGCGCAGACCTTTCGTGATGCCCGATACGGAAATTTGCAGGTTTTTGCCGATTTTATCCGTCAGGCGCACCGTTTGCTCGTGCTCGCCGTCCGCCAGCTGCGCCACCGTAACCCGCACGTTGGCGGAGCGGTAATTTTCCGCGCTGACGGTGACGAACACGTTCTTTTTGCAATCGAGAAGGATTTCGCAGCCCCCGTCGTTCAGCTGCACGGTGCCGTAGGTTGCGGAAACCTCGTAATGCTCCGCCGTCGTTTCGATTTTCAAAACGATTTTCGCGCCCGTTTCGAGATCGACGCCCCCCGCGCACCCCGCAAAAACGCACGCAAGCGCCAGAAGGACCGCCGCAGCAAAGCGCGCCGCCCCGCGTTTTTTACTTTTCATCGGACAGCACCTCCAAAATCCGTTTTTTCGTAACGGGAATACACGCGATGCGGCTGAACAGCCACGCGATGAAGAACACGACCGCGAGCATGACGGCAAGCGATAGGAAAAAGTACGCGAAATTCAGCCTTAACACGCCGCCGAAGAGGGCGGTGTTTCCGTAAAACGCGTAATCGACGGCAGCTTTGATGCCGTAAGACAGCCCGCCGCCGATGACCAGCACCCACGGAAAGCTCCTTGCGAAAATCAACAGTATTTCCACCAGATACAGCCTCGGCAGCAATACGTTCCGCGCGCCGATGGCGCGCATCATGCCCAGATAGTTGCGCCGCACCTGCACGGAATAGTGCACCGAGTTGTATAAATTGAGCAGCGTTGCGAAAAACACGATGCCGCCGAAGGTGTAGAGCACGACCATGAGGTATTGCGCTATCCTGTGGAGCATGGTGAGGTTTGCGTACGCGTCGCCCGCAAAATACGTCGAGTAATCGGCTAAGAGGAAAAATTCGTTGTGCAGTTTTTTATAGCCCCGATTCAGCATTTCGCCCACCTGCGACGCCGATTTGTAATTTTTGCACTGCACGGTGAGCACGGCGTTCGGCTTCAGCACGTCGTTTGACGAGTTATAACAGAAAAACGAAACCCCGCAGGGAAAGAAAAAGCCCTCCGCTTTCGCCTCCGCCGCCAGCTCATCTATGTCGCGCGGATACTCCCAGCGATAGGAAATATCCTCTCTTCCGTCGGGATTAAGTTTGATTTCCCTGATGATTTGCGGAAGATATTTCGTCTTATAAACGCCGTCTACTTCCTCGTACACGGAGTCGCCCGAAAGCCACACGTGCGCGTCCTGATCCGCCCCCCGCTTATTGCCGAGGAGATAATAATCTTCCGATATCACGCCCGCGACGGTAAACTCCCCGACGATTTCCAAAAAGCCGTCGCCCATGCGGACAAATACCGAAAACGGCTTGCCGACGGCTTCTTCGGGGGTACATTCCATCCGCTTCGCAACCGTTTCGCTGATGAGCACCTCGCCGCGCGCGTCTTCGGAAAAGCCCTTCCCCGCAAGAAAAAACCGTTTTCCCTTTTTTTCCAGATCGGAACGGATGCCCGCGGGAACGATGTTTTCCCCCGCCCGCTCCGATTCCACGATTTTAACGAGCGTATTCAAATAAACGTACCCCGTTTCCGAATGATTGGGCGAAATGAAGATCGGCGAGCGCACATTGCCCAGCACGGCGTAGCTGTCGTCGCCTTCAAAGGAACTGCCCGTGTCCGATATCGAATAATATTCGTTATAAATGATCTCCTCCACGGTTTTGCCCACTTCGGCGTATAAGCGGTTGTATTCCGCTCTGCCGAGCAATACCCTGTCGCTCGACGGCTTCTCGGCGATCGCCCCCTCCGTCGATTCCCGCCCCACGGTTTCCACGAGGAAACAGGAGGTTTCCCGCGTGGCGTTGAACGCGCCCACCAGCCCGATGTTGAACGCCAGCGTGAAAAACAGCACCGGCACGAGCATGATCAGCCCGAAGGCGATGCCGCGCACGGTGTTGCGCGTGGACTTTTTGCGGCTTTTGATGCTGATTCTTCCCAGCCTTATATAATCTTTCCACTGCATATCAAGCCACCTCGTTGATCGTGCCGATCACGTCCTGCTTGGCGATTTTTTTCAAACTGCCGCGGGAGAACAATAGCGCCGTGCCGAAAAACGCCAGCGCCGTTGCCAAAGGCAGCAACACGGGCACGCTGAGCGAAATCGGAACGGGCAGCGCCATGCCGGCGATCGCGGTGATGATGGAATCGATGACGGAACGCACCGTCGATTTTGCAAGGAACAGCAAGCCCACGCTGATCGCCACGCCGGCAACGACCATGCAAAGCGACTGGCAGGTTACGATTTTCACCACGCCCTTTTGCTTTAAGCCCAGCGCCTTCATCAGTCCGATAAATTTCCTGTCCTTATCGACGGAAATGACGACGGTGTTCGCCACGCTGCCCACGCTGAGCAGCAAAATGATCAGCGCCAGCAAAACGACCACGCCGAGAACCAGCCCGCCCACGATCATAACGGTTTTCATGTCCTGCACAAAGGAGCAGACAAACCGTTCATATTCCACGTCCTTTCTGATATTCGGCGGAATCTTTTCGTTGACCTCTTTCGTGAACTGCTCCATGGAGGAATAAACGTCGTTAAAGATATAATCCGCGTCGGGCGGATTATAGCGCATGGAAACGGCGGTCATTTCAAAGTGCTCGCCGAAGATTTTCTTCATCGACCGCGCGCTCACGATGAGCGACGGCGTACTGTTTTGCACATTATCGAAGCCCGCGCCCGCCTCTGCAAAATAAATACCCTCCAGCGTAAACAAGCCGCTTTCCGCCTCAAAATCGATAAAACTCGTCAAAAGATAAGCGAGAGTGAGCGTGTCGCCGACTTTTACGCGAACGCCCTTTTCTTCCAGCTTTCTGACCGTTTCGGTGCTCAGCCACACGCCGTTTCCGCCCTCGTCGGCGGGCGTCCAGCCCCGCCCTTCGTAAAAAAATCCCTCCGTTCTGACGTCGTACAGCTCGAAGCAGGCAAATTCCGCCTTATCCATGCTGAAACTGACGTAGTCGTTTTTTAACCAGTCTTTCACCTCGAATTCGTTCTGCGGCACCCCCACGTCGCCCCAAAAAATATATTGCGATCCGTCGCTGGAGCTCATCTGCGCGTCTATCCGCAAGCTGTCCACCACGTGCCGATACTTTTGCGCGGTCTGCGTCAGCGCGTCCAACTCCTCCTCGGAAACGCCGTTATCCCGTCTTGCTTTGCCGTCGTCGTTTTTTTCGTACAAGGTGTACGTGGTTCCGTTGAGCTTAAAAAGCAATTCGTTCAAGTCTAAGTAGTTCGTATAAAACGTCGTGCCGAAAAGGCATATCGTCATCATCAGCGTGCTGACGATGGTCACGATCGCAACGGTGAGCACCGTGCGGCTGAGATTATACCGTAAATTATGCAGGGCGATTTTAAATATATCGGGAAAACGCATGGCTATTCCCCCCGCATTTCGGCAACGCCGTCCCTGATGTCGATAATGCAGTCGGCGTTTTTCGCGTCCTCCATATTGTGCGTTACGAGCACCACGCTCTTGCCCATGGCGCAGATGTTTTTCAAAAGCGACATCACCTCCGCCCCGTTTTGGGAATCGAGGTTGCCCGTCGGCTCGTCCGCCAGCACGATATCGGGATCGTGCACCAGCGCCCGCGCGATGGAAACGCGCTGTTTCTGCCCGCCGGAAAGTTCGTTCGCCTTTTTATGGATTTTATCCTCCAGCCCCAGCTGACGTAGCACCGCCTCCGCCTTCTCGTTCCGGCTTTTGCGATCCTCCCCCGCGATGATCAACGGCATCGCCACGTTGTCGAGCACGGTGAAAGTGGGTTCGAGATAAAAGGACTGGAACACGAACCCCGTGGTCTTGTTGCGGTAATCCGCAAGCTCGTCCGCGCTCATCGCCGTTAAGTTTTTGCCGTTGGAATACACCTCCCCCGAAGTGGGGGAATCGAGCGCGCCGATAATGTTCATCAGCGTGGATTTTCCGCTCCCGCTCTTGCCTAAAATCGCGGTGAATTTTCCGTCCTCTATCGTGATATTCACGTTTTTCAGCGCGTGCACCGCGCCGTCGCCTTCGCCGTATATTTTGTGTACGTTTATCAGTTCGATCATTTTTTCGGCTTTCCCCTGTAATCCGTGTTTTTTAATTTTGCCGTTAAAATACCTTGCCCCGCAAAAAATGCGGGGCAAGGGTATTTTTTTCAGTAATCGAGCTTACGCCTCGAATCAGTTTTTCTTTCCGAAACCGAAGGTGGTGTACTGCACCTTGATGTAGCCCTGTTCCAAAAGCGTTTCGTCGCTCGCGTAAGGAATTTCGACAGCCTCGGGCTGCATTTTCTTCACGCCGAGATTCAGCTTCTGTCCGAGCAGCAGATCGACGAGTTCCATCGCGTATTTCAGCCCGCGCGGACTGCGGATCTTCATCATGGTGGGCACTTCCGCGTACTTCGCCGTTTCGGAAACGTCCTGATGGTGATATTTGTTTACGTTGAGCTCCTTCGGATCGAGGGCGATGTACATCACCAGCGATTTGCCGCGGATCTTGAGCTTGACGCACTGCATTCTGCCGCGGTTGAAGGATTCGTAATTCCAGCTGACGCGGTTGGTCATCTTTCTGTACGAAAGCAACTTCGCGCGGAGCGCGTAATAGTAATCCTTGAGTTCGTCCTCCGCCTGCGCCAGACGGGAGAAATAGCTCCGATCGAACACTTCGCGCTTGTCGGCGTCCGCCGCCGCAACGAACAGCGCGCCGTTCATATCCGCGCCGTCGCCTTCCTCGGGCTCGCTTTCCGGTTCTTCTTCGGGAACTTCGGGTTCTTCCGCCGGCTCCTCTTCGGGAACGGGCGCCTCTTCCTCGGTCGCTTCCTCCGCGGGCTGTTCGGGCTCTTCCGCCGTTTCTTCGGCTTCTTCCGCGGGTTCTTCGGCAAGTTCTTTTGCCGGCTCTTCTTCGGGAGCGGGTTCGCCGTCGTCTCCGTTATCCTTCTTCTTTCTCAAAAGCAGGATGATGACGATGATGATTATGATCACGATAACGGCGATCAGAACGTATAACCACCACATGCTCGCGGGCGCGTCGGCCTCCGTCTGCACGATGGCGTACACGGAGAAATGCTCCGCCGTAAATTCCATGTAGTTGCCGTTTCTCGTCGCGTCCATCGCGGTAACGGTGCCGTCGTCGGCGATGTGAACGACCATCAGATTTTCCGCGCTGCGGAGATTTTCGGGAATGAGCAGCTTCACCGAGAAATTGCCGGTAACGGGTTTTTCCGTGCCGCCGTCCTCAAAGTGAATGTCGTAAGCCGCTTTCACCGTGCCCTTCTGCCCTTCTTCCAGTGCCGCGGACAAATCCACGTCGCCGAGCGTAGCCGTCACGTCGGAAGCCGTCAGCTCGTAGCCGTCCGCCGCGCCGGTGCCGTCGGTCACGCTCACCTTGCCGTCCAACGCTTCGTGCGTGCGGTCGGGCGGCGTCACCGTCTCCTTGATCTTCCATTCGATTTCCATTTCCGTATCGCAGGAAAGGGTGTAGTTTTTACCGTCCTTCAGCGAGAAGGTCGCCACTGCGACGTAGCTGCCCGCGGCGGTCTTTTTGTACTCGCCGCTCATCGTGACCGTCACGCCCTCGGGAGCGCTCACCGACACGGCGTATTCCTTGCCGTTGTAGGGAACTTCGAGGTTATCCGAGGGTTCCGCCCCCGTCTGCGTTATGCTCACGTCGAGCGCGTCTTTGTCGACGATGATCTGCGCTTTCGCAATGTTCCACAGCGTATCGGCTTTTTCTCCGAGGTTCGCCGCGGCGAAGTTTACCACGTCGTAGGTGAAACCCGCTTTATAACTGCCGGCGTCGGTCGCCCTGTAGGTATATCCGGTTTCTTTATAAGCGAAACCGAAATCGAGCGTGCCGGTGAAGTCTGCGATGACGACGGCATCCTTATCGAACGTAACGCTCTTTTCGCTCTTATCGTACGTAAAGGAAAGGCTGTTCCATTCCGCGTTTGCAAAATCGAGACCGCGCTTGGCTACGGTAAAGTCTTGCGTAGCTTCCGCGGCGGTATAGTTGTCGGTTGCGGCAACGCTCGCCACAACATAGTAATTGCCCGCGTTGACGGGTGCGGCGGTCAGCGGCGTATCGTCCTCCGCGTAATAGGTAATCACGGGGGTGCCGTGCGCCGCCGTAGCCGTAGCTTGGTGCGCCGTTCCGTCGTACGTCCAGCCGCTTACGGTAACGGTAACCGAGTTTGCCGCCTTCGCGACGGTGAATTTCACGAGTTCGCTTTCCGCCGCGTCATAGTTGCCGTTTGCATCCGCCGCGACGTACGCCTTCACGAAATACGTGCCCGCGTTTGCGGGAACGCCGTCGAGGAGCGTTTCCGTTTCATTATAATAACGGTAAGCTACCGTGCCGAATGTTGCGGTTGCGGAAGGTTCGTTTGCGGCATCGCCGTACGTCCAGCCTTCCATCGTCGGATTGCTCACGCTGTTCGCCGCCTTTGCGATGGCGACGTTCGCGGTGACTTCCTTCGTGTAAACGTCGCCGTGTTCGCCCGTACCCGTTATCATACAGGTATATGCGCCGCTGTCGGAAACGTTTGCGACTTCGATAAACGAACCGGTGTCGCCGGTAGCAACGCCGTCCTTCTTCCATGCATACGTAAAGGTATACCCTTCGCCTTCGGTAACGACTTCCAGCTTGGCGGTCTTGCCGTCATAGGTCTTTTCAACGTTCGCCATCGCGGCGGTAAAGCCCGTTACGGCGAAAAGTTCAACGTCGGTTTCCGGCATCGTTTCGTAGGCGGTGCCGTTTTCGTCCACCCAGCCGACGATTTCCTTGCCGTTCTTTTCCGCCGCGCCGAACGCGAAGAGATCCGCGCCCGCGGGCAGCAGCCCCTGCGTTGTTTCGTCGGCGTTGAAGGTCACCTTATGTACGCCGTCGAGCGGCAGATCCACGATTACGTTGAGGGTAACGGAAGGATCGCCGACGAGCGCGATGAGCTTATCGAACAGCGGGCTGAGTTTGTCGCCCAAACCCGCGCTCAGGCGGGAGATATAATCGCTGATTTTGCTCAGCGAAACGTCCAGCCCCTTCGCCGAGGCGACGACGCGTTCGGCGTCGATAAGATCGAAGAGCGATTGATCGGCAAACCGTTCGGGCAGAACGCTCACCAGCTTTTGCAGCGCGCGTTTCGCCGTGGCGATATAGCTTTCGTAATCGCCGATTTTATCGATATACTTCGCAATACTCGCGTTAAAGGTATCTTTTGCGACGAGTTCCTTCAGCGCCGCGGCGGTTTCGGGAATTTTCGGCTGAATTTTCTTGAACGCCGCGATGAGTTTGTCGACTTCCTCCGGCAAACGGAACCCGTCGATATACTGCGCGAGGAACTTTTCGATGCTGTCTCTCGCCGCGTCGACGTCCTTATGCGCGAGTTTCAAGGCGAAATCGAGCGCCTTATCGAGCTGCGCTTGGGTGACGTTTACGCCCAGCGCGGAGGAAAGTTTATCCGCGTCCACCAAAGCGGAGGCGATCTTCTGATAATCCACGCCTTTTAAGAGCGACTGCAGCTTCGCCACGCTCATATCCTGTACATAGGCGTTGAGCTCCGCCGCCGTCATGTCGGTCGCCTCGAAGGCGAAATCCTTCACTTCGTCGGAAAACGCGGCGGTCGTCGTCAGGCGCAGCAGTTTGCCCGCGGAAATTTGGGGCACGTTCACGTTGACGGTGTAGCCGTCCGCGCCGGAGGAAACGTCGAACACCTGCGCGATATATCCGCACGCCTTTCTCAAATAAGCGGTGTCGCCCTCAAAGCCTCCGGTCAGTTTTACGGGGATATCGCCGAACTGCGTATCCACCACCACGTCGTAGCTCACGTGAATGAAATCGTCCGGTCCGTAATTCGCCACCTGCGAAGGACGGGGCAGCTTTTTGAGCATAGCCTTCACGCCCGCGGTGTCGATCTGCGCGCCGCCCGCGCCGACGGTATAAACGTCGTTGCCGTCCACCGTCACGCCGTCGAGGGCGTTCAAAACGTCCTGCGCGGTGAGCACGAAGGGTTCTTCCGTTTTAGATACCTTTTCCACCACGTCGGCGAATTTATCGTTTAAGCTTGCAATGGTTTCCGGCGCAACTCTGTTCGCCAGCGTTTCGGTGACGATCTCCGCAACATCTTGTTTCACGTCCTCGACTTCATAACCCGCGGGAACGTAATCCATCACCTTGTCGAGCGCGTAATTCAGAAGGTTGTCGTAACTGCCGTCCAGAACGAGGTCGATGGTTTCCTGCACCTTCGCGGCATCGCCCTTCAGAAATTCTGCCAGCATACCGCTGACGTTCGCGCCGGTGATGTCGTCGAGGTTAATCCCCTCCGGCAAAGCTCTCGCGGCAAAGGTCTGCGTTTCCGCCGTCTGTTTATCGGCGAACAGCAGTTTATCCTCCACGAGCGAAGAAACGATGTCCTTTGCCTCCGATACGAGCTGATCGAACTGGGAAAAGGTAAAATCCCCCCAATTATGATAGTCCGCGTTCAGCAATAACTTCACTTCATCCCCGTCGTAGGTAAGGGTATACCAATCGGCGGAGTATGTAACCACTTCCTTTTCTGCCGAAACCTTTTCTTTCGGCAAGAATACGGAAAGAGCAGCCATGCCGAGCATTGCCATGCACGCCAGTGCGGTTGCGACCATCAGCCAAATGCGTTTACTGATACTTTTCATTTCCTCTCCTTCTCCCGTCCGCGCGAACGCGCAAACGCCATATTTTCTCCGCAACGCGCGGTCGTACGGGCGTACGCATACACCCGTATATAGTTATTATAGAATAACTTATCGTAATTGTCAATAATAAAATTTTATTTCCTTGCCCCTTTTTCAAAAATTTTACCATAAATTTACTTTATTCCCGCCGTTTTGCCCTCCGCGGCGGGCGCACAGACGAAAATTGCCGCAAGCGGGGTTCTTCCGTCACGCAAATACGTTGACAAACGCGGGCGTATGATATACAATATCGGAAAAGAGAAAAGGAGCAAAACGCATGGCATATACGCAGGAAGAAAAATACCGGATGATCGCACAGGCGGTAAAAAAAATCCCGTCGGGTTCTCCCGTGGAGATTGTCAAGTCGGTGATGCGCGAAGATTTCATAAACATACACGGTCCGGAGCACCATTTTCTCGACGCGGCCGCGTTTATCGCCGCCTACAAAAACGCGGGCGGAAGCGTGGACCTCGACGACGCGTTTGCGGAGTTGTCGGCGCGTGCCGCAAAAATGCCCGGCGCGATGTGCGGACAGTGGGGCGTTTGCGGCTCGGTGACGGCGGTCGGCGCGGCGCTTTCGGTTCTGCATAGAACAGGTCCCCTTTCAAGCGACGAATTTTACGCACAGCACATGGAATTTACATCCTCCGCAATCGCTCAAATGAGCAAAATAGGCGGCCCCCGCTGCTGTAAACGCAACGCGTTTCTTTCCCTTTCCCTCGGTGCGAAATTCGTAAGGGAAAAATACGGCGTCGAAATGCAATCGAACGAACCGAAGTGCGAGTTTACCGATTTAAACCCGCAATGCATTAAATCGAGATGCCCTTTTTACAAACGCTGAATAAACGATATAAAAGCGATCCGCATCGGCAAAAACGCCGTTTTGCCGATGCGGATTTATAATACACGCCCCCGCGGAATCGCGGGGGCGTGTTCGTTTATCTTGAGAAATCAATTCTTTTTCTTTTTCGCCTTTTTTACGATGAACACGACGGCGACGGCGATCCCCGCCGCGCCCAAAACGCAGATTAGGGTGACGCCGGCGATAAACAGCTTGTCTATTCTGGAAAGCGGCGGATCGGGCTTCACGACGGGCGTAGCCTTGTACACCGCCGTATAGACGGCGTCCTCCGTCACCGTTTCCGCAACGGGCTTATCCCACCCGATAAAGGCATACGTATATTCCCCGTCGTCCGCCTTGATGAGCTTTTCGGGAACGCGCAGCGTTTCGCCGTAACGGTATTCGGCGCTCAGCACCACCCGCCCGTCGGACACAAAGGACACGGTGTAAACGACGGGCACGCAAACCGCCTCCACAACGACTTCCGCGCGGGGCATGACGAACATGCCGTTTTCCACGGCGATCTCCTCGCCGTCCGCCGCCGTAACCCGTATCCCGTCGAAGCGCACCCCCGCGGGGGGCTCCGCCGCGTACACGCGCACCGATTCCCCCGCCGCCGCGTCGGACATATCCGCGGAAATTTCCACGTACTTAGAAGGCAGCAGCGTGACGGCATATTCCGCCGCCAGCACATATTTCAGCCCCGCCTTCGCCGTAAAGCGCACGCGGCCGCTTTCATAGGTGTGAGCGACGTAGGTTTTCGCGCCGTTTTCATAGGCGTATAACTGCGTACGGGTGGCGTCGTACCCGCTTGCGGCAAAGGTTACGCCCGCCGCATAGCCTCCCGTTTCCGCGCCGACGGCGAACTCGTAGGCGCCGCCGGCAGACCGCGAAACGCGGAACGTTACCGTAAAGCGCTTATCGCGGCACATCTCCGCGACGGAGGAATAGGAAAACACCGCCTCGCCGCCCCGCGCGCGCACGGCGACGGAGCAGGCAAGCGCCTCCGCCCGCAAAAAGATCTGCTTGAAATCGAACTCCTCGTCGTAGGTGGCGGTGCAGTCGACGACGTATCCGCCTTCGTCCACCGAAACGTCCGCGCCGCGCCCGTCGGAAAAGGGGGCGAGATAATGCTTGTCGTAACGCGCGGTATATGCCGCGTCCCCCGTCACCGCGCCGAGCGCCCCGTCCCAGCCGAGAAATTCAAAATAGATGTTTCCCGCGTCGGGCAGCTCCGCCGACGGCGCATAGTCCGCCGCGTTCTCCCCGTCGTACGCCGGCGTACAAACGGTGTTCTTGCCGAATTTCCACGTCAGCAGACGGCTCTTTTCAAACTCCGCGGTGTATACGGCGTCCCCCGTTACCGCCGCAACGGGCTTATCCCACCCGATAAAGCGGAAGGTATATCCGCCCTCGTCGGGCTTTTTCGGGAACGCGGGGGCGTGCTCCGACGCCTCCGCGCCGTAGCCGAGCACGATTTCCGTTTCCGCGCCGTCCACCCGCCATACGACGGTGTAGGTGCGTAAAATCTCCTTGAAACGCGGATATACGTGTATCTCGCGCTCCGCCGTTTCCGCCCCCGCGTGCGCGAGGTCCGCGACGACGCCGTCGGCGTACTGCCAGCATTCAAACCGATAAAAATACTGCGCGGACTCCGCCTTCACGGGCGGTTTGCCGTAATACGCGGCGTATGTGCCGCGCTCCACGTCGACGCGCTCGGTCTTTTCGCCGTCGTGAAAATGCACCGTCACATAGTCCGCGTCGTATAGTTTTTTCCGCGCCGTCGCCGTAACGGACAGGGCGCAGTCCTGCGTTTTTTCCTCTCGGCGGACGAACACCCCCGTTTCGTAAAGTTCCTTCAGCCGCTTTAAATTTTCCTCCGGTTCGTACGCCTGCGGCGGTTCTTCCGGTTTCAGCACCTCCTCGGGCGCGACGGGGCTTTTCACCTCCTCGGGCGCGGGACCGGCATCCTCCGCCTTTTCCGGCGGAGTGGGCATGCGCACCGGTTCGGGCGCGACGGGCTGTTCCACCTTTTCCGGCCGCACGGGTTCGACGGCGCCCGCGGGGTATCCCCCTTCGATGGGCGCGGCGTCGTTTTTATCTTCGTAATACGCGCCGCCGAGCACCTCCGCCGCCGAACGCGGCGCGGGGTTTTCCGCCCCCGAAATGCGCCAGCTCTTTTCGGAAACGGCTTTGCCGTCGATTCCGTAAATCGTGCCGTCGTTCAGCGCGTGCGCCGCGACGCAAAGCTGCGAAACGAGGATGATATACTGCTCCTCCCTGTCCTCCGAACGCACGGCGTCCTTCACCTTCGCGTTATCGTAAAGCGAATCGAGCGCGACGAACAGCTCGCCGACGTTTTTTGCGATGAATTCGTAATTGAGCGAATAGTAGAGATAGCGTTCGGGATCGGTTTCCAACGCAAAATAATCGGCGAACACCTTGCGCAGATTTTCCGTTGCCGCCTCCGCCCGATTGACCGTAGACAGCGGCACGCCGAATACCCTGACGATGGTAAGTTTATTCTCCAGAACCGACGACACCGTGCTCCCCGTGACCGCGGCGCGGACGGTGCGGTTCAAATCGGTCATCGGCGTGTCCAAAAGCTGCATCGCCGCCAGATGGCGGTTGATTTTATCCATCGCAGGTCCATACTGCCCGTAATAGATTTCAAACTTCTTTTCGTACTCCGCGTAATCGGCGAGATACTGCCGGTACGCCGCCATATCCTCGGCATAACGCTCCTTTGCGGCGAGATAGCTCTCGTACGCCTCCACCCCCGCCTCGTAAAGGGCGAGCGCGGCGAGATAATCGGCGTATACGTCGTATTTTTCCTTCCAGATCGCGTACGCTTTTTTATATTCCGCGTAAGCCGCCGCGTCCTCTTCGTATTTCGCGCAGGCGGCGAGATAGTCGGCGTATTCCCGCGCCTGCTTTTCGTACGCCGCGAGCGCGCTCTCGTAAGCGGCGGTCTGTTCGGCGATTTCGTCGTACGCCGCTTTACCGAGGTCGTACGCGGCGTTGGCGGCGGCGTTGATTTCCCCCGCCGTCAGGATAAATTCCGTGCCGTACGTGACTTCCGCGTATTCCCCGTCCTCGCGGGCGATTTCGCCGACGTGCGCCGTTTTGCCGACAAAAGGCGCGCTCTTATCGCCGACGGAGGCGGAAAGCGGCTTCCAAAGCGGCGTTTTGCCGTTGACCGCTTCGTAGGAATAGTCCCCCGCCTCGAGGGTGAGCGACGCGCCGTCAAACGCCGCCGAAACCCTGTCCGCGGGCACCTGCGCGGTGTAGGAAAGGGATAAATCCGCGTATGCCGAAAGAACGGCGCGCTCCTCGTCGGAAACCGTCGTTTCGTAAACTTTGCCGAGGATATCCGCCGCGCTCAGCGTTACCGCCGCGGAACCGGACAAAGAATAATCGTTATTCTGTTTTTCCGCGCTCGCCCGCCCGCCGAAGGGCGCGGCGACGGCGATGGCGGCGCACATCGCCGCCGCCATACAGCGCAAAACAGCTTTTCTCAAACAAATTCCCCTTAAATTATAACAATATATTATACACGAAAATCGAAAAAAGCGCGGAATTTCTCTCAGAAATTCCGCGCCGTTCTTGTATTTGCAAGGCAAAAATACTGCCGCCCGAAAGGCGGAGAAGGGTTGCGGATTGCGGCGCTTTCGAGCGCGAGCGCGGCGAAAGTGCCGAACCGCCTGCACGACCGAGCGCGAAATACGCAAAAAGGGCGCAAGCGCGCCCTTTTATGACGTTTGGTGGAACTGAAAGCCACAAAAACGCACACCCGAATATACAAGGTAAATCACCGCGACTTTTATTGTGCGGTCGAACTACCGCTGTCAGATTATCCGCTTTATGGAAAACAGTTAATTTCCGAGTCTTTGTAATATTCTAACATAAAAAAGCCGATAAGTCAAAAAAAATTATCGGCTTTTAACTTGTAAATCAATTAGTCGCAAGTCAGGGCTAACGGCTCGCCGCTGTCTTGCCCCGCAGAAATGGCTGTCAT
>QAKE01000013.1 GCA_003343995.1 Bacillota bacterium
CGTTACCTTCGCCGTGCGCTTTTTTGCGCCGCCGATATGGCTTACGTTAATTGTCTTTCTTTCCGCTCGTACATTGATCGCAAACGGGCGCAAGGGAAGCATTACTACGTTGCTATGTCCCACGGCATGAAAAAACTCGTGCGTATTATCTTTGCCGTTCTTTCCCGCAACCAGCCTTACGTAGAACCTGTTGCTTAACTTCCAACTTTTCTCTAAGCGGACTTCCGTCCGCTGTTTTGGCGTGCCGTTTTTCTATCACGAAAATTTCTTAATCTTTCTTCGATTTTTTGCTTGACTTTTCAATAGTTAGCTCCTTATTCAAGAGCATTTTATCATTTTCCGCGGCGGTTTACAATGGAAAATACTAACATAAACATTTAAAATTATGACATGTAATTTATGTTGAAAAAACCGAAAAACCGCGTGCAAAGATTTGCCTTAAAACCGTTTTTCGTGTACAATGAAAACAACAACGGAGGAAAACTTATGCACTACCCCAAATGGGCGTTCGGCCCTTTTATCAAAGACGAAAAACCGATTTTAACCCCCGACGCCGGCCTTACCTTTTTCTGCCCCGTAAGCAGGAAGGAAGTAAAATGGCAGGCGACCAACGTATATAACCCCGCCTTTGCCGAAAAGGACGGCGTACTCCATATGTTTTACCGCGCGGACGACACGGCGCGCCCCTTTTTGGATACTTGGGGCAACCCGATGGTCACCTGCCGCATCGGGCACGCGGTCAGCGAGGACGGCGTGCATTTTGAAAACTGCCCCGAACCCGTTTTATACCCCGACGAGGACGAATTCAAATGCTACGAGTGGGACGGCGGGTGTCAGGATCTGCACATTACCGAAAGCGCGGACGGCACGTTTTACATGAATTACACCGCGTGGGTGGGCAGCAACGACAAAACGCGGGATAACCCCGCGCTCAACCCGCCGTTTATCGACGTTTTAATGACGGCGTCCTCCACAGATCTGATTCACTGGAAAAAGCACGGACCGGCGTTTGCGGCGGAGCGGCGCAACCACACGCGGAGCGGGGTTGTCGTGAGCAAGCTCGTCGGCGACAGGCTGATTGCCGAAAAAATCAACGGCAAATACGTGATGTACGCCGCGCACAACGGCTGGATGGCGACTTCCGACGATTTAGTGCATTGGGAGCCCGTACCCGACGGCAAGGGCGGACAGCGCAGCCTGTTCCCCGACGAAGATTTCGCAAAGGTCCCCTACGCGAACGCTTCCTGCGAGGCGGGGGCGGCGGCGATTTTGACGGACGACGGCATCGTATATTTTTTCAACGCGGCGGCAAAAAGCGACAACCCCAGCGCCGTCTGGTCGCAGGGGCAGGCGCTCATCGACAAAAACGATTTGTTTACCGTGCTGGACGTGCTGAAAGAACCGCACCTTTCCCCCGAATTCGATTGGGAATGTAAGGGGCACGTGCCCACGCCCTGCTTGGTTTGTAACGGCATAACGCATTTTAAGGGAAAATGGGCGATGTATTACGGCGCGAGCGACCACGTGATCGGGCGCGCCGTGGAAAAATAAAACAGATGCGGCGGGCGAAAAATTCGCCCGCCGCTTTTTTATTTGTTTTTTGACTCCTCGTATTTTTTTAAGTAATATTTCAGTTCTGACGTCGTTTGCCTTAACGCTTCCGCCCGATCCTCCGTTTCGTCGCACAAAATTGTCTTTAACACGTTCATATCCTGTGCGAGCCCCTCCAACGCCTTCAGCGCGCGATCCTTTCTCCGACCGATATCCCGCGCCCTTCTCCCGCAGAACTCTTCGCAGGCGGTCATGTCTTTTTTTACGATTTCTCTTTTTCGCATGCAATATCCCACGTTTTCCCGCGTTATCCCGATAAACGTTTTTGTAAAATACGCGTTATACCTATCGCATCTCCAGCACGTTCTTGCTTTCTTTTCTTGTTCTTCCATTTTTGCTCCTCCATTAGTCCATTTTGGACTTAATTATATTATAATAGTCCATTATAGACTATGTCAAGCAAAATAATCTAATTTGGACTAAAATATTTTTAAGGTGACAAATATGTACGGTCAAAGAATAAAAGAGGCGAGAAAAGCGTGCGGACTTACGCAGCGACAGTTAGCCGAAAAATTGTTTATAACGCAAAGCGCCATCGGAAAATACGAGCGAGAGGAGCTGCAACCGAACATTCCGATGATCATTAAAATCTGCAAAACGCTGGATGTCAGCGCCGATTATCTGCTCGGCTTAGAGGATTAAAAACGCCCGCTTGCAATTCTGCAAGCGGGCGTTTTCTGCTTTTTTACGGGGCGGGCAGCGCCCATTCGATTAAAATTTCCGTTTTTTCCTTTCCGCGGAAGTAAAATTCCGCCGCGTGCGCCGTGCGCAGAATTTCCCTGTCGTTCGGCGCGCCGTCCCCCGCGCAGGCGTTGGTTAAATCGACGTTGAACACCTTGCGCTCGCCGTTCCATTCGATATTCGTCGGCTCGAAACGGTAGACGAACCCGCCGCCGCGCACCAGAAAGCCGCAAAATCGCGCGTCGCCGCTCAGCCGCGTCATACACACCTGCAAGGAAGAAAAATTTTCCAGCCGATGCGGATTGCCGCACAAATCGATTAAAGGCGACGCCCCGAAAAAGAAATATTCCCTCTGCTTCGGTTCGCCCGCAACGCGCAGTCCGTCTTGCGCGATGCTCACTTCCGCCTTGCCGCCCGTTATGCTCCCCGCGCTCCAAACCTTTCGGGGCAAAAACGCGCCCGACTCCGCGCTGTTGTTGTTTTCGGTGATCTCCGCAAACGCGCAGTATTCCCACCAATTCGTCTGATAATACGCTTTATCCGCAACGTCCTCGATTGCCGTGCGGTACGGCTTTACGGGCATGCCGTCGGCGGTTTGCAAGTTGCAATACTGATTGTATCGGCAATAAGCGTAAGTCAGCGCAACGGGGTTTTGCATCATCGGGTGGCGCACCTCGATTTCCCTTTCGGAAACGACGCGCGCGAGTGCGGGCGCGTAAACGCCGCCCTTTTCCGCCAAGGCAAAGCCGTATACCGCCCCGCCCTTCAACGGCATATCCGCCCGTACGAAAACGCGCGCCGTGCCGCCCTCGAAGCGCACAAATTCGATTTCGGGGAAACGATAGGGTTCTCCGCCGTAAAGCCTGTTTTCCAGCCCCTTCGCCAGCCGACGGGAAATTTTCGTTTTGCTAACGGGGTGTATGGGGTTATAGCCGAACCTTCCGTCGGGAATGAGCCACTCCACCTCCCCGTCGTACTGCGGCGCGGCAAAGGCGTTTTCGTCGCCGTATTCCGCGTTGATCTCCCTTACGGCAATATCCGTTGCCTCGTTCACGTAATTATATCCGTCGGGCGTGAGGGGATAAATTTCCCGCGCGATATGCGCCGCGGCGAAAATCATCTTTTCGCCGAACAGCGCGCGGTAATGCTTTATCATGCCTTTCAGCGCGCGGCGGGTATAATCCGCCCGCGCGAAATCGCGCGCGTCCGATTCCCCCTGATACCAAAGCATCGCCTTGAACGAACACCCCGCGAGGGGCGCGATCCTCTCGTTATACAGACCGCACGGCTGTGTGTAGTTGTCAAAGCCGTATGTATTGAACCCGTTTGCGGAATAAAAGCCGCGCTCCGTCAGGTTGTTTTTGACGAGCTCGTCGCCCTCGATGAGCGACTGCGGCAGATAGGCGCAGATCTGCACCCCGCCCACGGGGTTGCACACAAGCCCGATGGGCGCGTTTGCCCGCTCGGCAAGCTCCAGCGCGGCGAGCGCCGCCACCGCCGAAAGATATTTCGCCGATTCGTCGGAAATCGGCTTCCACTCTACGTCGCCGACGAAGTCCGCCAACGGCGTTTCGCTGCGCAAAAGATTTCCGCTTTCGTCGGACAACGTGCCGTAGGTATTGACAAAATAAATCCCCTGCGCTTCCGCGCAGCGGGCGAGCACCCCGTCTTTGTCGCTCAAGCCCTCGATGCAGTATTCCATATTGGACTGCCCCGCGCAGAGCAGCACGTCGCCGAAACGCGCGGTAAAGGAAAGCGTTTCGCCGCTTTCGTCGCGCACCGTAAAGGCGCACGGCGCGAAAGAACCCGCGTGCGACGGGCAGGGCACGGAAAACGCGCCGTTTTCCGAAACGGCGGAGTATTCCTTGCCGTCATAATTTACCGTTACCCTGCCGACGGCGGAAAATCCCTTCACGCAAAAGGGCATATCCCGCTGCATAACGGAAACGCCGTTAAAATACTTGTGCAGTTCCATGTTTTTTCCTCGTTTTGCGGCTTTCCGCGGCGGTTACGCTTTTTTAACTTCGTTGGGGCAGAGCACGGAAAGATAGTATACGGGTACGGCGCTCCAGCCGTGGCACAGGCTGCCCGCTTTCAAAAAGTCGCTTTCGCCCTTGATGGTTTCCCAATAGCTCGTCGCGCCCGCGGCGAGCATATAGCCGTAATCTTCGCGTATCTTTTCCACCACGTACGCCGCGTTGGCTTGATCGGCGGCGAGCAGAGCGTCGAATTCGAACACCTTCATGGAAAGGGTTACGTCGCACATCGTTTTATCGGCTTTCAGCCGCTCGATAAGGGCGGCGTTCCTTTCGTTTTGCGGATCGGCGAGAATCGCCAGATAGTTGGACAGTTTGCCGAAGTGCTCCTCTTTGCCGAGATAGGAAACGTACAGCCCCTTATCCTCCCGATAAAAGGCGGCGATATGGGCGCGCAGGGAAGAAAGCGCCCCTTCGTGCGGGAAGGTTTCCCCCGTCAACGCGCAAATCTTTTTGAAATCTTCGAGGGCGAGAATCGTAAAGCAGTTGAGGGGCAGATCGTACGATTTTTCGTAGACGGCGGGAATGAGCTCCCCGTCCTTCGTGCCGTCCATGCCGTCGGTCCATTCGTAAAAGTTCCAATACCCCTCGAAGGAGGCGATCAGCCCGTTTTCCTCCCGCTTTTGGGCAAACACGCCCACGATGTCGCTTAAAAGGCGGAAATTTTCTTTCAGCAGCGTAACGTCGCCGGAATGTTCGGCGTATTCCAGCATCGCCTTTACGTAAATCAGACTGAAAAAGGGAATGGGCACGTCGGTGCCCGCGGGGAAACACAGCGGCAGCAGCTTATCGGGTTTCTGCGCCTTGCTCATCAGCTCCAAGTTGGCGCGGGCAAAGCGGTATTCGCCGAAGGCGTAATAGCCGCAGAGCATCTGATTGCGCGAATCCATGGCGTAAAGCGCCTGTTCGCGCCAAGGGCAGTCCTCGTAATGCTCGTGCATGCAAAGCCGCAGGGTGCGCACCCCCACGTCGTATATTTCCTGCAGCCGTCCGTCGTGAAAGCGGCGGGAAACTTCCGACACGGGGTACATGGTTTCCCGTATTCCCGCGGTTTCGATTTCGCAATCGTCCAAAAATTGCAGGTATCTGCAACCCAAGCGGCGGAAGGGGTGGAAAAAGTCGAAATACTCCCCGTTGCAAACGAGCTCCACCGTGAAATCGCGCCCGCCGACGGCATACCGCACTTCCCCGTCCGCGAGGTGTTCGCCGTACGCCACGCGCACCGTTTTGCCCGCCGGCGCTTTCACGCGGCAGAATAAAAAGCCCACGCGCTCCCGCCCCAAATCGTAAATGCGCTTTGCTTTATCGACGAGCCTGCCCTCGCTCAGCGGCAGAAGTTCCAGCTTTTCTATGCGGTTTTTATAAAGCGTTTTCGGCATATCGGATACGAAAACGGATTTTTGAAAGCCTTTCGGCGCGTAATCCGCCTTGTCGAACCCGTCGTAAAAACGGCTGTCATAGCGATAGGAAAGCCCCATCTGCACCGTGATGATCTTGTTTTGATGGCAGACGAAATCCTCCGCCAAAGCGGAAAGGGTGTTTTCCGAAGAATACGCGACGACCTTTTCCCCCGAAACGACTTCGTAAATCAGTCCCGCCTTGTTGTTCACGTAGGTGGAAGAATCCACGCCGTAGTACCAGCAGACGATAACGAGTTTGTTTTCCCCCGCGACGAGATAGGGCGCGAGGTCGATTTCGTCGTACACCTTAAAGTGCGGATAATCGGCGTACTGCCCGAAGGCGGCGAGCCTGCCGTTCACGTACGCGGCGTAGTTGCTGTCCGCGGAAATCTTCAGCGTCGCCGCCGTCGCGGCAAAGGCGTCGTAAAATTTGGCGTATTCGTCCGAACGGGACGCTCCCGCCGCCCAGATCCATTTGGCTTTTTTCATGTTTTTCTCCTTTATTTCAATAAATAACAGCTCGTATACGCGATGGTCTGCGGACCGTAGTTGTATTTCACGCCGGAAAGCTCGCAAACGCGGCTCACCCACAGCCCGTACGCTTCCATGGACGAATAGGAATCCTCGGGAAAGCGGCAGGGCGCGTCGGGATAGGTGCACTTTTCGCACCGCGCGCAGGTGCCCGCCCCCATGCCGAGAATGTCGGGATATTTCTTTTTCAGCTCCCGCATCATTTTGATGAAGCTCGCCGCGTGCTCCTTGCCGGTTTTTTCCATCGTTTCGTAATCGAAATCGTCCTCTAATTTTCCCACCGTCTGCACCAGCAGCCCGTAGGAATACCGCGCCGCCGTTTCGGCGGCTTGCTCTATGGTGCCGCACGCCGGCGGGCAGCGCCAGTTCTTGCCGTATGCGCGGCATTTGTCCGCGCCGCACATCTCCCTCACTTCCGGCATGAATACGAGGGCTTTCACGTTGAGTTCCCCCGCATTGGTAAAACCGTTTTGCAGGGCGAAATCGATGAGCTCTTTCGTGGGATAAGGCATATTTTCCTCCGAGCCGTTTTGACGGCGTTTCTTTTTATTGTAGCATAGGCGCGCGCTTTTTTCAACAAAAAAATGCCGATAATTCCGCACAAAAAGTCAAGACAAAGCCCCTTTTATGTGATAAAATAAAAACGAGGTGGAAACATGGAGCAAGTTTTCGGGTTACAGGCGGCGATCGATTACATAGAAGCGCATTTAACGGAAAAAATCGATTACGACGACGCGGCGAAGGCGGCGTTCGTTTCCAAATTTCATTTTCAGCGGGTATTCGGCGCCGTTTGCGGAATGACCGTCGGGGAATATATCCGCAAGCGGCGGCTGACGCTGGCGGGCAAAGAGCTTGCATTTTGCGATAAAGTGCTTTCCGTGGCGCTGAAATACGGCTACGAAACGTCGGAAAGTTTTTCGAGGGCGTTTTATAAGTTTCACGGCATACTACCCTCCGCGGCAAAAAAAGGGGGCGCGCTGAAATGTCTGCCGCGGCTGAAAATCGAAAAAAACATTACGGGAGGAAAAGAGATGGATTACGAAATCAAGGAAATCGGCGAACGGGTTTTCGTGGGGTACAAAAAGCGGTTTTCCGGCGTGCCGTACGGCGAAGAGCGGGCGCGGCAGGAAGAACAATTTATAACGGGCACGCGGGCGAAACAGTGGCTGCTGCTCGGCGCGAGCTGCGATTATTCCACGGATTACTGCATCGTGAACAATATCGGCGACGACGGATACGATTTTTACATCGCTTACGAGCTGGACGAATGGACGAGAAGGGAAATGTACAACCCGTCGGTAACGGGCGTGGATTTTATGGATAAGCTGGGTTTTGAAACGATCGTCATCCCCCGACAGACCTATGCGGTGTTCCGCACGGAAAGACAGCGCCGCCCCATCGGCGAATATATCGACATTCGCAAACGGATCATGACCGAATGGCTGCCCTCCGTCGATTACGTTTTGGCGGAAGGCGCGGAAGTCGTCGCCTTGAAATGGCGGCCCGACGACGCAACCGATCGCAAAAACGAAAAGTACGTGGAAATCCGGCTGCCCGTATGCAAAGGCAGATAAAAAAGCGCCGCCGACTTCAGCAGTCGGCGGCGTTTTTTATTTTTTCGTACAACGCGACGAGGCTTTCCGCCGTTTCGCCGTAACTCGCCGTGCCCGACGGCACGCCGTTCGCCTTTAAGAACAGATCGTTGAAAAACGACGAAAGACTGTCGATAAAGCCCTCGTATTTTTCGTAATGCGCCCGCGCGTCGGCGTATTCGCGCAGCACCTTTTCGTCCAGCCGCCCGCGCAGCGTTTCATACTGCCCGTCCGGCAGGGCGTTCAGCAAAATCGCCGCCGCGTTCATCAGCCCGCTGTACCTGAAATAATCGTCCTCGGAAAGAATACACACGGCGTAAGAGACGATATTCGCCTCGTTCTCCCGCGAAACGCCCTTCGCGTGCGCCATTTCGTGCGCCGCCGTGCAGGGAATTTCGTAACAGGGGATATTGACGTTTACGTTCGCCTCCGCGGTAAAGGGAAAATAGATGCCCGTGATGCCGAGATAGCTCATGGGGACGGACAAAAGCACCGCCTTCGGGCGCACTTCGTAATCCGCGAAATATCCCCCGCCGAACGCGTCGTAACAGTCGTTGAGTTTTCGGGAAAGCTCTGCAAACCCGCAGGTCGGCAAAACGTTTCCGCTTTCGTCGCGCCCCAGCCGCGCCGACGTTTCGTTGAGGGCGGAAACGTAATATTCCGCCGCCGCGAACAGCGATTGCTCCGTGACGTCGGTTTTAAGCCCCAGCGCGGCGTCCGCGTTTTCGCGGGCGTACAGGGGCGCGTACAACACGCCGAAGGAAAGGAGCGCGGCGAGGGCGGCAACCGCCGTGCGGTAAAGCCAAATCCCCGCCCGCGCGTAATTTTTCTTTGCCAGAAACGCGACGAGAAACACGAGAAGAACGACGCCCCCCGCGACGAGAACCGCCGCGGCGATCTCGTACAGGGAAACGGGAATAACATTCGTCAGCCGGTTCAATAAAAAACTCAGCCACCGCGTAACGCCCCGCGCAAAAACGTGCTCCGCGATCCAAGGGATGCGGGCGAGCGCGTATAAAATCAGCGCGCCGAGGCATAACGCGGATAGTATTTTCGCCCGTTCGGGCGTTTTTTTACGCAATGTTTTCGTCATCGTAATTTTTCTCACCGTAAATAGGAAATCACCCCTCGAAACGGCATAAAAAAAGAAAGAACATTTATCCTTGTTCTCTCTTAAAAGATTTGTATTAAATTGTAGTGTTAGGCGGGGATTAAAACGAAGTCGTCAGTTCAAGTCCTGTTTTTTGAAAAACAGGTCAAAATGCAGCTCCCAAATTCAAATATTCCGCGAGGGGCGCGAACCACAAGATATGGCAACAAAAAAGCACAAGACCTACTAAATCTTGTGCTTTTTATGTTTTGTAGCTTTTTCGTACTACAAAGATG
>QAKE01000061.1 GCA_003343995.1 Bacillota bacterium
GAAATACTCCGCGCGTTCATCGAAAAGGTCGTTGTTCACGAAAGAACGAAAGTCGACGGACATTACAGACAAACGGTAGAAATCTTCTATAATTTCGTCGGAGCAATCGACCGCCCGATATGGGGCGACGAACTCACCGACGAAGACGATTGAAACCAACAAACAGCAAGAGAAAAGGCGTGGCATTACGCCACGCCTGACTCTGAACCTTGCGCCTTTACCTAAATTTCCCTATGGGAACTGCGGTAAATCGTTTCTCTTTTTTTGTTTTTACTATTGTAAAAATTCATGCGTTATGATATACTTGCAGTAACGTATATTTAAACGCCCCGCAACGGGGAAACAGGGGATAATTATGAGGTTTTCCAAAAAATTTATTCAGCGGACGGCAACGTATAATACTTTCGATTGCCATGTGCCCGCGCCGTACTTGAGAAAGAAATTCGCGCTTGCCGAAAAACCCGCGCAAGCGGAAATTACCATTTGCGGTCTCGGATTTTACCGTTTATGGCTTAACGGAAAGGAAATCACCAAAGGCATGCTCGCTTCCTATATTTCCAATCCCGACGACGTGCTGTATTACGACTTGTACGCCGTTTCGGATTTACTGCAACAGGGGGAAAACATCATCGCGGTTCTACTCGGCAACGGCTTTTTGAACGATCCCGCGGGCGACGTTTGGGATTTCGATAAAGCAGCTTTCCGCGACGCGCCCAAAATGGCGCTTGCGGTGGAAGTCGACGGAGCAACGCTTTTCGAGGCGGACGAAAGTTTTAAAACCTCGCCGTCGCCCATCGTTTTCGACGACTATCGCGCGGGCGAACATTACGACGCGACAAAGGAGATTTTCGGTTGGAATACGCTCGCGTTTGACGATAGCGCGTGGGATAACGCGATTATCGCAAAAACGCCCGCGGGAACGCCGCGCGTGCCCGTGTGCCCGCCGATACGCGCTATTCGGGAAATCTGCCCGTCCGCCTTTGAAAAACGCGGCGACGGCTGGCTTTATGCCTTTCCCGAAAACAACGCCGGCGTTTGCCGTTTGGAAATCGACGGGAAAGAGGGGCAAAAAATCAAGCTGACTTTTTCGGAACTTGCGACGAAAGACGGCGTAAACATTAAAAACATTATCAACGGCAATTATCCCGATCACGGCTATTTGCACCGCGATTTTTATACCTGCAAGGCAGGCAAACAGTCCTATACGCCGAGTTTTACCTATCACGGCTTTCAATACGTGTTCGTAGAGGGAATAGAGGACGGGCAGGCGACGGAGAATTTGCTGACTTATATCGTCGTGCATACCGATTTGAAAAGCGCGGGAAGTTTCGCTTGTTCAAACGAAATCGTAAATAAATTGCAGGAAAACACCCGCCGTTCCGATTTGGCGAATTTCTATGATTTTCCCACCGATTGCCCGCATAGGGAAAAGAATGGTTGGACGGGCGAC
The DNA here is from genome assembly GCA_003343995.1 of Bacillota bacterium. Taxonomy (GTDB): domain Bacteria; phylum Bacillota; class Clostridia; order Christensenellales; family Borkfalkiaceae; genus UMGS775. The sequence goes on from QAKE01000061.1 coordinate 1,451, forward strand.
GCCGCGCTTTCGGCGGAACAGTTCATGCTGAATTTTCACGCGGAAAAGAGTTTCCGCGAATGGCTTTATAACGTGCGCGCGTCGCAAATCGAAAGCGGCGCGTTGTCGGGCATCGTGCCGACTGCCGGCTGGGGCTTTGCTTGGGGCAACGGTCCCGCATGGGATACCGTCGTCACCCAGCTATCTTATTACGGGTATAAATACACCGCCGATAAAACGATTTTAACGGAAAATTTCGATTGCATCGTCGCTTATCTGCGCTACGCGAAAACGCGGCTCAACGAAAACGGTTTGCTCGCTTACGGGCTGGGCGATTGGTGCCCCGCGGGCGGATATAACAACGACGTGTTTACCTCGCTGGAAATCACCGACACGCTGACCATCATCGATACGTGCTATAAGGCGGGCGTTATCGCCGAAATTCTCGGCAAAACGGAAGAAAAGGCGGAATTTGACGCGTTCTACGCGCTGTTGAGAAAAAATTTCCGCGAAAAGTTCGTGGAAAACGGAGAAATCAAGCGGGAATTTGCCACGCAGAGCGCCGTTTCCATGGCGCTGTATTACAAGGCGTTTGAAAAAGAGGAAACCGAGCGCGCCGTTGGTCAGCTGCTCGCTTTGATCGCCGCGAAAAACGATTATTTCGACGTGGGCGTGCTGGGCGCAAGAACGCTTTTCCGCGTGCTTTCCGATTACGGATACGACGAACTCGCGCTGAAGCTCATCGTGCAAAAGGGCTTTCCGTCCTATCGTTACCACCTCGACAGGGGCGCGACGACGCTTTGGGAAAACTTTATCGACCTTGCCGACGGCGAAATCAAGCCGAAGGCGGAAGGGCGAGAGGTGGATTCGCTCAATCATCATTTCTGGGGCGATATTTCCGCGTGGTTTTATAAATATATCGCGGGTATTCGCATCAACCCCGCGCTCAAAGATCCTTTTACCGTGGAAATTGCGCCGCATTTTATCGAGGGGATTACGCATTGCCGCGCGGAGCGGGAATACCTCGGCGGTAAAATTACGGTGGAATGGGAACGTAAACCGGACGGCGTGCACGTGGAGGTGAGCGCGCCCGCGCAGGTGAAAATCGTCAAAAAGTGGTAAGCCGAATTTATCCGATATTGTAAAAAGCGCGCCCCGCACACAGCCGTGCGGGGCGCGCTTTGCTTATTCGGCGGTTTCTATGCGGAAAGAATCGTCGTTTACCGTGAAAGAATTTTGCGGCGCGTTGGTGTAAATGTAGTTTTGTCCGTTTTCCGTATATAAGATGAAAACCGTTAAATCGTCATAATTTTTTATAAAAGTTTTTGCCTTTTCGTAACCCATCGCGCACAGCGCGGTGGAGAGCGCGTCGCAAAGCGCGCCGTCTTTGCCGATTGCCGTTACGGACATCGTTCCGTCGTTTATCGGTCTGCCGGTAAACGGGTCGAGCAGGTGGGAATACCGCTCGTTTTCATATTCGTAAAAGCGCTCGTAATCGCCGCTGGTGGATGCCGCGGCATTTTGCGCGTTCATTTCGATAATTGGCGGCGTTTCCGCCGTTCCGCGCGGGTGTTTCACCCCCAATACGAAAGATTGATTTTGTTTGTATTTCATCAGTTCAATACTGCTTGAACCGCCACTGATTATGCCGTATATAATCCCTTGCGTTTCAAGATATTCCCGCACTTTTTGCAAGGCGTATCCCTTTGCCATGCCGCCGAAATCGATGCTCGCGTTTTTTATTTTTTTCAACAGATTATCTTCTAAAACAACGTTATCTTTTTCTAAAAGCGGCAAAACGTTTTGGATTTCTTCCGCCGTCGGCGGCAAAAATTCGTAATCTTCCGCGTCGTATTTATCGGGGGAAAATCCCCAAAGATCGATCAACGGCGCGATTAAAATATTGAAGTATCCTCTCGTGTATTCGTAATAGGAAAGCGCCTTCATGACGATGTCTTCGGATAGTTCGTCCAGCTCTAAAACGTCGCCCGCGGGCAGGGCGTTGAATCGTGCGGCGACGGAGTTCGGATTTTTCGCGTCGGTGCGTTCGTGTACGTCGGCGAGGATTTGCTCCGCGTCGGAAAATATTTCATTCAGGCGAGCCTTGCTCAGATTTCTCGAATCGATTTGCACCGTTACGGGCGCGTTGAAATACAAAAAGGTTTTTCCCGTATACTGCGGCGCGTTGCATCCCGCAAGGGGCACGCACAAAAAAAGCGCGGCGAGAAAACAGCAGATTTTTTTCTTCATATTTGCATTATAACCTTTCGGCGAAAATAAATCAAACAAATCCGCTCAAATGAGAAAGTTTGCTGTTGACATTACGCGTTTTATTTGATAAAATAAAATGTATATGGAAGGAAGATACAAAATAGCCGACGTCGTGTTCGACATGAAAACGAAATACGCCTATACGCATAAACTCTGCGCGGGGTATGAAAGCGAGGAAAAAGCGGATTTTCTCATCGAAACGGACGATGAGGCCATTAAAAGGGAAGAAGAGGCGAGCGATCAGCCGTTTCCGCCGGCGTATTTAGAGAGTCTGGCGGTTTATCGGCGGCTTTGCAACAAAATTTTAAGCGATTATAACGGGTTTTTGTTTCACGCCTCCGCCGTCGCCGTGGACGGGTACGCTTATCTTTTCACCGCGCCTAGCGGCACGGGGAAATCCACGCATACGCGGCTTTGGCGGGAGCTGCTCGGCGAGCGCGCCGTGATGATCAACGACGATAAACCCGTCGTGCGGTATATAGATGGGGCGTTTTACGTTTACGGAACGCCGTGGAACGGCAAGCACCGTTTAAGCCGCAACGACCGTGCGCGGCTTGCGGCGGTGTGCGAGCTGACGCGCGGAGAAAAAAACGAAATCGCCCGCATTTCCTCGTCGGAAATGGTGCGGGTGCTGATGAATCAGTCGCTGCGGGGCGAGGACGGCGAAAGCATGTTGAAATTGCTGGATTTATTCGATAAACTCGCTAAAAATACGGCGTTTTACAGATTGAAATGCAACATCAGCCGCGAGGCCGCGGAAACGGCTTACGGGGCGATGCGCGTAAAAGGAGAAGATCATGAAGGTTAAAAAGGATTTTGTTGCGAGAAAAGTCGGAGATTCGGACATCGTCGTTGCGACGGGGAAAGCGGTAAAGCATTTCAACGGGTATATCACGCTGAATGAAACGGGCAGATTTTTGTGGGATCTGCTGGGGCGGGACGTTGCCGAAACCGAGCTTGTGGATAAAATGCTCGAAGAATACGACGTCGAAAGGGAAACCGCCGAACGCGACGTGAAAAACTTTTTGAACGTTCTCGCCGAAAACGGTATTTTGGAAAAATAGCGCGCTGGGGGGTTACCATGGATAAAATCGGTTTTGACAATCAGAAATACCTGAAGATGCAGTCGGCGCACATCGCGGAGCGCATCAATTCCTTCGGCGGAAAACTCTATCTCGAGTTCGGGGGAAAGCTGTTCGACGATTATCACGCGTCCCGCGTGCTGCCGGGGTTCGAGCCGGATTCTAAGCTGAAAATGCTGAAAGAATTGAGCGAGGAGGCGGAAATTTTAATCGCCATCAGCGCGACGGATATCGAAAACAACAAGTATCGGAGCGATTTGGGCATTACCTACGATTCCGACGTGCTGCGTTTGATCGACGTATTCCGTTCGCAGGGGCTTTACGTCGGCAGCGTCGTTATGACGATGTTCAACAATCAGCCGCGCGCCGTGAATTTTATCAAAAAGCTGGAAATGTGCGGCATTCCCGTGTATAAGCATTACGAAATCGAGGGGTATCCTTCCGACATTCCTTTGATTATCAGCGAGGACGGATTCGGGCGCAACGAATACGTGCCCACCACGCGAAAACTCGTCGTGGTCACCGCGCCGGGACCGGGCAGCGGAAAGATGGCCACCTGCCTCAGCCAGCTGTATCACGAATACATTCGCGGCGTGAAGGCGGGATACGCGAAATTTGAAACGTTTCCGATTTGGAATTTACCGCTCAATCACCCCGTGAACGTCGCGTACGAGGCGGCGACCGCCGATTTGAACGACGTAAACATGATCGATCCCTTCCACCTCGAGGCTTACGGAAAAACCGCCGTCAACTATAATCGTGACGTGGAAATTTTCCCCGTGCTCAACGCGATTTTTGAAAAGATCATGGGCAGATCTCCCTATAAATCGCCCACCGATATGGGCGTGAATATGGCGGGAAACTGCATTATCGACGACGACGCTTGTAAAAACGCCTCCAAAGCGGAGGTGGTCCGCCGCTATTACGCCGCTTTGTGCGACGTCAGAAAGGGCAGGATCGGCAAGGAAGTCGCCGCCAAAATCGAAATTTTGATGAGCAAACTCAATCTCACGGCGGAAAACCGCAAGGTTGTGCCCGCGGCGCTCAACAAATCGGCGATTACCGGCGGCAATCCCGCCGTCGCCGTCGAATTGAACGACGGGCGCATCATCACCGGCAAAACGGGCGATTTGCTCGGCGCGAGCGCGGCGTGCCTGATCAACGCGCTGAAGGCGCTTGCGGGAGTGGACGACGACGTCAGATTGCTTTCTCCCACCGTCATCGAGCCCATTCAGAAGCTGAAGGTCAACCAGATGGGCAGCGTAAATCCTCGGCTGCACACCGACGAGGTGCTTATCGCGCTGGCGATATGCGCGGTGGAGGACGAAAATGTGAAAAAGGCGCTCGCGGCTTTGTCGCAGCTGAAAAACTGCGAACTTCATTCCACGGTCATCTTGCCGCACGTAGACGAAAAAACATTTAAAAAACTCGGTCTGCATTGCACGTACGAGGCGAAAAAGCAGGCGGAAGGGGTTTATATTTCTTAAAAAACGGGTAATTTATGAACAAACAGGATTTTACGAACTGTTACGCGCGTTACGGCATTTCTCCCGAGGACGTATGTAAAAACCGGCTGAAAATCGGCGGGGACGAGGTGGAGCGGTTCGCCGTGATTTCGCCCATCAACGCGGCGGAAGACTATAAAAACGTCGGCGCGGCAGTTACGCAGCTTTCCGACGGATTTTTTCCCACCTATAAAATAGAAAAGGACGGCGCGGCTTTTACCTTCGTCGCCTTTCAGGTCGGCGCGTGCAACGTGACGGAAGTCATCTGCGCGCTCGCCTATTCCCGATGCGAAAAGGTGCTTTTTACCGGCACGGTAGGGGCGCTGAAAGAGGAAATGAACATCGGCGATCTTCTCTTGCCGAATTACTCCATGTGCGGCGACGGCGCGGTGCGTTATTTCACGCTCGGCAGCGCGGCGCAAAACGGCGATACTTTCGGGAAAAAGTTTTATCCCGATCAAAAAGTGCACGGCGATCTCGCGCGCTATCTGAAAGATAACGGGTATCCTTTCGATTACGCGAATATTTTCAGTATAGACACCATCGTTTCGCAATTTTTCCATATCGAAGAGTTTCTCTCTTACGGCGCGGACGCGTTGGAAATGGAAACGGCGGCGGCGTTCTGCTCGTCGGAAATTTTAGGGCTGAAGACGGCTGCGCTCTTCCATGTTTCGGACAGCACGGCGCGGAACAAATCCCTGCTCGGCGGGCGCAGCGACGAGGAAAAAGCCGCGCACGGTCATAAAAAACGGCTTGTCATTCCCGAAATCGTATGCGGGTTTGCAAAATCGGTATTGTCAGGTAAATGAAAAAAAGAAATTGGTATCCGCTGGATAACGCCGCGAAGATTTTTCCCGCGGTGTACGGCGAAAAAAGACCGTATAATTTCTGTTTCTCCGCGATCCTCAGCGAAAAGGTGGAGCCGGAAAAACTGAATACGGCGGTAAATCAAATATTAAACAGAGTCCCCACGTTTAAAACGAAACTCAAACGCGGGGTATTTTGGTATTATTTAGAGGAAAACAAAAAGCCCTTCCGCGTTTCGGAAGAGGTGGGCGATTACCTCGGTCTGATCGATTTTTCGGAAAACAACGATTATCTGTTTAAGGTCTTTTATCGGGAATATAAGATTTCGCTCGTCGTTTTTCACGCGCTCAGCGACGGCAACGGGGGTTTGGAAGTATTCAAACAGATTCTTTTGGAATATTTCCGTCTGCTCGGCAAGCAGATCGACGCCGAGGGCTTGATCAAGACGGGGGTTTCGCCGGAAAACTTCAAAGAACGCAGCGACAATTACGTAAGCAATTATAAAAAGGCGAAGGTAAAGATCAAAAAGCCGAAAAAGCTCGCACATTCCGACGGCACCGCCTTCGATTACGACGGGTTCGGGCTGATTACCGCGACGACGGATTCGCTCGCATTAAAGGATCTCGCAAAAAAATACAAAGCCACGGTAACGGAGTTTTTGAGCGGCGTATACCTTTACGTGTTTTATACGAATTACGTTAAGGGGATGAATGCGAAAAACAAAAACGTATGCATACTCGTTCCCGTGGACATGCGTCGGAAGTATTCCAGCGAATCTTTACGTAATTTCAGTCTGTTCGTACGCGTTACGCATTATTTCGATAGGGATTACGATTTGGAAGAATGTGTGAAAATCGCTTCGGAAAAAATGCGCGAGGGCTTGGACGAAAAGGTGCTCGACAGCATCAATCACTTCAACGTGAGCGTGGAAAAAAACGTGCTGTTAAAAATCGTTCCTCTGTTTTTAAAGGACGTCGTTTTGCGGATCGGCTATCATTTCGAGGGGGAAAACCTGCAATCGGGCGATTTGAGCAACGTCGGGCTCGTGGAGCTTCCCGAGGACTTGGCGCGGTACGTAAGGGACATCAATTTTTCCATTTCCGCCAGCCATACGTCGAAACAGCTGGTCGCGGCGGTGGGGTATAACGGAAAAGTGAACATCACCTTTACCCGTAATTTTACGGAAAACGGTTTCGAGAGGGATTTTATCGGCGTTCTGGCGCAAAACGGCTTGGATATCGTCGTAAAGAGCAATTATTGGGAGAAAAAGCTATGAAATACTGCAAACACTGCCGCGTCAAAGTCGATTCTTCCGAAAATTACTGCCCGCTTTGCTATAATTATCTCGACGAGGGCGAACAAGAGCCCAACCGTTTTGAATATTATATGGGGCGCGACAAAAATAAAAAGCGCAAAGCGAACAACTTCTTTTTGCTGAAATTGTTCTTATACGTCAGCATCTGCATTTCGGTGGTATGCTTTACGGTGAACTATTTCACCGACCCGCACATGATGTGGGCGCCCGTGGTATTCGTTTCGATTTTGTATCTTTGGATTTTAATCGGGCATACTATTATCAGTAAAAGGAGTCCGTTTGAAAAGATATTTTTCCAGTTTATCGGCTTGATATTGCTGCTCATTTCGCTGGAGCGGCTTTCCATGAGCGAGTGGTTTTTGAATTACGTTCTGCCGTCTATTTTGCTGGCGACGTCCTCGGTGATGGCGCTCATCAGCTTGATTTCCAAACGTAAAAATTCCCTCGTTTCCACATTTTTCGTGTATTACGTGCTGTTGGAAATCGTGTCGATCGTCCTGCTTTTCATAGACGTTTATCACACGCTTTATCTCATTCACGCGGTGTATAACGGATTGCTCCTTTTGGGCACGCTGATTTTCGCCTACCGTATTTTGCGGGCGGATATCGCCAAAAAAGCGCACTTGTAAAAATAATCGATTTCCGCGTTGTTCGCGTATTGACAAAATCGCGCGGGCAATGTATAATAAGCGTAAGATATTATCCGTAACCCCGAGGGGGCGGGATATATCTGTGCTATAAAAACGAAAGAAGGTAGATTTATGGATCCGGTAATGATTATACTCGTTTGCGTAATCGGTTTGCTGCTCATCGGCGTAATCGTTTCGCTTGCGAAAACTTCCAAAGGCAAAAAATCCGCGCCGAATGCGGAGAAAGCCGCGGAAGAAACGAAGAAGGAAGAAGAACTTTTCTCCGAGGTGAAGGAAGAAATTCCCGCCGCGCCCGCCGAGGCGGAAACGGCAGCCGACGCGCCTTGCGAAGAAGCGCCGCAGGAGGAAGAACGAGCCGCCGAGGCGGAAACGGTTGCCGACGAAGCTCCCGTAAAGGAAACGGCGGAAATGGAAGAGTCCGCGCCGTCAATAGAGGTTGCCGCGGCTGTTGTTTCGGAAAGAGAGCCGCGCGGTTTTGAAAAAATTCCGAAAGGCGAGCCAAAAAAGCCGTTTTACGAGAGGATTTTGCTGTCGGACGAGGATGTCCGTCGGTATTTCGACGAAATTCATAACGAGTTCAAGTCGTATAGAAACGTAAACGCGCGCGTATCCAAGGGGTACGATTCCTTCCGTAAAAACCGCGCGCTCGTCGCGAGGCTGTATCTTTCGGGAAAGACGTTGAAACTCTATTTGCGCCTCGACGCGTCGGCATACGAAAACACCAAGTATCATCAACAGTATGCGGGCGATAAAAAGACCTATGCGGAAATTCCCATGATGGTCAAAATCAAAAGCGCGCGCGGGCTTGCCAACGCGAAAACGCTGATCGCCGATCTGATGAAAAACGAAGGAGCGGAAAAGAAAAGCCGCTATACGAAAGTAGATTACATCGAAACGCTGAAAGCGTTGATGGAAAACGATTGACGCCGCGCCCCCGATTTTTTCGGGGGCGCAATCTTATTTGGAGGAAACATGCTGAAACGATTTTTCGCCTATTATAAACCGCATAAAAAACTGTTTATCGTCGATACGATCTGCGCGTTTTTGGTTTCCGCGTGCAATCTCGTTTATCCGATGATCGCAAAAAACATCATCAACGTGTACGTGCCCGATAAAAAATTGCAGCTTTTAATCGTCTGGTGCGTCGTTTTGCTGTTGATTTATGCGATCAAGGCGATTTTAACGTATATCGTGCAGTATTGGGGGCATTTGCTCGGCGTGCGTATTCAGGGCGACATGCGCCGCGCCATGTTCGCGCATCTGCAAAAACTGCCGTTTACTTATTTCGACAACAATAAAACCGGCGTGATCATGTCGCGGATGGTCAACGATTTGTTCAATATTTCCGAACTCGCGCACCACGGACCGGAAGATCTGTTTATGTCGCTCATTTCCATCGTCGGCGCGTTCGTCATGCTCGCCACCATAAACGTTTATTTAACGCTGATCGTATTTATTTTTATTCCCGTTCTCATTCTGTTCGCGGTTAAAAACCGCAAGCGCATGAACGAATCCTTTATGCAGATGAGAAAGGAGGAGGCGAGCATCAACGCCGATATCGAAACCACCGTATCGGGCGTGCGGGTGACGAAGGCGTACAGCTCCGCCGATTACGTGCAGGGGCGTTTCGACAAGGCGAATAAAGGCTATCAGAAGGCGCGCGGTCGCGCCTATAAGGCGATGGGCATTTTCGGCTCGGGAATGGGATTTATCAGCGATTTTCTCTATCTTGCGGTGCTCTTGGCGGGCGGTTTGTTTTTCTTTTACGGTTATATCGATACCGGCGAATTTGCCGCGTATATTCTGTTTATCGCCATGCTGCTCAACCCCATCCGCACCATCGTTACGCTTTACGAGGAAATCCAAAGCGGCGCTACCGGTTTCAAACGGTTTTGCGAGGTGATGGACGAAGAACCCGAACGCGACGCGCCCGACGCCGTAACGCTCGGCGAAATCGAGGGCGATATCGAATTTAAAAACGTGGAATTCGCCTATGAAGGCAAGGAAGAGGTGCTCGATAACGTCAGCTTTTCCATTCCGCACGGCAAAACGACGGCGCTCGTCGGCGGGAGCGGCGGCGGAAAAAGCACCGTGTGCCATTTGATTTTGCATTTTTACGAACTGAACGGAGGGGAAATCACCCTCGACGGCATAAATATTGCGAAAATCTCGCGGGAGTCTTTACGCGAGAAGATCGGCATCGTCGCGCAGGACGTGTTCATCTTCGACGGAACGGTGCGGGAAAATATCGCTTTCGGCAAGGCGAACGCGACGGACGAGGAAATCGAAGAGGCGGCGAAGCGCGCGAATATCCACGATTTTATCGTAAGCCTTCCCGAAGGATACGAAACGTGGGTGGGCGAGCGCGGCGTACAGCTTTCCGGAGGTCAGCGGCAGAGAATTTCCATCGCGCGCGCGTTTTTGAAAAATCCGCCCATTCTCATTTTGGACGAGGCGACAAGCGCGCTCGACAATATCACCGAAACGCAGATACAATCCTCTCTCAACGAATTGAGCGCCGGCAGAACGGTTGTCGCCGTGGCGCACCGTTTGTCTACGATTCGTTCGGCGGATCAGATCGTCGTTTTGGAACGCGGCAAAGTCGTCGAACGCGGCACGCATGAAGAGCTCGTCGCGGCAGACGGCAGATATGCCGAAATGCTCGGGGAAAAAGTCAACGGCTGAGCCGTAAAACAAATAAAAAAACCGCGGCGTTATCAGCCGCGGTTTTTTTATGCATTAAAGCCGTTTTTTATAGGTTTTGTGCCGAATATTTAAGGTAATCGCGGATTTTTAGGCGTAAAATATATGGCGTAAACATCGTCAGGGAGGAAAGACAATGAAAGAATACGACGTAATCGTGTGCGGTTCCGGTCCCGCCGGAATCGGCGCGGCGCTGTCCGCGGGGAGAGCGGGGGCAAAAACGCTGCTTATCGAAAAGGACGGCATCGTGGGCGGCGTGGCGACCACCGGTTTAATGAGCCACTGGACGGGCACGGCGGACAGTCCGCTTTATAAGGAAATCATCGCGCGTTCCTGCGCGGAGGAAAACCGTTCGCTCGACGAGAACGCGAAATATATCAATCCCGAGCTTTTGAAAATCATGTTGCTGAAAATGCTGCAAGAGGCGGGCGTTCAGATCCGTTTATATACCTTCGTTTCCGGCGTGATTCTGGAAAACGCCGTCGTGCGCGGGGTAAAGACGACGAGCAAAAGCGGGGAAGAAAGCTTTTACGCGCACACGGTAATCGACGCCACCGGCGACGGAGACGTCGCCTGTTTTGCGGGCGTGCCCTATGAATACGGGCGGGAAGGCGATCATAAAGCCCAGCCGCTGACGCTCATGTTCAAAGTCGGCGGGGTGGATTATACCAAGGGGACGTTTCTCGGCAGTTTTGAAACGCTGTTTGAAACGGAAAAAGGGGAATTGCAGGCGCTCGGCAGAAAACATCTGCCGTTTCCCGCGGGGCACGTGCTGCTTTACCGCTCCACGATAGACGGCGTCGTTACCTGCAACATGACCAACGTCATCAACCGCGACGGCACAAATGCCGAAGATTTAACGCAGGCGGAAATCGAGTGCCGCATGCAAATTCCGAAAATCATCGAATTTTTGCGGGAGTACGCGGCGGGGTACGAAAATTGCTATCTGCTTTCGTCGGCGTCGGTCATCGGCGTAAGGGAAACGCGCCATTTTCAAGGAAGATACACCGTTACCGAGCAAGACGTTTACGATTGCGTGCCTTTCGACGATTGGGTGGTCAAGGGGGCGAAGTTTAATTTCGACATCCACAATATAGACGGCGCGGGGCTGGATAAAAACGGCTTGCAGGCAAAGTACGTGCAAAAAGAGGGCGGATATTATCTTCCGCTGCGCGCGCTGCTGCCCGTCGGTACCGAAGGCTTGATTCTGGCGGGAAGGTGCATATCCGGCACGCACGTCGCGCATTCTAATTTCCGCGTGATGCCGATCTGTCTTGCCATGGGGGAAAGCGCGGGCGCCGCCGCCGCGCTCGCCGCAAAAGGGAAAATTTTCGTTTCCGCCGTCGCCGCGGAGGATATCCGAAAGCTCGTTTTCGGCAATCGATGAACGGCGCTTATTCGATCTGAAGAATCTTGTTCGGCTTTCGGCAATCGGACGGCGTTAAATCGAATATCTTTTTCAAGCTGTTTGCCAAGTGCTGCGCCGAGGAAAAATTAAGTTTTTCCGCAATGGCGGCAACGGATAAGGAAGTGCTTTTCAACAACTCGAAGGCGCGTTCGCATTTTACCCTTTCGATATATTTTTTCGGCGGGAGTCCGATAATTCTGTTAAACAGATACCGGAAATGTTTTTCGCTGAAATTGTATCGCTTTGCCAAACCGCTCACCGATATATTTTCGTAGGTGTGTTCGCTGATGTATAATTCCGCCTCCAAAATAATATTATAGTGCGGCGTTTTTTCCATGTCTTTGGTGCGAATATTTCTCAGCCAGCTGAACAAGAGATCCATAAACACGGCGTTGGCAGAACCCGTGCCTAAATCCGACTGCATTCTCAGATAACGCAAAATCTTATTTACGGCTGGCAGCTCCTTGTTTTTCAGAGGTACGGTATCGTGTTCGATGACGAATATTTTAAAGGTTTGGGCGAGGGCGGAATAAAGCTTTATTACGTGACTTGCGATACGGAATGGGGCGTTTCCGGCACGGAGAAGAATTTTGCCGAGGAATGTACTCGGCTTTTCGCCGCCGTGCCGGACGCTTACGTGATGGTGCGCATCGGGCTGCATCCGCCCGTTTCCTTTACCGAAGAAAACCCGAACGAATGCTTTACCTACGACGACGGTTCTTCGCCGTCCGTCGTGCTCGGCAACGAAACGTTCCGCCGCAAATATCCGCATTTGTATTCCGAGGCGTCCGCCGTGTGGCGAGAACAGGCGAAAAACGCTTTGCTGGAAACTTGCGCGCGTTTCGACGCGCTCCCGTTTGCCGACCGTATCGTCGGTTATTTTTTCGCCGCGGGCGGCACGAGCGAGTGGTATTATCTGCTGAATTTGGAAAACGGCGAGCGATACGGCGATTTTTCGGCGGCGTTCAAGCGGGAATATTCCGCTTATTTAAAAGATAAGTATAAAACGGAAAGCGCGCTGAAAAGCGCGTGGCGCGATGAAACCGCTTCCTTTAAAAATCCCGCGATTCCCAGCCTCGAAGAGCGTTTTTTTGCCAAAAAATTCGATATGGGCTATTGGCGGGAGGACGAGGCGAGCGTGGAAAATCTGACTTCCGTGCGCACCAACGGCACCAACGTCGGCAGTTTTTTGAACGTCGACGAGCACATGCGCGTGTTCGATTTTTACCGTGCGTGGCACATCGCCACGGCGAAAAGCCAGATTTATTTCGCAAAGGCGATCAAGGAAAAATACCGCGGCGAAAAGCTGACGGGCGCGTTTTACGGTTCGTACGGCTGTACGGATTTTTTCGACGGCTCCACCGCCGCCGGCGTTTTGGAAATTCTCGACAGCAACGCTTTGGATTTCCTCGCCGCGCCGGGGGTATACGTCAACCGCCAGCTCGGCGGCTTTACGGGACAGCGGGAGATGGCGGATTCCTTCGCGCTGAGAAATAAGCTGTTCATCGTGGAGGAGGACTGCCGAACGCACCTCGAAGTGCCGCATTTTCGGGCGATGTTCGATTATTACGATATCGACGACACCTACAACGTGTTAAAGCGGGATTTCGGCAGAAATCTTTGCGAAAATCTGCCCGCTTGGTGGTACGACCATTACGTGGGCGGCGCGAGATATAAGCACGAGGAGATATATAAGCTGTTCGCGCGGCAAACGAAAATCGCCGTCGAAGCGCTCGCCCTGCCGAACCGCGGCAAGGGTAACGAAATCGCCTTTATCTACGACGAGGAAAGCATTCACGCCGTATCGAATCAAACGACGAAAGAGCTTGTGGAATATTTCCGCAACTATGAAATCGCGCGCATCGGCGCGGGCGCGGACCAGTATTTTCATAACGATTTGCAAAACCCGCTCATGCCCGATTATAAGCTGTACGTTTTTTTCAACACGTTGTTTTTAAGCGGACAAGAGCGCGCCGCGATACACGCAAAACTGAAAAAAAACAACGCCACGGCGCTTTGGGTATACGCGTCGGGGGCGATCGATCCCGACGCGCGAGTGCGGCTAAGTTGTGAGAATGCGAGCGCGTGCACGGGAATCCGATTGAAGATGCTGACGGAAAAGCACCACACGAAATACCGCGTGAGGGAAAGCGATTGCGGTATTTTCCGCCGGCTCGACAAGCGCAGGATTTTCGGCGTGAACGACCGCCCGTACGCGAGCAATATTCTCGTGGTCGTCAAGGACATTACCACCTTCGCCGCGCCGCTTTTTTACGCGGAGGACGAAAACGCGGAAAACGTCGCTTACTTTTTAACCAACGGCTTGCCCGCGGTTACCGTGAAGGAGTGCGACGGATTTCGTTCGGTATTCTGCGGCAGTAAGATATTGAACGCCGAAATCGTGCGGGAAACGGCGCGTTTCGCAGGCTGTCATATCTGGTGCGAAAGCGAGGACGTGTTGTACGCGAGCGATCATTATCTTTGTATTCACGCCTCGTCGAACGGGAAAAAGGAGCTGATTTTCAAAACGCCCTGTTCGCCTTACGAGGTTTACGAAGAAAAATATTACGGCGAAAATATCTTCCGTTTGCAAATCGATATGCAGAAAGGTCAGACGCTGACTTTCGCGCTGAAAAGGTAAATTTACAAAACGCCCGACCGCACCGTCGGGCGTTTTTATGTTAAAAAATCGCCGTAATACGCGCTGAAAACGCAAGCGTAAGACGGTTTTTCGTGATACAATTAAAATATATTTTAATTGCAAGGAGAAAAAATGAAAGCGAAAATCGGACTTTATTCCTGCGGAAACAAACCTTATTGGGCGCAGTTTGACGGGCTGAAAGACCGTTTGGTCGGTTACGGAAAGTTTATCGAAGGCAAAATCGCCGCCGAACACGGCGCGGAAGTTTTTAATTTCGGGTTGGTGGACAGCCCCGAAAACGGCAGGGCGGCGGGGGAATATTTCAACGCGCACAACGTGGATTTGATTTTCTGCCATATCGCCACGTACGTGCCGAGCGCGTACGTACTTCCCTTGCACGCGGCGTGCAAGGCGAAAACCGTTATATTGAATTTACAGCCGTCCGTTAAGGTGAATTACGCAAAAACCGATACCGGCGAATGGCTGGCGCACTGCAACGCCTGCGCCGCGCCGGAGCTTTGCAACGCCTTCGAGCGCGCGGGCATTTCCTGCGAGCTGATCAGCGGCTTGCTGGGGCTGGAAAAAACGCCCGCGATTTCCGTTGCCGACGAATGTACGGCGAACCGTCCCGAGGCGAAGCGCGCTTGGAAGGAAATCGGCGAATGGGTGCAGGCGGCGCGGGCGGTCGGCGAAATGCGGCGGGCGAAGTTCGGCTTTTTGGGTAATTTTTACAACGGCATGCTCGATATGTACAGCGATTTTACGCTGCTGCAAAGCAAAATCGGCATCGATATCGAAATTTTGGAAATGTGCGACTTAAAGCGCAGTTTCGATAAGGTGAGCGGGGAGGACGTTGTCCGAAAGCGGCGTGAAATCGAAAACGCGTTCGTCATCGCGGGCGATTCCGCGGCGGACAAACGGGTGAAAAAGCCGACGGAGGAACAGCTCGATTGGTCTGCGAAAGTTGCGAGCGCGCAGGAAAAGATGGTGCAGGAATACAAGCTCGACGCGCTTTCTTACTACTATCACGGCAGCGAAGGCACGGAGTATCAGGATATTCAGAGCGGGTTTATCGTGGGACATTCCCTGTTGACGGCAAATCACGTTCCCTGCGCGGGGGAGGCGGATATTAAAACGTGCGTCGCCATGAAGATATGCGACTTGCTTTCCTTGGGCGGCAGTTACTGCGAAATCGTTACCACCGATTACGATTTGGGTACGATTATCGTAGGGCATGACGGACCGTTCCATATCGCCATCGCGGCGGAAAAACCCGTTTTGCGCGGCATGGGCGTTTATCACGGCAAACAGGGCACCGGCATTTCCGTGGAGGCGAAGGTGAAAACGGGCGACGTAACCATTCTCGGCGTGGCGCAGGGCGCGGGCGGAAAGGTGAAATCCATCATTGCGGAAGGGCAGTCTTTGAACGAAGAAATCATGCAAATCGGCAATACCCAGACGCATGTGCGCTTTTCTTCTTTGCCCGACGCGTTTATGGAACGGTGGTTCAAAGAGGCGCCCACGCACCATTTTGCCCTTTCTTTGGGGAAAAACGCCGCGTTGTTCGTAAAAATAGCAAAACTCTTCGGCGTGGAACACGTGGTGCTGTAATCGGGCTTTTTTGCGTTGATTTGACAAGATTAGTTGACGGATATTCTAACCCGCGCTTTGCCGCGGTAAGTGGCGGGGCGTGGGTTTCTAATATAGATTTTTTAATTAGGTAAATTTTGTCAAAACGCAAAAATTGTTTATTTTTGAAACATTAAAATTGACAAAATATATAATATTTCCAAATTTGTTAAAATACCGAAAACGGCGTGTTGCTCGAACACGCCGTTAATTTTTTTTGATAAAGTTTACTTTTTTTGTGAAATAAGTGTTGACAGAGAAATAGGCTTATGTTATAATTTCAGTGTGTAAAAGCGACAAAAAATACGTTTTATCGATATTTTTATCGGTTTTCTGTTTTCCAAAAAAAGTAAACATTTCCTGAATCGACAAAATAGTCTTTATAATTTGATTTTATTATATCAAATAAGCAAATTGCTGTCAATATTTTACAAACAGGAAATGTTTACTTAAATCAGAAGCATATATTAAAAACAGGTTCTAACAGCCGGGGGCTGTTGAATAAAACGGCGTGTTGTCCGAGCGCGCCGCAAAAAGAAAAATTTTTGGAGGTAAACCATGAACAAATCGGAAAGTAAAAAAGGCAAGAAAATCGCCTTGGTAGCGGTTTTCGTAATGCTGATTTTCGTCTTTGCTTTTGGCGGTTACTCGTTTGCAAAGTACACGACGAAAGGCACCGGCAGCGATGAAGCGAGAGTCGCGCAGTGGGGTATCAATGTAACAAAAGGTACCAACGATAGCGGTTTTAGTGCTAAATATACGGCTGATGCGGAGAATAAAACGCTTGCTGCGGCGGCAAATGGTGCGGCATTTGCTGCATCTGCTGCAAACGGTAGTGATATTATTGTTGCTCCCGGTGCTGCTGGTTCCATGACGCTTGTAATTTCCGGCACGGCAGAAGTGGCAGTCGGGGTAAAAATGGCGATAGAGGTTGAGAATGATATAGGAATTAGTTCTGAAAACTATTATCCTATTGAATTTACATTAACGGATTTAAACGGTGCGGAAGTTGCGTCAGGTACGTTGTCTGAAGTGTCTGCAGCGTTAGCTGCTGAAACCGATTATATTAACAAGTTTGCGCCTAATCATTCATTTGCTACGAAGAATACTTATACGCTTTCGTGGAGTTGGGCTTTCTTTGTTGATGCTGCAACGGATGCTTTAGATACGCAAATTGCGATTGCAGCAGACACGGATGCCGATGTTTCCAAAACAATCTCTTTCACATGGTCGGTAACTGTTGATCAACTTGCTGAAAACATAGCGGTAGCGTAAACATTGATTACATGCGGGGGCGGGTTCGCCCGCCCCGAAAATTTTCGGACTGACGGAAAAACTCTCGGACAATTTCCGTTTGTCGGTCCGTTCGGCGGAAAAGTTTCCGCAAAACGGAACAAACAGCGTAACGGTAAACATTATATTATCGCGCGGGGGCAATCGGCCCTTGCAAAGAAAACCTGAGGAGAAACGTATTTGAAAGTTAATGCGATTTTAACGGGGCAAGACTTCGGCGGAAAATTAAAAGTAAATAAATCGGCGCGCCTTGTGTTCAACCCTCAGTGGGAGGCGATCGGCAGTATTTCCAAAAAATGGCTGTTCGATTTAAATGGCGAAAAAATCGCGCGTTATCGCGGAAAGGACGACGACGGCGTTTTTAAGTATGTCGCTTTAAAGGGCGACGGCGAGGGGAATAAAGCCCTTTATCTGTTCGACGGCGAAAAACTGCGTTCAAATGAGGGGGGAATTCTCGGCACGGCGGAATACGGAACCCGCGTCGGCGGGGCGCTGATCCCGCTCGTTTTTACGGCGCTTGCGCTCGTTGCCATCATCATTTTGCTGTCCTTGACGGGGCAGCCCACCAAAACTCCCGTTCTGGTCATACGCGAGGACGATTTCGGCGTGTGGGGCGCGGAACAGGAGATCAACGTGTTCGACGGAGCGCTGTGCCCCGGATCGAACGGTGCATATAAATTTGAAATCGAAAATCCGACGGATGCGGATATGGAATATAAGGTTGCCGTAACGGACGGCAACGACTGGGGCGGAAATTCACCCGTAATGTTCCGCTTGAAAATGAACAACGTGTACGTCGTCGGCGACGGCGAAAACTGGAAGAAGGCGGAGGAGCTCGCCCTTGCGGGATTGCAGTTTCCCTCCGCGTCCAAACAGGGTTTCACTCTCGAATGGTCGTGGCCTTACGAGAGCGGGCAGGACGAATACGACACCGCAATCGGTCAGATGGGCGGCGTTTATAATCTGACGATTTCCATTACGGCGGAAATCGTGGAATTACCGGAGATTTTGAATGTGTGACGAAAAAAAAGATGCAGCGGGCGAATTGCAACGCGCTGCAAAAACGCAAGGAGAACCGAACGAGGGCGCTGAATCGTTAGAGGAAAACGCGCCCGAAAGCGGGAACGGCGCGGCGGAAGATTCTGCGCCTGCCGAAAAAACCGACGCGGCGGAAGATGAGGAAAATTCCGAAACTTTTGAAGAAAGCGCGCCCGAACAGAAACCGAAAAGCCGCGCGCGCAAAATCGTTTCCATCGTAACGGAATGTATTTTGGGCGCTATTGTGGCATTTTTGCTCCTTGTGGGCGGCATACTCGTTTACGATAAGTATATCAACAAATCGCGCGCGCCGTCGGTGTTCGGCTATTCGCAGTTCGTCATCGCCACGGGTTCGATGGAGCCGGAGATTTCCGTCGGCGACATGATTATCGTAAAAAATACCGGCGATTACGCCGTGGGGGACGTGATCACCTTCTTTATGGGGGACGGCGCAATTCCCACCACGCACCGCATTATCGAAATCCGCGTGGAAAACGGCGTCACGTCGTATATCACGAAGGGCGACGCGAACAACGCCGCCGATCCCGCCGTACGCGCGGAAAACGGCGTCGGCGAGGTGGTTTCGGTGTTGCCGAACGTCGGTTTGTTCTTCGAGTGGGTGAAAACCCCGTCGGGCATCATCTGCATCGTACTGCTCGTCGGCATCATCGTGGCGTTGATATTTATTAAAGTTCTGTAATCATTTCTGAAAATAAAAAAGGAGGCGAGCAAGGGTGGATTTTATAAAAAAACATAGAAAAAATATCATCTTAGGCGCAATCGCGCTGCTGCTCGCGCTCTTTTTGGGGGTATTCGCGGGCGTGACCTTCGCGCGGTTCCGCTCGGAATATACCGGCACGGACGGGGCGCGTTCGGCGCGCGGCATTGCCGAATATTCGCGCGGAGAAATGAAACTCGGCGGCATGCCTTATACATACGCCGTGAACGGCGACACGCTGCTTTGCGACAATCTTTCCCCCGGCGACGAGCTGATGTACAATTATAAAATCAACAATAACCGCACGGAGGAGGGGAAAACGCTCACCAACGAGGTATACCTCTTTATCCGCTGCGATTTTACCTTCCGCGTTGCCGCTATGGATACGCAGGGAAAAATCATAGAAGAATATCTTTCCATGACCACGCGCGGCAATCGGGAAATCGGCGCGGTGCATTACGTCATCGGCGCGGACGGCACGGCGGCGCAGATTTTGTACGATAAGGACGCCGTAAACGTTCCCGCCAACAGCGGAACGACGGGCTGGACCGCCATGGAAACGGAAACGACGAACGCCAACGGCACGGCGGTGTACACGCAGTCGTTCGGGTTTCATTTTATGCCGTCGGCGCAGGCGGAAAGCGTTTCGCTTTCCTTCGCCATCACGTTGCCCGATCAATTCGTTACCGGCAATGAAGTGGAGTCCTTGCGGCTTTACGCGGATATCGACATCACCGCCGAACAGCTGATCGGCTGATAACGGCAAAACCGTATGCACGGCGGAAAGCCGCAAAACGAAAAAATATCTTTTTTAAAAAAGCGAAAAATTTTACAAGGAGGCGGCAATGAGCGTTAAAAGAAAAATCAGTTTCATCATATTATTGCTTTGCGCCGTTTTAATGGCGTTTGTTACGGCAACTTCCGTTTCCAAGTATATTTTCGAGCATAAAGATAAAATCGAAGGGCATTACGCCGATATTTACATGACGCATAACGGCGACGGGCAGACGGTCATCATGGAAAAGGACGACGCGACTAATAAATACGTCGGCTATTTTAACCTGACCGTCAGCAACGACGAGGTTTACGACGGGCAGCAGCTCGTTTCCACGCGTCAGCTCGGCTATAACATCCGCACGCCGAATACGGCGGAAATCGACGCTAAACAGCTGACCGACGCTTGGGGCGAAACCTTTCCCTTATACGGCGCGGACAGCGGTAACTATTCCGTAAAATTTTCCGGCGTGGGGGACGAACAAACGCAAACGCTCGGCAAGGACGCCGTGGACGGCGAACAGCCCGTGCGCGAGGCGAAAACCTATATCGTCGAAGTGAGCCGCGACGGCAACGTCCTGTTCGGGGAAGGCATAGAGGAATTTGACGTGATCATTGCGCTTTCCGAGCCGTACACCGCTTACCGCGTGTTTACGGTGAAGGCGTCCACGGGCTTGATTTCCGTGGGGGCGGACAGCAGCACGCATTTCGGTTTCGATTTGGTTACCCTGCGCGTTGCGACCGCCAAAAACTATACTTACACGCCGAGCAGCTCGTCGATCACCTTTGAACATCCCGCAAAGCTGGTGCTTTCGTGGGATAAAGGCGTGAGTTTCGATACGGAACGCTTTAAGGAAACGACCGCCGGCTCGCTTTCCGCCCTTATGGAAAATGAGGA
Organism: Bacillota bacterium; assembly: GCA_003343995.1. Lineage (GTDB taxonomy): Bacteria > Bacillota > Clostridia > Christensenellales > Borkfalkiaceae > UMGS775. The sequence continues at coordinate 22,162 of QAKE01000061.1, forward strand.
TTACGTCGCGGGGTATCGGCTGGGCACGAGCGACAATAGGGTGAATTTAACTTTATATTTGCCGCAAGGCAGTAATTTAACGATGTATTTTTACGTGCCGAGCGGGTACGAAATCACCGCGCACGCGTGGTTTTCCGAGGACGGCAGCGCGAGTACGGAGTACGAATACGACAATATCGCGGGCGTAAGCAAAGACGGCGTTGTGCAGAGCGTAACGAGGAGGTAACTGCGGATGGCGAAAAACGGCATAAAAAGCAAAAACTTAATCATTGCGCTGCTTTCCACGGTGCTCGTTTTATGCATTGCGCTGGGCGTTATTTTCCAGTCGTATACCTATAACACGTCTCACGCGACGGAAATTTCCATTACGAAGGACGGCGACGTTACGGTGTACGTTTCCGGCATGCACGTGCGCCGGAACGAGGACGGCACGTATTATATCGATGAGCCGGACACGACGCATACTTGCAGTTTTGCCGTTATGGTCGTAAACGAGCGGGCGGTGAGTTCAAAACTCAACGTTACGATCAGGGGAGAAGTGCAAACGGTAACGAGCCCCAACTATTTTGAAACGAGTATCAGCGGCACGCCTTCGATAGAAATCAGCGTAGAAACGAAAATTCCCGAAACGGCGGGCAGCAGCTTTTCCACGGCGTATCCCGTTTCCACGGGGGAGGATTTCATCGCCCTTTCCAAAATTTTAATGAGCGAGGAAAGCGACGTTACCGAAGCGAACAAATTGATTTATAACGGTTTTTTGGATTGCTTCAATTATGCCGTTAAGCCCGATGAAAACGGAACCGTTTCGCGCAGTGCGGTGCAGACGAATTTAAATAATGCCCGTAATTATTTAAAAACAGCATACTTCATGCTCACGGAAAACGTGTTGTTGAACGCCTCCATCAGCGATTTATCCACAGCGCTGACGGAAGGCTTTTTCGGCGTCGGCGCGCTGCGCGGCGAGCCGTTTTCCGGCTGTTTCGATTTTAACGGACACTATGTGAACATGGTCGTTACCGCAACGGAAATGGGCACGGACGCCTTTGCCGCGCCCGAAATGGTGAGCGGCACGGCGGATCACGAGGTGATGAGCATCGGCTTGTTCGGCAACGTTTCGGGCGATAATAACAACGCATGTATTATCCGCAACGCCAACGTCCGCGGCAGTATTGCCGTAACGTCCGACGCGACGAAAGACGATACGTCCGACAAAAACAAAAATACATTGCGCATTTACGCCGGCGGATTGGCGGGGAAAATCGGCGACGGCGTAGCGCTGGAAAACATCGTTTCGTCGGTATCGCTTTCGGTAACGGCGAAGGACGCGTCCGTTTACGCGGGCGGGATTTTCGGTTTTTCTTCGGCGGATATCGAATATTGGTGCGACGTTTTGTACGACGGCACGTACGCCACGGTGGAAGCGCGTACCGACGGCGCGTACGCCACGGCGATGGTCGGCGGGCTTGCGGGCATTTTGCAGAATGCGTACGTTCACGCCTTTACGGCGACGCTCGATCACGCAAATCTGATTGCAACCGCGCTCGGCACCGGCGACGCCATGGCGGGCGGACTTGCCGCCATCGCGTATCTTGCGCCGGAGGGCGGAAATATTTATGCCGATTGCAGCGAGCGTTCCGCAATGGAAATTGCCGAAATAGATATTAACGCGGCAAATGCCGTGATTTCCGCGCAAACGAACTATGCAAATGCAAGCGGGGTATTAAATATAAAGCCCGCAGAATTTATTTCAGAAAGCCTGTACGGCGCGTCTATTGCCGGCGGGCTTGTCGGGGTAATGTTCAATCAGATCGCGCAGGAAAGCGACGATAGAATTGCGCTTTCCGACATTCATTTTAACGATATTTCCGCTTCAGACTCGGCGTCGCTGTCCGTGCAGGCGAGCACGCAGTTTGCCGACAGCAACGGCGTCACTTTTGCCGGCGGCATGATCGGTTATATTTACGACGATCCTTCTTCTGCCGATGTGGGCGCAGGCATCGATTATCGCCCCAGCGACGCCGCTTTGGAAGAGACGGGCGGCACGATATTCGGCTGCAATATTTCGGTCAGCTCCGTGCAGAACGGTTACGGACCGGCTTATGCGGGCGGCATTTTCGGGTACGGCGCGTTTCGTCTGCGCCCGAATACCGGCGACAGCACCCGTTATACCTTTAATTTGACCGATAAAAGCCACTCTGTCGATATCGAGGCGGTGCAAACCTCCACGACGAGAATGGTTTCCCAAAACAAAGACGCGCTTAACGACGTAGTCGCGGGCTTTTATTCCAGCCGTTTGCCGAAAAATTATTTTATCAACTATTTTAATTTTAACGTGTATAACGGCAATGTATCTGCTCGGCGGGAAGCGGGTTCCACCGCGATCGGCGACGTTGCCGCCGGCGGACTTGCGGGGCAGGCGTTCGGCGATAACAGTTCCACCATTACCCCGTTCAGAGATATGAACGTTACCTTGCACGAAAGCTCCGTGCAGGCGTTGGGGTATTCCTTCAATTCCGATTACGGTGAAAATAAAGAAGGCAACAATGTTTTTGCCGGCGGATTTATCGGCTATGCGGAAGGATACGGCTATAATACCTCTAATACTGCGGCATTCGGTTTTAACAATATATCCTTAACCTTTACAGGTGTTTCGGAAGAGGGGTATTCCGTTTACTGCGTGCAAAACGCGATTTCGTCAAAGCCGGAGGCGGATGACGGCTATGGCAACTATTGTACGGAAGGGTATGCCGGCGGTATGTTCGGCTTACTGGCGCAATGCAACGTCACGAATTTGCAGTTTATCGGCGATGAAAGCAAAAAATCTCTGATTTATCTTTCCGCCACCAACGATCCCGATACCGTCGGCGTCGGCGGCATCATCGGTTCGATAAAATTGTTTAAAATCTCCGATACGGGGGCTAACCGCAACAATCATTATTCTACGGTACAAAACTGTTCGGTGGAAAACGCCCACGTTGCGGGTACGGCGTTCAGTAATAAACAAACGTCCGGCGGAAACCACGATATTTACGCGGGCGGCGCAATCGGCTCGATCAGCACGTGCGTAAACTCCGGTCATACGATAAGGATTTCGGGCTTAAAAGTGGATAACTGCGCCATAGAATCGGTTGGCGAACAGAAAATGATCACCTATGCGGGCGGCGTAATCGGCGGCATTTATTATCTGTCGCAACCCGCGGTGAGTAACTGCATCGTTACAAACAGCAGCGTAATTGCGTCCAGCGCGTCCTACGGCGCGATCAGCGGCGGCGTTATAGGGTTGTTACAGAAAGCTACGCTTACAAACTGCCATGCCATTGATACTTATGTAAAGGCGTTTAACGTGCTGAAAGAAACGCCGGAGTCGAAATACAGCCGCGCATATGCTGCCGGCATCGCGGGAAGAAACGCGCCGACGGGCCGTAACAACAATACAATCAGCAACTGTTATACCAACGCGAGCGTAACGGCGGAAGGTAATTATAGCGTAAAAGCGGGCATTTGCGTTATGACGGAAGCGAACAGCAGCGTACTGAGTTACAATTTTTATGTTGCGGCGAACGTATTTGAAAATTTAGACGGCGCCATGTACTATACGACGAGCAACGGAACGAACAAAACCCCTTCTGACGGTACGGGCGCGGGCATAACGCTTGACGGGGATAATGAACTTTCTCTCAGTAATATTGGTTCGTATGTTACGATTTTTCCGGATACGGAACATGAAATACCGGGGGAAAAATTAGTTGCCACAGTGAATGATAATTCATTGGCAAAGGTTGAAAGCGTTCAAGTGGAGGTTGGTAGTGGCTGGTGGACGGAATATGAGTACGTAAAACGTTTGACGTGTACGACAGACAAAGAGACAAACGTGCAAGTAACGCTTTCGTTTACCTTTGATGAGGTAACGTACAATTTATGTACGTATACGGTGCCGTTGAACGGCGGTTCGAGCTCGGTCGATACAAAAATCAGCGTTACAAGCAATGTAGGTAACGATATTGCGGCTGCAACATTCTGCTATACGCAATCGGGAAATTATACCTATTTCCGCATTCACGTGGGCAACGAGAAAAAAGCGACGAGCTTTACCGTTTCCAGCACCGGCGGCGCGCACCCCGTTTTATACGAAACGACGGAGGACTTGCTCGGCAGAGACGAGACCGCCGCGCCCAACGTTGAGGACATCACCAAAATTGTAAACAATGCGATAGATGGCCGCGCAAAACAGTATTCTTATTTCAAAGATAAGGCGAGCATCGGTTATGTGAGAACCGACAGCAACGAGATGTATTTCGAGCCGGAGGCGGGCGCCTTCGAGCATTACGCAATCGTTTTTGCCTACGATACGCAGTATATCGTCATCGAAGTCGTGCCTAACGAACTTACGAGTATCAAGGTAACGCCTTCGCGCGATACGCCCGCCCGCGGCGAAACGACCGTGACGGAAGGCGGGGTTGAAACAACTTACTACATTTATGCCCCCGAAGATACCGTCCGCCTCGATGCGAAAACGATATATGCGGAGTCTTTCGATCAGAATATCGTAGACGTGCATTTCAGTTATGGCGGCACGGGAACTCAGCCGAACGGCGTTACCGTCCGTCCCAACGGCACGGTGGAATTTGCCAATGTTCCCGTCGGCACGCTCGTTCCCGTTAAATGCTCCAGCGTTGGCAACGACGGGGCGATAAGTACGATCATCTATTTGTATATCAGCGCGGAAATCGTTGTGGACGCGGGCAGTTTGACGGGCGCGCGCTACATGCCCGCGGGCAACGTGCACGGCGTGCAAGGTCAGCCCTTCACGTTTACGCTCACGCCCACGGCGGGCTACGGGCTGAATCCCGTCGTCACGCTGACGCGCACCGGCGGCGTAAACGACAGTCTTAAGCTCAACTTTCCGGAAAGAAGGGAAGATCTGACGAAAGCGCAGATTACCGCAGGCGAATTTACGTTTGTTTATAACTATAACAGCGTAACGGGCGTTTATACGATTACTTTACCCGCCGAGTATATGGCGAATGGCGTAACCAACGTGAACATAGACGCCGATTTCGATAAGGTGTTCACGCTGGTGTTCGACCTCGGCGCTTGGGCGGACGCAAGCGGACTTGAAGACGTGGAGCGCCGCGTAACGTATACCTTAAAGGGCAGTACGTCGGGCAGCGATTACGTGCTTAACGAAACGCTGTACAACGGTATAAAAAATATCATCGGCAACGACGTTGACCGCCGTTACGGGTTTACCTTTGCGGGATTTTACAACACGGACGACGCCGCCACGATAGAGGCATACGGCAAGAGTTTTGAAGAAATGTGCCAAGGGCAGGGCGAAACGCTTTACAGCTCCCGCACCTTTTACGCGCGTTGGAATTACACCGTTATTTTAGACGCGCCCGACGGCGTCGGCTTGGCGGGCACGGATATTATCCCCGTAAACACTCTGCGCGGATTTACCTTCAACTTCGCCGCGCCCAGCTGGTTTGCGGGCACGCCGCGCTTTGACGTGTATATCGCAACGCACAATCAAAACGGCGAAATTTCGGGCTTTACCGCGGTGGATCAGCAGAGCAGTGCTGATTTCTATACCGACGATCAGGGCAATTACGTGATCGGCGCAAGCCGCATCACCGGCACGATTTTAATCAAGGTCTATCAGGATAATATATCGCTCGGCGCGGGGGAAACCTCGGCGGTGGGCGCAAATAGCATCCGCCTCCGCGCAGACGGCGTATTTACGGCGTTTTACGGCGTAAATTTCGGCGAGGCGCAGAGTTCGCTTTCCGCCACGGTGTTTGAATTTTCCGCCGCTTTGCCCGCGGGCACTTCCGTGCGCTTGTTCACGCAGTACGATAACGTCGCGTATTCCGTCGGCTATCTCACGCTTGGCGAAGCGCGTACGTCGCTGAGTACGCAGGATTTTATCGGTACCGATAAGAATGGCACGCATACCGAAATCGTGGGCACGCTTCCCGCGTCCGTCCGTTCGGCGGGGTATTATCTCGTCGTCACGCTGCCGATCAACAGCAATAGCGTCAGCGGCGCGATGGACGTTTCCGCGAATTATCAAGGAACGCTTTCCGTCGGCGTGAAAACCTATTATAACGTCGCGGCGGGAACGGATTATCCCGAACCGCCGCAGGACGGCGGCGCTTCCGCAACGGTGAACTTTGCAACTGCCACGGTGTACGGAATTACCCCAAATGGCACTACGCTGACGATGAGTATCGTAAAAGAGGGGGCGAGCGACGTTGTCGATTTGCGCCGCGCGGGTAAATTCCACATGTGGCGCATTATCGGAAACAATCTTCCCGCCGCCAAATTCAGCGGGGAAGTTTTCCGCACGACGGAAAGCCGCGGCACGGTCGTTTATATCGAAGTCACCGCAGGTGGCACGCTCAATATAAGCGGGCTGCAAGGCGCGGTTGTGGAATTGTTGGAAGTTACGAACACGCATTATCCCGCAACGGACGTCGTGCTCGGTACGCATACGATATAAGGAGGGAGAGAGGAATGTCGAATAATCTGCTTTTTGTCTGGTATTGGAACGACACGCTGAAAATCGTCTGTCTCGTCCTCGCTTGCGTTTCGCTCGCCGTCGTAACCGCATATCTCATATATATGATTGCGAAAAATCGCAAGGCGCGCTACGCGGTGGAACAGGAAAAACCCGTTTACGCATTGGCGGTTATTCCGTCGGTGCCCGTCGCGTCTTTTCCGGAAGAACAGCGCGCCGTCGCGGAGGGCGAGGTGCTCTATCTTTACGGCGCGGTTGCGGAAGCGTATGAAGAACCCTTCGTGCCGCCCTTCGTTGCAGAACCGACGGAGGAGGAGCCCGTCGCGCCGCCGGCGGTCGTACCCGACGCTGGCTTTGAAGGGAAACGCAAAACCTTGCAGGACCGTTTAGACAGCTCGGACGACGAAACGCGGGGCTACTTTGAGGAAATCAAGGCGTTTTTGGCGCAATATCCCGCCGTCAACCGCATCGAAAGCAAGCTGTATTTAACATACGTATATAAAAAGCGCCCCGTCGTGAAGATGACGGTGCACGGAAAAGCCGCACTGTTATATTATCCGTTCGA
>QAKE01000024.1:0-18754 GCA_003343995.1 Bacillota bacterium
ACCTTTGAGCATGACGAGTTTACCATGAAGCCCACCCTTGACGAAGCCGGGAGGCTTATCCCCCGGCAGGATTTCCGGCTGGACACGCTGAACTGCGGGGGTGAGGATTTCGCCCTGTCCTGTATCCGGGCAAATCTGCGGTACGGCAAGAACAACAAGCGGGACGATGTAAAGAGCCACCACTATATCATCAGCTTTGACCCAAGGGACGCAGCCGACAACGGTTTGACCGTTGATCGGGCGCAGGCGTTGGGGCTTGCCTACTGTAAAGAGCATTTTCCCGGACACCAAGCCCTTATCTGCACCCACCCGGACGGACACAACCACAGCGGAAACATTCATGTGCATATCGTTATCAATCGATGTCCTACGATATCAGGGGCCGGAAGCGGAGAAAACCTGCAAACGCTGCACCAACTGCGCACGGAGAAGAAGAGGGTGCTGACGATGAAAACAACCAACGGCATCCACACCTTTTCCCTCAAGGTACGAAGCAGCTATTCGGGAATCCAAAATATCATAACCGCAAACACCTGTATCCGGATGAAGCGAGACAAATTCGGACTGAATAACAACTATTGCATCCCAACTTATAAATCAACCGGCGTGGAAATATTGCTGCACCAGTCAATCGCGCATCCGTGTTGGATTACGCTGATCGTCAACCCTTCGTCACTGCTGGCGGGAACATACCAGCCGGTTTCACTGTATCAGCCCGACAAAAAGAGCCTTCGCAAGCTGCACAAACGGCTGCGCGGCATTCTGGACAAAGTCGGGATCGAACAGCGGCTGAGAGAGTTCAAGCTTTCCCGCTGCGATCTGACGCAGGATATCTATTGTGAGAGCGTGAGCGAGCGCATGCTGCGGCTGGATTGTTTCCGAAAGTCGCTTCCCATACGCAGCTATCAGCCGGTTACGTTCGGTAAATATGAGAAAACCGAAGAAAAGTGGCGCGGGGCGAATCAGCATTCGTGGACAATCACAAACAAGAGCTGCGCGTTCTCGGTCTATGACAAGACCTACGAGCTGAAAGCGCGTCATGATATAAAAATCGAGGACAGCATTTTGCGCATCGAACTGCGGCTGGAGCGCAAAGTGATCAAAAAGAAAATCGCATCCAGCACATGGGAGGAACAGCTGCTCGGGCTGTTTGAGAAGCAGAAAACGATAATGGACAAGTTCCTGCATCGTCTGCATCAGGACTATGCCGTGCTTGTCAAAAAGGAGGAAGCGCTCGCGCGCATCGAGCAGTCGGCATACCGCAAGGAAACCAAAAAGATGCTGCGCCGCATTGTTAAAAAGGCGGACGGCTGCAAATCGCTTGCAGCCGTCCGGAAAGAATCCAGGATCAAAAAGTCGGATTTTATGAAAATGTTAGATCGGTTTTCCGGAATGGGGTTCAGTCCGCTGATACTGCCGGATGGCTTTGCTGAGGAAAGACTGGAATGGATGTGATTTCAGATCGCGCAATGTGCTGCAATGCTAAGCAGATGGCCAATCAATTGTGAAGATTGCTTTTCCCAATAAGCCGCATCGCAAACAAGAATCAGTTTCCTCTTCGCCCGGCTGACAGCAGTGTTGATTAACTTCTTCCCATTGCTTTCCAAACGGTTGGAATCAGTAAACCACTTATCTTGTGTATCCACAACACTGAGCAGTACAGTATCCCATTCACGTCCCTGCGATCCATGTACGGTTAATATGTTTTCCTCCCTGCCAGCCATACTGGGCAATGCTTTGCGAATTGCCTCCCGTTGATTCTTGTACGGTGTGATAATTCCAATTTGCTCTTCCGGATGGGTGCAAACATAGGCAGCAATCGCCGCGCATTCTGTCTGACTCGTCCTTTTCTTCCCCGTCTGCTTTACTTTTGGGGCATACAGGCAATAAATATCCGTGCTATGCTGCGAATCCCCATGAAAATCCCGGGGATATACAAACTGTGCCAGTACGCTTGCCAACTCTTCGCCGAAGCGATAGGTATGCGTCAGATCTAATCGTATCATTTGATCAAAGCGCGCTGGCCAATGCTGAATATACGTCTGAACGATTTGCTCTGGATGCTGGGAAAATGCATCTTCCGCATACAGCGCAGACTGCGCCCATAAGCAGACATCAGATGATTCCGGAAGTTCGATTTTCGAGTCTGGCATTTCACAAACCGGCGGCAACTGCATGTGATCCCCAAGAAACGTTACCGGGCAGTCATAAGCAAGCAGGGCGGTGCCTTTAATCATTGCGCAATAACCCGCCTCATCCAAGAAAATATGGGCAGGCCGATTTGCCTTGTCCGGCGGCAGACGATGAAGGCAGGTATCCACTGTTGCCGCCAAAACAAGGCGGTCTTGAATCGGAATTGTTGATTCCGCAGCTTCGATCTGACTCTTTCGCGCCTGTGCATCCGCATACCGCTGTTCCAACGACGAACGGGTAGCACGAAGTGTCTCCTCAGATAAGGTTTCGCAACCGAGATACTTTGGCCGGCGTTCCTCCAGCAATTTGCGCGCCAGCTGTGTCTGCCCCCGCAAATCGGCTACACCTGCTGTAAATTTGTTGATGTGAAGCTGACTGGCCGCTTTCATCAAGGGATTCCAATAGGACGTCCATCTTTGGATTTCTTTCCATTTTTCTGTGAATTGTTGGCCACAATCCGTCTGTTGCTGCCGGATTTCGACTTCTTTTTGGGTATATCCTACTAAGTCCATATTGATGCGATGGATTGCTTCCCGAAGCTGATCCAGTTGCCGCATTTCCTGCTGCAATAGCTGCAACGCTTTTTCTCTCTTCCCTTTGCAGAACCACTTGCGCCAGCTATTGCCATAATACTCCGCCTGTTTTGTTAACCGGATCGCTTCAGCCCGACTCTGCGTCTCATGCTTTTGAAGCTGCTCCCGATCCGCTTCCGCTAAAAACCGCCTTCCCCTCAATTCCAGGCAGTCATTTTGCAATGCCTGATATTTTTCCTGTACAGCGGTTATCTGCTGGAGTAACGAAGGCATTTCTGCCTCCCAACGAATCTGCGCACTCTCAAATTCTATCAATTCCCGATAACAAGCTAATCGTTCCTGCTGTTCCTGATTATCCGCCATTTGGGACTTGAGCTGCAAAATTTCATCATCGATTCGGGCATATTCCCGCGCGGTCACCGCATCCTCGCAAATTTCAGGATACTGAGAGCGAAAGCGCTGCGAAGGAACCCCCATCCGTAATACCTTTTCCCTCTGCACACCTGCCCCTTCCAACACAGGAAGCACGCCGTACAGCATCTGCTCCACTGCATTATTGGTTGGTGCAGTGATCCAGACAGGCTTTCCCGCCTGAGCATATGCCAAAATACAATGAGCAAGAACAAATTGCGTTTTCCCTGTTCCGGGCGCACCCCATATATATGAAAACGGGTAAGACAGCGCACCATGAATTGCCTTTTCCTGCTCCAAAGACGGTTTCTTCCTTGTTGAGAACGAAGGCATTGGAACCGCTTTATCCGTTTTTACCGGCAAATGAATTTTGGAACCATAGCTGCGGTACCAATTTTCAATGCGCTTTACTAAAAAGCGAAGATCTGAAATGACTGTTACGTCGTGCGCTGCCGCGCATATCAACTCCCGTCGGAACGGCTCCAATGGGCGAACAGTTAATTCATTTGTTTTTTCATTGTACTCAATTGGTTTGATCTGCTCTATGGTGTGGATTTGGTTTTGAATCCGAATTTGGGCAGTGTCCGGGAATTTCAATGCTGAGCGCAAGGTCAATACAACGTATTTTCCGCTTTGCTGAATCCGTTCTACCTTATTTTCGATTAGGCCACGCTGATGTTCCCTCAGATATTGATAGTAGATTTCCGAACCATGAATGGCAGTTTGAATGTAAGAATCCAAATTTGTTCGCACGATCATACCACCCCGGATACCATTTGATACCAGTATAGCATAGCCGTTTCAGAAAAGCGAGTTATCAAGACACTATTATGTGTTAAAGCGCACAAGTTGTATTGATATATTGATTCTGTTTAGGCAGAACGAGCGTGATATAAAGTGAATTAACTAACATGAAGATAAGGCAACGTGAAATGCAGTGAGCTGCGTTTCAGAAAACTGCCAAAACATAATTCACCTTAAGGAGTGTTAAATCATGCTTGATGTCCCTTACATAAACTACAAAGAACTGGACGAATTCTATACCATCAACGAAACGTGTGAACTGCTGCATCTGGATAAGACCACACTGCGCAAGAAGTGCGAACAGTACGGCATCCAGCCCCGCCACAATGAGATCGGCGACTACGGTTTCGTCAAGTACGACGTTCGCAAGCTGCATAACAATCTGTACTATGAAAACCGTGAACGCACCGGCCATACCGTGAAGGAGGATGACCCGTGGGCGTGATACAACTTTTAACCGTGCAGGAAGCCGCGCAGCTGCTCAAGACCACACGCCAGCAAATCCGCAAGATGATTGCAAATGAAGAACTCCCGGCCGTTAAGGTCGGCCGGGAGTGGCGGATACCAATGGACGGTATCAAACTGTTTCTCGAAAACAACTTATAGAGTTAAGCAAGATTCCACCAGTCAGAAGAAGTAATCCTTATGCGATAGTATGTATCCTCTCCCTCCCTATACCATTTGCTAGACGTATCCAGATAAATGTCCAGATATGCGCCATACAAATCATATGAGCAGGTGCTCTCTGGCGAAAACGGGATGTCCGCTAATCCGCCGTACTTAATCATCCCGGAAACAGTTCCGTCATAGTTGATTTGGTCAATTACAAATTCTGCATAGTATAGGCCAGAATATACGCTTCTTGGTATTTGTACTTGATGTGTCCCAGTTAAATCTTTGCTGAATGATTGCACAACATCAGGATTATCATTGGTGCTGTCCGTGTAAGGATATAAGTTTACACATTGCCATCCCATTCCATCATAGTATTCGAAATCAACTAGAAATGTTCCCTGAAGATAGGAAATATCGCCATCAGTAAGCGTCGATTGATAGCGTGCTGTCGCTGTCGGCACAGCAGCAGACAAATCGTCATTTAGTATTTCAAATGAAGAAGAATAGATGTCCGTATCATACCAAACCCAACTACTATCCCATCCAGTAATCAAGTTTGTCTCAGAAGGCGGTGCGATAGGCTTGGATGTTTGTGTATCTACAGAATATGACTCCAATTGCCAGCCGCCTTCTGTATATTTGTGGTAATACGCGGTTCCCGTTCCTTGGTACTCAATCGCCGAATTATCCGCAGTAAAATTGAACCATACAGTATCATCTGTATCAATTGTATCCCGTCTAGCAATCTCCAAGTCTGTTATCGCATAGGGTAACAACTCGTAAGTTTCCAAATCAGATACGGTCTGTACCGCAAACTGCTCAGAAAATGCCTGTGCCTGCAAATCTTCAACAATCTGCTTCTCATCAGGAGTTGAAGCACCACAACCTGACAATGTAGCAAAAATTGCCGTAGCAACTATACCATAAATCCATCTTTCCATTTGATCCCATCCTTATTCATGAACCGATATAACGAACCGATCCGCATCATTTATTGCTTTAAAGGTATCAACAGTCTGATGGATCAATTTTAATACCTGCTCGGAATCTGCCGGATCTTCGCTCAGTTCCGCATATTCGAATTTCATTCTGCCATCTTTTAGCACACGGAAAGAAAGGCTGAATGGCGTATGCTCTGCCAGATAATTGTATTCTGCAATACCCTCCGCAGTAATGATTAGGGAACCGGTCTTTGTCTCTTGATCACTCCAGACAATGCTTGCCCCCATATCCTGCGCAGCCTGATCCAGCGTTTGACCATCTAATTGCCCAAAGCAGAACGCCTTCATTGCTTGTACACGATCCCCACTGCTGATATCCAGTTGATAAGGGAACTGTGCATCAAACTTACTTTTTGCGCCGCATCCGATAAGTATAATTGCTAAAAACAAAACACATACGATTTTTTTCATTTTCATATGCACCCCCATTTTCTTTTTATATTATATTTGGTATTACCAAAATTGGCAAGAGTAAAATTGCATATACTGGAGAAAAAGCTCCAGTAGGTGATAACGGTGAACACAAGGAAATTGGCATTGGGCAACCGAAATATTATCGGAGTGCGGGTAACAGAAGCACGCCTTGCACGGGGCATTTTGCAAAAAGACTTATTGGCGCGGTTACAGGTTGCCGGTGTTGAAATCAGCCTTCCGGCACTTTCCCTGCTGGAGGGCCAGAAACGACCTGTGTCCGATATCGAACTAAAAGCACTTTCAGAAATCCTGCAAGTGGATGCCCGCTGGCTGCTGGGACAGATCTGAATCCCGCGCGCACCAGAATATATATTATATTTGTGAACCCGTCGGAATGCTCCGGCGGGTATTTTTATTGCGAGGAGGTGCAGCAGTGAAAAACGTATTTATCTCAGAGCGGCTGGCGCAGGAATTGCCGGAGTGGGTGCCATATCTCCTGTGGTATGCGGTTGCGGATCACTGGGAGACGCATGGAGAACAGCAGGTATTTAGGCTGATCCGTGAACACGGTATGCAGCGGATTCGGCATACGCAGAAATTTCCGCCGCACGAAAATGTGGTGGAATTTCCATGTCCAGACGCAGTAGATGCTGTAATCGTTGTGCGGATCAGCAAGACGGAAACCGTTATGATGCTGGCCGAGGAAGAAAGCAATGGTCACAACTGACACCCGGAATTGTTCCGGGGTGTTTTTCTGTCTGGAGGAAGTTTATGTTCAACAACCCGAAATACCTGACAAAAGGTGTGCAAAGCTCCATCCCCAGTTGGCTGGTCACCCTGCTTTGGCACCTGATTGAAATAATGTCAGTGGAACAAAAAGATTACCTGCAAGTATTCCGTCTGCGCAGGACAGACACTGGCCAGCACATCACCCACACACAGGAGCAGCCGCCGTACCAATATGAATTGGATGTCCCCTGCACGGATGCAGTAACCGCCAAGATCTTTGTGATCGACGACGGTACCCACAGCACCATGCTGCTGGCGGATGAGTATTGAAACTTAAAGGAGGAACTCGAAATGCAAGAACTGTACATTTGTGACCACTGCGGAGAGGAATTCCCGCTCGAAGAAACCTTGCTGGTAGAAGGAGATCGCCTGTGCCGGCATTGTGCTGCCGGGCTGACAGCTCTTTGTGATGAATGCGGCGCCCGCATTTACCTGGAGCACGATGAAGGAGACAGCAACCGCTTTCTGTGCGCTTCCTGCCGCGAGCGATACTACACCCGCTGCGATCGCTGCAACACGCTCATCTACAACGAAAATGTTTACGAATATGACGGTGAAAACCTCTGCGAGGACTGCTATGATGAGGTCTGCACCGAAGGGCCAATCCACGAATACGACTATGTCCCGGATCTGGTTTTCCACGGCAAAGGCCTGCGCAAGTTCGGCGTTGAGCTGGAGATCGATGAGGGCGGGAAAAGCCGCTCGAATGCGAACCGCCTGTTGGAGATCGCCAACCGTGATGCTGTCAACCTGTACATCAAATCAGATGGCAGTCTGGACGATGGGCTGGAACTGGTCACCCATCCAATGTCGCTGGACTATCATCTGCACGAAATGCCGTGGGAAGATATACTGGACGAGGCCAAGCGGCTGGATTACCGCAGTCACAGCACGAATACCTGCGGGTTGCATATCCATATCTCCCGCATGGCCTTCGGCTGTACTTATGAGACGCAGGAGGAGTGCATTGCCCGCTTGGTATTCTTCGTGGAGAAGTTCTGGCCCGAGCTGCTGCGGTTCAGCCGTCGGACGCAGGGACAGATCAACCATTGGGCGGCCAGATATGGAATGAAGCTTAATCCCAAAGATCAGATATACCATGCGAAAAATTCCTGTGCCGGCCGCTATACCGCGGTGAATCTGACCAACGCGGACACTGTTGAGATCCGGATGTTCCGCGGCACGCTTAAACTGAATACACTGATAGCCACTTTGCAGCTGGTAGACCACCTCTGCGAAGTGGCTGTTTCCATGTCCGATCAGGAGCTCCAAGATATGAGCTGGTTCGATTTCCTCGACCAGATTACCGAACCGGAGCTCGTCCAGTACTTAAAAGAACGCCGGCTCTATGTCAATGAGCCGGTCAACACCTATGACGCGACGGAGGTTTTCTGATGTGCAGTTTATTCGGATTAATTGACTACAACAAGAAACTCACTACACGACAAAAGAACAAAATCCTGAACACGCTCGCCCGGGAATGCGAGGTACGTGGCACGGACGCCACCGGCATTGCCTACAACTTCGCCGGACGCATGCGGATTTACAAGCGGCCGCTCCCTGCTCACAAGATGCATCTGCATATTCCGAGCGGTGTAAACGTTGTGATGGGTCACACCCGTATGACGACACAGGGCAGCGAAAAACGCAATCAGAATAATCACCCATTTGCCGGGAAGGCTGATGGGAAATCCTTTGCCCTTGCCCATAACGGCGTGCTCTGGAACGACAAAACCCTGAAACTCACGGAGCAGCTGCCATCTACCAGCGTGGAAACAGACAGCTACGTTGCTGTACAGCTTATTGAAAAGCAGAAAGCCCTCGACTTTGACAGCCTGCAAGCTATGGCTGAAAAGGTCGAGGGTTCTTTTGTGTTTACGGTGCTGGACAGCGAGGACAGCATCTGGTTTGTCGTGGGAGATAACCCGCTGTGCATCTTTTACTATGATGGGTTCCTGTTGTATGCGTCTACGGAGGAAATCCTGTGTAAGGCCACAAAACGGCTTCGTCTCGGCACACCAATGAGCGTCCAACAACCGGAGGAAGGTGAGATTTTGAAAATCGACCTGGCAGGCCGTGTTACAACGGGAAACTTCATCCCACGAGCTACTTACCCACACTGGTGGCGTTACCGCCCGTATTATGGCTCGTTTCTGCTGGACAAAGAGAAACAGACATCCATCTACGGCGATCTGTTTGACGCCGCCAAAAGCATGGGCGTAAGCGAGGATGAGGTGCAGGTGCTGCTGGACTACGGCTGCGATCCGGACGAGATCGAAGAATTACTCTATGATCCTGCTCTGCTGCACGAGATGACAGGAGAACTTCTGTATGCATACTGAAAGGAGGGATGCGAGTGATTCCGTTAAAACCAATCTTTCAGGCGGTAGGCATTCTGGTTGACCTTGTGATTGAAGCCGTGGAAAGTCTTGCCAAACGGTAGAAAAAATATTCCGCCTGGCTTCTACGTCCGAAAAGGTGTACTTTTCCGGACATAGAAAACCAACATCAAAATCTTGTCCGAAAAGGCCTAAACGTAACAAACGGAAATGTCCGGAAAGTGCACTACCTTTCCGGCACATTTCTATCATTTATCATTTCATCAATCGAGTGGCATTCAAATATGGAGCTGATATTTTATATGCACAAAACTTTTTACTATGCCCGCGTCTCAACACGCGAACAAAATCTCGACCGACAGCTTGAGGCATTTAAAAGTTTGGGGGCAGACGAGCGGGAGATTATCACGGACAAGGAATCCGGCAAGAGTCTCGATCGGCCGGGATATCAGGCGCTCAAATCCGCTATGTTGCGCGCGGGCGATACGCTGGTAATCAAGTCTCTTGACCGGCTTAGCCGCAGCAAGGCCGACATCCATAATGAGCTGCAATGGTTTAAGGACAACAGCATTCGACTCAAGGTGATCGACCTGCCTACCACAATGATGGAGCTGCCCGAGGGTCAGGAATGGGTGTTCGAAATGGTCAACAATATCCTGATCGAAGTCCTTGGCACAATTGCTGAGCAGGAGCGTCTTACGATCCGCCAGCGTCAGCGCGAAGGGATCAACGCGGCCAAGGCTAAGGGCAAGCACCTGGGACGGCCTGCTGTCAGAAAGCCCGATAATTGGGACGAGGTTATTACGCTTTGGCAGGCTGGTGAGATCTCCACAAAAGAAACCATGCGCAGAACCGGTCTGAAAAAAACAACCTTTTATCATTTTCTGAACGAATAATACCGTTATTTTTATGATCGCTCTGATACATTTTCTGTTTTATACTACGCACCGAAAGAAAAACGTTGCCCCTCCCGAAAGACAGAGGTCTGCCCACTGCTCTGGCTCTCTAAAAGAGCCTTTCGTCAGGAGCATCCCTTTTTCTTTCGGAGCTTGTATAAAATCATAAGGCTTGCATGCATTTATATTGAGAGAGGCGGGGCAATTTTCTCTCTTTTATTATATAGAAAAGCCCCCCTCTCACAAATGCATTCCCATATAGAAGTCATAATCTGCTCTATAAAGTACTCCTCAATTTTCAGAAGAGCAATTTGAAAAGCTTCCTTCAGGATGTATTCCTGTACTAGAGTCTGCTTTTTTCCCCAGTTTCTCCAGAAACCATCCAACTTGTTTTTTGTATCAATTTCACGGATAAACTCTTGAAAGGTAGAAAAGAATTCATGGCTATTCACATTAATTTTCATGCAGAGCGAAATGAGAATATCCTTACTCCACCGTTTTTTCAAAAGGAACTCCTGCAGTGGCAGCAATTCCAGTCTGACTTTGGAGGTTATATGATAGGACCATCGTTCTTCCAGATACGAAACTGGCTGAATACAGCTGAGTATTTCAAAGATACTGTGATGAAGAGACTCCAGCAGTGTTTCTTCAAACGGGTCGACTTCCATTTCGTCAATAAGAAAGTATCTGAACTGCATTCGTAAAAACAGTAAAGAAATATCCTGTCGCTGCAACTTAAAAAACTTTTCTACTCGCGCAAACATTTTTACATCGCTTGCGCCTGAAAAATTCATACCCAATGTTTTGTCTGTCTGCAATATTGCCTTATCCAGCCTCTGTAAGGCTTGTCTACTCTCCGCATCCAACTTCTGATGCGCAAGTATCCTGATACGATTCTTAGGTTGAAGCACAGTATTTAGTGCAGTAAGTATTTTCCCTTCTTCGCATGAGGCACATTGGCTGATAACCTCTTTCTTATTTACAGCATTCCCGTGAAAATCCCGATAATAATAGAGTTTCTCCCACTGTTCTTCCAGCCATGAAATACGGTCTTTCGATACGATGCACAGTTTGGAAACCGCGTCAGCTACTTTTTCGGTTGAGGCATACTCCACATTAGCCGCAGCAAATACTGTGTCGCGAACAGCGCATAATGCCGCGATACGCTCTTTATCTGAAAGCTTCGCCAGCATTTCGGGAGATGGAACATTTGTTACCCGATGAGAATCAATAATCTTCTTAATCTGTAAATACAGGTTTATACCTTCCTCTTGTGTAATGCCTTTCAATTCCGTTGAATTCACTTTGATGTGATACAGGGTAGTATCGTTTATATCTGCCGAAACCGGCTGTTCAAGAATATCCCGCTTTTGTATAAACATTACCGTAAGATAGTACGGTAGGATACTGAACTGCGGCGCATGTAGAACACTGGCTCGCATTAATCGCACTATGTTTGTGTGTACGATCCCTTTTTTCGTGGTAGGTAATGAATAGGATCTCAGATAGAGTTCTGTCAGATCATCTAGCACCTTGTCCACTTCTGGTGCCGTATCAATATAAGTTACTTCACTAAAATCCATCTTGCTGTATGGTTTTGCAGCATAGCTGCGGATAATGTCGCTGACCTTGGACAGTGGACCACTGAATTCCTGAAATTGCTGTATTGCTTCTTCTCGCTTTGCTATATAAGGACCGATTTTATAATTTTTGTTCCTGATACAGCTTATCGGCGCGTTCCAAAGCATACCCTCCGTGATAAATGATATCAGGAGGGAAATCGCTCTGTTGCGTAAATAAAGCGGGCTCTCCTTTAATGCATCAATACCGTTTTGAACATTTAGCAAATATTGATTCAGTGTTATCTCCTGTGGACAGGGCGAAGTCAGAACCTTTGGCAGTTCTTTTTGTAATTCCCTATATTCTTCTAACAGGTATGCAGTATATTTCATATACTGCTCTGCATTTTTCTCTTCCGGATCTTCCTCAAAATCAGGAAATCTTTTGTGTCTAAGCATACTGCGGTATTTCTTGAAGGCACTCATATGATATCTCCTTTCCTTCTCGAAGACCATTTGGAATTTTTGTGATTTTTTTCGTGTTTTGAGGTTCATTTTCCAGAATGGCTTTTTGCATTATATATGCGCTATACTTTGGTTGTGGCCACAAAAAGCAAGCAGGAGGAAAACGATGTTATACTTCAAAAAAAACACGTTTTTTCGCAAGATCAAGGTGGATGGCTGTACGATTGCGCACATCAGCGTAGAAGATCGCCGCCCGCAGGAGATCAGCGAAAAGGAATTTCACGAAACACGCAAAGATGACCGTGCAAAGCCGCTGCATATCATGCTCGACACCGAGCACGGTGCTCGCGTACTGGGGCGGCATGCGCTGCACTGGGATGCTGGCAACGCGATTGAATTGCTTTTCCGGCTTTGTGACCTTTGCCAAGAACCTCGCAGTGTTCTGGTTATGATGTTGCTTTGCCTGATGGCTCCTCTGTACGACACGCTATATCCGCTGATTGGCAGCCTTGCCTGTAACATGTCAGGCATTACAGCAACTCCACCTGTGCTACAAGCGGTGTTAGCTGCTTTTGCGGGAGACGAATGCTGGGAAGGGAAACATTGGAAGGTCTATATACCACACATCTGGACTCCCAAAGTCCCTTTAGGAGGTTTTTCGCCGTCAACCGATCTGCGCGATTACGCGGAGCTTCGGATTCAGTGGCAGGAGATGACAATACGGCTCGCCGCCCCCTGTCGTAATCGCCTACTCGTGCTGGAAGCCGGTGTGCCTGCATCAATCCGCAAGCAAATACGGAAAGCCGCTCCTCTCGGCATTCCAGTCATGTTAGGGAAGCAGTCTGGCAGCGATGCTACCTACTGCCTCACGCTGGACGGAATTGCGTATTATACTTATGATGAGAAAATATTGAGCGCGCTGCAAAAACTGTCTGACGCAATCAGTGCGCTGGTGATTAGGTTCGGAGATGAACAAAAGAAGGAATCAGCAAACTTTTTGCAGCGAATCCGTGAACATCGCACGAGATTCCTTCCTGTGAAGCTGGTTGGCGACTATGTCCAGATGGAATGCAAGGCAGAGGCCGAAATCATGTCCACACTGCTGGCAGTGCTACAGGAGTTTTTGCAATGGCTGATTACAAGCCAAAAATGCTCCTATGATGCGGCTAACATATTTTTTCGCAGGGTTTGGGCCGATATTTTGCCCGAATCAGCCCCGAAAAAAGTTGTTTCCACTAAAAGGGCGGGTACAAGGGTTCGGCTGGAAGATGCCGCAGGCTTTTTCCGTTTCCTTGCAGATTTCCTGGCGGAACACCTATCGGATATCCGTAGACTGGGCGAAAATTGGAAACCGCACACCATCGCAGTGCTTCGCACGGTTGGCACCATACCTGAGCCGCTGTTAATTTTCGAGCGGGAGCCTTTGTTTGCGGCATACCGCAGCTGGCTTACCGAGCGGGATGGTGATGTCAGTTTTGCTGATTCGGTCAAGCCTGAGTTGCTGCCAGCAAAGTTGCAGAACGCGCTGACTCAGGCCGGCATTCCTTTCAAAAATGGAGGACGTGATGTCACCTGGAAATATGCATTTTTCCCAAACAGTGTGTCGGCTACCAAGGCAGCTTGCCTCGGTCTGCCGGTTAACGAGCTGCTGACGCTATGGAAGCAATACGAAATCGAGATTGTGGACGAGGTCGGGCAGCTGTTACGGCCCGAAACAAACAGTGCAGCACCAGAACGCGAAACAGTTCAGAAAATGGGAGAAATGGGGTGAAATCGAGGTGAATTCTGAAATTAAAGTATGTGATTTGGGAATCGGGCAAAAAGAAGTATTTCGAGAACTGGAATGGTCTCTGGAATCTCCGCATCTACTAAGCGATCTGCTGCAGCAGGTCATGAGCGAGCTGGACCAGTACTTTTTTACGCGCGGGAGAACATATCTATCCGGCCAGCGTAAGTTGCTGGAGCATGCTGCACGCGCGATCCTTGGTGCGGAAGAGGACCCGTCTGTGGTTATCCCGTTACTTCCGGGGGTGGGAAAGTCTACGTTGCTACGTTCTATCTTAAAGGTACTTGCACGGCAGTTTGCGAAAAGTACCGACTACGCAACACGGCTTGGAGGCGTCATCATCGTTGTCGAGAAAACAGCCGAGGCTTACGAGTTGCGCGATCTGATCAATAGCGTAGGCGATCATCTCGCCCACGTCCTCGAGGGCCCGAATGACTTTAACATAGCGCACGGCAGTTGTCTGCGTGGCGAGGTCGCAGGCTACATGGATTGTCCCGGCCGTTCCTGCCCGGATGCAGCAACGTGTCCGTTGCTGCAATCAGCGGCAAAGGCCAACCAGACGCCATTTTTAATTCTGATGCATGCGCGATATCAAGCGTATATTTCAGATTTGACCCCATTTCGTCCATGGGTATCCCCGACCGAGCAAATGCGCTGCCGTAATCTGCTTATCGTGGACGAGGCGCCGGCATTGTTGTCGGACAATCGTATTGCAATCAGCGAAATAGCCAACTTGGAGATCCAAATCAGCCGCCTCAAACCAAGTTATCAGCGACAAACTGATTATATGAAAAGCGGTCTCCTGCTCCAATTAGGGATGCAACTGCGTCAACCTTTTCACGTATTGATGCGCCTTTGCCGCGAACGTTTCGGACGGCTGGGCGCAGTTGATGCTGATTTGCTGAAAGAGGCCGGTTTTGATTGGGACGCACTGGACAGCTTTACAAAACAGCTGGCCCACTACGCCGGATGCAGTGCTAATAGCTGGATTGAGAAACTTCGTGCACTCCGCACAGGACGCGCGGTTTTTATGGTCGGTCAGGAAAAAATGCTCGTAATTCCAACGTGCCTTACACCAGATACGCGAAATTGTTTACGCAGTTTCATCCTCAGCGGGTCCGCATCGCTGTCCCCTGAGTTGGTATCCAATCCTGATTTTAGGGTATTGGAAGGCAAGTTAGATAAATCGAATAGTCATCTATCGATTTACATCCAACACACAGATGCTTTCGCCACGAGCAAAACCGCGATGCAGCGTATAGGAAACCGCAAGGCACTTGCAGCGTGGTTACGGTACCGTCTTGCGCAGATCCCGGAGAAAGAAAAGGTGCTGGTTGTAACCTACAAGAGCTACGCAGCTGAACTTTGGAATGAGCTGTCCGATTTTCACGATCAGTTGATTCCATTGCAATCTGATGATGGTTCACCGCCCAAACCCTATCTTCCGTATTTTGGCGGAATGAACGGGTCAAATCAATATCGCGCGGCCACTTATGTAATATGTGCTGGGCTTGGTCGATTTGAGTTTTCGGACTACCTCAATCGGGCGCTTGCATTCGATTTTGATGGAAAATCATGGAACGAGTTGCAGCAGAGCTGCCAACAGAATGCTATCAATGACGCTAGTGAACTGCTATGTGTGAAGCATGCGGCCAATCTTACGCTTGCGCGTGATCTGGTGCAACTGGTTTTTCGCAGCGCACTGCGCAACCATAGCGAAGCAACACCGGTAACTTTATGGTTGGTTCAGCCGCCAAGCGAGGTAGTAATGCTGGTAAAATCGTTCTTTAGCGACTGCGTGGTTATCGAGAGCAACGAGTTGCCGACAGAGTGTCTGATAGAGACCGCGGCTCATCGTACCGTAAAAGGCAAACTGACCCACGCAGCACAACTGCTGCAATGGCTGAAAGAGTGGGACGGAGCTGAAATATCAGTTGCCGAGATCCAGCACACTCTGAAAATGACGCCTACGCAATGGAAGGAAGCCCGAAAGAACGAGGTGGTTCGAAGCATTTTTGAGCAACAAATCCAATCACGGCGTTTAGGCAAGGATACGCTGATCCGATCCGCAAACGATGCAGACCGTACCCATATATTATAGCTATGAAGGATACACCACGCGTATATCGCATCTAACCTAATGTGCTCAAGACGCGACCGAAGAATTTTAGGAGGTAAATACATATGTCCGACATCACAATTATTCCAACAAAACAGTGGTACGACACCGCGTCCATCTCGGAAACCCACCGTCGCCTGCTGGCGGAGGGACACCATGTGTCCGAAAATGCACTCCGAGGCTGGGTGAGGCAGGGCATCCTGCCTGCCGCCCGAATTGGCCGGACGTGTCTGATTTATTATCCGAACGTCCTCAAACTTCTGCACGAGGGTACCGGCATGCCGCCCGAGGCGTCTGACAAGCGTCCGCCGCACATCCCACCGCGTATCGCAATTTGAATCCAAGCACCGCTGGCACGTCCGACTTGGCGTGCCAGCCGCTTTTTCCGAAGGAGGCATCTATAATAACGTGGCAACCATCACAAAAATCCACGGTAAAACCGGTTTGAGCTTCAAGATCACCGTGCATTGCGGTTATGATGAACTTTACCGCAAACGGCGTCATTATAAAACCTATCGTCCACCCGCGACATGGTCGGAGCAGCGCGCCGAGCGGGAGGCACAGCGAGTCGCTGTCGAGTTTGAAAACAGCATCAGGCAGGGCTTCCGCCTTGATAACCGCAAAACCTTTGCGGAATATGCAGCCTATGTCATCGATCTTAAGGCGCATACCGGCACCAAGCACAGCACAATTGAGCTGTACAAGCACCTGTGCGAGCGAATCAACCCGGCGATCGGTCATTTCAAGCTGACCGAAATCCGTCCGCAGCATCTCAACCGTTTATATGTCAGTCTGGCAGAGGATTGCATCAAACACTCCGCCGATAATGCCCGAGCCAAGGTCGATCTGGGGGCACTGCTTGCAGAACGGAAAGTCTCCCGCGCTGCCCTATCGCGACAAGCGAAACTCAGCCCATCCACTGTGACTGCCGCTTGCCGGGGACAGACCATCCGGCAGGCCTCAGCAGAAGCGATCGCCTCTGCCCTCAGTATACCACCACGGGATCTTTTTGACTACTTCCACAGCGAAGAAAAGCTCGCAGTCAAAACGATTTTGCAGCATCATCGCTTCATTTCCGCTGTTTTATCACAGGCTGAAAAGGAAATGCTCGTCACCTATAACGCTGCCAGCCGCGCCACGCTTCCCAAAGCAAGACGCAGCAAGGTCAACTATTTTCAGCCGGAAGAGATCACCGCCATCGTACAGGCGGTGGAATCTGAACCGCTGAAATGGAGGCTGATCACCCATTTGCTACTCGTCACCGGATGCCGCCGTGGTGAGATCATGGGACTGAAATGGGATCGCGTCCATCTGGACAAGCATTATCTGACGATTGACAATAATCTGCGCTATTCCAAGGCGCGCGGCATCTATGAAGAGACACCAAAAACCGGTGAAACGCGGTACATATCCATCCCCGCAGAAACCATCTCATTGCTACGCGAGTATCAGTCGGAACAGGAGCAGCTTCGAAAGCTCAACGGCGACCGTTGGCGGAATACCGGTTTCGTGTTTACCCGGGATGACGGCCGCGCCATGCATCCGGACAGTATCACCGCATGGCTGGCAAAGTTCAGCAAACGGCATGGACTGCCGCATATCAATCCGCACGCTTTCCGCCATACCGTAGCAAGCGTCCTGATTGCCAACCACACCGATGTGGTCACGGTCGCACGGCAGCTGGGGCATTCCAGTGCAACGACTACTGAGACCTACTATGCGCATCTGATTGAAGAATCGCGCGTGCAGGCCAGCGAGTGCATTGCCGATGTGATGCTGCGCCGGGCTATTCCATCCGATACCACGCCGCAGCCTCCGCCCTGCCCGGTTGACAACCAACGATCTTTGTAATACAATTGCATTACAAGGAGGTGCTCGATATGGCAATGGATGCAACCCTTCAAATCCGGATCGACAGTGCATTAAAAGAGCAGGTTGAAGCACTTTACCGCAGCATGGGGACTTCGTTTGCCGAGGCAGTGCGGATTTTCGCACAACAGAGCCTGCGGGAAGGCGGCATGCCGTTCCGTCCCAGCCTGAAAACTTGGGAAGACATGAGCGAGCATGAAATCAGCGAACGACTTCTGCAAAGCGAATCGGATATTGCCGCCAACCGCATTTGTTCTCAGCGCGATCTTGATGATAAGATAAAGGGGCTTTTGAACAACCGTGATGGCAACTTATGAGATTTACTATACGGAAACCGCTGAGCAGGATATTTTGGAGAAATTCTCCTATATCCTGCACCAATTCAGAGATCCCACTCTTGCGGAAACCTGGTATACGAGGCTGCGGGAAGTGATTCAAAGCAATCTGTCTCAATTCCCTGAAAAGTATCCCCTGTACAATGTAGTGCCGTGGAACGAAAAGGGTATCCGGCAGTTTATCAACCGCAATGACGTGATCCTGTATTCGATTGACGAGACATGCAAGCAGGTTTATATCCGCAGCGCGTGTACACAGGGTCAGGATCTTTCCGCCCATTTAACCGAGCAGGCGGATACCGAATGAGATAGCGATCCTGTCGATGGTGATTTATACGTAAAAGAGCAGCCGAAACCGGCTGTTCTTTTTTTGTTTTCCTCTATCATTCTCGGCGTCCAAATGGACGCCACGGCGGACGCCAAATTTTCTTTCCTGCTTTTATCTCCAAAAATAGTTGCAAAAAGCCGCTATTCCTTTCGTGCAAAAATCGGCATCCCAGCCCCATCTGCATGCAGTTTGGGCACCACCCTGCCGGAGTTTCAGCCCCACTTTCACGCTCTGAAGCCCCAATGCCTTATAATTGGTTTAGCACAGCCATACTGTGACTAAATCAATTGGAGGTTTT
>QAKE01000024.1:22055-38338 GCA_003343995.1 Bacillota bacterium
TTTCGGAATAACGGCTTAATTTGGTACAGCGTCGATATTCAAATCCGAACTTTCTACTTCTGCAAGGCTGATTGTTTTTGTCCCATCCTTATAGTTGAAGGTCAGCACAAGATGATCGTCATAGAGGAATATCTGGTTGACAAAGCAGTCTATCAAATGCTGCTTCTGGTTTTCGTCGGTGATATCTGTCTTTTGGAACTGAAACAGGAAGAACAGGATCTGTTCCTCTGAAAGAACCGTATGGTGGATTTCTTCCACCGCAATATGTTCCTCCAACCGAGCTTTTTCTTGCTCCAGCTCTTGCAATCGCTCTTTTGTAGTCGGCGTTATGATACCTTGCTCGATTGCGTCCATCAGATTGTGCAGTCTCTTCTCTATCTCCTTAAGCTCTGATTTTAGCAACGCTGCCTCATGGCTTTCCTGCTCCTGCATCAAATACAGCCGATGTGCCAACCGTTCCAGCAGCTTTTCATTCTGTATCAGCTGCATAGTCGCCTTCAGCACGATATCCTCGATCCAGTCCTTTTTAACCGCTTTTTTATCGCACGTTTTGTGCCGTTTCGTATTGACGCAGCGGTAATACCGGTAGATCGTCCCCGTGCTGCTTGTCCCACTCTCACCGACCATAAATGCCCCGCATTTCCCACAACAGAGTTTTGTAGTAAGGAGATAATTCTCCGTCGCCTTTGCTCGCGCCGGCGCGTGTTGATTTTTACCTTTGCGCGCTTGCACCCGGTCAAACAGATCTTTCGGCACAAGTGCAGGGATGCCGTCCGGCACAACTGTATCTCCGAATCGGTATTCTCCGATATATTTCCGATTGCTTAATATTTGTGCAATCCTCGCTATGTTGAATGAATTTCCTCTCGCCGAGCGCAAACCACAGCGATTCAATTCCTCGGCAACCTCCTTCATGGAAATGCCTTGATCATACTTCTCAAAAATATCCAGTACAATCGGGGCTGTAACGGGATCAGCATGATAATGCAGAGTCTTGTCTACTGCAAACCCAAAAGCTGGAACACCGCCGTTATGTCGGCAGGTCAGCGCATTTTCTTTCATACCGCGCGTCACTTTTCTCGACAATTCTTTTGAGAAATATTCCGCATGGCCTTCCAGAAGCGATTCTAACAAAATCCCTTCCGGGCCTTCCGGAATAGGTTCGACTGCTGAGATTACATTGACACCATTTTTACGGAGCCATCTCTTATAATGAACCGAATCATATCTATCCCGTGCAAACCGGTCGAGTTTCCATACCAATACGCTTTCAAACTGACCTTTCGCGCTGTCCCGAATCATGCGCTGAAACTCTGGCCGATCATCGGTCATGCCTGTCTGTGCGCGGTCAATGTAGCACTCGATAATTGTCAACCCCATCCGCGCGGCATACTCCTTACACTCACGGATCTGTCCGTCGATGCTTTCTTCGCGCTGGTTGTCCGAGGAATAGCGGGCGTAGATTACGGCATTCATATAGGTTTAGCCCTCCTTTCAAAAATCGAAAATTTGTTCGATTTTATTATATCGCATTTTCAGGAAAGTGTCAAAATATTCGGAAGTTGATTATGACCATTTGAGCGCCCAGTTGCTGTCTTCATTGAAACGGAAGCTGAGAAACAAATACAAGATCTATATCACGATGGTTGAGCGTTAGTGAATATCGTTCCGGATGCATTATTTTAGGCCCTAAAATCACTTTTGATATTTCAAGTGGCTCAGGACAAGGCACATAAATTCTCGGAAACGCTTCTCCATCTCGGATAAACGTTTCTTCACATGCATCTTCCGGCTGCTCAAAAAACAATAAACGTACTTCCTTTTCATCAGAGTAACACAGGGATTTACAAAGCCAACTAAGTTGATCTAATATGACATACGCATATTTATAGATTTGATTATAGTTGCTATCTGTTTTTTCGAAGTCCCTATCCACCGGTACTAAGGCATCTTTCAGTTCTTTCCATACTTGACGAATCTCTTTTTCTTGATACATGACCTTATAAAATGGTAGGTTGCAATCCTGAGTATCGAATTCAATTAAGCAGCCATTTCCTCCGTCACCATAATGTACCCACATTGGTAATTTTTCAACATCTCCATCTTCTGCTTTAAAAAAACTAAGTATGTATGTATCACTAAAAATAATTTCTGATCCATAACGCACACGATTCTGCTTCTGAAGTGTTTTAAGCGGACTAAACAGTCGATCGCGTTTTGCCTGCAATTGCCGCATAAGGATTTTACCTTCAAGGGGGTCATTCAGATATACCGAATTACTTGCTTTGAAAATTATATTCGCACCATCCTTTGTCATATGCTCTAACGCCCTTAACGAAGTATAATGATATAACACATTATTCCGATCCAATCGGCGAAGCAAAATGTTAGCGATTTTCAGCAGGTATGGGATATTTTCCTTTGTTGTGTGCCTTACATGATACCGAATCAAAGATAAATCTCTATTCAATGTAAGCCGATCTACAAAAGTTTTGGGCAACTGGATAATAAAATTGGCTGCTTCATCGAATTTTTCGTTTATCCGCAAGTCATATAACTTATTATCCAAGAAACGCGCTATGTCTGAAATCCTAGTGTAAAGAAAGTATGCAACTTCACCTCTCGAGAGTTTATGAGATCTGATAATTTTTTCATAAGAATGCCGGATATACCCCTTAAACTCAAATAAATTGACCCAATATTCTTCAAGTTTAAAAAGTATGGATTCTCCTGTTTCCCTATCCAAAACTTCATCTGACGAGATAGAGTCTGGCAGGAACTGTTTTTTATAACAAATTGTTAAATATTTATTTGCCCAATGATTTCCAAACTTTTCTTTTAGGTTTTCATCAGTCGACCTATACTCTTCCTCTAAGTCATCATATTTATCGAAGATACAATTGCAGATTATTTGGCATAATTCAGCTAGTGTCACTGTCTCGTCCGGCTGAAACGATCCATCTGCGTATCCGTCCATTATTCCATTTCTTGCAACAAAGCGTATTGCTGTATTATCGAGAGTATCGTCTACGTCCTTGAATATATAATTTTTCCTCATACCTGCGTCACTCCCCCGAACGATGCTAAGCAATGCCGATAAGTAATTTGCTACATTTTCGTAGTATTAAACTGTTAGGTGCTAATGTTAAACTGTAACACCGGTACTTTATTCAAATGATATAACATTGGGTCTTTTTCCATCTTATAGAGATTGATGCTGTTGGCAGAGCAATAATCTGTTACTGCTTGCTCAAATGCCGGTTGTGCCGCACACCCGAGAATAATGGAACTCGGTTGGATCATATCAATCAATGCGCCTTTTTTATCTGCATCCCAAGAATCGCCGCAAGCGCCGTTGTCTCGAATGATCCGCCATTCCTTTTCGTAGCTCCATTCAGGAGATTTTGAAGTAAGGCTCTGAACCAAAAGTTTCGAAGCATCATTTTTAATATGTTGATTTTGCAGATCAAGTGAGTTAAAGCAAGCCCTCTGTTCAGAGTATACCACAGGAACGGCCGTGAAATTTAGCTTCTGATTAATTTCAAACAAATCGTATTCTACGCAAATTCCACGATGATGGTTAGCATAATGCGCCCACATCAGCAACGAATCGTCCGATTCACTGAGGCAGGAAACGCCAGTCGTTCTTCTCAATTCATCAAATGTAGCTCGCAGTGTCCGAAGTTGCTGATTTATTGTTGACTGAAGATCTCTCCACATTTTACTCCCAGGACGTATGCCACGCTTGTCTGGAAATAGTTTCAATGTCTTGTTAAAGATCTTTTGGTTATCAATGGAAACATCACAATCGAACACATCATTAAAATTACATGGTGCAGAATACCACATTTGATCATTTTTGACGCTATTCCAGCACAATTCGGAATCGGGATAATATTTGTATAATGCGGCTGGCGCACAGCATTGATAATAATACCCGACTTCTGCATAGGCGTGTTCTTTTTCGGCTGGAGTCCCTGTCATTGCGGCAAGGATTTCTGACCGCAATGCAATCTTCCACTCATCTTGTTCGTATTCTTTTTCTTGATCTTCCATTAGAACGCCTCACTTTAGCTACTCGCACAGAGAAATAGAAACGGCTTAATTATTTGACAATACGTTTTTATTCGTGGAAAGAGTAGGAAAAATGTAGTCAAAGAATAATTACTACCGCACCTGTCTCGATTATCGTATGTCTTCTTAAAACCTCCGCGATGCCAACTTTTTTATTTTTTGATACCCCTCGCAACCGACGATTTGAATAGAGTTATATCTTTTTAATGCGTTTTCAAGCGTGATCCTGATTTGCACAGGTATATACTGCGTCAATGCCCCCTGATTCACGATTTTGTGGATGTTGTCTCTACGTTTTCCATAGATAGTCCAGAAAGTATTTAAATCGGGATTTTGATTGCTAGTAGCAGCTTGCTTTAACATATTTTCTAGGGCGCTCTTTTGCTCTGGGGAGAGCTTGTCCGAGATTGTGCTTGCCAAAGCGGCGGAAAGCTGGTCTATATTGACAGAGTTTTGCTTGCACCACGATAAACATTGTAAAATGGAAGTCGACTCCATCCGCATAATTATTTGCTGTGTCAAGAACATGGAATTCTTTTGTAGGTTCTTCATGAATTGCTGCTGTTCTAAGATCTCTGATGCACAGTCATAGAACGAATCGAAAAGCGAGAAACTAAAGAAGTCGATTTTCCGAACAAAATAGTGCTTATATTCATTCCAATAATCTGTTTTCAACAACAGCTGTGATTCATAAAAGGCACCATCATTCAACTTTCCATCGACAATAAATGAGTTGATTTCTGAAATTCGTTTTTGCAAATCCTCAACTTGCATAATAATCAGAGACGCGGCTTCTGAGATTTTTCGGCGCTCTTGTAACCAGTAAATAAAAAATGCAGAAGCACTTACAATAACAAGCAAAATATCAAGTAAATTTTCAGATATAAACGTAGCGATGCTTTCAAACATATCAGTCACCTCACTTCAACCGCTCGCATAGCGGCAGCAGCTGTTCCAGTTGTTCTACGATGCGTTTTTGTTCGGCAAGGGGTGGCAAAGGTATAATTATGTTTTTGAGGATCTCTTGTGAAATGTTTTTCATCGATTCAGAAGTTCCGGTAGCCACTGAACTAAATTGATTCCTAACCAACGGTGTTCGCAACGCCCATAAAACATAAAACGGATATATCATTTTAGAAAAATGAAGTCGCAATACCTTATCAGAGAGCATCAATCGTTTGCTTATTTTATCTACGATCACACAACCACCTACTAAGGCTGCCGTATTGGCACGGCAAATTAAGAAGTCATTCTCGTGGATTGCATACTCATCTACCCATGAGTCGCTAGAATAGCAGGTCTTGCTTTCGTTTTCGTTAAATTTGCCCCATGTAACAGCACTAACTTTGATGATTCCGCATTTATTACCTGTCGGTTGCACTTCATCACATTTAAAACTTTTACCTGTATCGATGTAGTGAAGTATCGAACCAAGTTTCACCCACATCCAACTCTCCGGAATCTCAAACGGCTTCTCGTCCTCTGTGATCTCCGGCAAGGGTTTCTCCTTCTTGATTTTCCCTGTTTTGATAAGCCGATGTTTTTCCTCTTGAATTTTTGCAAAAAGTTCCTCGGCTGTGCCGTCTTCGGGGCGCTGTTCCACCAACTTGCCCTGAATGGCGTACTGCAGGAGGGATTTTTTCATATCCTCCGGGAATCGGCTGTTAAACTGCTCCAGCTTGCTCCACGCTTGCTCATAGCGGTCAATATAGGGCAGCAGTTCCTCGATTTTGGCCACAATGCGTTTTTGCTCGGCAAAAGGGGGGAGGGGGAGAACACACATTGCAAGATAATCTTTATGTATTCTCTGTTGCCCCGCTGTTCCGGTAAAGGATTTAACCCCATTTTCAATAAAATATGCTGATTTGAAAAACCACAGCAAAAAGTCGCGTGACAGCAAATCATTTACGACCCGAACGATAGAGAGTTCTGTCGTTCCTGCTCCATATCCGTTCTTCAGGTCACGGAAAATAACCGACTTCCTATTTTGAAAACATGGTGTGATTTTCGCAATACCAATATCTCCATCTGCAAAATGAGTGAAGCCTTTCTTGATACCTCCCCATGATTTTATCGCAAAGGAATGACTGCTACGATATCCATCATCTATCAGCGCCATAGGGATAAAAGAAACTTCAAGTTCATCCGGCAAATCATTTTTCGGATTCAAGCAAGTAATCTCTTGTACTCTTACCCACATCCAGCTCTCCGGAATATCAAACGGCTTCTCATCCTCGGTGATCTCCGGCAGGGGCTTCTCCTTCTTGATTTTTCCCTCTTTGATGAGCTGCTGCTTTTCCTCCCGAATCTGGGCAAAGAGCTTCTCAGCCGTATCCTCCTCGGGGCGCTGCTCCACCAGCTTGCCCTGGATGGCAAGCTGCAAAATGCTGTTTTTCAGTTCCTGCGGGGTCATTGGGCAGCTCCTCCCAGAATCGTGGTGATCTCAGCCAGCACACGGTCAATCTCGGCGTTGAGGGAAGCGCATTCCTCTTCATAACGGTGGATGAGATCGAGCGGAGCAAGGATTTCCTCTTCCTCATGCGGATAACCGCACTGGTCGAGATTGTAGCCCAATTCATCGGCCAGCTCCTGGACGGTGAACTTTTTCGCCTTTGGGAAACCGTCCTCTTCCAGCTCCTTACGGTCGTTCCACCACTCAACCACCGGCTCAAAGTGCTCCAGCTTCATGGGCTTGGTTTTAGAGAAATGCTTGTACCCCTCCGGCATATCCAACCGATAATACCATGTTTCTTTCGTAGGGCCGGTGCGGTCAAAAAACAGAATGTTGGTCGTAATTGAGGTATACGGCGAAAAGACGCTGCCCGGCATACGAATGATTGTATGCAAGTTAAACTCGGAAAGCAACTTCTTTTTAATGTTCACCTTGGCGTTGTCGGTGCCGAATAGGAACCCATCTGGCAGAATCACTGCAGCTCTACCGCCCCGTTTCAGCCGGTACATGATGACCGACATAAACAGATCGGCCGTTTCGGAGCTTGCCAAATCGTCCGGGAAGTGATTTTTAACGTCGGTTTTTTCACTGCCGCCGTAGGGCGGATTCATCAGCACGACATCAAACTGGTCTTCCTCTGTGTAATCCAACACGTCCCGCAGCAGGGAGTTGTCGTGGTATACGCGGGGGATATCCAGTCCGTGAAGTAGCAGATTCGTAATGCACAGCATATAGGGAAACTGCTTTTTCTCAATTCCATAAACGGAGCTACCATATTGCAACGCATCCGCCGTGCTTTTCATCTGTTTTTGCAGTTCTTTTAACCAACTAACAAGAAAGCCGCCTGTGCCGCAAGCGAAATCGGCCATTTGCTCCCCGATTTTAGGACGGATCATTCGTGCCATAAAGTCTGTAACCGCACGAGGTGTATAAAATTCGCCGGCAGAACCAGCGCTTTGCAGCTCCTTCAAAATAGTTTCATAGATTTCTCCAAACGCATGGCTCTCCTCATAGTCAGAAAGATCCAGTTCATCAATGACATTGAGGACCTGCCGCAGAAGCACACCGTCTTTCATGTATTGGTTCGCATCGGCAAAGGTCGTCTGGACGATTGCTTTTTTGATAGGGGTATTGGCATCTACCTTAACCCCCTCTAAGATAACTTTGCCATCACTGTCCCGAATATCTCGTCCCTTGAGCACGGGAAAAAGCCTGTTGTTTACAAAATCCAACAGCTTATCACCAGTCATAGCGCTACCGGACTTGTCATCTGCTGCCCACTTTTGCCAGCGGCAAGGTTCTGGAATGATAGACTGGTAATTATCTTCTTCCATATACCAATCCTGTTCCTTGGCATCATAGACCTTCAAAAACAACATCCATGCGATCTGCTCAATGCGCTGTGCATCACCGTTGATACCCGCATCGTTTCGCATAATATCCCGCAAACGTTTGACAAATCCAGTTAAATTGCTCATGTGTTAAATGACCTCGTCCATATAAATTTCATTTTCCAGTTCTTTGACCGCTTTCCGATAGCCCTCACGGCCGCCAAAATAGCTGGCAATCTTGGCAGGCTTGCCCATTTTCAAGAAAGGATCAAGTTTCAGCACCTCGGTCTTCTCGATCTCGTAGATGCCGGTGTTCATGTATTTGTCCAGCAGCGCTTCCAGCACTTCGCGAGCGGCACCGCTGTACTTGCTCAGGAAGTCCCGCTTCTTCACATTGTTGGCACGCTCTCGGCGTGTAAGCGGCTTTTTATCAAAGGCGACATGGCAGATGAAATCAAAATCATCTACCTCTGTCATGTTCTGATCCGCTTTCATCTGCTCCAGATCAATGCCGCGCGCCCGGAGCAGATCCCGGATCTGCTCTTTTTTCTCCTGCGCGCTCCACTGCCGGATGAAGTTATCCAGCGACGCATATTCGCCGCAGACGTTTTCTTTCGTATAATCCACGATGCTTTCCTGCCGAAGCAATTTACCGTTGGCATCGTAGACGGATACCGTTTTGTGAATGATACTGACTTTGCATCCGTTCGCATCCACAACAGGCTTCGGATTTTGCAGTGAAGTATCCGCATCGTCACCTGTACCCACCTTTCCGCGGGAGTTTGGTATCTGTCCGTGGTGCGGGTCAAAATCTGATACCATTTCGATTGGGCCGTCCCAGTCTGGATCGGCAAACAGGCGGGATACATTGCGAAAATCCATAACGACAAAGTGCGTTTTGCCTTCTTTCTCCCGCAGGCGAGTTCCGCGCCCAATGATCTGCTTAAACTCCGTCATCGAACCGATCGTTTTGTCCAGTACAATCAGCTTGGTCATCTTGCAGTCGGCTCCGGTGGAAAGCAATTCGGAAGTAGTTGCAATCACAGGGCCTTCCGAGGATGTGGAAATGAAGTATTTTAGCTTGCCCTTTCCATAGGTATCGCTGCCTGTAATGCGCACAACATAATCCGGATTTTTCTGAACCATATCAGAGCTAAGATTGACCAGCGCCACCCGCATTCGCTCTGCTGCATCCTCATTGGCGCAGAACACAATGGTCTTTGCCATGCGGTCTGTACTTTTGAGGTAGCGGGTAATTTCCTGCGCTACCTGCTCAATACGATCCTCAATGACAATATTATAGTCGTAGTCACTGTTGGTATAAATCCGATCCGGGATTTCATTGCCAAAGATGTCGCGCTGCCCTTTTCTGGGCCGCCAGCCGTCGCCAATATCCGTCATAATATTGATGACCTTAAACGGCGCTAAAAAGCCGTCTTCAATACCCTCTTTCAAGCTGTAGGTATAAACCGGTTCGCCAAAATAGTTCAGATTGGAAATATACTTGGTTTCTTTCGGCGTCGCCGTCATGCCAATCTGCGTTGCACTTGAAAAATATTCGAGGATACGGCGCCACCGACTCTCTTCTTTAGCAGAGCCGCGGTGACATTCGTCCACAATGATCAGGTCAAAAAAGTCGGGCGAAAAGAGCTCGCTGAAATGCTCCTGATCGTCGTCACCAACCAACTGCTGATACAGCGAAAAGTACACCTCATGAGAGGTGATGGTGCTTTTATCATCTTTGGCTACGTTGATCTTGTGAATTACTTTTTCCAACGGGGCGAAATCCTGCTGAATGGATTGATCTACAAGGATGTTTCGATCCGCAAGATACAGCACCTTGCGCTTCATTCCGCTTTGAAGCAAGCGATAAACGATCTGAAAAGCAGTATAGGTCTTGCCGGTGCCGGTCGCCATAACGAGCAAAAGCCGCTGCTGACCGCGAGCAATCGCATCCATGGTGCGGTTGATGGCGATGCGCTGGTAATAGCGGGGCGGATAGGTGTTCTGGCTGGAATAATAGGGCTGGCTGAGCACCGTCTCTTGTGCTGGGCTAAGTCCGGATTCCTGCTTAAAGCGTTCGATCAGTTCTGTCTCCGTAGGAAAGTCTTCCAAGCCGAATTGACGCTCCTTGCCGGTAAGAAAGTCATGCTCCGCAAATCCGTCCCCATTGGAGCTAAATGCAAAGGGAAGATCCAACATCCGCGCATACTCCATCGCCTGCTGCAGTCCGTAGGAGATGCTATGGGTATTATCCTTGGCCTCAATGACCGCAATCGGATTATTTGCGCTTAAATACAAGAGATAATCCGCGCGCTTGGGTTTTTCACGAAAGGCCAAATTGCCCTTGAGGTTAATTTTACCGTCAGTGATACGGGTCTCCATAGTAATTTTGCCTCGGCTCCATTTTTCTGTTACAGCAGGCGTAATAAACTGGAGCTTAATATCCTCTTCAGTCATGTTCCGTTTGGACAGGATCGTATCCATCTGCCACATCTCCCCTTTTCAGATATAGGACATATCAGAAAGCCAGTTGTGCAAAATGCGAAAGAAAGAGAAAATTCTATGCTTTGCAGCATGAGAAATGATAACTAAAGTATAGCAGAAAAATACATCTGACTTCAAGGGGCTCTGCGCCTGAGTTTGCAAATATAGAGGCCAGTCCATTCATTGTTCAGTCTTCGCATTATCTCCTATTCCCGCAGCCTCCACAGATAACTTGCAACCACGACCGACGACCGGCTATGCCCCAGCGACGCCGATACCCGCAGCAGCGCCCGGCGGTCCCACACCATCCCCTGTGCGTCCCGATATCGGGAGGGGCAGGATTTCCCGTTTTCCACTGTCCTTTCCTTTACCGAGATCTCCTCAACCGGGCGGGCATACGCCTGATACAACTCGCAGGCATACATGCTCCGGATACCGTGGACATCGATCCGGTCGGGAATCTTACTGCAAATCCTTTCATCCGTCTCGTATCGGGACAGAATTTCACGCAGCTGCCCAGTGTATTTCGGCAAAATTTCGATCGTACGTTCCCGACCGCCCTTGGTCCAAACCGTCTGCTCTCCTGCCCCGATGTTCTTGCTGTCGTTATTTCCCGACAAATGGCAAATAAACCGATCCTGATCCAAATGAAAATTGGATGGACGCACCTGTTCCGCTTCATCCTCGCGCAAGCCCGTCATACGGCAGATCTGCATGATATCCGCAACCCGGTCCTCTCCATGGTTGCGGCGGTAGCGCAGTTGATTGTTATACTTTGCCTCAGAATACGAACGGCTGCGTGTTGCGTCCTGCGTCCGCACCATCGGCCTGTTGGCATGAACTTCATTCATCGTGCAGCTGTGAAGAAATGCGAGCGCAGCCGTATAAGACTTGATTGTCGCTGCTTTGGCTCCAGCATCGATTTGCGTTTGAATATATTCGCGGTCATAGTGACGTTTATGCGCTACGATGAGCTTTCTGCAGTCCGGATGCACCTCTGCCATCCATTGCGCATACCGCTTGACTTTACCGACATAACCATCGATCGTCCGGTCTGCATGCAGCATGCCGCTGGATTTCCGCTTGCTCCCGGCCATTACCTTTTCTTCACGAGCTTTATGCTTACTGACCCCTTTGGCAATACTCGATGACAACTTATCCTGACATGCTTTCGCAAACGGCGTCCCGACTTCATCATAAATTTTCATATACGATCCTCCCACTACTGAAATTGATGCGGCATTTCACGCGACAGCGTGCCAGCAAACAGCCGTCATACGATCAGAACCGTATGGTGTGGGCCGTCAATGCCTTGCTGTTGAAACAAACTACCGGCATGTACGCTGCTGCTGCAGTGATGCCGATTGCGGGGATAAAACGGCGTGGGCGTCAGTCCGGATCCTGTTCAAGTGATTGCATAACCACCTGGCATGATCTTTCCTGCTCCATCCCACTGGGTGAAGACCGTTACAACAACGGTCGTGCTGGTTATATGACGCCGCCCAAAGGTCAGCAATCATATAACCATCACTTTTCCGGCGCATTGTTTTACGCCGGCTGTCCGGATTTCCGGACCATATACAGCAGGGTACGCTGCTGTATGCAATCATTTTTTCCATACGAGACGCTTTGTGCTGGCGTCTCTGTTTTTCTGTCTTTCAAAAAAAAATTGCGTTCCTCCTTAATTTTTTTGCTGAGCCGTACCGCCCAAGCACTTTCCTATTTCTCTCCTTTCAAGCTCACAATTTGTTCTTATATATGAAAAAATCCGCACAATAACGTCGTTAGTGTGCGGATAAAAATTTCAGTTCTTGCTCCAGATTGTTTCGTTCGTTTTCATTATGGTGCCATTGTAATATCGTTTTTTACGCCCGTCAAGTTTCGTGTATTTCATAAAAATAAACCGTCACAAATAAAAATGGATGCAGCAGTGCGTCCACTGCTGCATCCAACGGGCAAAGATAAGACTGTGCCGCCATTCACGCAGCCCGTAAGCGTGCGTTCACACCCAGACGACCGGGGGCGATGGAAACGGATTATTGCTCCAGCAGGCGGAGTCCTTCTTCACGGATATTGCGGGCGGCATTATGGTTGCGGTCCAGACGAAGCCCGCAGTATGGACAAGTGAATGCTGAATCCATCGGAAATTTGCCCACCCTGCGGCCGCAGGCTGAGCAGATCTGCGAACTGGGATAGTAGCGATCCACCCGGATGAGGCGCTTTCCCTGTGCGTTCAGGACCTGTTCCAGCCGCTTATAAAACGCAGCCGGTGCATTGTCGCATAGCTTGCCGGATAAAGCCGGTTCGTTCTGCATCATACCGGCAAGATCCAGCGTTTCTACACAGACGGCATCGTACTGCTGTGCGAGTGCATGAGCCTGTTTGTACTGCCAGTCCTTACGTTGGTTGACCACATGGCGTTCCATCTTGGCCGCACGCTGCCGGAACTTGCGCCAGCGCCGGCTGCCGGTCTTGAAACGGTTGACCGCGCGGTGACAGCGGTTGAGTTTGTCCTGTGCCTGATGCCGAAATGCCGGATAGCCCGCGCAGTGACCGGATGAATCGACGTACAGGCCATCCTGCGCGTAGTCCAGGCCGACAACCTTGCCATAATGCCCCGGAGCCGGGGCAATCACTTTCTTCGGCACGATCAGGTGCAGCGCGACATGGTAAAACGCATAATAGCAGTCCGCATAGACAGTAGCGCCATAAATACGCGCGCCCCTGGGCAGGTCACGGTGCTGCTCCATCGCGATTGAGCCAATCACAGGCAAAACCAAATGAAAGTCGCTTACACCTGCATACCGGAAATTTGCACTTCGCTGGCTGCGATCCACCCGTCGCGGCGCAATCCTCGACATCTTACCACGGCACAACCGCGGCACTAATGCGTTGATTCGTGCACGAACACACTTGTTCGCATAACGATCTACCTCGTCTGACGCAGGAAGATAGCGTTCCTGTACAAGCTGCTTTAACTTCGCTTCTTCCATGCCGCGTCTATGCGCGTCATTTACTGCATCGGCTAACGTGTTGTATGCCGCATCTTCCTGCTCAAACCGCCCAGTCAACTGTAAGGACTGCTCCTTCGTGGGATAAAGATTATATTCCTGCGTGAGAAATGTAATGTTCTGATTACCGTACATATTGAAACCTCCTCGTTTGTCTGTCATTGCTCGATAGAGGGATGACTGCATCCGTCTATGTATCTTTTATGGTGTCATTATACACTTTATAGTGTCTTTTGTCAATATATTTTGAAAACTTTTTCGTTGCAAATTAAAAAATAATTTGACGTTCGACATCATATCGTTTATACTCGTATTATATAAAGGGGGAATAACGATGGTTTTAAGCATGGGAGAGAAGATCAAGGTGATCTTAAACAGACGGAACATGACAATTACACAGCTTGCAGAAGCACTGCATACATCACGTCAAAATTTGAGCAACAAATTTGCACGGGATAATTTCTCGGAAAACGAACTGAAACAGATCGCCCAGGCGTTGAACTGTGAGTTTATTGGCAGTTTCAAGATGTTGGACACCGATGAAATGATTTGAGAACCTACGCTGTACGCAAAAAGCCCCGCTGCTATCCAAGGCCGGATAGGCAGCGGGGTTTTTATTATAAATCTGAAATTTGACGGTTTTCGATACCCTATACTATACTGCTTGAAAACGAACAAATACTTTTTGACACAAACTGACCTAAGTATCATGACAACTTCGGAGCGGGGACAGGTGCGGACCGATCTGCTTTTTTAACGGACTACTTTTCTTTATTGGGTTTATCTAACGGACTATTTTTTCACACTGCATTCCCGCACCTCACCAGTGAGGTTTTGTTATGATGTCTGAATCTGATCGGTTTCCGGACAACGTGCCGGATCATGTGCTGGACGAATTGGCGCGTGCGTTGTATCCTGCGCTGCTTGCTTTTTACGAAGACGAAGCAAACCAGCGGGCATATGCCGCATGGCAGGCACAGCGCCAGTCTAAAGCTACATAAGCAAAAGAGGGACGATATCCAAATCCGGATATCGTCCCTCTT
Source organism: Bacillota bacterium (assembly GCA_003343995.1). Classification (GTDB taxonomy): domain Bacteria; phylum Bacillota; class Clostridia; order Christensenellales; family Borkfalkiaceae; genus UMGS775. The sequence continues at coordinate 36,454 of QAKE01000024.1, forward strand.
TCATTTTCTTCCACTGTACATTCTTAGAAGAAAAGCAAAAATCCGAACCCGTCCCCAATGGGAACAACGTTCGGATTTTTCATCTTTGGTACGCCCGATGCGATTCGAACGCACGGCCTTTGGAGTCGGAGTCCAACGCTCTATCCAGCTGAGCTACGGGCGCGGGTACAGAAAGTATTATACCATTTCCCCCGCGTTTTGTAAAGCGCCCTCCGCAGGCTTTTTCTTCTTCGGCTTTTTCCTGTACCGATCCTCCTCGGAGAAGATGCAGCCGCAGTATTTCTGCATATACAGCCCCAGCTCGCGCGCCTTGTCCTGCCCCTCGCGGAAGCGGGGCGAAAAATCGCGGTGCAGGTACTGCACGCCGTACTTCTCCGCCGCCCGCTCGGCCGCCTCGCGCATGAGCGCATGGTTCTGATACGGGCTGACAAACAGCGTGGAGGTAAACTGGTCGTACCCATGTTCCGCGGCGTAGCGCGCGGTCTCCTCAAAGCGCAGGGTGTAGCAGAACCCACAGCGGTTGTCAAAGTTCGGATACACGCCCTCGATAAACCGGCGCAGGCCGTATTCGTTCTCGATCTCGAGCTTGAGGTCGATGCTCTTCGCGTACTCGACCAGCGTGTTTTTGCGCATCTTATATTCGGTAAACGGATGGATGTTCGGATTGTACCAGAACCCCACCGGCTCGATGCCCTCCTGCCGCAGCGTGTCGATGCAGGTGATCGAGCACGGCGCGCAGCAGATGTGCAGCAGCGTTTTCATCAAAATCACCATGCCGACCGCGTTGCTCTCGGCACAAATAGAGATGAAAGAGAGCAGACAAACGGTCGCCTTTCTTGTAAAATTAGATTTGAGGAGGAAGCACACTACAACGCACGGGGAGGTGAGTCGCAGACTGCTTCCAGAGCTTAAAACAGTATCAAAATCAGTGTTGGAACCACCCGTTCAAGCACAAATAAGTGGCGCCGCGAGCCCGTACACTAAGGATTGTATTAACAACCTGTTAATTGCCTGGTGGTTCAGTCACTGCTTTCTCCTCACAATTTTGTGATGAGGAGGGTATAATTTGAAAGTCGTATTTCCAACCTGCTGTGGGGTTGACGTTCACAAATCGTTTCTGGTGGCAACCATCATCAAAACTCAACAGGATAGTTTGCAGCCCAGTTATCAGAAGAAACGCTTTTCGACATTTAACGCTGACCTGAACCGCTTTGCCGACTGGCTCCATGAGAATGACTGTCTGGACGTCTGCATGGAATCCACTGGGAAGTACTGGGTTCCTGTCTTCAATATTCTTGAGAAACGGGGGATCCGTGTCGTCGTTGCCAACCCGAAATGGGTCAAGGCTGTAAAGGGCAATAAGGATGATACCAAGGACTCCAAATGGATTGGCGATTTGTTTCGCATTGGCCTGGTGAAAAGCAGCTTTATCCCGGACAAGGATATCCGCATCCTCCGCGAATTGACTCGTTACCGCTACAAACTTACATCTATGAGAAGCAGCGAGAAAAACCGTTTTCAGAATGCCTTCACCGTCTGCAATGTGGCTCTGGATTCCGTCGTGTCCGATATGTTTGGCAAGTCCGCAACCGCTATTACGGACTACCTCACATCCGGCGAGGATTTTGACGCTCAGCATTGTGTTTCCCTGTTACAGCGTTCTCTCAGGAAAAAAGCAGATGACGTGCTCCAATCGATTGAGGGATATGAAATCACAGCCGAACAGAAAACTCGCATTGGAATCGTCCGGGACCACCTGCACTACATTGACGCCTTGATTGCGCGGATAGATATCTGTATCAATACCATGGTTGACAAATACGAAGGTTACATCGTACTTCTCCGTACGATACCAGGCGTTGACCGCAGCAGCGCAATTACCATC
>QAKE01000037.1 GCA_003343995.1 Bacillota bacterium
TATATAAAATATTATCTATTAGTTTAAGCATACGTTTATTTCCTTTCATCAATGTATCATTTTTAAGAATTACCCCATTCAAACTAATACATACAGGTACTTTTTTCCTATTTTCCTTAAATACAATAAGGGAAGATATACGTAAATCATAGTCAAGTTCCTTCTTCAAAATCTTTAGTTTATTAACTGCCTTTACATATTCTCTAATTATTTTTCTATCCTTTATCACAGAATCCTTAGTAACACAGGTGTCATACACAATATCGGCACAATCCCTGATAGCATTAGGTGTTTCAATCCATTTAGGCATATACCAGAATTTTATATAATCAATATCGTTAGCATCAATCAAATTCTTAGTAGTGGAACAGGAAGTTCCAACCAAAGGAAAAAGAGTACAAAACACACCATATAGAAATAACCTATTCAGATATCCAACGTTTTCTATTATTTTCATATTCTTTCGTTTTAACTTCATTTATTTTATTTGATGTAACTCCTTCAGTAATTACGGGTTCCAATATATTGTACCGCCTGCCGCATATTCACTATAACAATCCCTATCGGTTGATTCCATTACATTTATTGTCAAACCTGTATTCTCAACTGCTACGACTATAGAAGAGCCACTTCCATTGCCCGCTTTGCATCATTAAATCCTTTAAGAAAAGGAATCCTTTTCACTGACTTTTCTTAATTGAATCTATCTTTTTTGATAGAGCAAATTGCTAATAAACCTTTCCGTTTTATCGCAAATGTGAATGGATGTTATCTTTCGACCAGCTATGATTTATAATCCGATGAAAACAAAAACTTCAAGTAGATATAAAGTGAATTACAAATCCTAATACGCAAAATCGGCAGATTATAAATCCGCCGAGACGGAGGAAAACCTTAAAGGATTTAACAACCCAAATTCTTTCGACTACTTATGATATAACATCAACCAAACAGATAGATAAAGATTATCTATTATTCACTTATTCTCCAAAATCTTTGCCCCCGTTCTTCTTTATCAAAGATTCCTTCATTCCAAAATTCCTTCAAAGTTTCACCTGAATCGTCTCTTAAATAACTAAAAGGAAGATCACCATGCAATAAGCGAATCTTTTTTGCTTCAACACTTATTTTCAAAAGACTAAAAGTGGAATCACCTAATAATTTATACAAAGACATCCATGTGTTTTTACACGGCAGATTTTGAAAAAAAGAACTGTTTTCTTTACTTTCATAACGCAAAGTCAAAGAATGGTTTGCAGGAATTTCAATCGGCAGCGAATCTTTCAAGGATAGCACAAGAGTATCGGAACCATTTGCAACGACAAAATCCCGCCCAAGGGGATCTGAAGATAAGACAACTATGGTATCTGTTTTATTCGCCACATAGATCTCTCCATCTAATTTCTTTATATGAAATCCCAGACTATCTAACTCCAAACAGGCTGGATCAGACAGGACTATATCATGAGTAAACAGCCACATATAAAAATCACGCCTTTCTGGTTGCCCGCCTGAAAAATAGGGCCATAATTCAGAGTAATCAAAGAGATTATCTATATCCGGTGATCTCTTCACCATAGCTCCCGCATTCTCATTTTTCGAAATCCCCAGAAACCAAATATCATTGCTGCGAAGCCCCAAATATGCATCATAAACATTAGTAATACAGTATATTTGTTCTACGGATAATTCCGGCTCGTCTAATTCCGTAAAGCAGAAAAACTTTTCGCCCACTTTTACTATTCGAGATGGATATTCCGGAGCATCTGAAATCGGAGTATCTGTACCAAAAATAGAATATATACTGCTGAACTCACTTGTTTTCAATTCATATAATTGGACATAATCATCAGTTATATAACCGCTGTCTACAAGAGACTGCGCATACCCTATGGCTCTCTGATACATATCTACATCATTCGGCTTGCGTATGCACCCTGAGAGTAGCCATAAGAGGCTAAATACTACGATTCCTTTTTTATCCATATCAATAATATTTATTTTAATCCCATCTGTCTCAGAATATCATCCGCAGTATTAGCAGACATTCCCTTTATCTGAGATCGAGTACTATTATATTCATACAAGGTTTGATTTGCCTTAAAATACACAGCATTTCGTGCCGGGCTTGATTTGGCATTTCTCATGTCATCCGAAGAGCCTCCCTTGGTTCCCAAAGGATTGGGATGAGAATGGATATTAACGACCTGATTTCCTTCTACTGCCAATCCATCCATAGCTTCATCCGCATTCTGAACATGATCCTCACTCTGTTTGGTGGCTACTACCGCTGTTTTTGCTCCATTATCATCATATACATCCAACCTCCATTCAGCTTTGCTATTATCGGCTGCAAATTTAAATACTTCTGCAGCATCTTGCAGATTTTGAGTACTGCCGGCAGTTTTATAGCCCGCATGTTTTGTCTGCATTTTTACCATGCCAGAAAGAAGTTTCGTATCACTAACTTTAATAGACTTGTTACCACGTTTTATTTTTCTCGTTCTCGAGCTATTATATAACCTGTCAAACTCGCTTTTTCCTCTTTGCGATTCAATGGTCATGTTGTGTAAACGTCCTCTAGGTTCTATTACATAATCATCGTTACCATCCGGATCAATCCTATTAATCGGATTATTTTTACAATACGTATAAGGACTCACCCCACAATACTTTTCCGCCAACGGATCCATCACATGCCATCTCCCCAGTGCCGGGTCATACATTCTCGCCCCATAATCATACCAGTTCAATCCCTTCTTTGTATCAAGCTCCTTGTCCGTCCCAGCGGATTTGTAATCCGCTGATTTTAGAATGCTAATATACAAGAAATAAAGCGTATTCGACGTAATAGCTGAGATTAAAAATCCTTCTATACTAAAGAACAGCGGATAACATATCTGCTAGGACTGGGAATAGATAAGGAAGCTCCCGGATGACCTTAACGCTGTAAAAACAGAAGACCACAATCCCTGCCTCTACTCATATTTCAGAGTAAAAGACAGGGGATATCATACCAACAAAACCATTATTGAATCCTATAAATGAAATCAATTTGCATCCCATTCATTATAGCTACCGTCTAAATCTTTCAGACTCTGTTTTGTTCCTCTTCTATAAAACTCATCTACATATTTATAAGAATTATTATTTATACTAAAATACCAATGAAAGTCGCTATACGGAACAGAATACCTGACATACGTGCCTTTTTCATTACAAAAATAAAAAGTAGAGTCACGAAGCAAATCATATAATCTACCCAAAGGATTTTTTGCCAGTGATCTAAAGAAAGCAGCATTATTCGCACTCTCAAAGAAAAGATGCTGTGTTATCGTATCTACAACATTTAGCTTAAGTGTATCTTTTCCATTCAATACTGCAAAAAAGTCCTTACGTATACTATCTTTGTTTTCTTTAAAATACTCATCTAAAACATTAGTATAGTATATTTCTCCATCAATGCGTTGGATATGATTAAACAATGCTCCTTTGGGTATGTATGAACTATCCACAACTAAAAGATATGAAGCCAATATAAAGCGTGGTAAATGGGTCGAATCATAATCTTCGAATGTATATTCCAAGAGCTGAGGAAAAGAATAATAACGATAGGTGAGATAAGATCTATATGTAGAAACCAAGGTGTGTTTCTTCCCATTTTTAGACACCCCTATATACCATATTTCATCATACACAGGACCGGTTGTTGTATCATTCGGATAATCCGTTATCTCAATCAATTTTTCTTTAGGCATATCAATTGACTCCATAGGATTCATTAAGCAGATATACCTATCCTTGTACTTTATCACTTTTTCCGGTCTTTCCAAACTCCATTCTACAAATGGAGAGTTAGCCGGTGTTATCTTATAGATAGAACCGATGTCGTTCGATGGTTCCTCATACATGATAATATACTTTGCAGGAAAAGAATCTTGATCAATCAACCGCTTAACTTCCCGTAAAGCAGTAGAGCGAGCAGGAGATTCTTTGCCGGGTTGACAACTCGGCAAAGAAATAAGTAATAATATTAATAATACCTTTCGCATACAAACTATTTTTTAAGTCTATCTTGTATATACTTCTGCAAATCTTCGACCGTATTTATATGAATAGTTGTTATATTGCTTTTCTTAGAATTATAATCATGCAACGTTCGGTTCCTCTTTAAATAAACTGCATTATTTCTGCTATTAATATATTTCATATCAGAAGCAGAAGCTCCCTGACTTTCATCACCAGGATGAGAATGAATATCTATTTTTTTGTGACCATTCACAGCCGTCCTTTTTTTTGCATTATTTCCTCTTTCCACAGAGCCTTCTTTATGATCTGTAATAATAATAGCTGTTGGCCCATCATTTTCATTCTCATATACGTCCAATTTCCATTCAACAATACTATTATCCGCTGCAAACTTAAAGAGATTTGCAGCATCATGAATGTTACTGGTTTGTCCATAAGTAGAATATCCATCCAGAGGCTTTTGACTTTCAACCATACCAGGCATTAATTCATTATCCATTATAGTTATCGTTTTTCCGCTTACCTGCTTCGGTTTATGTTCTCCATCAAAATAATAAACTCGATCTCCCTTATCTTCATATTTTGTATTTTTCCAAAAAAACACATAACCATTCTTATTCACTACATAATCATCTTTCCCATCAATATCGATCCTGAGAATTGGATTATTTTTACAATACGTATATGGACTCACTCCACAATACTTCTCCGCCAGCGGATCCACCACATGCCATCTCCCCAGTGCCGGGTCATACATTCTCGCCCCATAATCATACCAGTTCAAACCTTTCTTTGTATCCAGTTCCTTACCGTTATACTTATAAGGCTGTACACTACCCGTACTTGCAAACACACCACCAAATGGATAGTAATGGTTTGTTTCCTTCACATTTCCATCTTTATCTACAACTACCCGATTGTTCCCCTGATGATCCTGCAAATAATAGTGATACTTCTTATCACTCAAAGAGATATATCCTTCTCCTGTCAACAGCAGTTTGGCAGTATTGTTTTCATAGATCACATTACCACAGTAATCAGTAGTGGTGGTGACACTTCCTATCTTATGAACCGTACGAAGTTTTGTACCATCCGCACTGTAAATATAAGTAATAGTACTGCCGTCACTGAATGTTACTGCATTGGGCAAATTTAAACAATTATACGTAATTCCTGTTATTCCCTTGTTTAAATCTTTAGTTAAATTACCGTTGGCATCGTAAGTATACTCGTTCGCCTGCTTCACGGCATCCTTAAAGTCCGTTTCATCATTACCTGCACCGATGGACACCAGGTCGTCCACACGGATCATCTGGTTGCCATTCAGCGTGTAGGTTAAGGCATCGCACATACCGTAAGAAGAAGAACCGCTACAACTTAATATATAATAATAGCTATCATAATGGAGGAATCATAGCCAATAAAAAACAAATAAGAATTTAATAGTCATATCCTAATCGTTTTGACATTAGAGTAAGCTTTTAAGTCAAAAAATCACTAAGAAATAGCCCCTGACCAGACTAATTATTTATAGTAAAGGTCAGGGATATGTAAGATTTGCAGATTAAAAATTCTAAGACTTGATACAATCGAATAGAATATCCAATCGAACGAGATCAGTTGTCAATATATAAATATCCTGATTCACAAGCAATATTTACAAGAATTTTATTTCGATATAAAATATCAATTAGGTATTTTTCTTCATCATATGATAATTCAAAGGCAATAAAACCATTATCATCAAAAAAGTGAGAAAGTAGAGTATCAACATTTCCTTTAAAGATCGAATCTATTAGAGGTTGAGGTGTTACTATATCTTTTCTTAATTCATAAAAAGTTGCACTATCAATGTTTAAAACGCCTGAATCTTTTAAAGTTCGTAAAAATTCATCTGGATATTTCATTTTTAAGACAATGTCATTTGATCTTAATACCATACGATAAATAGAATCTTGGTATTTTACACTTAGAGCTTTATAAGGCTCATTACCATTTTCTTTTGCATGTTGTTCTTTGGATTTCCTATTTATATACATACATGCAGTAAGAATAAAGGCAATTCCAGTAATTAGAATAATTTTACTCCAATAGTATTTTAGGCACTTCTCTTCTTCCATATTTGGTTCTTTTAGGATCTCCTGTTTTCATTCTTATTTTATTTTCTGTATTGATTGCACGTACTTCAATCAACAAGACACCATTCTCTGTTATTTCCCTAGTCATTGTTCCTTGATCTGCATCATAAGAATGTTGCAACTCATGACTTAGTCCTACCCTCGGAGTTCTTTTCTCTCCGCTAGGTTCTATTTGAGTATAGGGATCGTATCTAACAGTAGTGCCTTGTGAAATTCCCTTGGCAGCTTTCTCTTTATCAACTTCTGTTAAGTTACCTTTTCTTCTATCCTCCACCATTGTAATTTGATGAATATTTTCACTGTCCTCTAATTTTAAAATTATTTGAGCAACAGTTTTATCATCTTTCTTCAATTGTGCTAAATCAGCTTTTACAGTTTTTTGGAACTTTGTATCGTAACCGAATCTTGATTTTATATGATCAATTAATCCATTGGGATTGGGGCTAATGACTATACTATCTCCATTCACATCAATATTACCAACTGGATTATTTCCTCCATACTGATATGGTGACATCGAATAATATTTCTCTGCAAATCTATCCATAGTTGTAAACCTTCCTATTGCTGCATCATAATGTCTCGCCCCATAATCATACCAGTTCAGTCCCTTCTTTGTATCAAGTTCCTTGCCATTTTACTTGTAAGGCTTAATATTCCCGATGCTTTTGGCAATACCACCAAAAGGAAACTAATAGTTCGCTTCTTCCGCATTGCCATTTTTATCCGTCACTACCCAGTTACTCACCTGATGGTTCTTCAGATAATAAGTGCTGCCTATTTTGTGAACAGTGTGGAGCTTTTCAACATCCACACTGTCCAGATAGGAACTACATCTTTTGTATTATCAACTCAGTAGAACCATCTTCCAACGAATTGTAATCATCATAGTGAAAATGTTGGCCAGAAGGTACTGTATCTTGAGCTAGTGCTAATAACTGTTTGGCAAGAGATATTAATCCTTCTTTATTTGCTATCACATTAAATTGATCATTCTCATATTTGGTTTTGATAATAAATCCATTTTCCCAGTCATTTTTTAATCCATTTTCAACTACTTGATCAGAAATGTTTAATAAGATATTCATAATATATATATTATTCTATTAAATAAATATGTAAATCTTTATCCACCATCATTTTCCCTGGTTTATTGGGATTAGGGATAAGTGTCTCAAAATTTACGTGCGAACCGCCCGCATGAGCTCCAGTAATATCACTTGTTCCCATCCTAAAAACTCGGGTTCCATCCGCAGAAACATATCTGCCACTGCCGGATACGACTTCTTTATAACCTTTTCCTAAGAACTGTTCCCCTAGTTCCAGAGCTTTATTAGACGTAACTCTCGCTCCATTTCTTAACCCCAACTCAGATAAGGTTTTAAAGGTTTCTTTTGCCCCTTTTCCTTTTCCTCCTGTAGCTACATCTAAAGCGACCATTGCCCCTGCTAGAACAATTCCTTTTGTATTTTCTCCTTGAATATTCGCAGCCAATTCAGCAACTGACGCAACAGGATTTACTATAGACATCACTGTATTCACCGCCTCTACGCCATCATTTAAAGACTGTAATGTAGACATTTGCCGGTTATACTTCTGCGCTGTTTTTTGTTTTGCTTCTTCTGAGCTGATATCTACAGTAAAAGAGAATAAATCATTAAATGCATTCTTTATTTTATCCCAAAAAGATAGCCTTATACTTCCAGTTTGAGGAGATTCCGTCAACATACCCGTTGGATCCACAAATTTTATTGGATTATTGACGCAATATGTATATGGACTCACTGCATAATACTTCTCCGCCATCGGATCCATCGTCGTAAACCTTCCCAGCACCGCATCATACTCTCTCGCTCCATAATCATACCAGTTCAGTCCCTTCTTTGTATCAAGCTCCTTGCCGTTGTACTTGTAAGGTTGAACATTCTGAGATGAAGCAAACACACCGCCAAAGGGATAGTAATGATTCGTCTCCTCCACATTGCCATCTTTATCAGCCACTACCCGATTGTTCCCCTGATGATCCTGCAAATAATAGTGATACTTCTTATCACTCAAAGAGATATATCCTTCTCCTGTCAACAGCAGTTTGGCAGTATTGTTTTCATAGATCACGTTATCACAGTAATCAGTAGTGGTGGTGACACTTCCTATCTTATGAACCGCACGAAGCTTCGTACCGTCCGCACTGTAAATATAAGTAATAGTACTGCCGTCACTGAATGTTACTGCATTGGGCAAATTTAAACAATTATATGTAATTCCTGTTATTCTCTTGTTTAAATCTTTAGTTAAATTACCGTTGGCATCGTAAGTATACTCGTTCGCCTGCTTCACGGCATCCTTAAAGTCCGTTTCATCATTACCTGCACCGATGGACACCTGGTCGTCCACACGGATCATCTGGTTGCCATTCAGCGTGTAGGTTAAGGCATCGCACATACCGTAAGAAGAAGAACCGCTACGACCATAACGTTCCAGACCGGTGATGTTGCCATTCTTGTCATAGCCGGTCACATTTTCAGAATATCGGCCGGAATTGCTGTTGAGTTGCTCACCCTCTCCATAAGTACCATTCAGCAGGCGATCCAGACCGTCGTAAGTGAACTTGTAACCTCTCACAGTGCTTTCATTACCCGCCTTCCACGTCATGCTGCTGATGCTGCCGTTATACTTCGCTGTGCCGACACCTGTATTGTAGTACAGATTCTGAGTGAGGCGGGTACCGGTGATCCCTGTCAACCAACCGCGCAGATTGTAGGTGTAAGTCAGCTTATTCGTGGTAGAGCCATGCAAGGACTTGGTCTTTAAACGGCCAAGATCGTCGTACGTAGCATCATACAAAGTAATTGTAGTTCCACCAAGCGTGTGTTGTACCTTACTGATTCTGTCAGCATGGTCGTAGGAATAAGTATATACTTCTATCCATGTGTTCTTACCGCTTGCCGTATGTATGTGAGTTACTGTGGCAGGTTTATCGGTAAATGTATAAGTGGTAATTGTCACATCATGACCTCCGAGCAAATTGCTACGTGTCTCCTGCATTACGCGCCCTTTGATATCGTAGAAATAGGCAATATAAATCTTACTGCCGCTACCCAGCACACTTATGATGCTACCTGCCAAGCGACCTTTGATATAGGAAGTATTTCCTTTGGGAAAATCGGGGTTGTTGAAACCACTTTGGCTTAGTATATAATAGCCATCATAATAGCTTCTAATATGCTGCACCGGATTGGAATCACGATTCTTTTCCGTACACTCTCCTTGACCTGATGGTCGCCCCATCGCATCGTACTGATAGTACATCCATCGATTGTTTTTGCGTTGATTCCCGTCCTGCGAGTAAGTCATCCGGTCATAATTATCGTACACATATTCTATATATTCCGCTCCGGGCAGCTTCTTCCAGATGCAATTTCCGTGACCATCATATTTGTACTCGAAAGCATATAATTCGATGTCAGCCGTCGTCTGATACATCGGTTGAAGTACGAAGCAGAGATTTCCTTTATCGTTGTAGACGTAGTAGGTGTCATGTGCCTCCGTTCCATTCATCTGGCGGGTCAATACGATACGCCCCAGCTTATCAGTGAAGGTGTAACTCACGTTGTTGCCCTCATCCGTAGTCTTGATTACATTCAGTAGATTGGCGGCATAGAATTCGGTGCCTCCACTTAAAGAAGTACCGTTCACCGTATAAAATTTGCACGCTCGGTCACTATCGGAAGCATTGACCAGATACTCTGTCCTTACCGCGCGATTGTTACTGTGCCACAGTTTGCCTGCCCCGTACTGTTGTAATGGACGGTTTAGCGGAGAAGCTTCGTAAATGGATTGGCTGTAAGGATAACTATCATTGTAACCGCTGCTTCCTACAGCTGTATTCCTGAAAGTGTTTACCTCCACATAGTCAGCCATAACGGATGTCGGAAGCCACATGTTCGTTTCGCGACCGTAATAATCATATTCCAGAAGCGTTGCCAGGCGTTGCTTCGTTACATTGTTCTGTACAGTCTTATTCACCGACTGAAATGGTCGTCCCAAGCCATCAAAGTAGCTGATGTCGTCTACGTGAGAACTACCTGTATTGTTCAACATCTTGCGGCTGCAGATATAATTCTGTGTGCTGACTTGCGCACTGACGGTGCAAGCGGCTATCATTGAAATTAATAATACTATAAATCGTTTCATAATGTCTTAGTTCTTATAGTGATAATCATATTCTTCTACTGTTTTCATGTCATTATCCAGTATCTTATTCAGACGACCGAAACTGTCGTATTCAAAGCTTGTCACTTCGCCATTTGGGGTAGTCATCGTTTTCATGCCCAGTAACGGCGTATAGGTGTAAGTCGTGACTGGTGTTTCAAATAGCTTGGTACGCAATGCCGTTACCAAAGCGGATGGAACCACCATTGAGGAGAGACTTTCAGGAGTGCGTCCCAAGGCCGACTGTACAGCGTTATAGCTACTTTTGCGAATTTCCGCTATCGGATATTGGTATGCATATCCCCAAATGTAGATAATGTCTTCACGCTTTACGTTGATATGTATCGGATTGCCGTAAGTGTCATATTTCAGGAATGTGACATCCGCAACCGGGTAATATGCGCTTGATGCCCCTGAAGAGGAGAAGGTAACCACATCATTCACCAAACCAGCTATTTTACTGCGAGTCACCGATTTGGGCAGGTATTTGTTACCGAAAATTCCATATTGTGTCAACTTGCCATTTGCCAATTTGCCATTCACCAGTTGTTTCACCTCCACCGGATAGGCCAAGAAGTTCTTAGCAGCCATCGTGGTGTAGGGGGCAAAGTTGAAATCATACGGATAGGTGTAGCATGTGCTGAGTACTTTACCATCACTGCCCGTCACACTCTCTTTTTTGAGCTGGCAATGCTCATCATACTCATAGGTGGTGGTAGTGGTTACACCATCTTGATAAACAGTTTTCGATTTGAGTAAATGACTTTGGCTCTTGATACCGTAAATCAAGGATATGTAACGTCCCCAATAATCGTCATATACAAATCCTCCTACCATTCGTACAAGATAATAACCTCCCGTTGTATAAAACTTGGGACTTCGATTGAATTGATCCATAATAGTAACACCCGAATAGAAGTGCTTTTGTACTACACCATAATGGTAACTCTCCGATTTCAACAAAGTATCGTTTTCGCTATAGTATTCGGTGGAGAGAGGTTGACCACTGCCTACTTCAGGCAATTGGTAGGAACACTCTGTGGAAATCTCATTGGCTATACGAAAAGTATGGATGATATACCCCTGCGAAGTGCCAAAACGTGTTTTGCGTACCGTTACGCTGGGATAACAGACGGCTGCTCCTACGGTGGAATAAGGAGCCGAGTGAAAATTGTTGCTTGACAGGCTCAATTCAATGCCGTTGGATCCATAGTTACCATTCTCATGCCCATTCGTGTATGTCGCTTGATAATAATTCAGATTTTTATACTCACGATGAAAGGCAAGCGGCGTGAACAATACCCCTCCGGTAGTGGGATATTTATAAGTGCAGCTCAATACAGGAGGGACGGACATGCTGGAAGTTTCAAAATGGTTCACTGACGTAACACGTACGCCACCACCGCGATTATAACCGCGCGTCTCTATTAAAGAGTTTACCACATACACATCTCCTGTAAAATCGGCATGTTTTGAATGCATGTCGCTTTGGTCTCCCAAAGCATTGGGAAGTGAAATTATGAAGTGAAAACTTCCCGCTTCTTGCGCAGTAAATTCATACGCCCTGTTGAGATAGGGTTCTGATACATTGCTTAGATCAAAAGTTTCCGCATGAAAGGTTCTCATCGCACCACCGACGGGAGTAAACAGTAGCGCATAGTTACTTCCTGCCATTTCACTCCAAGTATTCAATCCATTGAATATACGTAAGCTGACTCTTACTTTATCGCCGATATTCACTCTAAAATAACCGTTAGTCTTGTCTGTCGGTACATTGCGGTCGCGCAAGCTCAATATAGACTGAGCATCACTGAAACTCAACAGTCGCCTCTCATCACAAGTAGGCACAAACCGATCGCTTTGATATTCATGTGGTTCATAACTGTAAGTCGTCATGCCACCAGTGGCATACTGTACGCTCTTCAGCATACCGTTATACAAGCATGCGGGATTGCAGGCACGGTTTCCTACATAGCCGACTTGATGCAGTGCAGCGGAAGTGTTCCGCTCCCAATGCAAATTGGTAAAGTCCGGTATCATATACTTATTGTTTGTCTGCCCATTGTAGTACCCCCAATAATCTACCGCAAAAGAAGTCTTGGGAGGAAGACCGGTAGGGTTGTTATAGTCAAACGAAAGTTGATTTGTCTTTTTACCCGATGCGTCTACTTCATACACGGTATCCAGTTTCAGGCGCTTGTTCAAGTGGTTCGGTTTAAAGAAATCACCCGTATTCATATAGGGAGCAAGCCAGGTGTTACCGCCCACTGCAGACTCAAAATAACTGTAACCGAAGCATATCTTACGTTCGGGACTGCCCCATTGAGAAGCAGAACGGGCCTTTATCACAATCGTATCTAATTTCTGGCTGGTTGACAAATCGATTCGATCGCTCATCTTGAACTCCGTAATATAGTTGTCGGTAGTAATGGATTTCAGTAGAACTTCTTTCGATTGAGTTTTCCAAACAGTCACCTTAGGGGGAATGCCGCATTGCATATCAGCTACCAAGCTTCCACACCTCTGAACGATATGTTCGCCATTCTCCGACCTGCTGAAAGTCATGTTGTCCCTTGTTTCGTACTCATATCCAACAACTTGCCCGTTAGGGTATTCAGAACTGTCCAGAAGGAAAGTACGAGCTACAAGGTTCATTGCGCCATCTCCTTCTTGCCAGTCGTTAGGGAGAGCATTGAAAAGGTGCTGTGTGCCATCTTCTGTAGTAATTTGCCACTGCTCATAGCCGCCCATGTTTTCTATCTTCAGCGGCCGACTGGCGTCTATCTGATGTGCGCTACCATCGCGGTAGTCAATAAAGAATTTGCCACTTCCACCGGGAAAAGAAAAGTAAAATATATCGGGTTGCAGACGAGATTCTATTGCTTTTTTATAGTAAGTTTCATACTTTCGTATATCACCCAGACGACTAAATGAATTTGTATATGCAGGAAAGCTTCCTTGCGGATAATCGCTGATATAAGTGATGTTATAATCCTCTTCCTTATCCAATTTGCCCACAGCATTTTGCACAATCATGCCGCCGGCACTCAAGTTCCAACCAAGACCTACTTGGCTCGCTTCTTCTGTTACTTTGATGCCCGAAGCGTTGTATTGCAAGGTGATTGGAAGTTCCACTGCGCCGTCCTTTAACGTATAAAGTGTATGTGAGATTTCCGGATTACCGTGGAAAAGCCCCACAGGATGATCTATGTACTTCATAAACGAAGCTACCGTAGGAGCCTGGAATTTGACATAAGAGTCTTGTCCGCTATTTTGGGCATGGGTGCTTAGAGCCAGTCCACAAAAAACAAGAGATAATAATAGTTGTTTCATTGATTGATTATTTTTCTTTTAAAATAGATAGTTATAATTAGTTTATAGATTGAGACTTCCGCCATACTGACATTATTCTCCCCCGTTAACAGGAGAGTAAAGAGGGGAGAATAATGCTCAGAATGGCGGAAGTGAGGCGAAATCACTCTTATAGCGTCATCGCATTAGCCCCCAGCACGCCCGCAGCCGCGGAAATCACTGCGATAACCAACTTCAGGATCATATCCCAAACGGATTTCTTAATTGCCATAATTCAACACCTCCTTTCGGCATCCTTTAATTTTCATGTTTCAATACCTCACAGCGCCTTGCTTACCTCGAAGCACGGACACTCCTTCACCCATTCCTCCGGTTCCACCACCCCGTCACCGTTCCGATCCGGACTGAGATCACGATGCCCGCAAATACGGATATTGTTCCGAAAGCGTTTCAGAAGTTGATGCACAAGTAACCGGAGCGCCGAGCACTGCTCAGGCGTGCGGGTATCGGCAGGACACCCTTGGACATCCAGTCCGCCTTCGTAGCAGATACCTATCGAGTGAGCATTGTGTCCCTTGGCATGCGCACCTACGAGTTCCAAAGCACGGGTGTTGACAACCGTACCGTCCCGGTGAATGTAATAGTGATAGCCGATACCGCGGAAGCCGCGCCGGCGATGAATGGTTTCCAAATCTTCTGTGGTAAGGGCACAGTCTGCCCGGGTAGCGCTACAATGCACTACAATCATGTTGATACTTCTCATAAGTTGAATGAAATTAGTTTAGTGAATAATAAGTCCGGCGGGCAATAAGCTGCCCTGTGAGTAATAAAGTCGTTTAGTCGTTAAAAATGAATAGTTTAGTCAGTTTCCAGTACGGAGCCACACAGCGCCTGTTTAAATCTGATACCCGGGAAGCCCTCTGCGCCTCCGCACCTCTGCGTTCAACGTCCTTATCCTAACGGATTCTCGTCCAGACCGCCGCCTCCGGAACCGCTACCGGAACCATCACCGCTGCCGGAGCCTCCTGCCTGACTTGTTTCGTAAGGAATACATTTCACGCCGGTCACCATGGAGCGGGTCGCCGTCGTACGGTCAAGATTCTTCGTGTAGCAGGGCAGAAAACGCACGGTCATTGTGGCTTGTGCAGCCGATACCTTGTCGGCGCTTTCCACACCTTTGCCGTTGGTCTTCATAGCCATGCGGAACGTGCCGAAGCCATCCAGAGTCACACTCTCGGAAGATTGAAGGTGGGTGGTCAATACACGCACCAGGTTGTCGATAACGTTTTTCGTGTCACCCTTGCTCAGAGAAGAGTATTCCGATATTTCACGGGCGATCTGGTCGGTGGAGACGTGTCCTTTCAGAACCACGCGAGGATAAAATACTTTAACTCCTTCCTTGTTTGCCAATATAGATTGGACTGTTTTATACAATACTGCCATAATCAGAGAATAGTTTTATTTTCATTAATAGAATAATTTAGTTTCGTGTCTTAAGCTTAATCACACTGCAAATATAAGCCTTATATCATAACCGGAGAAATAAAAATCTTCGTTTTTATCATAAAATGCAAGTGTATCATTTACTCCTCGTGAACACCTGTTTTATTGCATAAACTCAGCAAAAACCTTCCCGGCTGACGTATCTTCCCACAGCTTTCGCGTATCGTCGAGAAACCTTTCCACATGGGATGGCCGATGGCGCCGAAGTTGCTTTTGAGGATGATGGCGCGTTGTTCCGGAGGGGAGATCCGTAACTGGCGGAGATTGAAGAGCAACCCGTCAAGATTGCGGTTCACCCCATCCGGGGGCGGTTGCATCCGGCAAATATCCTCATCTGTCCACTCCTTGCGGGGATGGCGCAAAGGGACTACCGAGGAAGCAGGAGGCACTGACGGCGGGACTGCCGAGGAGGCGTGAGCTACCGATGACACAGGAACCGCAGATGAAACAGGAACCACAAAAGCAGCAGGGGCTGTAAAAGTAGCAAAGGCTGCAAGTGAAGCGGGAGTCGCAGGTGAAGAAAGAAAATTCTCCTCCTCTCCGTCCCCCTCCGCGGACTCCCGGTCCGCGTCCTGAGTTCTCCCCGAGGGGGAACTATTGAGGAGGGAGTATTCTATGCTCCGCTGTGCTATGCTTTGCTGTGCTATGCTATTCTGTGCTATGCTATGTGTACCGGATGCAACATTTTCGGGGATTAATGTTACATTTTGGGAAGTACCCATTGCGCTTTCGGGAAGCGTAGTGGAGACTTCGGGAAGTGCAGCGGAAACTTCCGTTTCGCTCCCTGAAGTTTCGGGAAATAGCCCGGCAGCCTCTTCCTGTTTCCCGGCGTCATCATCTTCCTGTTCGTCAGTGATGAGATTGAAGCGGTTGTCTATCGCGGAACTTTTGCGGCGTTTGGTACTGAAGAGATACTGCCTCTGTATCCCGGCACTGGTCAGCACACCGCACTCTCTGAAGAGCGTGACGTCAAAAATGCCGTACTCAGCGGCAAGTGTAAGAATACGCTTTACGTCCTCCGCGGTCTGGTGATAGAGGTTGGCGGAGATATCTTCGTAAAAGAACGCATCGGTGAGAACATAGTAGCCTTCACCACCATAGATGCAGGAGAATGCGCTCACCAAGGTGGCAAGCGCGCCGTCGCCTTCGCGTTTCATTATGCGACGAACCAGGCGATTCTGTAGGAAATCTATATCAAGGGGAAAATAATCGAGACCCCGTTTTTTTATTCTGGACATGTTGTTTGGTTATTAATGTTTTTTGGTTCACCACAGATTACACAGATTGGCACAGATTAAGATTTTATATTTTGACTCTTACTAAATTAGGCCTGTGTGAACCCGTGCAATCCGCGGTAAAATTATGGGTTATTGCACAATTAAGATTACTCGCCGACTGTTTCCCACAGCCTTCTGCGCTTCCTCGCCACGCTTTCGTTCACCACCTGGCGGGCATGAAGAATCAGTTCCATGCGGAGTGTGCGGTCTTTGATATCGGTTATCAAGGGATACGTGCGTATGTCATTCACGGAGCGTGAATCCAGGTAGCGTTTCTTGCAGGCTGCGCTGCGACAGGCCTTACAACAGTAGTCTGGAATCAGTGTCTTCCGATTGACATAAAAAGCCTCTATGGGGAGTTCCCTCAGACAGGAGTGGCAAGTGCGAACGAAAGAAGTAAGTGTTTGTTTCATAATGATATAAATATATATAAATTAAATAATCGAATTTTGTCTTTTGCATCTATATATCTGTCGTGCTGCATCTATATACCGGATGTGCTGCATCTATATATCGGACATGCAGGAGCTATATATCCTGCGCATTGCATCTATAGATCCGTTACGGAAGGAGTTCTTATCCGGAGGCTGAAATGTTTGTTTTCCATAATTCCATGCGATTTATTTGTTATTCTAAAACAAAGGAATTACCTTTGTCGCAACAAAGATAAACAGATTTCCATATAAAAAACTAATAGTTTTAGATATTAATTCTCATAAAGTAGGTAACTACATATAAATGAGCGACAAATACGTTTCTAAATATTTACATCATAAAAACCATGGAGAAAGAACAGGATTTATTATTCAATGTAGCCGACATCGTGAAGCGCGCCAAGCGGGTACTGAATTTCAAAACGGATGCAGAATTGGCTGCTTACCTGGGTGTGTCGCGTCCCACACTAAGTAACTGGATTGCACGAAACGGAATTGATTTCCCGCTGCTGCTGGAAAAGCTGAAAGAAATAGATTACAACTGGCTGCTGGTAGGAAAAGGACAGCCTGTACATCAGGCCAAATTTTGCAACGACGAAATCGTTTCGGGTGAAGTGGAAATGATTCATAACCCCAAAACGGCTGATCCGGTAGACGACCGTAGCATACCACTATACGATATTACCGCTGCCGCCAACCTGAAAACATTGCTTGCCAACAAACAGCAACACGTGGTGGGAAAGATACAGATTCCGAACATACCTGTCTGCGACGGAGCGCTCTACATCAGTGGAGACAGCATGTATCCCATCTTGAAATCGGGAGATGTTGTGGGCTTTAAGGAAATCAGCAATTTCAGCAACGTCATTTATGGAGAAATGTACTTGGTGTCATTTTGCATCGACGGCGACGAATACCTGTCGGTGAAGTATATAAACCGTTCCGAGGTAGAAGGTTGCATCAAGCTGGTGAGCTACAATCCACACCATGAACCAATGGATATTCCACTCACATCCATACAGGCGATGGCGATTGTCAAGTTCTCCATCAGAAAGAACATGATGATGTAGAACGGCAGGTAAGCTGGCTAAACTATAAGACAAAAGAAAAGGTGACCAAGCAGTGTTTCCACCACTTCATCACCTTTTCCATCATTTATCACCTAAACCTATATATTATTTGTCTGTGCATCCTTTTGTGCTGAAAGCAACCAGCATCCAAACCATCTTTTCTTGTTCTTTCAGATAGCCTGTCATCAGGTCGGCAGTAACGTCGTCGCCTGCTTCATTAGCCAGTTCAATGATCTTTCTCTCCTCACCAATGAGGTATCCGTAAGTTTCAAGAATATTGCTGACCGCATCGCTGCCGCAAGCCACGTCAGATACTTCTTTGATCTTTGCAACTTTCAGGTATTCGCTGAACTTGTTTTCGGGTACACCACCCAGCATCAGGATACGTTCTGCAATTTCGTCCACCTTCTCGGCTGCGTCGTCATACATACTTTCAAACTTCTCGTGCAATACGAAGAAACCATG
>QAKE01000027.1 GCA_003343995.1 Bacillota bacterium
CACGTACATATTCTTGTATCGATTCCCCCTAAAATGAGCATTTCGGTATTTATGGGATATTTGAAAGGCAAAAGCGCAACGATAATATTTCAAAAATTTGGGAATATGAAGTTTGCGTACCGAAATCGCGAATTTTGGTGTAAAGGATATTATGTCGATACGATAGGAAAAAACGCCAAAGCGATACAAGAATATGTTGCAAATCAACTAAAAGTGGATAAAGAAGCTGATCAATTAAGCATCTTTGATCCGCGTGACCCGTTGACGGGTAGCAAGTAAGATATGCATGACTGGCTGGTCAACTAAAAAGCACATTTGTGCTATGCCAGTAAACAAGGGCTTTGCCCGAAAAATAAAAACCACCCGATTTTCGGGTGGATGATTATTCTTGCCGTAAGGCTGTTTTTGCCCCTATTTTACCACGCTGAAAAAATTTTTTTTGAAATTTTAAAAAAATTCTATAAATTTACTTGACTTTACGTTTTAAGTTTAACATAATTAAATGATCTGAAACCCGCTGAGTACGCCGAACGTGCATCCGAGCGCATAGATAATCAATGCAACCCAGTAAATGATTTTCCAAACCTTGTTCAAACCGCGCACATAATCGTAAGCGGGAAACGCAATCCCAATCAAAAGAGCGACTTTCGCAATCAAATCAAGTATTGTGCCGGCCTTAGAACCAGCAAGCAATCCGCCTATCACAAAGATAATTGCCGATAAAAACAATGCGATAAAAGCGCATAACTTTACAAAACTTCTTCTCGCCGCCGCTTCCGTTCTCTGTTTAGCCATAATATAAACACTCCTTTATAATTTATATTCCGTATTATAGAATAGCATTTATCCCGAAGAATATCAAGAAAATCGAGGGATAATTTCAAAAATTTTTTCAACCGCGTCCCCGCTTTTTTTGCCGAATTTCGCCGTTAAAGCGTTTCTTCCGTTTTAACGGTATATCCGTTTTTCAAAAACAGTTCGCTCGTAACGCCGTTCCCTTCGACGAGTTTGCCGCCGAACGTACCGTCGTAAATCAGACCGCAGCCGCAAGAAGGGCTTTTCGCCTTGAATACGCAAAAATCCACGCAATTTTCCTTTGCCTTTTGCAAAGCGAGATTTGCGCCGAGAAGATATTCCTTCGTCACGTCCCTTCCGTCGGAAGCGACGACTTTATCGCCCACCCGCTCCGCGGGCAGGCGCGGCGTGCTCAGCCCTCCGTCCACTTCGGGGCAAACGCCGATGAGCTCGTGCTCTTTTCCCAGCGCGAGCACCTTTTCGTTTTTGCAATTGTCGCCCTTATAACGGCAGTTTTCTCCGAGCAGGCAACGGCTGACTAAAATCTTCATACTGCACCTCTTATCTTCATTTTACACGAAATTACATTTTTTTTCAATTCTTTCGGCAAATGTTTTGACATTATTTTTGCGATATGATAAAATCTACATAGTTTCATAGCGGCACGGATATACCGAACCGTATTTACCGATAGCATTCGGGGTTTCAAATGCGTTTCAAGCGCCTTGCAGTATTTTCGTACGCAAGGCTTTTTTTCTGCTTTTTTTGATAAATTTTGTAAGGAGATATACAAATGAAACTCATTTACGGCATTCAGGACAAGCCCACAATCGGCAAATTGCTGATTTTCGCTTTTCAGCAGATGATCGCGATCATGGCGGCAACGCTGCTCGTTCCCCTCATCATCACCTCGCAGGGACTTGAAATGGATCCTGCGGCGGCGCTCTTCGGCGCGGGCGTCGGCACGCTCGTTTACATCACCTGCACGAAGAGAAAAAGCCCCGTATTTTTGGGAAGTTCCTTCACGTTCCTCGGCGCGATGGGCGCTGCCGCCGCGCAAAACTACGGCTATTGGGGATTGATCATCGGCGTGGGCTTTGCGGGATTGGTTTATCTGATCATCGCCCTCATCATCAAATTCGTGGGCTCCGCTTGGGTAAACAAACTGCTCCCCGCCGTCATCATCGGGCCCATCGTGGCGCTTATCGGACTCAGCCTTTCCGGCACGGCAACCGACTGGCTGATGCATAACGGCGGAACCGATTATAACCTGCTCTCCATTCTCTGCGGTCTGGTTGCGTTTTTCACCATCGTACTGACCTCCGTGAAGGGCGGCAAAACGTTGAAGCTCATTCCGTTTATCATCGGTATCGGCGCGGGCTATGCGCTCGCACTCATCTTTACGTTAATCGGCAAAGCGGCAGGCGTTGCCTATCTGCAAATTCTCGACTTTACGCCGTTTATCGAAACCTTCGGCGAAATCCGTTTACAGAGTTTCCTCGATTATCCGAAATTCACCTTTTTGATGGGTATCGAAACGGCGGGACAGTACGCCCCCATCGACGGCGCGGCGATCGGCAACCTCGCGCTGCTCTTTGCGCCCATCGGCATCGTGGAGCTTGCGCAGCACATCGCCGATCATAAAAACCTCGGCAACATCATCGAAAAAGATCTGATCACCGACCCCGGTCTTTCCAGCACGCTGCTCGGCGACGGCTTGGGTTCCATCGTCGGCGCGATATTCGGCGGCTGCGCGAACACCACGTACGGCGAATCGGTCGGCTGCGTGGCGATCACCAAAAACGCGTCGGTCGTTACGATCATCTGCGCGGCGATCGGCTGTATTCTGCTTTCCTTTATCTCCCCGTTTGTCGCGCTCATCAACTCCATTCCCAAATGCGTAATGGGCGGCGCCTGCGTTGCGCTCTACGGATTTATCGCCGTCAGCGGCTTGCAGATGCTTAAAGAAGTCGACCTCGGGGACAACCGCAACCTCTTCGTCGTCAGTTCGATTCTGGTATGCGGTATCGGCGGACTGGTGCTCAATTTCGGCACGAACCAGACGACGGGCGCATCGCTCCTGTCCATCACGTCCATCGCGGCGGCGCTGATCGTGGGCATCATCACGAATTTGATCGTTAATATCGGCAAAAACAACGAGGAAGCGCAGGACGCGCTTTCCGCAAGCGCATCCGCCATGAAGGACGTTTCCCCCGCGGCGGAAAAAGAAGAAAAAACCGAACCCGATCGGGATTAAAGGAACACGATATGGAAAATTATATGAAGAACGTAACGCTTTTCAAGCACCCGCTCATCGCGCATAAAATCACGCACCTTTGCGACGTAAAAACCAACACGAAGGAATTCCGCGAAATCGTGAGCGAACTCGCCATGCTGATGGGTTACGAAGCGTTCCGCGATCTGAAAACCAAAAAGGTGCAGATTACCGCGCCGCTCTCCACCTTCGACTCCCCCGTCATCGACGAGCAAATCACCATCGTTCCCATTCTGCGGGCGGGGCTCGGCATGGTGGACGGGCTCACGTCGCTCTTTCCCACGGCGAAGATCGGGCATATCGGATTATACCGCGACGAGGAAACCTTACTCCCTCACGAATATTACTGTAAACTGCCCAAGGATACGCTCGACGGGCAAGTGATCGTCGTCGATCCCGCGCTCGCCACGGGCGGCAGCGCCGCGGCGGCGATTACCTGCATTAAAAAACGCGGGTTTACGAAAATCAAACTGCTTTCGCTCATCGCCTCTCCGGAAGGCATTAAGCGCGTGGCGGACGAACACCCCGACGTAAAGATATTCGCCGCGCATTACGCCGACGCGCCACTCAACGAAAAGGGATATATCATCACCGCTTTCGGCGACGCGGGCGACAGAATTTTCGGAACGAAATAATTTTTCAAAACCGTCAATATTTATTTAACGAAATCAACGGCGATTACGATACGTTGAAACGATTAAAAAACCGCAAGGAAATTCCTTGCGGTTTTTTCGTTATTTGAGTTTTTTCAGAACGCTTTCGAAATAATCGGGAAGGGGCGCGAAAAATCGCATGCGTTCGCCCGTACGCGGATGCGTGAGCTCGAGCTCTTTCGCGTGCAGCAGCTGCCCAGCCAGATTGAATTTTTCCTTTTTATATCCGTATTCTTTATCCCCCACGACGGGATGGTTGATGTACTTTGCGTGCACGCGGATCTGATGCGTTCTGCCCGTGCGCAGAGAAAATTCCGCCAGCGTGTACTCGGCGTAGCGCTTAAGCACCTTAAAATCGGTTACGGCGAGCCTGCCGCGGGAGGAAACCGCCATTTTCGTGCGGTCCTTTTCGCTGCGTTCGATATGCGTTTCTATCGTGCCGCCGTCCTCCTTTACCACGCCTTCAAGAAGGGCGACGTAAATGCGCTTGCAGGTTTTTTCCTCTATCTGACGGGAAAGGGACAAATGCGCCGCGTCGTTTTTTGCGACGACCAGCAATCCCGAAGTGTTTTTGTCTATCCTATGCACGATACCGGGGCGGATTACGCCGTTGATGCCCGATAAACTGTCGAGATGATATAAAAGCGCGTTGACGAGCGTTGCGCCGTGCGTGCCGTTGCCAGCATGTACGGTAAGCCCCTGCGGTTTGTTGATCACGGCGATATCCTCGTCCTGATACACGATGTCCAAGGGGATATTCTCCGGTTCGATCGCGAGGTTTTTAATCTCCTCCTCTTCGAGGAGAACGACGTCGCCCGCTTTTAACAAACTTTTGCCCTTTGCGGTTTTTCCGTTTAAAAAAACTTTGCCGTCGTCGCAAAGTTTTTTGATGTGCGAACGCGTTAAATCGCTGTTCGCCGCGAGAAACACGTCCGTTCGCTCCCCCGCATAAAACGCGGGCACTTCAAATTTCTTCATCTTTATTTTCGCCGCCGGAACCTTCGGCGCTTTCTTCCGCCTGCGTCAGCGCGCTGATGCGGGCTTTTCTCTCTTCCCTGCGTTTTTTGGAGCAGATCAGACAATCCGCGTCCAAAAACAAAAGATGAACGATGAACATGATCACCCCGACTGTGATCGCCGCGTCCGCGATATTAAACGTGGGGAAATACCCGTACCAAAGTTTTACGCTGATAAAATCCACCACCTTGCCGAAAGCGAGCCTGTCGATGAAATTCCCCAAAATGCCCGCCGTCAAAACGGTGAGCGCGTATTTCACGAAAACGTATTTTTTGCAGATCAGGAGATAATAGATGAAGATGACGGCGAGCGCCACCACCGTGAGCGCCTTAAAAAGCGTTTGCGCCCATTCCTTTCCCTGAAACAAGCTGAATCCCGCGCCGGTATTGAAACTCACGTCCCAATACAAAAACCCGTCTATCACGGAAATCGCGGGCAGCTTTCCCTGCGGATCATACTGATGAAAATAGCATTTCGTCAGCTGATCGACGATAATCAGCAGAAAGAGCACGACGAGCGGCAAAACCGCGTGTATCACTCTTCCATGAGTCCCATTTCTTTGCATAATTCCTCCAAATCGAGTTCGCCGGGGTTGAGCACCTGACTCATATCCAAAGCGAAGGTCTGCGCCGCCGCGACCTGTTCTGCCGCCGCGGGCTTCAAATCGGCGGTTTCCGCCATCATCGCCAAAACCTTTTCCTTATCGTTGGCATTTTTCAAAAGGACGGCGTTCAGCCGCTCCGTCAACCGTTCGCCGTTTTGAATATCCGCAAAATCACCCGCACGCAACGCGGCAAAATAAGCGTTCCAACGCTTTTTAAACTCCGCAAGGCGGCGCAGTTCCGCGGCATATTCCTGCTCGCTCAGTTTTTTCATCTCCAGCGCTTGGTTTTCCGTGGCTTTCAATGTAATGCCGATAAGATTTTCCCGATTTTTATAGGCGTCAAGCTCGGCGGACAGCTGTTTGATTTCCTCTTTCAGCTCTAAAATAACGTTTTTCTGCTCCGCTAAAATGATTTCGTATTCTTCGCTTTGCGCCTTTAATTGCCCGCGCAGTTTATCCTCTTCGTTATTGCGTTTATCTTTCCTCACGGTTGTTTTTACCGCTCCTGATTTCTTCTATCATCCTGTTTTTCAGCTCGTAAAGCGCGTCGGACAAATCCACTTTGAATATATGCGGACTATCCAGCCGCTTATGCTCGTCGGAAAGCGAGGCGATTTCCCGCGACGCATATTCCTTGATCTGCTTTAAGGCGGGCGTCCGATAAACCGATTTTCCGCCCTTCATCACGGGGATCAACAGTTTTCGCAAGGTATAATTGTATAACGTCGTCTGTTTCCACCGCTCCGTCGGGTGCGTGATGGTTAGGGGTTTCGTATCGTCGTATTCCCCTTCGCTTTCGAGATAAATCAAGTCGGCGCGCGCCTCGCCCGTTTCCTTGTCGTAAATTCTGTAAACGTTTTTGATTCCGGGGTTCGTGATCTTCGCAAAATTATCGGAAAGCTTGATCTTGGGGATCTCTTTTCCGTTTTCGATCATGGCGGAAAGTTTATAAACGCCGCCGAGCGCGGGCATATCCGCGCTGGTGATCAGCCGCGTTCCCACGCCCCACAGGTCGATGGCGGCGCCCTGCGCTTTCAGCGACACGATGGACTTTTCGTCCAGATCGCCCGAGGCGCAGATTTTTACGTAAGGATAGCCCGCCGCGTCCAGCATTTTACGGGCTTTTTTGCTCAAATACGCCAAATCGCCCGAATCGAGCCGTATTCCCTTCGGCTTATAGCCGAGCTTCACCACCTCGTCGAAACACTTAATCGCGTTGGGCACACCGCTTTTCAACGTGTCGTACGTATCGACGAGCAGCAGAATGTTATCGGGATACGCGAGCGCGTAATTCATGAACGCCGTATACTCGTCGGGGAAATTCATCACCCAGCTATGCGCGTGCGTTCCCGCCACGGGTATATCGAACATTTTTCCCGCGAGCACGTTGGAAGTGGACGAACAGCCGCCGATGACCGCCGCGCGCGCACCGTAAATGCCCGCGTCCGGTCCCTGCGCGCGGCGCAGTCCGAACTCCATAACGGAATCGTTCTGCGCGGCGTAGCACACCTTCGCCGCCTTGGAGGCGATGAGCGTTTGATGATTGATGATATTTAAAAGCGCGGTTTCGATCAACTGCGCCTCGATGATCGGCGCCCTGACGGTAAAAATCGGCTCGCCGGGGAAAACGACCGTGCCCTCGGGAACGGCGTAAACATCGCCGGTAAAGCGGAAATTTCTGAGATATTCGATGAAAGGCTCGTCGAACAAACGCAAGCTTTCAAGATAGTCGAGCTCCTCCTTTCCGAAAGAAAGATTGCAGATATAATCCATCGCCTGTTCCAGCCCGACCGCCAAAGAGTAGGTGATCATGCCGTTCTGACGGAAAAATATATCGAAAACGGCGACTTCCTTTTCCCTGCCCTGCTTTAAATATCCGTTCATCATCGTCAGCTGATAAAGGTCGGTCAAAAGCGTTAAATTTCTCTCCATAGCGTTGCTCCTTAAAGGGAAACGGCAACATGAAAGCTGCCGTTTCCCGTGATCTTTTTATATCTTTTTATTTTATACGTTATTTATCTTCGTCTTTAAAAGATTTGATTTCGGGCGGAACGTAGCTTTCTTCTTCCGCCTTTTCCTTTTCTTCCCGTTCGGCTTTCCGCTGCTCGTAATTCTTATACTCCGGATATTTGTTGAGTGCGATCGCCTCGGTTTTGCTGCCCGCGCGCAAAAAGCTGACGGTTAAAAAGAGTATCAGCGTAACCGCGGCGATGATGACGATGAGCCACCACGCGAGATGCGCAAAATCGGCAAGCGCGTAAGAAAGCGCGTACACGATCAAAAACGACGCCAAAAAGAGCCGGAACGGGCTTTTTTCCAAAATGCCCTGCACCGTCAGCAAAATGCCGAGCCCCGCCGTGAGCGCGAAAAAGAACATGAACACGGGGTGCGAGCAGATGACGAACACCTCCTGCGCCTCCAAAATGGCGAGCACGAGCGCCAAGATACTGATCAACGCGGCGATGACCGCGTATGCCGCTTGTTTTTTAGTGATTTTCATAAAGATCCCTCCCTATATTTTAGATTATATCACTTTTTATTTTGTTTGTAAAGTTGGCGAGGAAAATTTTTCCTTACGCCGCTGCGGTAAACTCGATGGTAAATTGCGTGCCCACGCCGAGTTCGCTTTCCACGCTCAAATTCCAGCCGGAACGGGCGCAGATCTTCTTGACCGTGGCGAGCCCCAACCCGAAACCGCCGTGTTTTCCGCCGTGCGATTTATCCACCGTGAAAAACCTGTCGAAGATTTTCTCTTTATTTTCCGCCGCGACGCCGATACCCGTATCCTTTACTTTGAGCACGGGCGTTTTCCCGCCCGCGACGACGAGATTTATCGCGCCGTTTTCCTTATTGTATTTTATGGCGTTCCGCACGAGATTGCCCACGATTTCCACAATTCTTTCGTGACGGCTGAAAACGGAAACGTCCTTTTCGATGTCCGCGGTAAGGGTAATCCCCCGTTTTTCCATATCGGGTTTTAATATTTCCGCCGTTTCTTCCGCGATCTTGCTTAAATTCACTTCGTAAGAAGGCAGATCGTCGTTATCGAGCTGATTGTAATTGATGACGCACTCCACCAGATTCGACAGTCTGTCGCTCTGCCGGATGATGATGTCGAGCGCCTTTTTCCGCTGTTCCTCGGGCAGGGGCGTCGTCAGAAGTTCGGCAAAGCCCTTGATCGAGGTGAGCGGCGTGTTCATTTCGTGCGTTATGTTGGAGACAAATTCGTTTTTGGAGGCGGTCGCCTTGACGACCTGCTCCTTTTCCGCTTCGATTTCCTCCACCTTTTCCGCAAGCGTGTCCTTCATGCGGTTGACCGCCTCGGCTATCGGCTGAAGTTCCGCGTACTTCGTATCGATTTTTTCATCCGTCGCGGCTTTTTTCACCAGCTCCTGCACGGGTTTTAAAACGAACGACGTGCTGATGTAAGCGCACACGCCGCAAAGAAGCGATTCGAGCACGATCAGCCAAAGCAGCGTAGGCAGCATTTTCAGCAAAAGCCCCCAAGAGGAAATCGCCTCCACCGAAATGCGCAGATAAATGCCCCCCGCCTTTTTACAATAATAAATGGAAGAAGAGCCGGCGCTTTCGCTCGCTCGGACGGAAAACCCTTCCCCCGACCGCCGCGCTTCGATAAACTCCGCCCTGTCCGCATGATCCGCTCCCGCCAAATCGGGAAGCGCGCTGTCGGAAAGCACGACGCCCTCCTCCGAAATAAACGTAACGCGCGCTCCGCCGAGTTCTTCGCTCAGCGCACGCGCCGTTTCCCCGTCGGAACCGTCCGCTTCGTCGTACAGCTTCGCGTAAATCTTCAACGACTGACGAATGCTTTCGATTTCGTAATCGTTATACACGTCCACGGAAAACATCGCGTACACCACAAGACCGAGCACGGAAATCAGCACGGTGAACAGTAAAATCCGCGCGCGCATTTACCGATTATCCCCCGCGGAAAACTTATATCCCACGCCGAATACCGTTTCGATATAATGCACGCCGAGCTTTCTCAGCCGCGCGATATGGTTATCCAGCGTTCTCGATTCCAGCTCGTCGAACCCCCACACTTCCTGCAAAAGCTCGTCGCGGGAAAGCACTTTGTTTTCGTTTTCCATAAAATAATGTAGCAGCTTAAACTCCTTTCTGTTGAGTTCCAGCCGTTCGCCGCGCAGCGTGACCGTCATCGTTTCGGGGTTCATGGAAAGCTCCCCGCGCCGAAGAACGGCGTCCTTGTTCGATACGCGGCGGAGCGCCGCTTTCACGCGGGCGGTCAGTTCCAGAATACCGAAGGGCTTCGTGATATAATCGTCCGCGCCGAGGTTCAAACACTTCACCTTGTCGGTTTCCTTGCCCATGGCGCTGAGCATGACGCAGCTGACCTGCGGGTGCGTTTCCTTGATGTCCTTCAGCACGGAAATACCGTCGCCGTCGCCCAGCATGATGTCGAGCAGAACGACGTTCGGCACCCGCACGGACAACGCCTCGTTGAAATCCTTTACGCAACAGTAAGTTCTCAGCGGAATGCCGTTCATGTCAAAGGTGCATTTGATGAGTTCGCTGATGCTTTCGTCGTCTTCCAGCAGATAAACCAGCTTTTCCATAATATGCTCCGAATTTTTATTTTATAATTCCGTATAGGTGTGCGCGATATAATTGACGTGATCGCCCACCCTTTCGAGATTGCACACGAGGTTGATAAACACGCTGCTGCTTTCCGGACGACATTCGCCGTTATTGAGCCGCGCCACGTGGTCCTTGAGCAAACTGCGGCGCATGTTGTCGATTTCGTCCTCCGTGGCGTCGATATCGCCGATCAAAGCGTATCTGCCGTCCACGACGAAACTCTTCGTCATCTCCTTTATCCCGTGCAGTTTTTCCACCATTTCGTCCAGCTTGGAGTTGACGTACGGGGAAAATTCCAAACCGTCCTTGATCACGCGGTTGGTATATTTTGTAATGTTTTCCGCAAGCTCGCTGATTCTGACGATATCGCCGACGTTATTGTGCATTGCGGAAATGAGCTTTTCTTCGTTCATGCCGATATTTTGCGAAGAAACCTTGATTAAAAAGTCGGTCATGCGTTTTGCGAAATTCGCGATTTCCGCGTTGTTTTTCACGACGGAATCGGTTACGGAAACGTCTTTCGCCTTAAATCCGGCGAACGCCTCGTCCAAAGAAACGTAAGACATATCGAGCAGATGCAGCATCGCCTTTCCCGTCGCGTCCAACGCGATACCGGGGGTATTGAGCATACGTTCGTCCAAAAAGCTGTCCGCGGCGGGCGCGGTCGGTTCCTTTTTATCGCGGATGATCCATTCGGAAAGTTTTACGAAAAGCGCGGTGAACGGCAAAAACATCAGCGTGCACACCACGTTGAACGCCGTGTGGAACATGGCGATCTGCGTTTCCGCGGCGGGAAACCAGCGAGCAAACGTAACGTTCATAAAATCGGGCCAGCAGACGAAGAAAATAAAAAATATGATCGAGCCGAAGGTGTTGAACAAGAGATGTATCAGGCTCGCGCGGCGGGCGTTTTTGCTTGCGCCGATCGAGGAAATCAGCGCCGTTACGCACGAACCGATATTCGTGCCGAGAATGACGAACAGCACGCTGTTGCCGCCCCCGCCGACGATCAGTCCGCTCCCCGCGAAAACGATTAAAATAGACGTTACGACGGAACTGCTTTGCGTGAGCGCCGTGAGCGCAAAACCGATCAAAAGCAGTAAAAACGGGTTTTTAATGGTTTCAAAAAGAGCTTTTACCTCTTCGCTGTCTTTAAAAATCGCCGTGGACGAGGACATAAAATCCAGCCCTACGAAAATCAACCCCAGCCCCGCGAGCATATAACCGACGGTTTTGCGCCTGTCGTTTTTGGAAATCATGTTGATGAGCGCGCCGACAAAGGTGAGCGGCAGCGCCACGACCATGAAATCGAACTGCTGCAAGGACGCGAGCTGCGCGGTGATGGTCGTACCGATATTCGCGCCCATAATCATCGTCGTCGCCTGAAAAAGCGACATGATGCCGGCGTTGACCAAACCGACGATCATGACCGTGGTTACGCCGGAACTTTGCACGATTGCCGTGGTAACCGCGCCGATTCCCACGCCGACGAGCTTACTTTTGGAGGTTTTATTGAATAAATTCTTGATTTTGCTGTTCGCTAACTTCTCGGTGTTATCCGAAAGCGCGGTAACGCCCATCAAAAAAGCGCCCAACCCGCCGAGCAAGGACAATAAGGCGATAACGTACTCCATAAATCTCCTTTTGTAAAAGTGTTTGATTCAATTATAATATAAATGCGGAATTTATACAAGGATTTTCGCCCCGAAAACGCATAAAATCTTTCCCCCGCGAAATCCGATGGGGTTTTCCCCCGATAAATCCTTGCAAGTTTTCCCCTTACGCATTATAATTGTAATAACCGAATGAAAGGAAACAAACTACGCATGAAATACAAAAACATCGTTTTCGACCTCGACGGCACGCTGAGCAACTCCGAAAACAGCATCCTTTCGACGCTGAAGGACACTTTTGCGGAGATGAACGCCCCCGTTCCTCCCACCGAAACGCTGCTGAAGTTTATCGGTCCGCCCTTAAAAGATTCCTATAAAAAATATTGCGGATTCAGCGAAACGCAGGCGGAGGAAGGATTGAAAATCTATCAAAAGCATTATGCGCGAAAAGGCAGGGATTTAAACGAACTTTACCCCGAAATCGAAGAACTTCTGCAAACGCTGTCCGCGCGCGGCGCAAAGCTTTTCGTCGCCACGAGCAAGGAAGAAGAGGCGGCAAAATACGTTTTGCGGAAACTGAGGATAGCGCAATATTTCGCCGCGGTATCCGGCGCCAATCACGACAACAGCATTTCCACGAAAGAGGAAGTGCTCCTGCAATTGATCGAAAGGGAAAAGCCGGTAATTTTTGAAAGCGTGCTCGTGGGCGATACCGTTTTCGACGTGGAAGGCGCCGAAAAAATCGGCATGGACTGCATCGCCGTTTCCTACGGATTTAACACCGCCGAGCAATTAAAAGCCTGCGGCGCAAAGGCGATCGCCGCTACCGTTTCGGAGCTGCAAACGATACTGCTTGCATAAACCGCACATAAAAAGCCCGCCCTTTCCGTCGCCTATACGCGCGTGAAAGGACGGGATTTTTTGTCAGTGAATCATTTTGAAAACGGGCACTGATTCTATGATTATTTCAAACAGAATATGTTTACATATTTTTAATAAATCACTGATTATTTTTAATATTCTTTCCGTTTGATGATTTTTAAAGAAAAAACGATAGATACCGCCGTTGCGACAACGCTTATCGCGCCGATGATCGCCGCAATAAGCGGCAAACTCAACGCGCTTGCCCCGATCAAAGCGCCGCTTGCCGCCACGACCAGCATAACGATAACGAGCGCCAAAACGTACATATAGCGCGAGCGCTCCACGCCGAATCGAAAAAAGAGCGGCAGCATAATATCGAGCACGACGATCGCCGCGGCAAGGTAGATCAAAGCCGCGTAATACTCCTCCGCCCCGCTTTGCAGCGCGAGGTTGACGACGGCGCAAAACGCCGCGAATACGACGAGCGTTATCGCCGCGAACAGATATTTTCCCCACACTATCTTTTTGCGCGGGATTCCGGAGCTTACGGCAAATTTTTCAAAGCCGTCGTGCTCGTCGAAGTTCATATTGGACATCGTCATGCTCACGCTGAAAAACATCATCGCGCCGTAAAAAAAGTAATTATTCTCCGTAATGACGGCAACGGCGATAAAGATAATCACCGAAATCAAGTAATAAAACAAGTGCGTTTTCACGTTGATAAAGTCCTTTAACAGCAGTCCTTTCATAACCTCTCTCCCTTGATGTAATATAACATAACGTCGTCTATTCCCGCCCGTTCCGTCGCAAAGGTGGCGGGAATTTTTTCCTTCAGCACCAACGCGCTCGCCCCGTACGGCGTAGCGCTATATCCGACGACCGCGCTTTTATCCAGCTCCGCCAGCCGCGATTTATCGCACTTCAATATCCCGTATTTTTCGTAAAGCGCGTCCTTCTCCTCGAAAAACACCAACTCCCCTTTATGGATAAAAGCGATATAATCGCAGATTTTTTCCAAGTCCCCCATTATGTGCGAGGACAACAGCATGGAACGGTTTTCCCGTTGCATATATTCGTAAAATTCGTTGAGCAATTCGTCGCGCGCGACGGGATCCAGACCGGTGGTCGGCTCGTCGAGCACGAGCAGCCGCGTTTCGTGCGATAATGCCGCCGCGAGGGCGAGCTTTTGCTTCATGCCGCTGGA
This sequence comes from Bacillota bacterium, assembly GCA_003343995.1. Classification (GTDB taxonomy): domain Bacteria; phylum Bacillota; class Clostridia; order Christensenellales; family Borkfalkiaceae; genus UMGS775. The sequence continues at coordinate 13,646 of QAKE01000027.1, forward strand.
AAGCTCGCTCACCTTTTTTTCTGACGGCAAGGCGAATTTTTCCGCGTAGCGACAGAACGCGTCGCCGTCCCAATCGCGGAATACGCCGCGCAGAACCTTTCCGACCTGCTTCACCTTCAGGTTGCTCGGCAACCCTTTCGCACCCGTCACAACGCCGATTTTTGAACGCTCCTCGTCGGTCAAATCTTCGGTATTTTTTCCGAAAACCTTCACCGTACCGCTGCCGCGCACCAACGAGAGAATGCAGTTTATGGTGGTGGTTTTCCCCGCGCCGTTTTCGCCGATTAAGCCGACAACGCACCCTTCCGGCACGCTAAACGTGACGTTTTTCAGCGAAAACCCCTCGTAATTTTTACACAAATTTTCAATTTCGATACAATTCATTTTATACTTCCTTCAATAAATGATAAAGCTCAAAAACCTCTTCGTCGCTCATTTTCAGTTCGTCCGCAATCGTCCGCACCGCCGAGAGATGTTCCTCCAGCTCCTTTCGCCGCTCTTCTTTCACGAGTTCCACGTTGAAGGGCGCAACAAAACTGCCCTTGCCTTGCACGGAAAGGATAAATCCGTCCCGTTCCAAATCGTCGAAGGCCCGTTTCGTCGTGATAACGCTGATTTTCAAATCGCGCGCCAAGGCGCGGATCGAAGGCAGCGCGTCGCCTTCTTTCAGCTCGCCTTTGGTGATTGCCGCTTTGATCTGCGTGTAAATCTGGTCGTATATCGGCTTGTCGCCGACGTTTGATATGATGATATTCATGAGTTCTCCGCGTTTAAGTGTATATATATTATATTAACACTATATACATTTTGTCAAGGGTTTTCGCCGTAAAAAATAAGGAAATTTTTTACAAACGAGCATATTTTTTCTTTTATCGAACATTCTAACGGATAAAAGGAGAAAATCACCGTGAAAAAAAGTCTGTTTCTTACGGCGGCGCTCGTCGCCCTGATCCCCGTGTTTACGCACGCATTGCCCCTTAAAGCCCGCGCCGAGGCGGAATACGCCGAACAATACGTCGTTACCGCCTGCGGAAAGGCGGAAGCGGACATCGACTGCGCCACGTTGAGCGTGGGCGTGGAAAGCTACGCCCTGTGCATGGCGGAAAGCGAAACCGCCAACGCGGAGGCTGCGAAAAAGGTTATCGAGGCGTTTGCGCCCTACGGCGAAACGAAGGAAACGTATTTTTCCGCTTACCCCGCATACGACAAGGAAGGCTATATCGCCAACAGAACGATGCAGTGCGTTACCAAACAAACCGATAAGATAACCGAAATTATTCAGGTGCTGAGCAAAGCGGGCGTTTCGCGCTTCTGCGGCGTATATTACGGCGCGAGCGACATAAAAACCGCCGAACAGACCGCCCTGAAAAACGCGAGAGAAAACGCCGCGGCAAAAGCGGCGGCGCTGGCGGACAATCTGAAGCTCGTGCAAATCAGGGAATTTTCCTGCTATACCTGCTCGGAAAACAACAACGGCAAGATTACAATCGAAACGTGCATCGAGGCGGTTTACGCCAAATAGCATAAACGGCTCCTCTGCACGAAAAAAGGCAGGGCGACATGATTTCATGCCGCCCTGCCTTTTTAGGTAAAGATTTGGTATATCGCTATGCCAATTAAATTTTAGCATAGTTTCTATTAAATACATTATATATCACCTAATATGCGATTGTCAAATAAAATATCGTATATTATGCGATAATTTTAAACGAACGGATACACGGAGAAACTTTTATGGAGTTAAAAGACATACAGCTGCGTTTGAGAGAAGTGATTGCCAACAGCCATTATAGCCAAAAATATATCGCGCAGGCGATTTGCGTTTCCCCGCAGACCGTTTCAAAATACATGACGAAGGACGTATTCCCCGCCCTCGACACGCTGGCAAAGCTATGCGCCCTGCTCGACGTGCGTTCCGATTACATTCTCGGACTTTCGGATTTTTAACGATAAAAGCGACGGTCGGAACGACCGTCGCTTTTACTTTTTTTATATTACGCCTGTTCCGCTTCCGCGCTTTCTTCCGCACAAGCGGAAGAAACAGGTTCAAAACTCGCCGTAATTTTTTTGCCGATGATATTTGCAGCAATCAAAGCGGCAAATATCGCTGCACCGAGCAAAAAACGCACGACAATCGTCGCCTTGAGTATGATGCCGACAAATACGCTTACCGCACTTAATATCATAAAAACATTTATCCAAACGCCGAGCTTGCATTTCAGATTTTTCTTTTTTCCGTCTTTACCAACCAAGTTTTTGCCAAGATATTTTCTCGGATTGACCAACCCGATAATTGTTTTTATCAGCAATACAACCGCCAACACGGGTATAATCAAATACGGCAGCAACGGGGATAACGTTAATGCCGATTCGGGAAAACTGCCGAATAAAATAATTAAAAATTCCATTAAATTGATGTCATCATCAATGACTGTAGTAAATGCGATAATCATCATTATCAGCGTCAGCACCGCTATTGCGGTATTTAAAATCAGGTATGCACTGATTTTTTTCTTGTTGTTGCTTAAGAAATCTTCACTAATCATTGGTTTATCTCCTCTTTCTTATTAAAAACATTATACCCCCCCCCCGAGAAAATTTGTCAAGAGATTTCACCGTGTTTTTAGCATTTTTTTGTCAATTTTTTCTATAAAAACCGAAAAATCAAAGCGAGCGGATGCTTTCCACCGGCTTTTTCTTTGCGATGCCGTATACGGGCAGGAACGTTGCGATCAACGAGGTGACGATCGCGATCCCCAGCATAATCAGCCACGAATACGGCCCGAACACGAAAATCGCCACGCGCAGCCCCTCCGCAAGCATATTGTTCAGCACCCCGCAGACGATAAACGACGTTACGAAGGACAGCACCAGACAGATAATCGCGATGATCGCCGACTCGCTGTAAAAGATTTTGAAAACGTCGGTGCTCCGCGCGCCGACGGCACGCAGAATGCCGATTTCCCGCTTTTTGTACGTGATGGAAACGGAAATAAAGTTGAAGAGCAGCAGCATCGCGAACACCGCCATAACGACGCCCACCCAAAGAAATACCGTGGACAGCATTTCGATGGTATCGTTGATCATTGTCAAGCTGTTGGAAATATCCGATTCCAGCGCATAGAAGGTGTCGTCGGTTTCGTCGACAACCTTTTCCCCGTCGAGAATGGCTTTCAAGCCCGCGCGGTCGGGCGAAGCGACGACGATTTTGTTATAAACGGCGTCGGCAGGCGCAACGTATTTCGATTTTTGGTAATACCTTGAAAGCTCCGTCGTGCCGGACATCGCAAGAATATCTTTGAAATCCGACGGACTGAAATATGCCGCGTCGCTGCAATCCCTCGCACCGTAAATAAAGCCCGCCAATTTGAACGTTTTATACGTTTGCCCCGAATTCGCATCCTCGATTTTCATCATCCGGTTCCAACCGTATTCCTCGTCGAGCTTTTCAATTTCTTCAAAAGCGGCGGCATAATCCTGCTCCGTGGGTTTTACGCGCTCTTCGTAGCCGTCGTCGTTCCGCACGGAATAATACCCGTAATTGAGAAACGATAAATTTTTATACATTTCGTCTTGATACACCCGCGCGGCATCATAATCGCCCTGCATCTCCAAATCGCGCATCTTTTCGTACACCAATCTTTCGTAATATGACGAAATCATTTCAATCGAGCACACGATTTCGCCGTCGGCAAGTTCGGTTTTCGTACCGCCGTAAAAATGAATTTTCGGTTTGACAGGGGTATCCGAGGTTAAATCCAACGCTCTAAATAACGAACGTTTGAATTCTTGCTCGTCCCATTCCTGCGCAATCTCCGTCGGTCCCACCAGATAAGATTGATGTAAAGAATAAAATCCGTAATCGACCGCAGACTCGTTCTGATAGGAGAGCAATTGCACGTTCGCGTCGTAAAAACCGTCCGAAACGAGCACGGTGTTGTAAATTCCGCTTTCCAAAACGATATACTGATATTCTTGCGACAAATCGTTCGTCGCATCTTCTTTCAATACGTCGTATTTTGCCGCCGGCGCGTTCTGATAAACGCCTTTAACAATCAGTTCCGTTTTATTTCCGCTTGACTGCGCAGGGATTTCCAAACGCTTGCCGATAATGTCCGAATATTCGTTTAACTGCGTATCGTCTATAAATCCGTAATGCTTGATCATGTCGAACATAAAAGAGGAAATCACGACGTCCTTATCGCCGAGAGCGGACAAATCGGTTTCGGACGTAAGCATCGTCCAAGGCAAGGCGCCGTTGACTTCCGCAAAATACTTGATATTCGGCGTTCCGTAATAAACGGAGGGTTTTCCGATCATTATATTCTGCAAATTATACACCATGCCGTTAAAATTAAACAAAGCCGCCGCCGCGCCGTACGTTTCGGAATATTCCAGCACGTCCGCGGGCGTAAAATTCGTTTGATTCGAGCTTTCGTAGGTATGTTGAATTTCCCCGTTGACCTCGTGAATATATTGATAATTGTAGCGCTTCGTAAAGGTAAGCGTTTCGTAATTTTCAAGCGCATACGATTCGAGCGCCACGCTCTTTTCGTCGTAAAAAGTGAGCGTGGAAAACAACCCGAACATCGTGAACGCGATAAACGACAAAAGTATGGTGAATATCAGACGGAAGGGCTTTACCTTCAGACTGTTCGCGCCGATGCGCAGGGCGTGCCTTGCCGGCAGTTTGGAGCGGATAAAACGGCTTTCCTCCGCGGCGTATTGCTTTCGGACGAGATTCTCCGCGACGGTGTTTTTAAAGGTTTCCTTCGCCCCGTTTTCGTCGATACGCGCGGATTTTCTGAACTCCTCGATTTCCTCTTTTCCGCCGGTGATGATCACGTTTCCGTCTGCGGAAGCGAGAAAGCGGCGTATTTTTTCCATATCGCCGTCGCTGAGCTTTGCGCCGCTTTTTACGGAAATGGTATCGTCGCCGATAAAGGCGAGGTTTTCCCCTTCGCTGCGGGCGGCGATTTTCGCTTTGCTCACGTCGGAGATGATCTTTCCGTCCTTCAGCTCGATGATGCGGTCGCCGTAAATTTCGGCAAATTCGCGGTCGTGCGAAACGACGATAACGAGCTTTTCCTCCGATAGTTTTTTCAGCGTGTCGAACACCTGTTTTCCCGTATTGGAATCGAGCGCGCCCGTCGGTTCGTCCGCCATGATGATTTCGGGATTTTT
>QAKE01000044.1 GCA_003343995.1 Bacillota bacterium
GGATCATCTTCATCAGAACACGGCTTACGAAATTGACCATAGAAGAAAACAAAACTTGCCCAACTATACGCTTTAAGATTTTGTTTCAACGCTCGCTTACAATATCTTCGCCAACATAACCGAAGTGAAGATTGATGTTTTCGCATTTGAAATTCTTCCCATTTGAAATCGGGAATCAAATAACCGTTGCCCTTTTTTATCCGTTCGGGAAACAGTAAAAAGCGAAGTTCTTCTTCCTTCATTTCCTTTATCTCGTCAAGCGAAATATTCAAAAAATCAATGCGCTGCAAGACCTGCCATACCGTTGTTCTCGAACAACTACACAGCGTTGCAATCTGCGAAAAATTATTTCCTTTTGACAAATACTCTATGATTAACATATATTTTACCATAAAAAACGCTCCTTTTGTCGCCCTCTTTTACCTATATCCGTATATACGGGAAAGTGTTCAGTTTTTCTGACCACCCCCGTTTTTTAGGGTATTTTTCGAGTTTTGACGAACTAAGTGCAGAGAAAAAAGCAGTCACTCTTTCGCAAGAATGACTGCTTTTCGTGTATTTTAGTATAAATTATGCGTTTTTTAGCCGATTTCGGACTTATTTGGTCGCCCTCGGATTACGGATGTTAGCCTGCGCGGCGGCGAGGCGCGCCACCGGCACGCGGTAGGGCGAGCAGGACACGTAGGTCAGCCCCACGTCGTTGCAAAACGCGATGGTCGAGGGATCGCCGCCGTGCTCCCCGCAGATGCCCAGCTTGATGTCGGGGCGGGTTTTTCTGCCCAGTTCCGCCGCCAGACGAACGAACTTGCCCACGCCCGCCACGTCGAGCCGCGCGAAGGGATCGCTTTCGTAAATCTGCTTTTCGTAATAGGCGGAGAGGAACTTGCCCGCGTCGTCGCGGCTGAACCCGAAGGTCATCTGCGTGAGATCGTTGGTACCGAAGGAGAAAAATTCCGCTTCCTTCGCGATTTCGTCCGCCGTGATCGCCGCGCGGGGAACTTCGATCATCGTGCCCACCTTATACTGCAGCCGCACGCCGGATTTTTCGATACATTCCGCCGCCGTCGCCGTAACGACGCCCTTGACGTAGGCGAGCTCCTTCACTTCGCCGACGAGGGGAATCATGATTTCCGGCACGAGATCCCATTCGGGGTGCCGCTTTTTCACGTTGACGGCAGCGCCGATGACCGCCTTGGTCTGCATCGCCGCGATTTCCGGATAGGTGACCGCCAAACGGCAGCCGCGGTGCCCCATCATGGGGTTAAATTCGTGCAATCCCGCGATGATGTGTTTAAGCTCGGAAACTTCCATGCCCATCTCCTTGGCGAGGGCGAGCACCTCCACCTCCGCCGTGGGCAGAAATTCGTGCAGCGGCGGATCTAAAAACCGTATCGTGACGGGGCGCCCCTCCATCGCCTCGTAAAGCGCCTCGAAATCCCCTTGCTGCATGGGCAGAAGCTTGGCGAGCGCCGCTTCGCGCTGGGCGACGGTGGAGGAAACGATCATTTCCCGCATGGCGAAGATGCGTTCCGGCTCGAAAAACATGTGCTCCGTGCGGCAAAGCCCGATGCCCTCCGCGCCGAAGACGCGCGCCTGCTTGGCGTCCTTGGGGGTATCGGCGTTGGCGCGCACCTGCAATTTGCGGTATTTATCCGCCCACGCCATCACCCTGCCGAAATCGCCCGACACCGTGGCGGCGACCGTGGGAATTTCCCCGCCGTAAATATTGCCGGTGGAGCCGTCGAGCGAAATATAATCGCCTTCCTTAAAGGTTTCGCCCGCAAGGGTGAAGGTCTTGTTTTCCTCGTCTATTTTTATCGCGCCGCAGCCGGAAACGCAGCACGTGCCCATGCCGCGCGCCACCACCGCCGCGTGGGAAGTCATGCCCCCGCGCACCGTTAAAATACCCTGCGCGCAGTGCATCCCCTCGATGTCTTCCGGCGAAGTTTCCAGCCGGACGAGCACCACCTTTTCCTTCATTTCCGAAGCGCGGCGGACGGCTTCTTCCGCGCTGAACACCACCTTGCCGCACGCCCCGCCGGGGGAGGCGGGAAGCGCGGTCGCCAGCGGCTTCGCCTTTTTGAGCGCCGCCGCGTCGAACTGCGGATGCAAAAGCGCGTCGAGCTGTTTGGCGTCGAGCATCAAAACCGCCTCTTTTTCGGTGATCATCTTTTCGTCCACCAGATCGCACGCCACCTTGACGGCCGCCTCCGCCGTGCGCTTGCCGTTGCGCGTCTGCAGCATGAACAGCTTTCCCTCTTCGATGGTAAATTCCATATCCTGCATGTCGCGGTAATGCTTTTCCAGCTTGTCCACGATGGTTTTGAACTGTTCGTACACCGCGGGATTATCCTCTTTCAGCCTGTCGATGGGCTGGGGCGTGCGCACGCCCGCGACGACGTCCTCCCCCTGCGCGTTCATCAGATATTCGCCGTAAAGCCCCTTTTCGCCGTTGGACGGGTTGCGGGAAAACGCCACCCCCGTGCCCGACGTGTTGCCCATGTTGCCGAATACCATCATCTGCACGTTGACCGCCGTGCCCCAATCGCTCGGAATGTCGTTCATGCGGCGGTAATAGATGGCGCGGGGATTGTTCCAAGAACGGAACACCGCCTTGATCGCCCCCGTCAGCTGCTCTTTGGGATCGGCGGGGAAATCGCTGCCGATCTTCGCTTTATATTCCGCCTTGAACTGTTCGGCAAGCTCCTTCAAATCGTCGGCGGACAGCTCCGTATCGAGCTTGACGCCCTTTTTTTCCTTCATCTCGTCGATGAGCGTTTCAAAATACTTCTTGCCCACCTCCATCACGACGTCGGAATACATCTGGATAAAACGGCGGTAGGAATCGTAAGCGAAACGGCGGTTGCCCGTCTTTTCCGCGATGCGTTCGGCGACCTCGTCGTTCATGCCGAGATTGAGAATGGTATCCATCATCCCCGGCATGGACGCGCGCGCGCCGGAGCGCACCGACACGAGCAGCGGGTTTTCCGTATCGCCGAACTTCTTGCCCGCGATGCTTTCCAGCTTGCCTATGTACTCCATGATCTGATCGGAAATTTCCCCGTTGATCTTCTCCCCGTCCCTATAATACTGCGTGCACGCCTCCGTGGTGATGGTAAACCCCTGCGGCACGGGCATTCCGAGCCCCGTCATCTCCGCAAGGTTTGCCCCCTTGCCCCCCAAAAGCTCGCGCATTTTGCCGTTCCCTTCGCTGAACAGGTAAACGTACTTCATAGTTTCCTCCTTACAAAAAATTTCTATAAACAAACCGCTGTTACGGTCGGTTTTCCTAAACGGCGGCGAAATCGTAGAGCTTGATAAACTCCCTGAGCGACGAAAGCTCCCCGCCCGCCGCCGACAAAAGCGCGCGGTTGATCAGCCTCAGCGCGCGGAGATAATAGGTTCGCCCGACGGCGAGCCCCGCAAAAAAGCTTTCCTCCGGCAATTCGTCGCAGGTAAGCGTTTTAAGCAGCTTATACGTATCGCGGCTGAGCTCCGCCGCCCCCTCCTTGCGGCACTCCTCGCAGTAAACGCTCCCCTCGTTAAAATCGAAAAAGGGACGGGCGGGCGCGGCTCCGCAATCCGCGCAGCAATCGAATTGCAGCGAATAGCCGATTTCCTTCAGCCCGCCGAGCAGATACCACGCCAACGCGCCCTCCGCGCGCACGGGGGTGTAGGCGAGAGCGTTCAAAAGCCGCACGGTTTTTAAAAACAGCGGGGCGTGTACGACGTTTTCGGGGCAAAAGCGCTTTACCAGCTCCGCCGCCGCCCCCGCCGCGTAGTAGCGGAACAAATCCTCCCGCAAGGGATAAAAACTGTCGGTAAGCGACGCGTTGGCAACGCTTTTCAAACTGCCTTCGGTCAGCACGTATTCGGCAAAACAAAAAGGCTCGGCAGCGAACTTCAACTTCGCTCCGGCCTTTTTCACTCCGCGTATTTTTGCCGAAATTACCCCCTGTTCCAAGGAAAACAACGTCAGTATTTTGTCGTTATCGGCATAATCGACGCTTTTGATCATGAGTGCGTTTACTTTCAGCATAAAACCCCGCTCTTATTTTTCCGTAAGTTTTTTATACAGCATATAATAGGAAATCTTTCCCGTGCTTTCAAACAACGCCCACGCCGAATCGGCGGGGTTTTCGTAATCGAATTTGTCTTTTCCCATAGCGCTCCTTTTTTCCTTAGTATGCGCAAAGAAAAATATTTATTCCCTAATCGTCGTTTTCGCCGTAACCGTATTCGCGGATGAGCACCGGACGGTTGCGCCAATCCTCCTTCACGCGGACGTAGGTCGTTAAAAACACCTTTTTGCCGAGGAATTTTTCCATGTCCGCGCGGGCGAAGGAACTCGCCTCCTTGAGCGCGCTCCCCTGCTTTCCGATCAAAATCGCCTTGTGATTGGGCTTTTCGCACACGATGTCCGCGCCCACCTCCGCAACGCCGCCCTTGTCCTTAAACGTGTGTATGATCACCGCCACCCCGTGGGGGATTTCCTTATCGAATTTCAATAGGATTTTTTCCCGCACGATTTCGCCGAGCATGAACCGCTCGCTCTTATCGGAAACGACGTCGTTAAACAACGGCTCGCCCTCCGGCAAGAGGGAAACGAGCACTTTCAAAAGCTCCTTTACGTTGGTGCCCTTCCTTGCGGACACGGGCACGATCTCCGCCTTAATCCCGCTCAGCGCGCGAATGGCGGCGACGAGCGTATCTTCCGTGGAAATATCGGTTTTGCTCAGCGCGACGACGAGGGGCGTCCCTCCCCGCGCGTATTTTTCCGCGAGAGCTTTCTCCCGTTCGTTCAGCCCCGCGTGCGCGTCGATGACCAAGAGCACCGCGTCCACGTCCTTCGCGGCGCGCTCGGCGGTGCGCTGCATCACGGCGTTCAGGGCGTTGTCCGCCTTGTAAATGCCCGGCGTGTCCTCGAACACGATCTGATAGCTTTCCGTCGTTAAAACGCCCAAAATACGGTCGCGCGTGGTCTGCGGCTTGGGGGAAACGATGCTGACCTTTTCCCCGACGAGCACGTTGACGAGGGTGGATTTTCCGGCGTTCGCCCTGCCGATTACGGCTACGGTGCCCGCCTTCACGATACGCTCTCCGGATATAATTTTTCGATGACCGCCTTTTCCAGCGCGCGCATTTCGCCCTTGTCCTTATCGGTCATGTGGTCGTAGCCGAACAAGTGCAAAAGCCCGTGCAGCACGAGGTACGCCGTTTCCCGTTCGGCGGAATGGCCGTACTCCGCGGCCTGCTCCTCCGCCCGCTTTTCGCAGATGGCGATGGAACCCATATATACGAAATTTCCTTCCGTTTCGTAGGGAAATTCCTCGGCGGTGACCGCCCTTCCGCGGATGCCGTCGAGGGAGGGGAAGCTGAGCACGTCGGTCACCTTGTCCACATGGCGCGCCATGGAATTGAGGCGCATCATCTCGTCCTCGCCGAGAAAGACCAGCTCCGCGCGGAGCTTGCCCTTCTGCCCCAGAATTTTATACACTTCCCGCGCAAGCCTTCTGTAATGTACGTTTTTGCTTAAACACTCGATAACAAGTCTTCCCATCTTACTCTGTTTCTTCCGTTTCTTCTGTTTTGATTTCTTCCAAATTGACTTTGGGATATTCGATTCTGCTGTGGTATACGCCCGTTAAGTTGTTGGTGATGGTGTTGCGGATGATGGTGAGCTCCTTCATCGTGATGTCGCAGTCCTCGAACTGTCTGAGCTGCATGCGCTCGTTGATGAGCTTTTCGATGAGCGCGTCCACCTTTTCGCGGGAGCGGTCTTTCAAGGAACGCACCGCCGCCTCGCCCGCGTCGGCGATCATCAGTATCGCCGCGATCTTGGTCTGCGGTTTCGGACCGGCGTAGCAGTATTTTTCCACGTCCACGTCGCCGCCGTCTTTAAACTGCTTGGCTTTGGCGTAGAAGAACATCATCGGCATCGTGCCGTGGTGCTGCAAACAAACGTTGGCGATCTCCTGCGGCAGTCCGTATTTTCTCACGATGTCGTAGCCGTCCTTGGCGTGCGCCCGCACGATGTTTGCGGAAAGCTCCGGCGTCAAGTCGTTGTGCGGGTTGCGCGCGTCCTGCTGATTTTCCTTGAAAAATTCCGGTTGACGGAGCTTGCCCATATCGTGATAATACGCCGCGCATCGCGCGAGAAGCGCGTTCTCCCCGATGGCGGTGGCGCACGATTCCGCTAAGTTGGAAACGACGATGGAGTGGTTGAAAGTCCCCGGCGCCTCCTCGATCATGCGGCGGATGAGCGGCGTGCTGTGCTCGGTGAGCTCGGCGAGCCGGTAGTTCGTAAGTTTTTTAAACATCCATTCGAAGAGCGGCAGTATCGCCATGAAGAGCACGACCGCCAGAATGCCGGAGCTTGCCCCCGCCACGATGCGCTCCCAATGGGAGATGAGATTGGTCTGTTCCAGCAGCACCAGACATACGAGCACGGGCAGACAGGTGGACACCCCCCTGCCGAACACCTTGATGCGCGCGCCCACGCCGTCGATCAGATAAACGGAGATAATGCCCGTGGAAAAACCGATGACGAGGGAGGAATACTGCGCGTTGGGCGATCCCATGATCGCCGCGTAATCGGCGTTGGTGAACACGTCCATCAAAAAGGTGACGAGCGCGGTGACGATGGTTACGAACACCGCGGAACGGCGGTTGACGAGCAGCAGCGTCAAAAGTCCGCCGAGCGCCAGCGGGCGGAAGTATACGTTGATGTATCTGCCGGAAAAATAATTGCATAAAAGGGAAATTTCGATGATCAGAAAAATCATCTCCACGTCCTTGACCGTCTGAATTTTTTCTCGGTTTTCAAAGATGAGATAAACAAACGTTACCGCCATGATGAGCACGAGTATGATCATCAGGTAGGCGAACTGTTCCGGTATCGTTGCGAAATATTCGTTGAAACCCTGTTCGACGGCGTTCATGCCGACGCCGTTCAAAAAGATGGAACCGACCAAAATGCCGCCCATGACGATGATATTGACGATGAACACCGTGATAAACTGCGCGATTTGCTTTCTCGTCCACCGCCGGTATTTTTTAAGTTTTTCCTTTACCATAAGCGTTCTTCTTTATGCGTTTTTCTCTTTTTTCTCATACGCGGCGACGATGGAGCACACCAGCGGGTGCCGCACCACGTCCCTTGCGGTGAGCCGGACGACGGAGATGCCCTCGATGTCCTTCAGGATTTCCGCCGCGTGCTTCAAGCCGGACTTTTTCCCTTCGGGAAGATCGATTTGCGTCACGTCCCCCGTAATTACCATTTTACTACCTTCTCCCAGCCTTGTCAAGAACATCTTCATCTGCTCTTTGGTGGTGTTCTGCGCCTCGTCTAAAATGATAAAGGCGTTATTGAGCGTTCTGCCCCGCATATAGGCGAGGGGCGCGATTTCGATGACGCCGCGCTCCATCAGCTTTCCGTAGGTTTCCAGCCCGAACATTTCCTGCAGCGCGTCGTAAAGCGGACGAAGGTAAGGATCCACTTTGTTTTGCAGATCGCCCGGCAGAAAGCCCAGCTTTTCCCCCGCTTCCACCGCGGGGCGCGTTAAAATGATCTTTTCCGCCGTCTTGCTCTTGTACGCCGCCACGGCGAGCGCCACCGCGAGATAGGTTTTGCCCGTTCCCGCCGGCCCGATGCCGAATACGACGGTGTTTTTCTTTATCGCCTCGGCGTAGCGCTTCTGCCCCACCGTTTTGCATTTGATCGGTTTGCCGCGCGAGGTGACGGCGATCACGCCGCTCATGATGCCCGCGATGTCGTCGGCGGAGCCTTCCTTCACCAATTCGATGCAGTAAATCAAACGGCTCTTGTCGATGGGTTCGCCCGCTTTGGCGATGTCGAGCAGTTTTTTGCTCACTTCCGCCGCCACGGTAACGCTTTGCAGCTCTCCCGAAAATTCCACCGCCGTGCCCGCCACGCCGAACGCGATGCCGAGTTCCCCCGCGAGCACGTTCATGTTTTCGTCGAGCACGCCCAGCACCTTTTGTAAAAGGTCTAATCCTCCGCAGTCTACGCTGATTTTTACTTTGTCCAAAGTTTACCTCTTGTTTTTTTTATTTCACCTTGATCCGCAAAAGCAGTTTTACGGTATAAATAAACTCTTCCCCGTACGGTTCTTTATATACTTCCTCGCCGGCGATTTCGTAACGCGCCTGCGCCGCGGCAAACGCCAGCGCGGCGTCCTCCTCGCCTTCGCCGCCGATATATTCGTAGCTTTCCTCCGTCAAAAGGTTCACGCTCGCCAGAACGTACGTTTCGTAAACGGTATCCTTGATTTCGTTATAGCCCGCCACCAGCACGTCCCCCGCGGAAACGGCATCGCCCGCCCGCACCAACGCCGTGCCGCGCAGCACCGTAACGCTTTCCACCGTGCCCGAAACGGGGCTGACGAGCTGTTTTTTGCCGGTATCGACGACGCCCTCCGCCTCCGGCGAAAGCACCAGATTCACCTTGATCCGCGTGCCGCGCTTTTGCACCGACGCGAAGGAAAACGCCTTTTCCTTTTGCAAAATTTCCCGTTGGGCGCGATCGAGCGCGCCGCCGTCCACGTAGGAAAAAGGAGCTATGCCCAAATCGCACAAAACTGCCTCCGCGCGCTCCTTGTATACCGCGCCGCTGCCGTAATAATCCACGGCGAGCACCGCGCCGTCCAGCACGCATACGAGGGCGACAAACAGCACCGCGCCGATGAGCGCGCCCGTTTTGCGCAAAAGGCGGGCGAGGGGCGCGAACGCGCCGCGTTCCCCCGTTTTCTTTATAGTATAGCACAAATCGGCGGTAATTGCAAAAAAATTTTCCTCTTGTCTTGCGGGAAGGGAAAACTCCGCCGTCTTTTCGTCGATATATTTCACTTTATAAAGGGAAATGCCGCGGCGGCGCAGTAAATTGAACAGCCGTTCGCGGTTATAGCCCTGCACCCGAAACACCGAATACGTCAGGTCGAATTTTCTCACGTTACACCCCCTTCGCCTCGAAGGAGGTGATTTTGCCGCCGATGACGATATCCCCCAGCCCGTACTTTTCTATGGTGAGCCCGCTGCCGCAAACGCGCAGCTCCCCGCGCTTGAGAAAGAGCGAAACTTCCTCGGAAGAATAACTCTTGATTCCCTTGATATTTTCAAAATAGCCGTAGCCCCCGCCGATGACCGCGCGGTAAGGCGCGGGGGCGGCGGCGTCCATGCCGAGCTTTTTTAAAACCGGCGCGAAAAATTCCATTTTTCCCCTCCCGTATTTTCTCTTACATAGTTTATGCCGGACATGGGAAAAACTTTCTTTTTTTTGCGATTACCGCCGGACGCGGCGGGCGCATACAGCGGAAACGGCAGGGCGCAAAGTCCCTGCCGCAAGCGTTATTTTCTGTTTTCGGCGTAGAAGTTGATCAGACAGCCCGCCGCGATGATTTTCTTTTCGTCCTCCGTCAAGGGGGAAATTTTCAGCGTGATCTCCCGCGCGTTGTCTCCGTAAACCTTCGCGGGGAATTCCGTTTCTCCCGCGAGCAGTTTCGCGCGCACGTCGGGCACGTATACGAGTTCGCCCACCGCGAAATCGTTCTTTTCCACGAGGAAGGGCAGCATGCCCCAATTGATGACGTTGGAGCGGTAGCGCTTCGTCGCGTAGGAAACCGCCAGATTCGCCGCGCCGCCGAGCACGCGCTGGCAGGACGCCGCCTGCTCGCGCGCCGAACCGTCGCCGGGGCGCACCGCGCACACCGCGCTGCCGTAAGTGGTGTTTTCCTCCGACACGCCCCCGATTTTCGGGAACGCTTCCGCCTTGACCGCCTTCGCGCGGGAAACGTAAGCGGGATCTTTTCTCGAAAGGGCAAATTCCGCGAGTTTCATGGGGTTGGAGCGGTACGACGAGGTTTCCCCGCTGGGGATGAGCTCGTCGGTCGTGGTGACGGGATCGGTGAGCACGCTGGCGATCTTCAAAAGCAGATTGTCCTTAAGCGCTTCCATCTTCGGCCAGTCGGCGATATTCGGACCGTATTTCAGGCTTTCCTCCTCCTTCGCCGCCGCGATGCCGTCGTATACCCGCGCCTTGTAAATGGCGTCGCTGTAATGATATTTCTTGATTTTCGCGTCGTAATCGATTTCCGTGGCTGCCGTCAGCACGCCGCCGTTGAGCGCCGTCGCCGCGATGCTGCGCGCGTCCATCAGCGCCACCGCCGCCAGCTGCCCGCCGGCGGGCTTGCTGCCCTCGCGGCTTTCGAAGTTACGGGTGGTGTGGCGGACGGAAAGACCGTTGTTGGACGGCACGTCCCCCGCGCCGAAGCACGGACCGCAAAACGCCGTTTTGACGACCGCGCCGCTTTCGATGAGCTTGGAAATATAGCCGTTGTCCATCAGCCCCTTATACACCGGCTGGCTGGACGGGTAGATGTTGAGGGCAAATTCCCCGTTGCCGACGGGCGCGCCCTTCAGAATTTCCTCCGCTTCGGCGATGTTTTCGTACATGCCGCCGGCGCAGCCCGCGATGACGCCCTGATCGACGTAAATTTTGCCGTCTTTTATCTTATCCGTTAAACGGAACTCGCCCTTGCCGCCGAGCAGTTTATTGCCTTCCTCCTCCACTTTTTTGAGAATTTCGTAGGCGTTTTCCTTAAATTCGCGGATGGTGTACGCGTTGCTCGGGTGGAAGGGAAGCGCGATCATCGGCTCGATTTCGCTGAGGTCTATCACAATGCCGCCGTCGTAATACGCGCCCTCTTCGGGGTGCAGTTCGCAAAACGCCTCCGCCCTGCCGTGCTGCGCGTAATATTCCTTCACCTTGCCGTCGGTTTCCCAAACGGAGGAAAGGCAGGTGGTTTCGGTGGTCATCACGTCGATGCCGTTTCTGTAATCCATGGAAAGGCGGGAAATGCCCGCGCCGACGAATTCCAGCACCTTGTTTTTGACGAAACCGTCGGCAAACACCGCTTTTACGAGGGCGATGGCGACGTCGTGCGGGCCGACGCCCTTTCTCGGCTTGCCCTTCAGGTGCACCGCCACCACTTCCGGCATATCCAGATCGTAAGTTTTATCGAGCAGCTGTTTTACCAGCTCCGGTCCGCCCTCGCCCACGGCGAGCGTGCCCAGCGCGCCGTAACGGGTGTGGGAATCGGAACCGAGGATCATGCCGCCGCAAAACGCGCGCTTTTCGCGCATATATTGGTGAATGACGGCGATATGCGGGGGCACGTACGCCCCGCCGTACTTCTTCGCCGCGGACAGTCCGAACACGTGGTCGTCCTCGTTGATGGTGCCGCCCACCGCGCAAAGGGAGTTGTGGCAGTTGGTGAGGGTATACGGCAGGGGGAATTTTTCCAGCCCGCTCGCCTTCGCCGTCTGCACGATGCCCACGTACGTAATATCGTGCGAGGCAATTTCGTCGAATTTGATCTTCAGCTTTTCGTCGCTGCCCGAGGTGTTGTGCGCCGTAAGGATTTTATACGCCATCGTGCGGGTGCGGTTTTCCGCCTCCGCCGCCGCTGCGCGGCGCAGCTTGCCGCCGCCGTAAACGCAGCCCTGTCGAATCAATTTTATCATGTTTTTCTCCGTAATAGTGTTATACGGGCTTATTTTATCACAACTTTGCGATTTTGGCAAGCGCATAAAAAGCGTAAAATCAATTAAAATTTTCTTGCATAGCGCGCGCGGATATGGTAAAATATTCTTAAGGGGAAATAAATCGATCGAACCGCAGGTGAAACCATGAAAAAATTCCGAATGAAACTTCCCGTATATATCGTCGTACTGCTCGCCCTCGGCGCGGCGTGCGGCGTCGTCGCGGTGGTGTTCAACGCGCTGAAAATTTCCGCCGCCGCGAACGCGCAGGGCGTCGTTCTGCTTATACTGTTAATAGCGCTCGCCGCCGTTTTGACGGCGCTTTGCGCCGGCGTGCTCATCTGCCCCTGCTATTGCGTGAAAAACGGACGGCTTTATTCCCGCATGGGCTTGCTGCGCACTTCCTACGACGCGGCGGACATCACCGAACTCGTGTATTTCAAGGCGCAGGGAAAATTGGTGATGTACACTTCCTCCGATAAATTCGTCGTTCTGCTGCTCGCGGAGAGCAAGCACGAGGACTTTATCAAAGCGCTGAGAGAGGAAAACCCGAAAATCGTATACGACAACAAAATTAACGAAACGGACTGAATTTTATTGACAAACGAACGCAAAAAGCATACACTTGATGTATGCGATACCGATAAAACCTGCCGAAGCGGGTTTTTTTTATCAAAAAAAACAAAAAGGAGGTAAACCGTATGGAACAGGAAATGACGACGGAAAAATTGCTGGAGCTGTATAAAAGCCGACGGTTTGCCGATTTGAGAATTTTACTGCTCGACATGGAAGCGGCGGACATCGCGGCGTTCGTGGAAGAACAGCTCGAAGAAAAGGAGCAGATCTTCTTCTTCCGCCTGCTGCCCAAGGAACTCGCCTCCGACGTGTTCGTCGAATTCGATTCCGACACGCAGGAGGCGCTCATCAAGGCGTTTACCGATAAGGAGCTGAAAGCCGTTATCGACGACATGTTCCTCGACGATACGGTGGATATCATCGACGAGATGCCCGCCAACGTGGTCAAGCGCATCCTGCTTGCCGCCGATCCCGAGGAAAGAAAGACCATCAACGAGCTTTTGGAATACCCCGACGACAGCGCCGGCTCGCTGATGACGCCGGAATTCGTTTCGCTTTCCGCGAACATGACCGTTTCCGACGCCTTCGAGAAGATCCGCCGCACCGGCGTGAACAAGGAAACCATTTACACCTGCTACGTCACCGATATCCGCAAGCGGCTGATCGGCGTGGTCACCGTGAAGGATTTGCTGCTCGCCGACAAGGAAACGCTCATCGAGGACATCATGACCACCAACGCCGTCGCCATCGAAACCCTCGAAGATAAGGAAGACGTGGCGCTCAAATTCCAGAAATATTCCCACCTCGCGCTGCCCGTCATCGACAAGGAAGGCTGCATCGTCGGCATCATCACCGTGGACGACGCGGTGGACGTACTGCAGGAAGAGGCGACGGAAGATATTCAGATCATGGCGGCGATCACGCCGGACGACAAGCCCTATCTGAAAACCAGCCCGTGGAAAATTTTCGCCAACCGCGCGCCGTGGCTGCTTATTTTGATGATTTCGGCGACCTTTACGGGGCTGATTTTGAACTCCTACGAAGGGGAGCTGAGCGCGCTCAGCATGGGAACGCTGCTCATCGCGTGCGTGCCGATGCTGATGGATTCCGGCGGAAACGCCGGCTCGCAGGCATCCGTTACCGTAATCCGCGGCATCGCGCTGAACGAACTGAAATTCAAAGACATCTTCCGCGTGCAGTGGAAGGAACTGCGCGTCGGGCTGATGCTGGCGCTTACGCTCGGCGCGGCGTGTTTCGGAAAACTGCTGCTCATCGACAATCTGCTTTTCGGCTATTCCGGCTATACCCCGCAGGTGGCGTTCGTCATTTCGCTTTGCCTCGCCATCACCATCGTGCTGGCGAAGGTGG
Organism: Bacillota bacterium; assembly: GCA_003343995.1. Classification (GTDB taxonomy): domain Bacteria; phylum Bacillota; class Clostridia; order Christensenellales; family Borkfalkiaceae; genus UMGS775. The sequence continues at coordinate 13,504 of QAKE01000044.1, forward strand.
TAGGCTGTTCCCTCCCCCTTCTTGCGAAAAAGTGTCATCTCGATCCCGCCGTGATGGCGAGCCCGTTCATCACCACCATCGTGGACGCGCTCTCCCTCGTGCTCTACTGCAGCCTTGCGATACACATGCTCGCGTAAAAACGATATGATAAAACCCCCGCCGAACGGCGGGGGTTTTTCGTTTTATTTGTTTTCGCTCTGCTTTTCCAAAAGCGTTTTGATTTCTTCCAGCAGATATTCGGCGGTGTGCTTTTTCGCTTCTTCCGCGGCGGCGGCAGCGGCGTCCGCGGCGGCCTTGTCGCGCGCGGCGGCGAGCGTTTCGATCTCCGCCTCGCTCTTGCCCGAACGGCGCATCGCGTAATATTCCTTTTTCGCATAGCCGTAATACTTCGGCGTGCTCACCTCGTGCACTTTGTTGATGAACTTAACGATGGAAAAGAGGATCAACGCGATGATGAGGAAGTTCAAAATTGCGGAAACCACCGCGCCCCAGTCTATGTAAATCGACTGCGCCATGTCGATAACGCCGTCCACTTCCACCGCTTTGAGCATGGTCACCGCGCTTTCCAGCCCGTTGCCCGCCCCCGCGAGCGCCCAGTTCACGAGCGGCTGAAACACGTTTTTCGTGAGTGCCGTTACAATCGCCGTAAACGCTCCGCCTACGATTACGCCGACCGCCATGTCGATGACGTTTCCGCGCGTAATAAACGCCTTAAACTCCTTGAAAAACTTTTTCATTCGTCTTTCTCCTTTATATAAAATATTTTCTCTTTCAGTTTAAGCAGTCTTTTCAGCCCGCGCGCCGCCTCTTTCGGCGACGCCCCCCGCAAAGACCGCTCGGCTTGCTCCATGCGCGTTTTCAAATCGTCCATACCCTATATTATCAGCAATATCAGACTTAATATCGCAAGATATAAAGAAAACCACTTGAAATCGGCTTTTTTTACGAGATTGAGCATCACTTTGATGGCGATATAGCCGCTCACCGCCGCCGCCAGCACGCCCAAAAGAAGGGGCAGAATTTCGATATCCATCGCCGGCGCTTTGATGAACCGATACCCTTCGAGCAGCGCCGAACCGAGAATGACGGGAATGCTCATCAAAAAGGCGAAGTTGGCGTTTTTGCTCCTGTCCACCCCGCAGAAACACCCCGCGGCGATGGTGGAGCCGCTGCGCGAAATGCCCGGCACGACGGCGATTGCCTGCGCAACGCCCATCGCGAGGGCGTTGCCCGCGTTGATGTCTTTAAACAGCGGCTTGCGCTTTGCGGAAAGCTCCGCCTGCAGCAGCACGAGCGCCGTTATGATAAAGCAGGGCGCCAGATATTTGCCGCCGTAAAACACCGCGTCCAGCTGATCGCTGAGCAAAAAGCCCACGAGCGCGGCGGGAACGCTGGCGATGACGAGATACAAAAGCCCCATCGGGCGTTTGAACAGCCCGAGAATATCTTTAAAAAACACGATGCATACGGGAATGAGCGTGCCCACGTGCAGCATGATCGTTAAAAACATGCTGTGCTCGGGATCGATGCCGAACCAATTTTGCAGCAGCACCAGATGCCCGCTGGACGATACCGGCAAAAACTCCGTAAAGCCCTGCACCAGCCCCAAAACGATTGCCTGCCAAATTTCCATTATTTATCTCCTTAAACGTCCGAATTTCGGACTTACGCATTATCTTATGTCAATCGATGAGGTTCAAGAACTCCTTGACGGCAAAGGAAAGATCCTCGTCCTTCGGCAGGGCGAGCCCGATGGCGCGCGCCGGCAGTTCGGGGTTGGTCTTAATTTCCTTGAGCGCGCCCGTTTCCAGCTCGTGCCGCACGAATTCGCGGGGGATGCACGCGATGCCGATGCCGTTTTTCGCAAGCTCCGTCATCAGCTCGAGGCTCGCCAGCTCGATTTCCGGATGCAGATGTATGCCCTGCGAATGGGCGAAGTTGATGATCGCCTGCCGCGTGGCGGTGGTGAGCTCCAGCATGAGCAGGGGATAATCCTGCAGCTGCCGCAGATCCACCGTTTTTCCGAACAGTTCGGAAAACCTGTCGCTCGCAACGAAGGTGTCGTGCAGGCGCATCACGGTGTTGGAAAGGTTGATGTCCTTATCGTCCACCGGCAGATTCACGAAGCCGATATCGCCTTTTTTGTTCTTTAAAAGCTCGATGGTCTGCGCCGACGTGCCGTTTTGCAGAATCAAATTGACGTTGGGATATTTTTCGTGATATTGTTTGATGTATTTAAGCAAAAAATGGGTGCTCACGGTGTCGCTGGCGCAGATGCGCACCACCCCCGTGGCGGTGTTTTTCAGTTCGGAATACTTGGTTTCCGCCTCCGCAAGCAGTTTCAGCGCCTTTTCCACCGTATCGAAAATCTGCTTGCCGCCGGTATCGGAAAGCTCCATGCCGCGGTGCGTGCGGTTGAACAGCTTGCCCCCCAGCTGATTTTCCAGCTGTTTCACCGCCTGCGAAACGGCGGGCTGAGAGATATAGAGTTCTTCCGCCGCCTTGGTCAGACTGCCGCACTTTGCGACGGTATAGAAAACGCGGTATAAATCGAGGTTGACCATATTCCCCCCTTTTTTTTCGTTATTTGCCCACGCAGAAACGGGAAAAAATTTCCTCCACGATGTCCTCGGACGCCGTTTCTCCCGTGATTTCTCCCAAAACGCGCCAGCATTCTTCCGTTTCGGAAAACACCATTTCCAGCGGCTCGCCGAGGGCGTCTTTCGCCCGATCGAGCGCGCCCTGCGCGCGGCAAAGCGCTTCGTAGTGCCGTTGCTCCGTTAAAAACTCCCCGTTGACGTCCACGCCCGCGCCTATGGTTCTATTAAACAACATTTCCTTTAATTTGTCAATATTTTCGCCGGATTTTGCGGAAATCGAGATATCCGCGGCGGCAAAATCCGCCCTTTCGCCCTTATCGAGCTTGTTGAAAACGACGATGCGGTTCTTGCCCTCGGTCAGCGCGAGGATGTCCTCGTCCTCTTTTTCGAGCGGTTCGCTGCCGTCGAGCAGCACCGCGAGCACGTCGGCTTCTTCGAGCACCCTTTTGGAACGCTCCACCCCCACGCTCTCCACGGCGTTTTCCGTTTCGCGGATGCCGGCGGTGTCTTTCAGCTCGAATTTCACGCCGTCGACGGCGATGACGCCCTCCACGACGTCGCGCGTCGTGCCCGCCATGTCGGAAACGATGGCTTTATCGCACTGCAAAAGGGCGTTTAAGAGGGAGCTTTTGCCGGTGTTCGGCTTGCCGACGATGCCGACCTTTACGCCCCCCGCCAGCTTTCTGCCGGTAAAATAGGAATCCTTCAGCGCGGCGATGCCCGCCCCCGCCCGCGCGAACGCGGCGGCGGCATGTTCCTTTACGCCGTCCTCCTCCACCTCGTCGGGATAATCGAGGTTCGCCCCGATCTCCGCGAGCACGCCCTTGAGCTCCGCCTGCAACGCGTCGATTTTCCCCTTGAGCTTTTCGCGGTACAAGGAATAGCCGGCGCGCACCTGCCCTTCGCTTTCGCTGTTGATGATGTCGATAAGCCCCTCCGCGGAGGAAAGCGACAGCTTGCCGTTCAGAAAGGCGCGGCGGGTAAATTCCCCCCGCTCGGCGGGGCGGCAACCCAAATCGACGAGCCGTTTGAGAACGCCGCGCACCACGGCTACGCCGCCGTGCACGTGAAACTCCGCCATATTCTCGCCTGTATAGCTTTTCGGGGCGCGGAAGGTCACCAAAAGCCCGAAATCCTTAAAATCCGCCGCGTCGAACTCGCCGGCGTACATTTTGTAAGGCTCGAAATCCTTCACCGCCGTTTTGCCCGCGGGGATAAACATTTTTTCCGCGAAATAAAAGGGGTTTTCCCCGCTGATGCGGATGACCGCCACGCCCCCCGCGCCCGCGGGAGTGGACAGCGCGCAGATGTTGTCGTTTTTCATAAATCTCTCCGTTCCTTCCCGAACCGCAAAAAAGCAGGGCGTTCCCTGCTTTTTGCCGTTTTAAAATTCATCGAAAGGTCCGCCGTCGTCTTTCGGCGGTTTGCCCGCTCCGTTTTCCTTGCCGTCCGCCGCGGACGGGGGCGCGTCGCCGTCGGAAAAATCGTTTCCCGCGTCGGACGAACGCTTGCTCCCGAATTCCGCAAAGGGATCTCCGGGGTCGTTGTCCCCCCTGCCGCCGAATTCGCGGAAGGGATTGTCGGGCGGGGTTTCGCGCGGCGGGGCGTACATGCCCTGCATGCGCATATACTGTTCTTTTAAGTAATCGTTATAGTTGACGGCTTTTTTGTTGCGCTGGGCGAACACGAACGCCGACGCCAGCGAAAACCCGAAAAGCTCGCCGAGAATGGAAACCAGCGTAAAGGTGAAATAATTGCGCGGGTTGAATTTTTTGAATAACTGCATGAAGGTGAGCACGAAGAAGAAATACTGCACGAGCTGAACGGGGAAGGAAAGCCAGTACCACACGTTCATGTACGTTTCCACGCCGGCGAAATAGCTGAACCCTTCCAGCGCGGGGCTGGTATACGTCCACCCCGTTTCGAGGGGGACGAATTCTACGATCTCCCCGCTGAAAAACGCCAAGCCCAGCGGATAGTAACGAAAATACTGACTGACGGCGTTCATCGCGAAAAACACGCCCGAAACGATAGCCAGCCAAAATCCGGCGTTTTTCATCTTTTTGCCGAACACGCGCGCCGCGCCCGCGATTTTGCCCGCGATGAAATAGCGGACAAAGGGCACGAACCCCAGCCAGCCGAGCCTGACGCCGTTTGCCGACGCGAGTTTGTTCAAACCGATGCCCATCAGCACGTACAGCGCCAGCGCGACGGCGGCGGTCAGACTCAGAATCACGATCGCCTGCCATGCGTATATTACGGCGTACGTTCCGTCGGAAAAGATGATTTGCAGCAACTCGTTGCCTTTTTGCAGAATGATTTGTTCCATATTTCCTTCAGCGGCGGTTTCTGCGGTTAATACGCCCGCGCGAAAATCACCGTGTGTTTTGCTTTTTTGCCGCACGCAACGCAGGTTTCGCTCGTTTCGCCCTCGGCGATGACGCGCGCCGTAGCGGCGGTTTGCTCCTTGATTTTATCCTCGCATTCGCGGCAGCCGCACCAGCCCGCTTTCACGAAGTTTTTGCCCTCCACGCCGGCGAGCAGCTCTTCGACGTTCTTCGCGTACACGATGCGCTCGTCGCGGTTTTTACGCGATTTTTCCAGCATGTTTTTCTGGATGTCCTCGAGCAGGTTTTCGACGGCGTCCGCCAGCCCGTCGATGGGCAGGAAGAATTTTTCCAGCGTGTCGCGGCGGGATACCGCCACCTGATTCTTTTCGATGTCGCGCGGACCGATTTCCACGCGCACGGGTACGCCCTTCATCTCCCATTCGTTGAACTTCCAGCCGGCGCTGGCGTCGCGGTTATCCACCTTCGTGCGGATATTCTTTGCGAGAAACGCCTTATTGAGCTCCTCCGCCTTTTCCGTTACGCCGCCCTTATGCGCCGCAACGGGCACGATGACGACCTGTACGGGCGCGACGCGCGGGGGCAGAACCAGCCCGCGTTCGTCGCCGTGCGCCATGATGAGCGCGCCGATCATGCGGGTGGACGTGCCCCACGAGGTGGAATAGCCGTACTTTCTCACGCCGTCCTTATCGAGAAACTGCATGTCGAACGCCTTGGCGAAATTCTGACCGAGATAATGCGACGTGCCCGCCTGCAAGCTCTTGCCGTCGAGCATCATCGCCTCCATGCCGTAGGTCGCCACCGCGCCGGCGAATTTTTCCTTATCGGTCTTTCTGCCGGTGAGCACGGGGATCGCCAGCACGTTTTCGGCGAACTCCTTATATACGTTGAGCATCTTGATGGTTTCTTCCACCGCCTCTTCCTCGGTGGCGTGCACGGTGTGCCCTTCCTGCCACAAAAATTCGCTCGTTCTCAAGAAGGGGCGGGTGGTCTTTTCCCACCGCACGACGTTCGCCCACTGGTTGATCAGAATGGGCAGATCGCGGTAGCTTTGCATCCATTTGGAATACATTTCGCAGATGATCGTTTCGCTGGTGGGGCGGATGACGAGCTTTTCCGTCAGATCCGCGCCGCCCGCGTAGGTGACCACCGCGACCTCGGGCGCGAACCCTTCCACGTGTTCCGCCTCTCTTTTTAAATAGCTTTCGGGGATCAACATGGGGAAATACGCGTTTTCCACGCCCACCGCCTTAAAGCGCTTGTTCATTTCCGCCTGAATGTTTTCCCAGATGGCGTAGCCGTAAGGGCGGATGACCATCGTGCCCTTCACGGGACCGTAGTCCACCACTTCGGTTTTGACGACCACGTCGGTATACCACTTGGCAAAATCCTCGTTCATGTCCGTAACTTCTTTCACATACTGCTTGTTATCCATAAAAAACCCCGAAATTTACGTTTGATTTTCTATTATTATAGCAAATGCGAAAAAAAAAGACAATTAAATGCGGGGATGAAGTTCGCAATAATTGCGGCTTTTCTTATAATAAAACAAAATTTCCTTGAAATAAACTTGAAAAAAAGCGGAATTTATATTACAATTAAAATAATATAGGCTTGCAAGGTGTTTTTATACCCGAAAAAGCGAAAAAGGAGAAATTATGCAAAATATAAGCGTGCAAACCGTCAACGCCATCCGCGTGCTTTCCGCGGAGGCAATCGAAAAAGCGAAATCGGGCCACCCCGGTCTGCCCCTCGGCGCCGCGCCCGTGGGCTACGCGCTTTATTCCGACGTGATGAAGTATAACCCCAAAAACCCCGATTTTTACGACAGGGACCGTTTCGTGCTCTCGGCGGGGCACGGCTCCATGCTGCTTTACTCCCTGCTCTATCTTTTCGGGTTCGGTCTGAAAACCGAGGATCTGGAAAACTTCCGTCAGTTCGGCTCGAAAACGCCGGGGCACCCAGAATACGGCGTGACCGCGGGGGTGGAAACCTCCACCGGCCCGTTGGGACAGGGCGTCGCCACGGCGGTGGGCATGGCGATGGCGGAAACCCGCATGGCGGCGGAATTCAATAAGGAGGGCTTCCCCCTCACCGACCACTACACCTACGTGCTCTGCGGCGACGGCTGCATGCAGGAAGGCATCGAAAACGAGGCGGCGTCCTTCGCGTGCACCAACAAGCTCGGCAAGCTCATCGTGTTTTACGATTCCAACAACATCACCATCGAGGGCGACACCTCTTCGGCGTTTACCGAAAACGTGGGCAAACGGCACGAGGCGCTCGGCTGGCAGGTGATCAACGTCGCCGACATCAACGACCTCGCCGCCATCCGCCGCGCGGTGAAAAAGGCGAAGGCGGAAACGCAAAAGCCCTCGCTCATCATCTGCAAATCGGTCATCGGCTACGGCTCCCCCCTCGCGGGCAAAGCCGACTGCCACGGCGCGCCCCTCGGCGCGGACAACGTAAAACAGCTTAAAGCCGCGCTCGGCTGGGAGGAAGAGGGCTTTGCCGTGCCGCAAAGCGTTCTGCGCCACACCCGCCGCGCGATCTCCCGCGGAAAGAAAGCCGAAACCGCTTGGAACGAAATGTTCGCCGAATATAAAAAGGCGTACCCCGCGGAGGCGGACGCCTTCGAAAAGCGCGTGAAGGGCGAAATTTACGACTTTGAAAAGGACGAAAGCCTTTACGCGTTCGAAAAAGCCGACGCCACCCGCTCGACGGGATCGGCGGTGCTCAACCGCTTGGCGGAAAAAATTCCCGCCTTTTTCGGCGGCTCGGCGGACTTGGGTCCCTCCAACAAGAGCGTGATGAAGAACACGGGGTACTACTCCCCCGAAAACCGCGCGGGCGGCAACATCCATTTCGGCGTGCGCGAACAGGCGATGGCGGCGATTTCCAACGGCATCGCGCTGCACGGCGGGTTTATCGCGTATTGCGCGACCTTCTTCGTGTTCAGCGATTATCTCAAGGGTTCGCTCCGCCTTTCGGCGCTGATGAACCTGCCCGTCGTATATATCATGACGCACGATTCCATCGGCGTGGGCGAGGACGGCCCCACCCATGAGCCCGTGGAGCATTTGACGGCGCTCCGCGCCACCCCGAACGTGCGGGTGTTCCGCCCCGCGGACGGCCGCGAAACGGCGGCGGCTTGGGTGAGCGCGCTTTCGGCGAAAGCGCCCACCTGCTTGGTGCTTTCCCGCCAGACGCTCCCCCTTTACGAACATTCGGGCAAGGCGGCGCTGAAGGGCGCGTACGTGCTTTCCGACTGCGAGGGCACGCCCGACGTGCTTTTGCTTGCCAGCGGCAGCGAAGTGCAGCCCTGCATGGAAGCGCAGGCAATGCTGAAAGCGGAAAACATTAAGGCGCGCGTGGTATCCGTGCCCTGCATGGAGCTTTTCGACAAACAGGACAAGCAATATCGGGAAAGCGTTCTGCCCTCTTCCGTGCGCGCCCGCGTATGCGTGGAGGCGGGCTCGCCCGACAGCTGGTACAAATACGCCGGCTTGGACGGAAAGATCATCTCCATGAACTCCTTCGGCGAATCCGCCCCCGCAAAGGTGCTCTTCGAGCATTACGGCTTTACCGCGGCAAACGTTGCCGAAACGGCAAAAAGTCTGGTAAAATAAAATTCACCCCCGCGCTTATGATAAGCGCGGGGATTTTTATAACAATAACGCCTCCGCGGAAAACCGCGGAGGCGTTAAACTATACTCGTTTATTTTACGCGTTGAGTTTCGCTTTCAGGTTAGCGAGCTGATCTTTGAGTTCCTGCGGCACTCTCGTGAGTTCGCCGTAGAAGCTTTCGATGCCCTCCGCTTCCTGTTTCCAAGTTTCTTTGTCGATTTCCAGCAGTCCCTTGACGGTGTCTACCGTGATATCTTCCAAGCCTTCGATGTTGATGTCCTCCGCCTTCGGAACGAAGCCGATGGGCGTTTCCACCGCGTCGACCTTATCTTCGCAGCGATCCAAAATCCAATCGAGCACGCGCAGGTTGTCGCCGAAGCCCGGCCAGATGAAGTGACCTTCGTCATCCGTTCTGAACCAGTTGACGTTGAAGATTTTCGGCGGGTTTTTCACCTTTTTGCCCATTTCGATCCAGTGAGCGAAGTAATCGCCCATGTTGTAGCCGACGAACGGACGCATCGCCATGGGATCTCTTCTCACAACGCCGACGGCGCCGGTCGCCGCAGCCGTCGTTTCGCTCGCCATGGAGGAACCGACGAACACGCCGTTATCCCACGAAGTGGACTGATACACCAGCGGAGCGGTTTTGGCTCTTCTGCCGCCGAATACGATGGCGGACAGGGGCACGCCGTTGGGGTTTTCGAATTCGCTGGACAGGCAGGGGCAGTTCACTGCGGGAGCGGTGAAACGGCTGTTGGGATGCGCGCCCTTCACGGGTTTGCCGTCCGCGTCCTTCGTATCGCCGTTCCAAGGATTGCCCTTCCAGTCGATGCCGTTCTTCGGGGGGTTCTTGTCGAGACCTTCCCACCAAACGGTGTTGGTATCCGCATTGTAAGCGACGTTGGTGAAAATCGTGCCCTTCTGCGTGGTGTGCAGCGCGTTGGGGTTGGATTTTTCGTTGGTTCCGGGAGCGACGCCGAAGAAGCCGTTTTCCGGATTCACCGCGTACAATCTGCCGTCCTCGCCCACTCTGATCCAAGCGATGTCGTCGCCCACGCACCATACTTTATAGCCCTTCTTCTTGTAAACTTCGGGGGGAATAAGCATGGCGAGGTTGGTTTTGCCGCAAGCGGACGGGAACGCCGCCGCGATGTATTTCGTTTCGCCGCTGGGGTACTGCACGCCGAGGATGAGCATGTGCTCCGCCATCCAGCCTTCGGTTTTACCGAGATAGGAAGCGATTCTCAGCGCAAAGCACTTTTTGCCGAGCAGCACGTTGCCGCCGTAGTTGGAGTTGATGGA
>QAKE01000036.1 GCA_003343995.1 Bacillota bacterium
ATGGTCAAGCGGTTAAGACGCCGCCCTCTCACGGCGGAAACCGGGGTTCGATTCCCCGTGGTGCTACCAAAAAAACAAAACAGGCATTGTTGCCTGTTTTGTTTTTTTGTGCATTAAGGCAGGAACGCCCCCGCAGTTCGATGCCGAGGGCGCCCGCCCGAACGCCACGCGGTTTATCCGCGTATTCCCCGTGGTGATAACAAAGAAAGCGTGCAGACTTTTCATAAAAAGTCTACACGCTTTTTCCTTTTTAATGCAAACGAATTACCGCGCAGAGCGCGCGGCGGTTCATTACACAAAACAGCGCGGCGATTACCGCCGCGCCGTTTCTATGAATATCTCCAAATTCCGCGCGAAACGCGCAATCAAAAGTTTTTATCGATATAGGCGCACGCCGCCAGCGCGGAAACCGCGCCGTCCGCAGCCGCCGTCGTCAGCTGACGGATCTTCTTCGCGCGGCAGTCGCCGGCAACGAACACCCCGTCGCAGGAAGTCGCGCACGTTTCGTCCGCCGCAACGTATCCGTCTCGATCGAGTTCGACGAGGTTTGCAAACTTCTTATTGTCGGGCACCTGCCCGATCGCCACGAACAGCGCGCCGATGCGGTGCTCCTTGATTTCTCCGTTTTCCTTATACCGAAAACCTTCCAGCTTATCGCTGCCGATATATTCGGTGAGGGCGGTATTCGGTTTCCAGATCACGTTCTTTTTGGAAAGCAAGGTTTTCACCAACGCCTCGTCGCCGAAAAACCTGTCGAACAACGTGTAAACGTACACCTTGGGGCAATAACCGGAAAGCAAAATGCCGTACTGCAAGGCGGTGTTGCCGTCCCCGACGAGGGCGACCTCCTCACCCGTGTAAAAGGGTCCGTCGCATATCGCGCAGTAGGAAATGCCGTTGCCGGTCAGCTCCTCCTCGTTCGCAAAGCGCAAATGCTTGTGCTTCACGCCCGCGGCAATGATCACGCTCTTCGCCTCCCGTTCGGCGTATTCCGTCTTTACGACAAAGCCTTTGCCCTTTTTTTCTATGCCGAGCGCCTTTTCCAGCTCGACCTCCGCGCCCAGCGCGGTGATCTGCTCGAACAGCCGATCTGCCAGATCTCCGCCGGAAATTTCCTTGACGGTGGGAAAATTCTCCACGCGCGGCGAATTGGCGATCTGCCCGCCGAAGGTTTCTTCCTCCAGCACGGTTATGCTTTTTCCGTTTCTTAACGCGTACAGCGCGGCGGTCATTCCCGCCGCGCCCGCGCCGATTACAATAATATCGCTCATCGATTTTCCTTAATTCAAACTTTCCACGTACTTTTTGATGTTGCTCGCGTTCTCGTATTTTTCAAAGCCGTTTTCCGTAGGCACGAGAAGGGTGGGCGCCTTTTTCACGCCGAAGTTTACCGTAACTTCCTTGTTCTCCTCCGCGTCGATAACGGTGTATTTCACGCCGGCTTTGTCGAGCATCATCTTGCTCATCTTGCAGTTGGGGCAGGTTTTCGTTGCGAACAGCATCACGCCCGAAGCCTGCGGCGCCGCCGTCGTTTCCGCTTTCACTTCCTCCGTCTTGCAGGCGCAGTGCTCCGCGTTGGGGAAATGCGAGGTTTCGATGTTATAGACCTTTCTGTCTTTGAACTCCTCTCTCTTGCCGTCGTTCCAATTCTGCACGGGGCGGTAATAGCCCGTTATGCGGCTGTAAACCTCCGTGGTGCGGCCGCAGTGCGGGCACTTGTACTGCTCGCCCGCAAGGTAGCCGTGGTCGGCACAGACGGAATACGTGGGCGACATGGTGTAATAGGGCAGCTTGTAATTTTCCGCAATGGTGCGGACGAGGTTTGCCGCCGCGCGCCAATCGGGCAGTTTCTGACCGAGGAAGGCGTGGAACACCGTGCCTGAGGTATAGAGCGTTTGCAAATCGTCCTGAATATCGAGGGCGCTGAAGATATCTTCCGTATAGCCGACGGGCAGGTGCGAAGAGTTGGTATAATACGGACGGTCGTTGTTTTCCGACGCCGTGATGATATCGGGATAACGCTTTCTGTCGTGTTTCGCCAAGCGGTAAGAAGTCGACTCCGCAGGCGTAGCCTCGAGGTTATACAGATCGCCGTAAAGCTCCTGATAATCGGAAAGGCGTTCGCGCATGAAATTGAGCACGTCTCTCGTGAATTTCTGCGCCTTGGCGTTGGTCAGATCCTTTTTCAGCCACTTCGCGTTGAGGCAAGCCTCGTTCATCCCCACGAGACCGATGGTGGAAAAGTGGTTATTGAACGTGCCGAGATAACGTTTGGTGTAGGGATATAAACCCTCCTCCAGCAATTTGGAAATGGTGTTTCTCTTGACCTTCAAGGAACGCGCCGCGATATCCATCATGCGGGAAAGGCGCTTATAGAATTCGCCTTCGTCCTGCGAAAGGTAGGCGATTCTCGGCATGTTTACGGTGACGACGCCCACCGAACCGGTGCTTTCGCCGCTGCCGAAGAACCCGCCGCTCTTCTTTCTGAGTTCCCTTAAATCGAGGCGCAGACGGCAGCACATGGAGCGCACGTCGCTCGGCTCCATATCGGAGTTGATGTAGTTGGAAAAATACGGCGTGCCGTATTTCGCGGTCATCTCGAACAGGAGCTTGTTGTTCTCCGTTTCCGACCAGTCGAAATCGCGGGTGATGGAATAGGTGGGAATGGGATATTGGAATCCCCTGCCGTTGGCGTCGCCCTCGATCATGATTTCGATGAACGCCTTGTTGACCATCGCCATTTCCTCGACGCAGTCTTTATATTTGAAATTCATTTCCTTGCCGCCGACGAGCGCGGGAAGCTCCGCCAAGTCGTTGGGCACAACCCAATCGAGGGTGATGTTGGTAAACGGCGACTGCGTGCCCCAGCGCGAAGGCGTGTTTACGCCGTACACGAAGGACTGGATGCACTGCTTGACTTCCTTGTAAGAAAGGTTATCCACCTTTACGAAGGGCGCAAGATAGGTATCGAAGGAAGAAAACGCCTGCGCGCCCGCCCATTCGTTCTGCATGATTCCGAGGAAGTTGACCATCTGGTTGCAGAGCGTGGAAAGGTGCGACGCCGGCGAACTGGTGATTTTACCCGGAACGCCGCCCAGACCTTCCTGAATGAGCTGTTTTAAAGACCAGCCCGCGCAGTAACCCGTGAGCATGGACAGGTCGTGGATATGGATATCCGCGTTTCTGTGCGCCTGATTGATCTCCTCGTCATAAACCTCCGTCAGCCAATAGTTGGCGGTGATCGCGCCGGAGTTGTTCAAAATCAGACCGCCGACGGAATAGGTGACGGTGGAATTTTCCTTGACGCGCCAGTCGGCGACGTTGAGATAGTTATCGACCGTGTCCTTATAATCGAGAATCGTGGACTTGATATTGCGCAGTTTTTCGCGCTGTTTGCGGTATAAAATATAGCACTTGGAAACTTCCACGTACCCCGCCTGAATGAGGACAACTTCCACGCTGTCCTGAATATCTTCGACGGTGACGACGCCGTCTTTGATCTTATGCGAAAAATCCGCGGCGACGCGGAGCGCGAGCCGCTCGATGATCTCGTCGGTGTATTCGACCTGCTGCGCGTTGAACGCCTTCTTTACGGCGGTTTCGATTTTTCCCATATCGTACGAAACTATGCTGCCGTCTCTCTTTTTTACCTGAAACATAACCCTTATTCTCCTTTAATTTTTGCGTACTGTTATCTTACCACGAAACGCCTTTCTTGTCAAGACCTTTTTTCAAGATATTGTACTCAAAAAATCATTTAAACACAAGATATAGTGCTTGATTTATCAATTTTAACTTACCGTTTTTACCCGAAAAACCCTCTTTTCCCGCCAAATACAAGGCGTTTTCCGCGCGCGCGCTTTATGCGAAAGCGCAAAATTTTTTTATCGCGCACTCAGCATAAAAAAATGCCCGCCGCGGAAATAAATTCCGGCGCGCGGGCATGTCGGCTGTCGAAGTTTTTTCCTTTTCAAAAAATCTCCCACACGACGTCCACCGTTTCGCTCGCCCTGATTTCCTCCGGCGCGATATTGACGGCGCTATCCGCGGCAAACGCGCGCACGGCGGCAAAGGACCGCGCTTCGCCGTCCTGACGGATCTCCGAAATCGCCCCCAACTGCACGCCGCACGCGGCGGCGATAACCTGCGCGCGCGCTTTCGCGTCCTTGCACGCGGCTTTTAAGAGCTCGCTTTTAAAATCGTCGTCGTTCTTCAACGAAAAATGCAGGGAAAAATCCGTTGCGCCGCTGTTTGCGGCGGTGTGCGCCGCGCGGTTCAACCGTTCCGTTTCGCAGGGAAAGCGAAGCGTGAGCACGTTGGTAAACTCATAGCCCGCGAACACTTCCCGATTAACGTTTTCTTCTCTCACATAGGATTTTTTGCGGTTTACGCGGAATATGCCCGTCTTGAAATCGCCTTTTCGGTATCCTTCTTTTTCAAACGCGGCGTAGAGCGCGGCGAGCGCGTCATTCAACGCGGCGTACGCCTTTTCGTATTCCGCATCTTCCCCGCGCACGGTGCAAACGAGCTCCGCAACGTCCGGCACGCGCGAACATTCCGCCCTGCCCCTTACCGATATCGTTCTCATGTTTTTCTCCTTACAAACTGAATATCACGATGGACGCAACGCCCAACACGACGCCCAATATCACGCGCCAAGTCATTTTTTCCTTCATGAAAATCGCGGAAAACACCGTCGCCACGATGACCGAACCGCCCAGCGCGACGGGGTACAGGAACGCCGCGGGCACCTTTGTGGAAAGAAAGGTAACCGCGAGGTTGACGATGCCGAGCCCCAGCACGTTGAACAAAACGCTCTTTTTATTGTGCGCCAGCGCGTTGAAATCGGATTTCACCGTCGTTCCTCTCGTCACGGCGATATAAACGGCGTATACGATGAGGGCGCAGACGCCCGCAAAGGTAAAGCTGAGCGCCGTCATGGAAAACACGCCTTCTCCCCCCATCATCTTCTGCTCCGCGTTCTGAATGACGCAGGAAAGCCCGTTGCTCAAAAAGGCGATGACGTTGAAAACCAGCCATTTGACCTTGCTCTTTTTCAGCGCGGCTTTCTCTTCCTCCGTCCCATCTTCCTGCTTTAAGATGATGAGCGCGAGGGAGGCGACCATCAGCACGAGTCCGGAAACGAGCATCCAGACGTTGAACTCTTCCTGCCAGAAGATCACGCCCGTGAGCGTGGGGATCACCAGACTCAGGGAATTGAAAAGGTTGGTTTTGGATAAGCTGCCCACTTCCATCGCGGCGTAAAGCGCGAAATTGCAAACGACGTAATTTGCGCCGAATACCGCCGCGTAAAGCACGACCTTGCCGTTGATCGGTTCGTTTGCGAAAGCGAAAACGATCCACATGACGGCGGCGATCAGCAGGGAAAATACCGCGATATTCAAAAACTTTTCCCTTTGCGTCTGCGCGTTGCTGTATTTTTTGCCGAGAGAGCCGAGCGCGATGAATCCCGCCACCAAAAAGGTGAGTATGTAACAAAGTATCTGCATGTGTGTATCTTTTGCCGCCTTATAATTTCACTTTAAATCCCACGAAGGTATAGGGTGCGATTTCTTCGATTTTCACCTTATCGCCGCAAAGCTCGCCCTTTCCGCTCAGCCACTCGACGGCGCCGTACGGGCGGGAAAGCGCGATTTCCGCCAGCGGAATGTCGTCGGGGAATAAATTCCAGAATCCCACCGCGAGACCGTCTTCCGTCTGCTTGCAAAAAAGATAGATATCGGGATGCCCCGCGCACGACGCGGGCAGTTTTCTGCCGCAGAGCCACTCGGTTTCGCGGACGATTTCCCGCTGACGGGCGTAACAGCGATAGAGCATTTTATCGGAACGCTCGCCGTCGAACGCGTACACCAAAAACCGCAGTCCCTCGGCGTTTACGTAGCGATAAGCGCCCGTATGGCGATTTTTCCCTTCGAGATACGTCAGCGTTTCGGCGCCATTTTTCGTTTCCACATGGAAATAAACGGGCTGCGCCGTGGTGACGTGAATGTTTTCCGAAAGGAAATGCTCCGTTCCGACGATATCCCGCACGGGGGTTATCGATTCCATTCCGACGTCTATGCCGCGTTCTTGCAAAATCTTCGCCGCGACGACGTCGACGATCGCGCCGTTTTTCAGCGCGGATTTTTCTATATAACGCGCGTTTTCCCCGATGACGACGGCGGGATAATCGCCGCCGAAGGCGACGGGCGCGCACACGCCCGCGGCAAAATGCACGCCGTGTCCGCCCGCCCAGACCGCATATTCCGCGTTCGCATAGGGATCGCCGCCCGTCAGTTCGGCGTTGCGGAAGCATTCCGCCCGTTCAAAGAGGTTCAGCCCGACGGCATCGCCTTCCTTGAAGGTTTCTTCAATCGCCTTTAAGAGCGCCGCGTTTTTGACGTGACGGTCGACAAAACCCGTTTCGTAGTCATACGGCGCGGCGTATTCCAGCATGTATTTCAAAATGCCGTCGTAACAGCCGTCCGCCGCAAGCGCCTGATCGAAAATTTCAAGATAAGCGGCGGGACAGGCGAGACGCGGGCGGGGATAGGTGTCCCCTTCGCAGATGATTTCGAGGTTTTCCCTGTCGATCCAGCGGGCGGCAAGCCGCTCCGTCAGCAATACCTGCGCCAGATCGAAGCCGTTTTTCGCCCAATAGGGCGCGCCGAACGAACGCCACAACCGCTTGTTTTTCCCCGCTAAAATTTTCACCGCGTCGGAAGTTGCGGCGCCGTCTACATCCATCATGCTCGCCGTGCCGCAAAGCCCGATGCGGATGCCGCGGTCGACCTCGTCCACCGCCGCGCGGATTTTTTTCGCAAAGGAAAGCACGGTATCCTTCATCATCTCCAGCCACGCGTCGCGGTATTTCGACTTGCCGCCGGAAAATACCTTTTTCACGATCTCTTCGCGCGATAACTCCTCGCCGACGAGGCTGCAGAAAATTTTCATGTGGTTTTCGCAAAGACAGCTTGCGCTGCTCCCGTCCCCGCCGTGATTGGTCATACGGAAATCGTCGTCCAAAAGTATCTGTTTCGCGCCGGCTTTCGCAACGTTTTTAATCCATTCGCAGATGTCGTCGGTAAATTTTTCGTCCGTGGGGCAGTACGCGGCATAGCCGACGTTACCGCGGATATTCACGACGTTCGTATAATCCGATGTTTCGTTGATCGGCCAGCCGTGACCGATGGTTTCCCCGATCCAGACGCACACTTCAAAGCCCTCGCCCTCGAAAAAGGCGATTTCTTCCGCCAAACCCGCCATGTTTTCGGCGGTCTGAACGCGGCCGTTTTTCACGACGCGGTAGATGGCGAGCATCACTCTGTTCGCCCCCGTGCGCCGCAGCGTTTTTAAGAGAGCAATCCTGTCGAAATTGCCGTTGTTGTATATTACGGGCACCGAAACAGTTCTCATATTTTCCTCACTTGATTTTTTTTGTTAATCTTGTAATAGTATATCGCAAAGCGGTGTCGCCGTCAAGCGTAATCGCCGAATATTTCTTTGCGTTTTTTCCCGCGAAATTCCGCCGTATTTTTCCGCGGAACGCAAATTTCTTTTTACGTAAACGAATCAAAAACGCCGGCGATTTTTTTAGAATAAATCCAAGCCGTGTACGGCAAATAATTTTTGGAGGTTTCAATATGAAACAGGTAAAAGCAAACGAGAAGGCGAAAACCGAGCGCAGAATGCGCAACGCGTTCGAGGAAAAACACGATCCGAACCTCCGTTCGGATTACGCGGCGCTGCAAAAATGCCGCAGTTTTTGGAACTGCTACGATTTTCTCTTCAACGAACGGCGCGGCGCGGATTTTGAAAGTTTATTTATGAAACGGGAAAACTTTCACAAGTCGGCGTATTTCAAGGCGGAAACGCTGCACATCTGCGTAAAAACCTATCACCGCCATATCGCGCAGTACGTAAAATCCTTTGAGTATTTTTTGAAAGAAACGGAATAAATTTATTTTTCTGCAAAACGCCGCGGCAGACCTGCCGCGGCGTTTTCGTTTAATTGTTCGTGATATGATACGTCGGCACGAGCGTCGTCACCAAACGCTTCATTTCCTCCGCGTCCGCCTCGTCGCGGGCGGCTCTGCCGAGTTCTTCGATCTTGCGCCACAAATTCTCCTCGTCGATCTCCAAAGGCTTGCCGATGCTGATGAGATTGTTTGGCGTGGTGAGCATTCCCTCCTCGCTCATCAGCCGCTCTTCATAGAGTTTTTCTCCGGCGCGAAGCCCCGTTATTTTGATTTCGATATCCTTATCGGGTTCCAAGCCCGAAAGTTTGATGAGGTTGACCGCCATGTCGTATATCCGCACGGGCTCGCCCATGTTGAGCACGTAAATTTCGCCGCCCTTGGCGTACGCGCCCGCCTGCAACACCAGAGAAACCGCCTCGGGAATGGTCATGAAATAGCGGATGATGTCCTTATGCGTTACGGTAACGGGACCGCCCTCCTTGATCTGCTGTTTGAAAAGCGGGATCACCGAGCCGTTCGATCCGAGCACGTTTCCGAAACGCACGGCGACAAACTCCGTTTTCGAATGTTTGCCCATGGTCTGAATGATCATTTCGCAGATGCGCTTCGTCGCCCCCATGACGTTGGTGGGGTTGACCGCCTTGTCGGTGGAAATCTGAATAAAGCGTTGCACGCCGTATTTATCCGCCGCGCGCACGACGTTATACGTGCCGAGCACGTTGTTTTTGATCGCCTCGCAGGGGCTGGTTTCCATCAGCGGCACGTGCTTGTGCGCCGCGGCGTGGAACACGATTTCCGGACGGTAGGTTTTAAAGATATCGTCGATCCGCTCCTCGTCGCGGATGCTGGCGATGAGCACGGGCAAATCGAGGTTCGGGTGCTTTCTGTTCAATTCCATCTGGATATCGTACGCGTTGTTTTCGTAAATATCCACGATGACGAGCCGCTTCGGCGCGTGCGAGGCGATCTGTCGGCAAAGTTCGCTGCCGATCGAGCCGCCCCCGCCCGTCACCATGACGGTTTTCCCCTCGATATAGCCGATGACTTCGTTCAGATTGACCTTGACGGGATCTCTGCCCAAAAGGTCGTTCACGTCGACGTCGCGCATTTCCGAAAGCATCGCCTGCCCGTTGACGAGCTGGTAGATGCCGGGGATGATTTTGATGGGGCATTTGACTTCCTGACAGATTGCCAGAATTTCGCTTACGCGCTTTCTGCCGACGGCGGGCATCGCGACGACGATGGTCTGCACGCCGTATTTCTGCGCGTTTTCCGCGATGCTCCGCGTATCTCCCACCACCGGCACGTTGAGAATTTTACGCCCGATTTTGTCCTTGTCGTCGTCGATGACGCACACGGGGCGCAAATTGATTTTACCGCTCGAACGGATTTCGCGTATAAACATGCCGCCGGCGTCTCCCCCGCCGACGATCATCGTTCTCAAAGCGTTTTTATCGGTTTCCGAGTAATCTCTCTTTTTGAAATAATGCAGAAATATTCTGTATCCGTATCTGCCCGCCAGCGTGAACAGCAAAAACAGCATGGCGTTCACCGCCGCCCAGCGCACCGACACCGCGGCAAACAGCAGCGCGACGAGCAGGTTCAGCAAAAACACAAGAATCACGCTTGCGCAGATGCGCAAAAATTCGTATATCCCCTCGTATCGGAGGATGCTGCGGTATAAACCGGAAACGACGAACAGCACCGCGTACACCGCGAGGTTTGCCGCCGATACCGCAACATAACCGACCAAACGCTCCCCGACGCCGACGTTCGTCAATAACACAGCCAACACCGCGGCTGCCGCCAACGCCAGCACGTCATACGTCGCCAAACACGCGATTTTCACGTTTTTGCTTAAACGTATCTTCTTCATCTCACTCCACTTCCTGCGTTTTATCGTTTACGGCGGCGAAAAAATCCCTGCCGCATGCGTATTTTTTCAATTTGCGCTTTACTTTCCCCCAATCGCACGGACGGAAAGAATGGATATCGCTTGCAACGCGATCGACCAGCCCCGCTTTCAAAAGCGCTTTCGCGCGCATTTTTTGCATACGGGGCGCGCCGCCGAGCAGCGAACCGCCGTTGATCTGCACCGAACAGCCGTCCTCTTTCAACGATTTCAGCGTAAATATATCGAGCCACGGGTAAATTTCGGCATGGGCTATGATAACTTTATACCCGTACAACGAAAACCGATACCCCACGTCCGAAAAATCGTCCGGCGGGCGGTTTACGGAAAATTCCAAAAGCACTTGGTTCGTGCCGTTCATCGTCAGCAGCTCGCCGCGGCGCAGCATGCCGATAACGTCGATTTTCGTGCTGTAATAAATTTCCTGCCCTAAACGGAGAGCGACGCCGAAGCCCGCAGACTTCGCCGCCGCCGAAAACGTTTCAAATGCGTTTTTCAGCTCCTCCGCGGATTTAACATAACCGCGGCGGGGATGATAATGGGGCGTTAAAACGATTTCCGTAACGCCGCCCCGAACTTCTTCTGCGAGCATTTTCAACGATTCTTCCAAAGAAGGACTGCCGTCGTCCGTTTCGGGAAGAATGTGCGTGTGAATGTCCGTCATGTTTTAATTTTCCGAAGTTTTCTTTTCGGCGTAGTTGTTGTACTTATACCGATTGTTATAATACGAACTCGTGCGCATGTTGGGCGTGACTTCCGTCATCACGCAGCCGAGCACGCGGATATTGTTCTGTTTGAAAATGCCCATCGCCTCTTTCGCCGCGCCCTTTTCCGTAACCGCGCCCGAAACGACGTAAATCGTTCCGTCGGTCAGACGGGAAATGATGCATGCGTCCGTCACCGTGAGCACGGGCGGGCAGTCGATCAGAATGACGTCGTATTTGCCGCGCATATCGTCCACAAGGTTTTTCAAAAGCTGAGAGCCCAGCGCGGTGGTCGGATGCGGCGCTTTCATGCCGCAGTTGATCAAATCAATGTTCGGCGCGGCGTGTTTTACGATTTCGTCGGCTTTCGCGTACCCCGCGAGATAGTCGGCGACGCCGATTTTATTTTCCAGCTTGAACGCCCTGTGCAGCCGCGGACGGCGCAGATCGAGGTCGATATACAACACCTTTTTGCCGTCTTCGGCGTATACCGCGCCCAAATTCAACAGCACCGTGGTTTTCCCCTCTCCCTGAACAGCGGAACAAACCTGCATCACCTGCAATTTTTCATCCGCGCTCAAAAAGTCCAGACTTACTTTCAGACGGCGGAACGCCTCTGCCGGCGGCGAGGTCGGATCTTCCGTCGTGACGATGCGATAGTCGGGATTATGAGCGATTCTGTTCTTATCCTTCTTCATATATTTAACCTCTGCGCGATGAGCGCTTTTATTATTTCCGATAAAGCCTGCTATCATTTCCGTTTCTCCCGAACGCAAGCGGCATCTTCCAGCACATAATACGGCACGTCGGCAAGCACGGGTACGCCGAGAAGGCGCTCCACTTCCGTTTCCGATTTAAACTTTTTATCCGTCGCCATGCGCACCGCTACGTAAATCGCCGCCGCAACGAAACCGGCGAGCGTAAAGAGCAGCAAGCCCGTCATCGATTTGGGCGCGACGACGCCCGCTTTACCTTCCATCATGATGCTGAGGCTGTTGTAAAGCGTTTTAAAAAGAGGATCGCCCTGCTCGTCCGCGCTGTCGGCAACCTTTTTTGCGTTGGTCAAAACGGAATTTACGACCTTTTGCGCGAGCACGCTGTCGGAATCGGTATATTTTACGCTGATCAGCAGGCTGTCGTAAGATACTTCGAGATTTTTTCTGATCTTGTTGGCGGTAAGCTCTTGCGCCGCAAACTCCTTCACGACGTTGTCCAAAACAACGTCGTGGGAAACGATTGCGGTAAACGTTTCCGCAATTTTTTCCGCGTTGGCGTATTCGGTGTACGCGTTGGTATTCGAACCGCTGCCGTCCAGCCCCGCGTAGTCGATGAGCATCGTGCCTTCCGAAACGTATTTTATCGGCTGCAATTTATGATACACGACGCCCGCGCCGATCCCCACCGCGATGCAGAGAAGCACCACGATGATATGCTTTTTTACGTTATAAAAAATTTCGCTTAAGCTGATCCCGCCTTCCTCGTTTTTCTCGGGCATTTCGTTCGTTTCCATACTCAAAAAACTCCTGAATGAAGATTTTGCGTTTCCCCGCCGGCAAGCCGTTTCGGAAAAAGCAATCATTCGTTTCGCAAACGCTTAAAAATAAAGCGTATTTTATCAGATTAACCGCCGAACACAGCGGAAAAACAGCCATTGCAGAGAGTTATACGCGCACATGCGGCGCAAATTATTAAACAACTCAATAACCCAATAACTTACCCCCCCCCCGTCAATATTTTAGACGGGGAGAGATTGAAAGCTAAACGAATTATTTATATTATAACTAAAATAAATATGAATGTCAATAATAACGCGCTTATTTTCGACAAAATTTTCTTTATTTTGCGCCTTCGCGCGATTTATCCGATTTTAACGATCAATGCGCAATTTCGCCGCCGCTTTAACGTAAAAATCCCCCTTGCGGAAATTTTTCCGCAAGGGGGATAAAATGTTTATGTTTTTTCTAAGCACACAAGCGTTTCCACGTGCCACGATTTCAAAACCATCTGTAAAATTACCGCCTTTTGTCGCAACTTTCAATAACCCGATTTCAAATGTTGCTGTAAACTTCATTTTTTTCGTGTACTCTTTGTTGCCCTTCGAACGCCTAATGGATTTCCAACGTATGAATTTCACCGCCGGGAGAATTTTTTTATTAAATTTTACAATCCTCAGGGGCGTTCCAAGGCAAAAGTTCGTAAGCCCAATTTTTATCGGTTTCAGATAAAGTCGGCGCAGTGTCAAATATCCATTTAAGATATTTGTACGGGTCGAGATTGTTCGCTTTCGCCGTCATTATTATACTGAACATCGTTGCACTTCCTTCTGCTCCGCTCGGAGTATTGCAAAATAGAAAATTCTTGCGGTCTATTACAAACATTTTTATGTTTCTCTCCGCCAGGTTGTTACTTAGTTCCAATCTTCCGTCTTTCAGATAATTGCGTATATACGGGTATTGATTAATTAAATATTGTATAGCTTTCCCCAGTTTTGAGTTGGGCAACGCTCTCTTCGTTTTTGCCCACGCCAAAAAGTCGTCCAGTATAGGTGATGATTCCTC
Source organism: Bacillota bacterium (assembly GCA_003343995.1). Classification (GTDB taxonomy): domain Bacteria; phylum Bacillota; class Clostridia; order Christensenellales; family Borkfalkiaceae; genus UMGS775. The sequence continues at coordinate 13,154 of QAKE01000036.1, forward strand.
TCGACGTGTTTTTTCTCTGTCTTCTATGGCTTTTATCCGCTATTTTATCTTCTATGCGAAAGAGTTTATTGCAGTAATTAACTCCTTCCGCCGCTACAGAACCTATTCGGTCTTTTACTTCGAGCGCTTCAAACGCTTCCGTCCATTTTCGCCTCAGATGTGCAGCACATCCTACTATCGTTATTCCCGATTGCTTTGACATACTGTGATATACCTGATATCCGTCCGTATGCGCATACCCGTTAAACCCCTCTAAAAACTTAACGGGATTTTGTCCGCTTCTGTCGGGTTTGTAATCGTACAGCACTATCTGCTTGTTACTGTATTTCCCCGTACAATACACCCACATATAGCTCGTACTCTGCGGTTTCTTTCCTGCTTCCCGTAAAACCTGTACTTCCGTCTCGTCGCAATGAATAATTTTCTCTTTCAGAAGTTGTTTGTGAAGCAATTCATAAACAGGTGCAAGCCATCTGTCGGACGCTTTAAGTATCCAGTTAGACATAGTCTGTCTGGTAAGCTCTACTTTCATCGCTCGAAATTCTTCTTCTGTTCTGTACAACGGACTTCCCATTACAAACTTCTGACTCATAATATAAGCCAATGACTCCGAAGAAGCATAGCTCCCGGGAATTACAGACGGCGCCGCCGATACTTTTTTGATCGGTACTTCTATATTGTCTTTCTTACATTTTGGGCAGGCATAAGTGTAATATACGTCTTCACGTATTTTAACCTGAGCGGGAATGATTACCAGATGTTTTCTTACGTCTTTGCCTATTTCTTCCATTACCGTTCCACATTCGGGACATTTACGGTCTTCTTCCGAAAGGGTATGTTCGATTCGCTCTACGGGAACATTTTCAGGAAGCGTTTCTATGAGGTTTGCTCTCTTCTTTCTTTCGTAAGAAGTGACTTTGGTTTTATTGTCTTCGGCCTGTTCGGTAAGAGTCGCTTCTTCGTTGGCTTCCGCTTCGTCGAACATGCTCAGCTGATCTGCGTTCGGCAGATATATCGTCTTTTCCGTTCTTGAACCGAATATAAATTTCTTGAATGCTTTCAGCTCTTCCTTTACGGCGGTGAGTTCCGATTTTAACGACTCGGCTTCCGACTTGAGCGATTCCGACTCAGATTTTAACGATTGAGCTTCTACTTTAAACGATTCTGCCTCTGCTTTAAGAAATTCATTTTCCGCTTTCAGTTTTTCATATTCGGTCATTAAATTGTTTATCTGCTCACCGTTTTTCATACATATATTATACCATAAAATAATTGAAAAACAAAGTAAAAACCAGAGATTTTCAAATTGTGTATAACTTCGTTTCCAACGGTTTTAGAGCCTTCGGTTGCTCGGGTTTTAAGCCTTCCATTAGCCACCTGAATTCTTGCTCCGTCATCTCTTTTACTTCTTCCGTCTTCCTCGGCCATTGGTATACGCCCGTTTCTAGTCGCTTTATTAATAGTACAAATCCGTCGCCTTCAAAATATAATGCTTTTATCCTGTCGCGCCGTCTTCCGCAGAATAAAAACAATGAATTATCTAACGGATTCAAATTAAAACTTTGTTGTACCATCGCTGCTAAACTGTCTATTCCTTTTCGCAAATCTGTATATCCGTATTTGATATACACTTTTGCCGTGGTTAAGTCAAAATCTTTCAGCATTGTTTTAGTATACGAAGAAGCTCGGATATTTTTTGCGATGACGTATCTGCATATACGTCTATTTCAACGTCTTCTTTTCTGATCGTGGCGACAATTTCACGAGTTTCGGTAAATACCGAGGTCTTTTGCGGAATTTCGGCGAAACCGTCAATGTCATTTGCAACTGAATCGAATACTTTCTTCTGTCGTAAATAATATGTGCTTAAAGGAATATTCCTTTCCTTACACCACTTTTGAACGGTTTCTCCGCTGCTACGACACTCCGCTACAACCGCCTGCCATTTCTGTAAATTCTGTTCTTTGGATAATTTTGTTAACGACGTTTTTTCTTTCATAAACACACTCCGTTTTTATTTGTAGTTTAATGGAGTAGGACTAAAATCGAACAGACTTCATTAAACTCTTATGGAGTACATTATACTATATGCTTTTTCTTTTTTCAATCCGTCCCTTTCTTTGACGGTTACGCAGATAGAAAACCATTATGTTAAAATTGTTTTGCCAAAAACAAACTCAACACAAAGGAACTATCTGCTTATGAAAACTTTAACATAAATTGCCCGCTTTCGTCAATCGGTTTTAACCTATTCTTCATATCTATGCTGATTATGAAAAAAGATTAGGCGCTTATAAAACAACACGCGTTTTATCCCGTGATTATGGCATTAATATCAGTATCGGCAGAGTGTACCGACTGATGAAATCTATGGATTTACCTAAAATGTCCACTCAAAAGTCTCAAAAAGTGAAATATTCCGATACTTTTGACTGCAACAGTCTCTTACAACAGAAATTTGAACAGTCCGCCCCAAACGTCGTATGGGTCAGCGATATTACCTATATTATAAAACTTCCTTTTCTTTATAGCTATTTACTTTTTTTTCGCTCGTAATTTTCATGAGCATAAATATTTTTCTATAATTTTTTTACTTTACCTTTTTTCCGACTTTAACGGTTAAGTCGATATAGTAAAATCCATCTAAACATTATTGAATACGGTCGTCTACCGCCACACCTTGTTCTGCCAACCATTCGACGCTTAAAGGAAGCCATTCCCGTATGCTCTCGGTAATATATTCCACCTTAAAATTATTGGTATCAAACACGTTATCGTCCGCTAAAGACAATCCGTGTCCTCCTCTCCCCCAAATATGTAAAGAATAGGGAATATTATACTTTTCATACGCCGAAGCAAGCAACAATACGTTTTTTGCAGGGACAAATTTATCCTGATTTGTCGACCATATAAACGCAGGCGACGATTGTTCCGTTACAAGATTTTCCACGGAAAGCTGCTGTTGAAGTTGACTATCTTTACCGCATAAATTTTCAAAACTTCCCGTATGCCCACCAAAAACAGAAATTACAGGATAAGCAAGTATAATGGCTTTTGGCTTTATATTTCCGCTATAATCAATTTTTTTCAATACTTCTTCGTTTCTAAAATTCCCCGTTAATGCACACAAATGAGCACCCGCCGAAAATCCGATACCGGCTATTTTATTTTCGTCTATCTGTAAATATTCCCTTTCTTTACGCATATAAGCCAATGCCATATACGCTTCCAATAATTGCGTCGGATACTGCATAGGAGAAACGGAATAATTCAATACAAAAGTATTAAAATCCTTTGCCATATAGGCAATTGCTATCGGTTCACCCTCTCTTTCCGAAATATATCCGTATCCGCCGCCCGGGAAAATCAGCATCGCGGGAAAAACCCTTTCTTGATTAACTTCCTTACTTCTTGAATGCAGATAACAAGTAAGTTCACCATTTGCCCCTTCGGACTTTTTTATGTTAAAATAGTTATATAAATTCACGGAAAAAATTTTCATATTACTCTCCTAAATTCGCCTGATCCGTAATGACAATTTCACCTCTTTCAAAGCCAACCAACTCAAATACTATTATTTCATTATTCTCTTTTAATAATGCACTCGGAAGATAAAGTGTTTTTTGAGGTCCGATGTTCCAGTACCGTCCTAAATTGAATCCGTTTACAAAAATATAACCTCTTGTAAAGCCTTCAAAGGATACAAAACACTCTTTGCCCTTTTCAGCTTTGAATTCTCCTTTTAAAAAGACAGGACACTGTTTATAAGAACGGCTATATTGCAAGCGTTCAATTTTTGAAAAATCCACCGAATAGACGGTATAATGACTTAAAGATTGACACCCGTATATAACGTCGGATATGCCTTTGCTATCTTTTAAGCGCTCTCCGTAATTAATCCTGCCCAAAGCCTCGGTTAAAACTCCTATCTTTTTTTCACCGTCAAATCCTTTGACTTCCAATGGATTGTCGTTGAATAAATTTTCATAAATTCCGTCGTTCATTCTCGATACGGTAGCCGTTTTTACACCTTCTATATATACGGAAGCAATATCCCTAACATTTTCTATTTTAAGAATGTTATCTTCGTATTTGCCGCGTAAAGTATTTTCATAAAAAATAATACCATAATTTTGATCGTATTTTTCCATAGAAAGCGGTTTTATACTATGATGCTTTTCGGAAATATTTTCAAGATTATCAAAAAAATCCGCATATTCGGTAAGTTTTACTTTCCCTATATTTTGCGTCATGGGAGGAAGAGGCAATTCCGCCTTTATAGCGTTTTCTCCTCTTTTTTCGAAAAGCAATTTTCGAATGGAATAATACATGGGTGTATAGTTTCCCCATTCGTTGATCAGAGCAAAATAATCATAAGTCGTAGCGGTCGGAGTATAACCGTTCCGATAATTTGCCCCCGCTAAAAAGCCAAAATTCGTACCTCCGTTAACCATATACATATTGAAATTAGCGTCTTGGTCCAGTAATTCTCGGAAAGCCTTTTCAAATTCCTCCACGTTCCTTTGATGATGTTTTTCTCCCCACCAGTCAAACCAACCGCACCAGAACTCCATACACATTTTCGGCATTGTTTTTTTTAAATAACCAAACGCCTCTTTTGCTCCCGAGCCAAAATTCAAGGTGGGAAGTACATTTTTAATCGTACCCCCTGAAAGCATCATATGGCAAGCTCCGTCCGACGTTACCGTCAAACAATCTATACCGTTTTTTCTGTAAACCGATTTGATGCCGTTCAGATATTTTTTATCGTTTCCGTAGCTTCCGTATTCGTTTTCTATCTGCATCATAATGATATTTCCGCCGTTCTGATAAAGTAAGGGACGAAGAAGAGGTAAAATTTTATTATAATATCTGGTCGTATATTTTACAAATTTTTTATCCGAACATCTTAAATTCATATCGTCGTATTTTAAAAGCCAAGGGGGCATTCCTCCAAAATCCACTTCGGCACAAATATAAGCGCTTGGTCTTACAATAGCATAAAGTCCAATTTTTTGCGCAGTTTTTAAAAATTTTACAAAGTCCAATCTGCCACTAAAATCAAAAACGTTTTCTTTTGGTTCATGCAAGCTCCAATTGATATAAGTTTCTACGGTATTAAATCCCGCGGCTTTTAATTTCAGCAATCGATCTTCCCAGTATTCCGGCAACACCCTAAAATAATGAATAGCGCCGCTATATATCTTAATTTCTTTTTCATCCAAATAAAATTTATCTTTTTTGTAAATCAACATATTCCTCTTTATAGGTCCTCTTTTTCATGATTTCCATTCTGTATCTTTTTTATTTGACAGATAATTTCTTCCTGTATTTTCAAGAACTCACTATTTGACCTTGGATAATTGCTATAACCGTCTATTCCTTTTTGGGCTAAAAATTCCTTAACATACTCTTTCCCTTTAAGTTGTTCCAGCAAAAGCCACTTTCTGTAATCGGTAATTGCGTCGCTGAATACTTCCAATCTTAACGAATCCAACACTTTCCCGTTTTCCGGATAAACGATAAAGCTGTCGCCGCTTTGGAATAGTCCTCCCGCGTCTGTTTTAAAAAATGGTTCCAGTCTTTCTTTGGATTGGTAGGAATTATAAAAATTAAACCCCCAATGCAAATATCCTTTTGCATGATTAGCGTAAAGTTGCGTTCCTAAAATTCTGTTCCTTAAAGAAGGCATATTAAAGAATCTGTTTGACACATAATTTTTATGATTGGCACAAAAATTATAAACAAAATAAGACACATTGTTTTCAATAAATTTTCGAGTGTAATAAATATTTACTACGGGAATATCCACCGCCCCCCTTTCATAAAACTCATAATCGCTTAAAGCATCAATGATGGGTACTCCTTGAATATAGGGCTGTATACTCTTCCTGAATGCCAAATACCCTGATAAATCGTCGCGGGAAGGTTCATCGGAAATATGTAAATAGCTTTTAGAAAAAATACCTTTATCCTTGATAAGTCTTATAAACAGTGGCAAAAATTGCGATAAAAAATTATGATACTCCTCACCTAACGCATCGCTGTCCCAGCCGAAGATTTTTTCTTCTTTCCCTTCGATCGTTGCCATGATTTTAGGACAATGTTTTGCTCCCCATTGCGTAGCAAGGTGAGAAAACTCAAAATATTCATATCCCGCCAATTCAGCGTCTTCTATAAAACGCTCCAATTTTGAGAAATCAAAAATATAGTTATTTTCGGCGTTAACGAGAATATCGACTAATTGAATAGTGGTTCTTTCTGCGCCGATCTTCGTATCAAGCGGAGGAGTAAATAAAGGCACATATATTGTATTTACGCCATGTTTTACCGCCGTCTTTTCATATTCCCATAAAAGAGAATTAAATTTTTCAGTAAAGGGTTTAACTCCGTAATAATCGGCAATGCAATCATAATGCATCCAATTCGTAATCAACAAATCGTTTTTGGGAAGAAGCGCATCGACTACCTCGATACCTATGGAACATTCCCCTAAAATTTCTGTTTCGTCAGTATTCCATAACTCAACTGTGAAATCATATATTCCCGCTTTTAAATTTTGAGTATCGGATATCGTAAACCAAAGGCTCTTGTACTGCCCGGATAAAAGCGTAAAATTACCATTGCAGTCAGGTTCTAATATTTCAGGGAATAAGCCTACCCGATTGTCCTTATATATCACATAATCGTCGCTGTCCGGTCTAGTATTATAATAACCCGTATTTAATTCAACCGAGCGACATTCCACAAATCCAGCAATTTCTCCCAATAATTTTATTTTTAGAAGTCCGCGTCTTTTCATCGCCGAAAATGTCACCAATTGAAAATTCAATCTTTCATTTTTCAGCATAGAAATTTTGCAGATCTTATCAAGGGGAATAACAGACGGCATCACCTTATTCAGACTACTTACAAAAAAGGTTTCTATTTTCATTTTATATTTTCTCCGTCATCTCGTGAAGTGTGTTGATAATTTCCTTAAAAACCGTCGGATTCGATGGATATACGGTAAATCCATAAAACCCTTTCTCTTTCAAAAACTGCATAACGAATTCACGGGAATACTTCTTTTCCAAAAGAAGCAAAAGCCGATAATCTTTTATAGCTTCGCCGAATGTTTCTAATCTTATCGAATCCAGAACGCTCTCTTTTCCCGGATAAACGATAAAACTGTCGCCGCTAGGAAACACGCCGCCAGCATCGGTGATATAATATGGGTTAATACTTTTTGTTGAATTATAATTATTATAGAAATTGAATCCCCAATGCAAAAAGCCTTGTATTCCGTTAAAATAAAGTTGAATTCCCAATATTCTCAATCGAATCAGCGGCATATCCAAAAAACGATTGGTAAGATTTTCGGAAGTTTGTTCCATGCAATAATATACCCACAAATTTTTGCAATTATCTTTAAATTCGGGATAATGATTGATAGCGACTACCGGAATATCAATTAACTTTTGACGATAAAAATCATAGTTGCTCAAAGCGTCCAAAAATTCATATTCGGAAAGTTCATTTTTCAGAATTTCTTTTATTGTCTGATACTTTTCTTTATGCTCGGCATGAGGTTCGTCCGAAATATGAAAAAAGCACTTTTCTATTTGTTTTTTGTTTTTTAAATAATTTTTTAAAGCAGGCAAAAATACTTTTAAAAATTGGAGATATTCCGCGCTGTCCGATTTTGTATCCCATCCAAAAATCCGAATCGTGGAATTACCTTTTTTAGCTATGATTTTTGGACAGAATTCCGCCCCCCATTGGGTTGCAAAATGCGAAAACTCAAAATTGACTATGCCCATTTCTATTGCATTATCTATAAAACGATCCAGTTTTTGAAAATCAAACTTATATTCTCCGTTTTTTAACTCAACGTCTATTAGTTGCGTAGTAAGCCGTTCGCCTCCGATCTCCGTATTGAGAGGAGGGGTAAACAGAGGGGTATATAAAGTGTTCCCTCCGTGCAAAATATAAGTTCGTAGATATTCGTTATAAATTTTATAAAACGCAAACGAAAAAGGTTCAACCTTATGAACATTGCACACACAATCGGGATAAATCCATTGCGTGATAAAAATATTATTTTGGGGTAATTCCCGATCAATTATCCGCAAAGAATATTCCGTTTTTGCAAGTTTATTATCATTTTCATCCGTAAGCGTAATTAAAATAGGGAAATCTCCCGTTATTTTTACGTTATCAACGGTAATATAGAAAACTGTCCACATATTTGGTCTTAACGTAAGCCCCAAGCTATCAACGGGAGTTAAAACGTCGGGATAAGGTCTTACGTCGTCGCAAAGAAAAATATATCCATCGTCGTGCTCTTCGGCAAGATTGAACGTCCCCTTGGCATATTCTACATTTCTGACCGTAATATATGGCAAAAGCTCGGTTGTAAATTTAAGTTTACAACCGAGTTTCGTTTCCCACCGTGAAAAAGCTGCAACCTGAAAATTATATCTTTCATTTTTCATCGTCAAACCCTTATTTTCAGGAATCGATACTCCACTTTCCGAAAAAATTTTATCTAAACTGCCGGCAGTTTCCAATAGAAACATAATTAACCTCTTTGGAATTTTTTAAGTTTTATAGTTCTCGCGACAAAGTCTTTTTCAAATTTGAAAAATAATTTTCCGTTACGATAAGTCATTTCGGTGTGATGATTCAAAGGAAATACAATTTCCGCACTATCTATTTTTTCCGTTAATTCAACGGTATATTCCTTGTTTCCTTCCATATGCCATACGTTCAGATAGATTTCCTTTTCGTCCTCCATACCGCAACAAAAATTTACGTCCTTCCAATCGGAAAAGCCCATCGGATATATAGGAAACGCCCGTCTTCTGAACGGAGTAAGCGCTCTAAAAAAATCAATTCCACTTTTAATGATTTTTTTATTTTCGGCGGAAAGCCTTATTATATTACTTGCAAGATGCATTCTTCCAAAAAAACAGTTGACGAAATTCATCACGATATTTTCTTCGTCCACTTCGTCCGCCCACTGATTATTCGGATAGCACCATACCCCTGCCTGTTCGGGCAATACCGCCGCAAGCATATTCGCACTAATATGAGAAAATTTCAAATAATTGGATTGATCGGAAACAGATTGAATATCGCATTGTTTCAAATAGAAATAATCTAACCTTTGTCCTCCGCTTGCACAATTTTCTATCACCAGATCGGGAAATACTTTTCTTAATTGTATCAACCAGTTTCTATAAGCATAAATGTGTTGCATAAGTCCCGAGCCCAAACTTTCAGAAGCGGCGTCCGTTCCTATTCCCGAATCTTGATTATAATCGATTTTAAGATATTTGATCCCATATTGTTTAATAATATCGGAAACTTGATTATACGTCCTAGAATAAGCTTTTTCGTTAGAAAAATCCAGTTGATATCGGTTGGCAAAAATGAGTTTTTTCCCACCGATTGAAAAAAATTCTTCATCGGCATAATCGGAAACAACGCTGCAAGCGATTCCTACTTTTTCGATTTCCACCCAAAGCCCCGTCTTTAAGCCTATTTCATTCAATTTCTGTAAGCAATTTTTAAGTCCGTGCGGAAACCTTTTTTTACTTTCTTGCCACTTTCCTATTGTATTAAAACAATCTTCTTCCTCGTCGTGCCAACCGCAATCTATACAATAGTACTCCGCTCCCATTTTTGCAATCTCTGCACCGATTTTTTCCGTTTGCTCTTCGTTTGGATTATTTCCCGAGAGATACATATATTCATTGAAGATAAGCGGCATAGCGTCTAAATCGTTTAAGTTTCGAGTTATGATTCTTCTGTATTTTGTAATTTCTTTCACAACCCCGTCGAGGTTTTCTCCAAAACTCAACGTAACGTTCTGCGACTGTAATCGCTCACCATATTTGAGGTTTTTGTAAAATGCGTTGTTGTTAATATCTAGACTTCCCGCCGTAAAATAAATTCCGCCGTAATAGTTCCCTATCTCCGCATGCCAACTTCCGCCGGCTTCAATCGTCCACATCATACATGAATTTTCGTTTTGGATGATCCCCAGCGGCAACATATCTTTACTGGACCACGAGCCGTTATTGTTAAAACTATGCTTAAAAAATGTTGAAACGTGATTTCCTTGCATGATTCCAAGATCGTCCAACGAAAGAGTTTTAAATTGGCATTCGCAGAACCATGTATTATAACCCGTTATGTATTCGACCTTTTTATAATCTATATTTCCATAAATGCCCGTAAGGCATACACCGGAAATACACGTTATGCAAATTTCTTTTTGAGAAATGTTTTTGACTGTATTCTGTTGAGTTATGGTATTAATGCCGTTAAAAATAGTAAATTCACTTTCCACCTCTATTTCTGCGTTGCCTTGAATCACATAAAGTTTTTTACAATATTCATTTTCTACTACTTTGTGCGTTATATACCGAAGTTTTTCCGTTTCACTTCGATTGATAATTCTTCCGCTGTGATTATTAGGATTTGTATTCCCCAAAATTTCCACTTCTACGATATAGTTTTCGATAGTATCCTTTTGAGGTGTTAAAAAAGAGATTTGGTGATTGATACCTTTCCAGCACACGTTCCCGTTTTTGTTAATAAGTAATTCTATTTCAATTTTTTGGTTTTTAACGTCAATAATATTCATATTCCCTTTTTTTGTCCGACGATAATTTTTCTTACCGTCGGACACATCTGATTTTTTGTTTAAGCTCCTACCACCGCAGAAACCGTAATATCGGAAATATATACAAATACGCTATCCTGATACGTAGCATTAGTGGGATTTTTTATAACGATGCTTACGCCTTCAAGCCCTGTCGCATTAAAGGAAATTGTATCGATTGTTCCGTCAGTAAGCGTTTTAGAAGTTAAAAGAGTTCCGTCTTTATATACTTCTATAGTCTTTTGAATACCCCAACCCGCTCCGTGCACGATTTTCGCGTCAAAGCTATAGGTTTTTGTTTCTTCAGTATCTTCTTTATCAAAACTTAAAGTAAAGAAAGAAGTATTTCCATTTCCCCAAACGCTTTGGGTTTCCAATACGATAGCATTTTTACCGTTGAGAGAAGATTTAGTAATTCCAAATCCGCCATAGTTGTAAATTCCCCAATTTGTGCCCTTGAGGGTTAAATCGGCAAGATTCTGTGCATAGGCAAAACTGCCCTCGTCGATCCCCGCGACGCTTAAATACTGCGTTTTAAATGCTGCGTATTTGGTAGCGTTCGCCTTTTCTTCGGATAATAAAACGTTATAGAAAGAAACTATTTTTGTGAAATCTTCTTCTGTAGGTGTAGCACTCAAATTATCTATTAGATAATTTACATATGCTCCGCTACAAATTTTCGGTTCGGTAATTTCTACGCTGATATCAGCGCCCAATTTCCCTGTTTTATCTTGCAAATAAATTCTTAACTGACTTAAATCGGAAACGGATAAGGATACGAACGTCCATTCTCCATTTTGCAGATAGAAACTCAATCCATTATTATCAAAAGTGGTTCCGCTGCTACCGAGTTGTACCCCGTCCCTGCCAGCTTTGATATAAAAGGCAACCGTTCCGCCTTGGGTAAGTGTATTGCTAAAATCAAATACCATTTTAGATCCCGAGGTCCAATCCCCCCAGTTTTTCACGCCGTTTTCGTTTAAAATTTCGGAAGTAATTTTCAAAACATTAAAACCGTTATAAGTATTTTCTACTTTTTCAACAATCGTCTTTTCGCATGAGTCGGCAATAACGTCATAAGTAATAGAAATAGGATTTGCTTCCTTGAAATTAACCAAAGAAGAATATTCCTTATAATTATTTACCGTTTCAATAATCGTATCCAATACTTGCGACTGTTCTTGCGTTAACGACGCATCAGGATCGTTTTTTGCAAGCGTTGCCACTTGAACTACGCTTCTTTCAATTTTTTCGGAATAAGCGGTCTTTAATAAATTTTCCGTTCCTTTTTCATATACCGTAATCACCGCTCTGGCAGAAAAAGCCTGTGCGTAAACGGTCGTAGGAATATTCATGATAACCGCTCTATAAGTATATTCGTTCTCTTCCTGTACAGGAGATCCGACGGACGCCTGTGCGTTTTCTGTTTCTAACTTCAACTCTCCATTTAAAATTGAAGAAGGAATAAGGACTATTCCCATTTTTACGTCATACGTTGCGGACAAACCATCCCACTCTTCCGAAGAAACGTCTGCTTCAAAACGAAGTCCCATAGGCTCGGCAAATCTAATTGACGCTCCTTTCAATGATAAGGAGGATACCGTTATTTCCTCGGCGGAACCGATAATTCCCTGCACGGGCAAACATACGGCTAATAAGAATAAAAGAGAAAAGAAAAACGCAGATATTTTTCCAAGAATAGTCTTCATGACATTGTCCCCCCGTTTGTAAACTCCTGAGGCCAGGTGGACGGATATTCGATAAAGTTATCGTTTGTCGGATTGGTGGAAGTTGTTATAACGTCTTTTGTTTGCAACGCTATAATCTTCGCTGTGGGTGTTAAATAGATTTTCATAAATTTCCTCCTAAGGTATATTATTTCTCAGCGATAATATCGCTAATATAAAAAGTTGTATTGGAATGAAGTTTTGCCCAAGAACGATACCATACAAACATCATTTTGAAACCGTCGATATTTGTCTTGGAACCCGCGCTTAAATTATCAAAATTATTGATAACTACTTTATTCCACTTTCTGGGCGTCAAACGATTATTTTCCCAAGAAGATAATGTCTTTTCTCCCACTGCCACATAATCATCCTCTTCCGTATAGACATAGAAACTGATGGAAGAATATTCAGATATATCTTTAAGCATAGAATTGGTAATGGTTAAATCAATCTGATATCCTTGCGTATTTTTGATATCCAATTTTAACGTCGGCTTATTATTGTATTTCTTTTCATCCGATATACCGACGGAAAAATCGCCCGCATTATAACCCGACTGCGTATCCGCCAATACGTTTAACTGTATCTGGGATAATCCGTATTCACTACCGGAATATACCATGGTGTTTTTCTGATAAGTCAATCCATAAACCAATTCAAAATATCTGATTTTTATACTTTCGAGTTTTTCTTCATTTTTTTCTGTCGTAATTTTATCTGATAAATCTATGAGGTTTTTCAACTCCTCTTTTCCGCTGTCCGAAGAAATCTGATTCAACAATTGATTAAAAGTCGTCCCGAATATATCCGTCTGCGGAATATTCAAAGCAGAATAAATATCTGCGGCAATGGATAACATATTGGCGTCTGTCTTTTCTTGTTTCAATAAGGAATCGGCATATCCTTTATCAAAAACAAACACCGAAGATAAATAAACGTCATATTTCCCTTGTGGCAAACTCCAATTCGGTCTATCTCCCGTTCCGGGGCTTACAATATTAAAAGAATAATTGATAAGTCCATTATTTTTAATATAGCTCAAATCCCTGACATAAACAAACGTCCATTGACCTACGGATAAATGATTATTATTCCATGAGGTATCATCCATCCACGCGACCAGATTTTCCTTCTCGGTATAGACGTACAATCCCAATCCTTGATTTTCTGTCAGATTTATAAGCATAGGAGAAAGAAAAGTAATTTTCAGATCGCAGGCACCGTCTACGTTCAAGGAAATTTTTGTAGAGGCTTTTTCGTCAAGATTTTTTATCTCATAGTCGGTTGACTTTTTCACGCTATCGTTCATATTACCCGCGCTTAAACTTGCATTAACCTGTTTTTCCCCTAAAACGGAATCAAAATAAATGACTTTATTCTCTTCTATTTCCACATCGTTTTCTATCGCCAGTATTTTACTTCTGGTTACGGAAAGTTTTTGATAATTATCTACCGTTTCTTTTTCTTCTTCCGATAAATTGGCATATAAATTCTCTATATAATCGCATTGAGCCGTAAGTTTTGCAGTTTCTTGTTTACCAAAGAGTTCCGGAAGAACCTCCACCTTTTCTTTCACTTCTTCCGCCGTTTTTTCAGGAAGCATATAGATATTGGAAAAGTACAAATTTCTTTCTCCTAATCCCAAAAGTCCGTTTGCACCGTATTCATAATAACTGAAAAGCATACCGTTTATATCTTTGGAGGTGAAATCATTGCTTATTAAGGAATTTCCCGAATTTTCCGCACTTTTTGTATAATCTTTTACTTTTACAAGTGTCCATGTATTGGAATACAACTTTACATAAGTAGACCAATTCACATAGAAATCCAGATTTGTATTGCCGTCATTATATACAT
>QAKE01000066.1:0-45525 GCA_003343995.1 Bacillota bacterium
TCGACTTGCATGTATTAAGCACACCGCCAGCGTTCGTCCTGAGCCAGAATCAAACTCTTGAGTTTAATTTCTTAAAGCTGAACCTTTCGGTTCAACCGCTCTAACAATTTGTTGTTGTCATTTATTTACTGACTGTTTTTTCAAGTACATATATACTCAAATGATTGACAGAAACTTTTCAAAATAGCTTGTATTTTGTCTTATTTCCTTCTATTCAATTTTTAATCTTCGTTGCGCTGAAATCGTTCAGCGTTGCCGTCCCTTGCGACAGCTTACTCATAATACCATATCCTTTTTCTAAAGTCAAGCATTTTTCAAATGTTTTTTAACTTTTTTTCGGGAATTTTTCGGAAAGTTTTTTCGGCACAATATCTTGCGTTTTCCGCGGCGTTGCCACCACAAGAAACCCTTTCGATACGGCAATTTTTAACTTGTCCGTTTTCCCTCGGATATGTTATTTTGCAAGCTCCGTTTCGCGCGGAACATTGCCTATTATATATATATTCCCGAAGAATGTCAAGCGTTTTTTACAAATTAATTTAAACTTTTTTCTTTTTCGACAAATCGCCGCGTTTTTTCTTTTTATTATATAATCGTTTAAATACAGGCTCAGTCGAAGAGGGCGCGCTCGATAACGCCGCCGCCGATGCATTTCTCGTTTTCGTAAAAAACGGCGAACTGCCCTTCCGTTACAGCGCGCTGTTTTTCGTCGAAACGCACCTCGATTTCTCCCTCGCGGATCTTCACCGTGCAGCCCTGCTCCGGCTGGCGGTAACGGAATTTCCCCGTGCAGTGAAATTCCTTTGCGGCAGGTTCGGCGGGAATCCAGTTTGCCGACTTCATCGTCAGCCCCGACGAATACAGTTTTTCCTCCGAGCCGTGCGCCACGTACAAAACATTGTTCTTCGCGTCCTTTTCGATGACGAACCAGCGGCCTTCGTCGTCCTTCTGCCCGCCGATATTCAGCCCCTTGCGCTGACCGAGCGTATAATACATCGTGCCGCAGTGCTCGCCGAGCACCCTGCCGTCGTACGTTTTGATGAGCCCTTTGCGCGCGGGGATATATTCTTGCAGAAACTTTCTGAAATTGCGCTCGCCGATAAAGCAGATGCCGGTGCTGTCCTTTTTCTTCGCCGTGGCGAGCCCGTTTTTTTCCGCGATGGCGCGCACCTCGCCCTTTTCCAGCCTGCCCAGCGGAAACAGCACGTCGGAAAGCTGCGTCTGGCTCAGCTGATTGAGAAAATACGTCTGATCCTTGTTTTCGTCCTTCGCCTTCAACAAGTAATGCAAATCGCCGTCGTGCAGAATATCGCAGTAATGCCCCGTGGCGATAAAATCCGCCCCGAGGTTCTTCGCGTAATCGCGGAAGGGACCGAACTTGATTTCCCGATTGCACAAGACGTCGGGATTGGGCGTTCTGCCGGCGCGGTATTCCGCGAGAAAATAGGAAAACACGCGATCCATGTATTCCTTGGCGAAATTCACCGTATAATAGGGGATTTGCAGCAGATTCGCCACGCGGCGCACGTCGGCGTAATCCTCTTCCGCCGTGCAGCAGCCGTTCTCGTCGGTTTCTTCCCAATTCTGCATAAACAGCCCGACGACGTTATGCCCCTGTTCTTTTAAAAGCAGCGCGGCGACGGAGGAATCCACCCCTCCGCTCATGCCGACGACCACGGTCTTTTTCATAACGGCCTCCTTTTGCGAACGATTTTATTGTAATACATTCCGCCGTTTTTGGCAAGTGATTTGCGTTTCGTGCGAAAATCCCGATAACGTTTGTCCCTTTTTTGCAAATTATCGAAAAAACCTTGCTTTTTCCGCCGGTTTGCGATATAATAATTAACAAATATATTTTTAGGAGGATTTTTCTTTCATGCCTGAGGGCACAGTCCCCTTACTACTTGCAATCATCGTATTGCTCTTGTTATCGGGATTCTTTTCTTCAATGGAAACGGCGTATTCCTGCGCCAACAAACTCAAATTAAAAACGATGAGCGCGAACGGCAACGCGCGGGCGGAAAAGACGCTCCGCCTCGCGGAAAAATACGACGCGCTGCTCTCCACCATCTTGGTGGGAAACAACATCGTAAATATCACGATGACCACGCTGTCGGGAATCTTTTTCGCCATACTGATCACAAATCAGGCAACGGCGGCAACCGTTTCCACGGTGGCGGCGACGGTCGCCGTACTCATCATCGGCGAAATCACGCCGAAAATGATCGCCAACGTCTACCCCGAAAAATTCGCCATGGCGGGCTACCCCGTGCTGATATTTTTCAAGGTGATCCTCTACCCGGTGAACATGATATTCACCGGCTGGAAGTGGCTGCTCGCAAAGGCGTTTAAGCTGAAAAACGATTCCATCGTCACCGAGGACGAAATCATGACGATGGTGGAAGAGGCGCAGAGCGGCGGCACGCTGAAACAAGAGGAAACGCGGCTCATCCGCTCGGTCATCGAATTCGACGATCTGGAAGTGGTGGATATCCTCATCCCCCGCGTAAACATTACGGCGGTGGAGCTCGGCACGTCCTTCGATAAAATCAAGGACATCTTCGACGAGGAGGGATATTCGCGCATCCCCGTGTACAAGGGGAGCATCGACACCGTCGTCGGCATCCTTCACGAAAAGGACTTTTTTCAGGCATACCTCAAGGGAAAAAAGGACATCTCTCCTTTCCTGCAAAGCGTCGTATATACGACGGAACACATTAAAATTTCCGCGCTGCTCAAGCAGCTGCAAAAGAAAAAAGCGCACATGGCGGTCGTACTCGACGAATACGGCGGAACCAGCGGCATCGTGACGCTGGAGGACATTCTCGAAGAGCTGGTCGGCGAAATCTGGGACGAACACGACGAAGAAACCACATGGTGCCGCCCGCTGGACGACAACACGATGCTCATCGACGCGAAAGCCTCTTTGCTCGACTTTTTGGAGCTTTACGAAATCGACGCCGACGAATACGACAATTACGACGCGATAACGGTGAGCGGCTGGGTGATCGAACAGCTCGGCGGCATCCCCGCCGTGGGACGGGAATTCCGCTACAACCACCTCGACATCGAGGTGACGAAATCCACCGTGAAGAAGGTTTTGGAAATCAAGGTTACGAAACTTCCCCCCGAAAAAGCGGAAACGGAAAAGAAAAACGACAAAAAACTTTTGCATCTTTTCGATAAAGACGACAAAGACGCGAAGGAAAACAACGACGCAGATTGACAATTACATTTTTCGGAACCCTCCCGAGAGGGTTCCGTTACGTACCCGTAGCGCAATTGGATAGAGTATCAGCCTCCGACGCTGAAGGTTCCGAGTTCGACCCTCGGCGGGTACACCATCAAAGCCTTGCTTGCAAACCCTTGTGAGCAAGGCTTTTTCCTTTATTTCGAAGGTTCGAGCCTCTTAAAAATCGCTACCCCCGATCAAGGACTACCACAGGAACGCCAGTAAACGCAAAAATTGCGAGACTGGTTCTCTTGGGTGACGCGGCTAAACAACAGCCTTTCCTATGGTGTAGACGGCTGAAAGGCACTCTTATTCGTAGAAAAGCGGGGCAAACGGGGTTGAAATGCACAAAAAAACAGGAATCTATCAATGCTTGGGAATTTGGGAAAATGGGAAAAGCAGAAAAGAACTCGAAGCAACTAAAAGTATAAATTAAACCATATCCCTTGAATACTTGGGATTTTTGGGAATTTGGGAAACATACCGACGAAGTACAAAGCTGACCGAAACTACCAAAGCTAACCCAATAGGACTTGCGCAAACCGACAAGCGCGCTTTCCCTAACCCCGCCCTGCGGGGAATTTGGGGAAGGTGGGGAGCAGACGAAGTATGTTCAACCACTTTCCCACATAATGGGGGAAAGCGGGGAACAGACACAAGCCCCCGCCTTCCCCAAAAGATTGACAAAACAAATAAATTCAGCTATACTAATCTCAAAAGAGATATTAGTAAAAAGAAAGCCTTTGCTTTCTTCCATCAGTGTTGCGCTGTTGTGATTGAGTTCTGGAACAGATTTGCAAAAATCTATTCCAGCGACGGGAGCATTTGTCGCAGAAATGATTTTCCCTTTTTGTAATATCTCTTTGAAGGCGGCTTTTTGCCGCTTTCTTTTTGCCCCGCTTGTCCCGCTTCCCCCGCTTTTCAACAGAACAAAGCGCAGGATACGGGAGAACAGCGCGGAACAGCCCCGAAAGGGGTAAAACCATTCCAATCTTTTCAAGCATATTGCAACGGGGGCGGGCGGGACAGCCATTTTTCCCCGAAGCACAAAAGGGCGCACGGTCTATTTGCCGTGCGCTCTTTTTCTATGTTCAAATACAAATAAACCATAAAAGGAGTAAAACAATGAAAAAGACAACCAACATCTACTTTCTCATCGACTGCTCGTGCAAAGCCGTGAACGGTGTACACAAACAGTCGGAACGGACGGTACTCAAATCAAAGCGGGCTTTGGACTGCTTGAAAATTCCCGTCAACGTAAAACTGCACCTAATCGGCTACAATGAACGAGCGACCTTTTTGAGCCTGTTTCGGGAATACCCCATAGCGGGCAGACCGAAACTGAAAGAGGGCTTGAAAATGCTGAAAACGGTAGTGGAATACCAAAGACAGAATGAGAGAAATCAAACGCGATCCATATTCTTTCTCTATTCGTCGGGCAAAATCGAAGGAAGTTGGCAACAACCCTTGCAAGAGTTGTTTCAATGCCCCGAATTCGCCAACGGCTTGCGCTATGCCATTCTTCCCCAACCCCTCACCGACGCGGAACTGCGCCCTTTTCTGCGCTTTGCCGACTTTCCCGACAGAATTTTACCCTACTTTTCGGAAAGCAGATTGTGTTCTTTGGTGCAGAGTATTTTCACCCAACAGCAGACGTGCTAATCAATGCAATCCAAACAATGATGCGTATGAAAGCGGTCGAGAAGAAACAAATGGATTAAGAAGCGATATTACTCCTGAACTGTTTAGGCGAAAGTAAGTAATGTAAAATACAGCGGACAGAAATTCTGCCCGCTGTATTTTATTACGCTTTTCATATACCCCCTATCACCTGTTTCAAGTTAATCGTAGTTGATAATCCATCCGCCGCCGTTTTCGTAAAAGCGCTATTTTCAGTTTACGCATGATCTTATTCTACCGCAAAAAAACGCAATTGTCAATCCTTCTTTTTGTAATCCTTTTCCGACGCCCTTCCCGAAAAAGCATGAAAATGCACCGTTTTGTCATAAAAACATATGATAAGGTGCAAATATTTAACCATTATTTAACCGTAAAAACGGGCTTTCCGCATTGACAGAACGGCGTTTCGGGCATATAATAAAATTAGATAATCGATAAAACGACAAGCGGAAAGGAGGGTAAAAAAATGAGCGACGGCATTATCGAAGTCAATCGCTTGACCAAGGATTACGGCAGCGGGCGCGGCGTGTTCGACGTTTCCTTTACCGTAAACAAAGGCGAAGTATTCGGCTTTTTGGGGCCGAACGGCGCAGGCAAAACCACCACCATTCGGCACATCATGGGTTTTTCCCGCCCGCAGAAAGGCGCCACGAGCGTTTTCGGCAAAGACAGCTTTATTCACCACAACACGATCATGCGCGAGCTCGGCTACCTGCCGGGGGAAATCGCCTTGCCCGAGGGGCTGAGCGGCTGGGAATTCATCCGCATGATGCAGCGCTTGAAAAAGAGCGCCAACGAGGAACGTTTAAAATATCTCCTCGATAAATTCGAGCTGGATCCTTCCGGCAGCACGAAACGCATGTCTATCGGCGTAAAGAGAAAGCTCGCCGTCGTAACCGCGTTTATGGACGATCCCTACGTGCTGGTGCTCGACGAGCCGACCAGCGGACTCGATCCCATCATGCAGGAAATTTTTATCGACTTCGTGAAAGAGGAAAAAAAGCGCGGCAAGACCATTTTGCTTTCCAGCCATATTTTTTCGGAAGTGGACGCCACGTGCGACCGCATCGCCATCATCAAAAACGGAAAGATCATGTCGGTTTTCGTGGCGGACGACATTCGCTATAACGAAAACAAAACCTTCCGCATCGCCTTTGCCGACCGCGGCGATTACGACAAATTCATGCATTTCGGCTTTCAGACGATCCATGCGGAAGAAAACGCCCTGACGGTGAAATTCGCCGTCAACGACGCCGACGTCAACCGCCTCGTCGCCGACGTCGCCCCTCTGTCCGTAACGGATTTTGCGGAGGAAAAATTCACGCTGGAGGATTACTTCATGCAATTTTACTACGAGGAAAAAGAATTCGGAGGTGTACGATGAACCCCGCCATCAGCGTAAAAAACCTGACGAAGGATTACGGGCAGGGGCGCGGCGTGTTCGACGTTTCCTTTACCGTAAACAAAGGCGAAATGTTCGGTTTCGTCGGCACGAACGGCAGCGGCAAAACCACCACCATACGCCATATTATGGGCTTTTTACAGCCCGATAAAGGCTACTGCGAGGTGAACGGCGTAAATTCTTGGCAAAACCCCTGCGAAATCGCAAAGCACGTGGGATACGTTCCGGGGGAAATTTCCTTTCCAGACGTAAACACCGGCACCTCGTTTTTAAAAATTCAGGCGGAGTTTTTGGGCGTTCGCGACATGACGCACTGCAACGAGCTCATTTCCAAATTAAAGCTCGATACCGAAGCCAACTTAAAGCGCATGAGCAAGGGCATGAAACAAAAAACCGCCCTCGTCGCCGCGCTGATGCACGATCCGGAAATTCTCATCCTCGACGAACCGACGACGGGGCTCGATCCCCTCATGCGGGAGGAATTCATCTCCATCGTGCTGGAAGAAAAAAAACGCGGCAAAACGGTATTCATGAGCAGCCATATCTTTCAGGAAATCGAAACGACGTGCGATAAGGTGGCGCTCATCAAAAACGGCGAGCTCGTGGACGTGGCGGACATGGAAAAAATACGAAACCACGACGTAAAAACCTTCAAAATCGCCCTGAAAGACAGGGCGGAACTGCATAAATTTCTGCAATCCGACTTCGCCTTCGGCAGGCTGAACGAGGAGCGCAACGAAACGGAAGTTTCCCTGCACAAGAGCCTGCTCAACAAGCTGTTCGCCGCGCTCAGGGACTACGACGTGCGCTACGTTGCGGAAGTCAAATACGATTTGGAAAAATACTTCGACGAAATTTTCAAAGGAGGCAAGAAAAATGTTCTCTAAGCCCTTATTTAAACAATCGATCAAAGCCAACTGGACGATGTGGGTTGCCGTTACGGGGGGCATGTGCGTGATTTTGGCGACCATCAACCTCATCATGGGCACGATGAATTTTTCCGCCCTGCAACAGGATCAGGAGATGCTGGCGCAATACTTCACCCTCTTCGAGCTATACAATAACGGCATGCTTTCGGTAACCTTGCCGAATATCGGATCGCTCCCCCTGCCCGTCGATCCGTCTTTGCTTTCGCAGCTTCAGGGCGGCGGCGTGCAGATCATGCTGCCGACCGCGCCCAACTTATCCTTCGAGGGATTTTTGACGGCGCTCGGCACCGACGCGGATAAACTGCTTTCCATGACGACGATGGACATCGACAAGTTTATTCAGGATATGTATTACACGATGGCGGGCATCATGCTTTCCATGATTTACGTGATCGTAACGGCGAACAAGCTGGTCGCCGCACAGGTGGACAGAGGCTCTATGGCGTACGTGCTGTCCACCCCCACGAAGCGTTCCACCGTCATGTGGACGCAGGCGAGCTTTATGCTCTTATCCCTCTTCGGCATGTTCTTCATCACCTCGGGCGTGGGGCTGCTCACGCAGTGGATCGGGTACGGCAGTCTGACTTGGGCGGACGCGGCGCAGACGTTGCTTTTGAACCTCGGCGGGTTCTTCGTGATGGTCGCCGTCAGCGGGATATGCTTTATGTCCTCCTGCCTGTTCTCCTTGTCCAAACACGCGCTCGCGGTGGGCGGCAGCATCACGGTTTTCTTTTTCGTGTGTAAAATTCTGGGCTTGTTCGGACAGCCGGATTTCGTAAACCTCGGCATGGGCGTGGACGCGATGAACGTGTTCAACTACATGACCATCGTTTCCTTCCTCGACTCCACCGCCATCGCCACCGTCGGCACGGAGGCGGTGAGCTACGCGTTCATCTGGAAATTCGCCATTCTGCTCGGCATCGGCGTCGTTACCTACGCGGTGGGCATGTGGCGCTTTACCAAAAAGGATCTGCCGCTGTAAAAAAGGCGTTTTTGCCCGCGCTTTCGCCGAAAGCGCGGGCTTTTTCGTTTAAAAAACCTTTGACGGTTTTCAAAATGTATGCTATACTTTTTACGAAAAAACGAGAAAGGAGCGAACCATGCACCATATATCCGACAACGTGCGCTATATCGGCGTAGACGACAAAACCTTAGACCTTTTTGAAAGCCAATACGTCATTCCCAACGGGGTGAGTTATAATTCTTACGTGATTTTCGACGAGAAAATCGCGGTGATGGACACCGTGGACGGGAGAAAGACGGAAGAATGGCTGACGAACCTGAAACGGGAATTAAACGGAAAAACCCCCGATTATCTCGTCATCTCGCACATGGAGCCCGACCATTCCGCCTCCGTTGCGACGTTTTTGAAGGAATACCCCGAAACGAACGTGGTGGGCAACGCGAAGACCTTTACCATCGCCGAGCGGTTTTTCGGCGATGTCTTCTTAAACCGCGTTACCGTGAAGGACGGCGAAACGCTCTCCTTGGGCGAACGCTCGCTCACCTTCGTGTTCGCGCCGATGGTGCACTGGCCGGAGGTGATGGTATCCTACGAGGCGAAGGAAAAAATCCTCTTTTCCGCCGACGCGTTCGGCAAATTCGGCGCGCTCGACGCCGACGAGGACTGGGACTGCGAAGCGCGGCGGTATTACTTCAACATCGTCGGCAAATACGGCAACATGGTGCAGCAGCTTTTGAAAAAGGCAGCCGCGCTGGACATTCAAACCATCTGCCCCCTGCACGGACCGATTTTAAGGGAAAATCTTTCGCACTATCTTGAAAAATACGATATCTGGAGCAGTTACCGCGCGGAAAACGAGGGCACGTTCATCGCCTGCGCCTCCATTCACGGGCACACGAAAGAAGCGATGCTAAAATTAAAAGCCCTTTTGGAAGCGAAGGGCGAAAAGGTGTCGTTTGCCGACGTAACGCGCGACGACATGGCGGAGGCCGTCGAGGACGCCTTCCGCTACGACAAGGCGATTTTCGCCGCCTGCACGTACGACGCGGGGCTCTTCCCCCCGATGGAGGATTTCCTCAACCACCTGAAGGCAAAAAACTACCAGAACCGCAAAATCGCGCTGGTGGAAAACGGCTCTTGGGCGCCCTTTGCCGCAAAGATCATGCGCGGCATGCTGGAAGGGCAGAAAAACCTGACGATCGGCGAAACGCTGACCATTCCCTCCGCGCTGAAAGACGACGGCGCGCTCGCCGCGTTCGCGGAAAACTTTTTGAAATAATATGCTCGATTCCTTCGATTACAAAGAGCCGCGCTGTTCGCAGTGCGGCGGTGAAGATTTTTATTATCCCGACGGCGACAAGCCCGAGGGCAGCATCCCCGTGGACAGAATCATCCGCAAAATCGACGCGCTTTTCGATAAAAACGATTACGCCGCCGCGGGCAGACTTTTAGAAAACTGGGAAAGCGAAGCGCGCCTTTTGAAAGACAAGCGGGGCGAGCTTTCCGTACAGAGCGAACTGATGGGGTACTACCGCAAAGTCGGCAACCGCGAAAAGGGCCTGAAGAGCGTGGAACGCGGGCTGGAGCTCGTAAAACTGCTCGGCAACGAGGACGGCGTTTCCGCCGCCACGGTGTATCTGAATGCCGCCACGACGCTGAAATCCTTCGGCGATGCGGCGCGCGCCGTCCCCCTCTACGAAAAGACGGAAAAAATTTATAACAGCCAGCTTGCGGAAAACGACGCGCGGCAGGCGGGATTGTACAACAACTACGCCCTCGCGCTCGTCGATCTGAACCGATACGAGGAGGCGGAGCGGCTTTATCGGCGCGCGCTTGCCGTTATGGACAAAGTCGAACACGGGCAGGCGGACGCCGCGATCACCTACGTGAACATGGCGCATTTATACGAGGTGTGGAAAAAGGACGAGGACATGATTTCCGCGTGCATGGAAAGCGCGGAAAGGCTGTTGAACACGCCCGACCTTCCCCGCAACGGCTATTATGCCTTCGTCTGCTCGAAGTGCGCGCCGAGCTTCGGCTATTTCGGGTATTTTCTGACGGACGAGGATTTGAAGAACAGGGCGAAGGAAATCTATGAAAGGGCTTGAGATCTGCAAAAATTATTATCTTTCCTTCGGCAGGGAAATGCTGGAGGGCGAATTTGCCGACGTGAAAGATCGCGTGGCGGCAGGGCTTGCCGGCGAGGGCTCGGAATGCATGGGCTTCGACGACGAGCTTTCCCGCGATCACGACTTCGAGCCGTGCTTTTGCATGTGGCTCACCAAAGAGGACGAGCGGGCGTTCGGCTTCCGCCTTTCGCGCGCGTACGCGAAACTCCCCAAGGAATTTATGGGGTTAAAGCGGCAGAATTTCTCCCCCATGGGCGGCGAACGGCACGGCGTGCTCGTCATCGACGAGTTTTACGAAAAGCTGCTGGGCGCGCCCCACGCCCCCGACACCGCGGCGGGCTGGCTGCATACCCCCGAGCACTGCTTGGCGACGGCGTGCAGCGGCGAGGTGTGGACCGACCCCCTCGGCGTATTTTCCGCCGTGCGCGGCGAGCTGGCGAAAGGCTATCCCGAGGACATCCGCCGCAAAAAAATCGCCGCACGGGCGGCGGCGATGGCGCAGTCGGGGCAATATAACTTTGCGCGATGTATCTCCCGCGGGGAAAACGGCGCGGCGCAGCTGGCGATTTTCGAGTTCGTGAAAAACGCCGCGCACACCGTTTACCTGCTCAACGGGAAATACGCCCCCTACTACAAGTGGATTTTCAAAGGCATGCGGGAACTGCCGATATTATCCTGTTTGGAAGAACCCCTTTCCTTTTTAATCGAAACGGGCAACTCCCCCGCGGAGGCGAAGGGCAAGGCGGAGATGATCGAGGATATCGCCGCCATGATCTGCGACGAGTACCGCCGCCAGAACTTAAGCGCCGCAACGTGCATCAACTTTTCCACCCACGCCAACTCCGTTACCGACGGCATCAAGGACGTTAGCATCAGAAATCTGCACCTGATGGACGGCGCAAACTGAAAAACAAAAAATACGCAAAACCGCCCCCGTATCAAGGGGGCGGTTTTCTATTGCTTTTTGTTTTTTTACACTTCTTCCTTGCCGACGACCTTTACGCCTTTTTTACCCTTGCCGCCCTTAAAGATTTTATCCTTAAAACGGACAAGAAGCACCGCGCCCACGATGAGCAGCACGCCGACGACGATGAGGATGATCGCCCAGATCGGGAAGGCGACGCCCTTCACGTTTTCCCACATGGTGTTGATGCGTTCGTTCGCCTCGTCGTCAAAATAGCTCATGACGACGCAGCGCTCGGTGGTATCGGTATCGGGGTACTGCGCGGAAAACTGCCTGCCGATCACATCGGCGTACACCTTTTTATTTTCGCCGAAGAAATAACTTAAATCGACCTCGGTATAGCCCTCCGTCGGCACTGTTTTCAATTCGTAGGTATCCACCATGCGCGCGAACACGTCGTCCCCCGCCACGCCGCTGGTATAGCCGATATAATCCATGTTGGCAATGGCGTTTTCCGGCGCGCACATATATTCGATGAAATCCTCCGCAAGCTCCGGCTGCGCGGCGTCCTTGGGAATACACCAGCCGTCAAACCAGATGTTGCTGCCCGTTTCGGGTACGGAATAATAAAGCTCCACGCCGGCGGCATCCGCCTCGTCCATGGCGTACACGGCGTCCCCGCTCCAAGCGAAGTTGATATCGATGATGCCCGACGCGATGTCGTTTTTGCCGCTGTCCACCTCGAACCCGAAGATATTCTTCTTCAGCGCGGAAAGCGCCTTTTCCACGGCGTTGACCGTATCGACGGAGGTGTCGTTGAAAATTCCCGTCAGCGCGGCGTTGTAATCGGCGGCGGAAAGCGTGCCCGCCTCGTACTGCGCCTTGAGAGAAACGAGTTCTTCTTCCTTCGCGTAGGCGATGCCGACGAAATAGGAATCGCGCACGCTGTCTTTAATGGTCGATCTGCCCTCGTACTTGTCCTCCCATAAGGAAGTCCAGTCCTTCATATCCTCGTGCGAGGCTTTGTCGGGATTATACACGTACCCCATCGTGCCCCACATATAACATACGGCGTAATCGGCGAGCGCCGCGCCCTCCCATTTGATTTTATCGGCGAAAATATCCTTGATGTATTCCGACATATACGTTTCGTAATTGCCGTTTTCCGGAAGCGTTAGCTTTTTCAGCATGCCCTCTTTCGCCATTTTCTCGATCATGTAATCGGAAGGGCAGATGACGTCGTAACGGTAACCGTTGGCGATTTTAAGGTCGTTATAGAGGTTTTCGTTGGTGCCGAACGTGGAGTATTCCACCTTCACCTCTGTACCGTATTTCTCCGTCATCGCCTCTTCAAAGGCTTGCAGCACGGGGCTTTCCCCCGTTTCCTCGTCGAGGGCGATGTAATCCTCCCAGTTCGCCACCTTTAAGGTGAGCGTTTCGGGCGCGGCGCTCGCCGTTCCCGCCGCAAGGGGCATTGCGGCAAGCAGCGCCGCCATCACAAACATAACGATTTTTTTCATGATTTATCTCCTTTATTTTCCTGCGTGATTTTTATTTTTACGATTGGCCCGCACGTTGAGCACGACGACCACGACGACGATGACCGCAAAGATGACCGCCGCCAGCGCGCGGAAGGCGGGAAGCTCCGACTTCGCGGTGTTCTTCACCGCGTTGTAGACGTAGGTGCTGATGGTGTCGAACCCTTCGGGCTTGGTAAAGGACGTGATGATATAATCGTCCAGCGAAAGGGTGAGCGCCAGCATGAACCCGCTGACGATGCCCGAGAGTATTTCCGGCAGAACCACTTTGAAAAGCGCCTTTGCCGGCGTTGCGCCCAGATCGAGCGCCGCCTCGTATAAACTCGCGTCCATCTGCTTTAATTTGGGAATGACGGAGAGCACCACAAAGGGGGTGCAGAACGCCACGTGCCCGATGAGCAGGGAAAAATACGTTCTGTTGAACGCCAGCATGGAAAACACCAGCGCCAGCGAAACCGCGATGACGATTTCCGCATTGATCACGTTGATGTTGGAAGCCCCCTGCAAGGTCTTGCTCCAGCCCTTTTTCGCATAGAAGATGCCGAGCGCGCCCAGCGTGCCGAGCAGGGTGGAGATCACCGCGGCGAGCGCCGCCAAAACGACGGTGTTGACGATCATGTTGCGCAGGCGGTCCACCGTGAAGAGCCGCGCGTATAGATCCAGACTGAACCCGTGCCACTGCCCGATGATGTTCGCGTCGGTAAAGCTGAAAACGATCAGCACGAAAATCGGCGCGTACACGAAGAGCAAAACGAGGGCGAGAAACGCGTAAGACAGTATTTTTCTCGTTTTCAAAGCGCGTTCCCCCTTGCGGTGCTTTCCCGCTTGAACCCGCCCGTAAAGAGCATGGTCACAAACATGATGACGAGCATGATTAGTGCGATAGCGGCGCCCATGTTCCAGTTGGAATTTACGCCGAACATCGATTCGATGAGCTTGCCGATGAGCGGCACCTTGCTGTTGCCGAAGGTATCGGTGATGACGTAACAGCTCATGCAGGGCAGAAACACCATCATCGCGCCGCTGACGATCCCCGGAAGGGAAAGCGGCAGCGTCACCTTGAAAAAGGTAACCGCGCCGTTGCCGCCGAGATCGGACGACGCCTCCTCCAGACTCTTATCCATTTTGATGAGCGTCGTATAAAGCGGCAGAATCATGAACGGCAGAAAGTCGTACACCATGCCGATGATCACGTTTAAGAAGTTGGTTTTTCCGAGCAGTCCCGCAAGGTTGAGAATTTCGCGCAGCGCGTAGGCGCGGAGCACGAAGTTGATCCACATGGGCGCGATGAACAGCAATACGAAGATATACGAACGCGCCGACTTGAACCGCGAGAGAATGTACGCCACGGGGTAGGCGATGAGCAGGCAGACCGCCGTGGTGATGAGCGCGATGCCGATGCTGATGAACAGATTGCTCAAGCTCGTCGAAGAGGAAAAAAAGGAAATAAAATTCGCAAAGGTAAACGCGCCGTTTTTATCGGTAAACGCGTAAACCACGATGAGCAGCAGCGGAAACACGACGAAGAGCGCCAGAAACAGCGCGTACGGTATGCCGAGAAAACTGCGCTTAAACATCCCCTTCATGCCCTTTGCGCCGCCGAGCGGCTCTTTGGAAAGGATTTTCGCCTGCGCCATTACCGCTTGACCTCCTCTTTCAGTTTTAACTTGATCGCCTCGCGGGGAATACGCACGCTCACGCGATCGTTTTCGTTCCAAGTGTATTCGGTGTCGCACACGTAGTCCTCTTCGTTTTCGTCGGTGCGCACGATCACCTGATAGTGATCCCCCTTGTAGATGATGGACACGATGTTGCCCGCCGCGCCGCCTTCCTGTTCGGGGGTGTCCACGTCGACGAGCTCGATGGATTTCAACCCCACCTCCACCTCGACGTCCGTATCGGTCAGATCGAGTTTTTCGCCCGACGCGGTGACGAGATACCCCTCCTCGTCAAGCGAACTGTTTTCGTAAAGCTGCGTCACGTCGCAGGCAAATTCCCCGTCGCCGAACGCCACCGTGTTGTGTTTGGTGATATACCCTTCGTACTTGTTGACGGTGAACTCCTTCGCCATGATGTGAATGTCCTCGGGGCGGATGACCACGCTCACCTTTTCGCCGACCTTGCGCTCCAGCGTATCCTGCGCGACCACCTCGGTTTTGCCGATCTTGCACACCATTTCGTAATGCACGCCTTTGAAAATCGAGCTTATGATCGTGCCGTCCACCTGCCCCTGCCCTTCGTCGGCAAAGACCACGTCCTCGGGGCGGACGACGACGTCCACCTTTTCGTTCTTTTCGAAATCGTCCACGCAGTCGAAGGTCTTATTCAAAAACCGGACCTTGCGCTTGCCCGTCATCGTGCCGGAGAAAATGTTGCTCTCCCCGATAAAGTCGGCGACGAAGGCGTTAACCGGCTCGTTATAGATATCGAGAGGCGTGCCCTCCTGCTGAATTTCGCCGTCCTTCATCACGACGATGGTGTCGCTCATGGTGAGCGCCTCCTCCTGATCGTGCGTGACGTAAATAAAGGTGATGCCGAGCTTTTTATGCATCTCTTTGAGTTCCAGCTGCATATCCTTTCTCATCTTCAGATCGAGCGCGCCCAGCGGCTCGTCGAGAAGGAGGATTTCCGGCTCGTTGACGATGGCGCGGGCGATCGCCACGCGCTGCTGCTGTCCGCCCGACAGGGTGGATACGCTGCGCCGCTCGAACCCTTCGAGATCGACGATCTTCAACGCGCGGTTGACCTTTTCCGCGATTTCCGCCTTGCTCAGCTTTTCGATTTTGGTAAACTGCCTGCCGTTTTCCGTTTCGTAAGTCACCTTCATCTTTTTCAGCTTTAAGCCGAACGCCACGTTGTCGTACACGTTGAGGTGCGGAAAGAGGGCGTAGCGCTGGAAAACGGTGTTTACGGGGCGCTTGTGCGGCGGCAGGGCGCTGATGTCCTTGCCGTTCAAAAGAATTTTGCCGCTCGTCGGCTTGTCGAAACCGGCGATCATGCGCAGCGTGGTGGTTTTTCCGCAGCCGGACGGCCCCAAAAAGGTAACGAACTGCCCCTTTTTTACCTTGAGGTTGACCTTATCCACCGCCACCATGCCGTCGTCCTCGAATACGCGCGTCAAATCGACGAGTTCGATGATGTTATCGTTTTGCGCCTCTTCCGTCGGCGCGTTCAGCGTTTTTTCTTCCATATGTAATCTCCCATATATCGCCGTGCAATGTGCTTTGTTTTCCTTTCCGCGTTAAAAATTCGGCGGAGAGGAAACCCAGATGAACACCGCCCTGCGGGATTTTTCGTTCACGATTTTATGCACCTTGTTGGAAACGAAGTAAAAACTTTGCCCCTTTTTGCATTTATACGCCTTTTTGCCCAGAACGATTTTGATTTCCCCTTCCAAAACGTAGCCGAATTCCTCGCCCTCGTGCGGGAAATCGTCCTCCGTGGACGACTCCGACTGCAAGGCGATATGCACCGGCTCCATCACGTTTTTCTGCGCGTTGGGCACCAGCCAGTTGAGCGTGTAGCCGCCGCCTTGCTTTTCGATGAACTCCTCTTTGTCGTAAACGACCTTTTCGTCGTCCTCCGCGCTGGAAAAAAATTCCTTCAAATTCGTGCCGAGCGCCGAAAGCAAATCGACGAGCGTCGCGATCGACGGGCTGGTCAAATCGTTTTCTATCTGCGAAATGTACCCTTTGGAAAGCTCGCACCGATCGGCGAGCTCCTCCTGCGTAAGTCCGCAGGTCAAACGCAAATCCTTTATCTTTTCGCCTAAAACCATAATTTTTCCGTAATTCTTCAATCGATATAATCGCCCGCCCGACAAAGCGCGGTGTTTAGTAATTGTAAACTTTTTGTTAAAATTTACTAAATTATTAAAAAGTTTAGTTTTATTAAACTTTCAGTAAGAATTTACTAAACCGAACAAGCAAGCACCATTATATATATTTCGTTTTATTCTGTCAAACGTTTTGCTTATATTTTTTGTAATTTTATTAAAATTTTGCAAAAATTGCGGCAATTGCGCAAAGTTTCGGGCGCGGCGCGCCCTCCCTTGCGAAAACGCGGCAGGCGCGCCGCGTTTTTTTGTAAAAACACACAAGCGGCGGAAAGGAAATCCTTTCCGCCGCTCGTGTTGGAGATATATATAAAGTGGAGATTTATGGGCTATATTTTCGCGGCACCTGCCGCTTTTGTAATTACATTCTACCCCGCGAAAATTAAATGAATATTGAATCGGAAATATTTTTGAAAATTTTTTTCCGAGCCCGACAGCGATATAAAACCGCCGTCGTTTATTAAACGCGCGTCGCACAAACGACACAAGTGGCGGAAAAGTTAAACTCTTCCGCCGCCCGTGTTGGAGATATATATAAAGTGGAGATTTATGGGCTATATTTTCGCGGTTCCCGCCGCTTTTGTAATTGTATTTTACCCCGCGAAAATTAAATGAATATTGAAAACGGAAAGATTTTAAAAAAATTTGCGGCGGCGCGGAATTTCCGCGCCGCCGCAGCCGTTTTTCGCTAACGAAAGCCGTTTTTAATATTTATTGACGATTTCGCACATCTTATCGTAGCACTTTTCCATGTCCTCGATGAGCTTGAACTGCGTTCTGCAACGATCGACGTTCTGCCCCGCGCGGTGCGTTCTGAAATACACGTCGCCGTCGAGATAATCCGCCAAAAAGCGCATACCGCATTCGTAGGTCATCAAAATCGCGCCGAAGGCGAGATTTTCCTTTTCCACCGCCGTAACGCTGCCGCCCAAAGCGGTGAGATAACCTTTTACGTAAGTTTCAAACAGCTCTATGGAAAAATTCACCTTGCCGAGATCGGGCTCGTCCTCCGCGGCGGGGTTGCAGCCGAAACGGATGCTGTCGCCGAAATCATAGCAGATACTGCCCGCCATAATGGTGTCGAGGTCGATCACCGCCACATATTTGCCGGTCTTTGCGTCCAGCATTACGTTGTTGAGCTTGGTGTCGTTATGCGTCACCTTCGTGGGCATTTTGCCGCTCTTGAGCAAATCGACGATGCGAGAGCAATAATCCTTGCGCTTCAGTACGAAATCGATTTCCTTACGCACGTTCTTCGCCCTGCCGAGCTTATCGGCGTTCAGCGAATTTTCAAAATCCCTGAAACGCTTGGCGGTGTTGTGGAAATCGGGCAGAACCTCGTAAAGCTGCGTCGCGTCGAACTGCGCGAGCAGGTTGGCGAAGTCGCCGAACGCCACGGCGCTCTGATAAAAATGCTCGGGCTTTTCCACCACCTGATAGGCGACGGCGTCGGTGATGAATATGTAAATTCTGAAATAACCGCCGCTTTCCTCGTCGTAAATATAGGGCGCGCCCGTTTTCGTATACACCAAGGAAAGGCTTTCGCGGTCGGGATTGCCGCCGCGGCGGCGTATCTCCTCGCGGTTGAATTCCGTGACCAAGCGGATGTTGTTCATCAGCTTATCGACGTTTTTAAAGAGGTTGGAGTTGATTTTCTGCACGATGTAATTCACCGTTTTTCCTCCCTCGTTCACCTCGGCGAGATAGGTTTCGTTGATGTGCCCTTCGCCGTACCGTTCGCAGCGCATAAGTTCCCCGTCGATGGCGAAAGAACCCACTATTTTCTTGAAATCGTATGCCATAGTTTCCACCTTTGATTTTGATATATAAATTGTAACATAAGAAAAACCCTTTTGCAAGGGTTTTTCAAATTTAAAAGACTTTTTCCTCTTCCTTTTCTTCTTCCGTTTCCTCAGAGGGAGCGGCTTCTTCCTCGGCGGACGTTTCCGCGCCGTCGGGCGTTTCGTCCTCGGCTTGCCCTTCCGCCGGCTCCTGCGGCGCTTCCGCCGCGCACACGCCTTCCGCAACCGCATCGACGGGCGGCTGCGCTTCGGCGCGTTCTTCTCCGTCCGCAGCGTCCTCGGCAGCCGTTTGCTCTTCCGCTTTCGCCGCGCCGTCCGCGCGCTCCGCTTCCGTCGCTTGTTCTTCGGCGACCTCGGTCTGCGGCTCGAAATCGGCGGGCACGTCGCGTTTCAGCGCCTCCGCCGCGTCCTCCTCGGTATAAAAGCTCGCGACATACGCCGCGCGCATCCATTCGTTTTTCGCCGTTTTCAGCCGCGAAGGCACGCCCACGCTGCGCAAAAAGAAGGATTTTAACCGATCTTTGAAGGAAATCGGCTCGCCGTTTTCCCTGCGTTCGCGCACCGACGCGTTAAAGTCGAACGCCGCCTGCGTTTTTTCGTATTTCGCCTGCGCCTTTTTCGCGGCGTTATAGCGGACGAGATACTTTTTATAAGCGGATTTCATCGCCTTTTCCAGACAAAAGGCGCGCTGTTCGTATTGATTGCCCGCGCTGTCGATCACGTAGGTTTTCACGCTCTTAAACCTGCCGCCGCGCAGGGCGGAAAAGATCAGCCGCTCGAGCTCTTTCGTGGTGAGATTAAGTTTGACGGGCGTGCGCGGCGTAACCGCCACCGAACCGTTCTCCCCGTTCGCCGCCTTAAAGCGCTCGGTAAAATCGAAATACTTCACGCCGGAAATCACGCCGAACGCGCTCACGACCACGTCGTTAAGCGAGCGGTTGCTCACCAAAACGGCGTACGTCCGGCTACCGTCCGCGACGTTGACCTCCTCGAAGGCGTTTACGGCGAATTTTTTCGCCACGATGTTTTTCAGCAGTCTGCGCTGCCCCACAATCAAAAACACGGCGAGCGCGATGACGGCGATAAAGCCGACGATTGCGATGACGCCGATATAACCGTTTACCGATTCCATATCATCACTCCGATCGTTTGATAAATTCATTATAGCTTTTTTATTCGCCTTTGTCAACCCTAACCGGCATTTAAGTACGAGCCCCCGCACATATCGCGCGAAATTACGGCATACATTGAACCATAACGGCGCTTTCGCCGAAAGGAACGAATTATGTTTTGGGACGCAATCTTATATATCATCGGTAAAATCGTATTTTTTACGGGCGCAATCGGGGAAAAAAACTCCTTTCCCAAGCCGCTCGCCCCCGAAGAGGAGAAGAAATATCTTCTGCTCGCAAAGCAGGGCGACGAGGCGGCGAAGGAAATGCTCATCAAGCACAACTTGCGGCTCGTCGTGCACATCGCGAAAAAGTATTCCGGCACGCTGGAAAACGACGACCTCATTTCGGTGGGCAGCATCGGGCTTATCAAGGCGGTGAACACCTTCGAGCCGGATAAGGGTTCGCACCTCGCCACCTATACGGCGCGGTGCATAGAAAACGAAATTTTGATGCTGCTGCGCGCCAACAAAAAGTATAAAAACGACGTTTCTTTGAGCGACGCCGTCGGCACCGACAAGGACGGCAACGAGCTGAGCCTGATCGATCTTTTATTTGAAAGCGAGGACGGCGTATTTTCCGCGGCGGAGCGTAAAATCGAAAACGAGCGCATGCTGAAGGTGATTTCCCGCCTGCTGACCAAGCGGGAATATACCGTCATCTGCCTGCGTTACGGGCTGAAGGGCGGCAGGTGCTACGCCCAGCGGGAGGTGGCGTGCTTTTTGAAAATTTCCCGCTCGTACATTTCCCGCATCGAAAAAAAAGCCATCGAAAAACTGCGCGCCCACTTGAAAAAAGAAGATTTTTACTGAGATTTTTTGCGCATAACAAAAGCCCTCGCTTACGTGAGAGCTTTTGTTTTAAAACCTTAATCAGTCTTAATCCGTTTTTGTAATGTCGCCGTCGGTACAGTGGATTGTGTAGTTGCCTGTATCACTATCCCAAAAATTATTTTTTTCAATAGCGTTCCATTGTGCCTGTGTGCCGTTAAAATATATATCATTAAGCGATTTGCAAAAACCAACTGCATCATATCCGATACTCGTCACGCTGTTGGGGATTGTTATGCTCGTGAGCCTGCTGCAATTATCGAACGCCTCATAACCGATACTCGTAACACCAT
Organism: Bacillota bacterium; assembly: GCA_003343995.1. GTDB lineage: Bacteria > Bacillota > Clostridia > Christensenellales > Borkfalkiaceae > UMGS775. The sequence goes on from QAKE01000066.1 coordinate 20,711, forward strand.
CGGGAATAGTGATACTCATAAGCGAACTGCAACCCTTGAATGCAGAATCTCCGATATTCGTTACGCTATCGGGAATGGTTATGCTCGTAAGCGAACTGCAACCACTGAATGCAAAATTTGCAATAACTTTTGTATTGCTATGAATGTTTTTCACCTCCGTAATTTAATTCATTTGAGAAATCAAAGAACTCACGTTATTACCCCGAATTAGGTCGCCGTCTTTCCAATTTGCTTGCGGTGCTAATCTATGCAGATTTCTTGCACTTGAACCCATTGCGCTGCCGCCGGACGTGCAGAACGGAATAATCGTTACGCCTTCAAACCCGAAATGGCGGTTCGGGCGTTTGATTGATTGCTCCGTTCAACCTGTCGGAACATCCCGTTGCCCCGAATGCCATTAAAAATGCGATTACACCGACCAAAATTTTAATAATCAAACTACCCATTACTCATTTCCTCGTTTTCTGATTTCATAGATAAAATAATCTATCCGATCAAGTATTTTTTGTTTTTCGTGAATTTCGTCCAGCATCTTTGTTCTTGCGTTTCGCAGCAAACGAATTTGCTCATTGTCGGACGTTCGATTCTTTTTCTTTTCCAAATTCAAATATCTGCACAAGTCCGTTCCGCTGATATTAAATTGCAGCAACGTGCGAATTATCCCGATATTCTGAAAATCATATTCATCTAAATCTTCGTCGCTTTTTAGGATGTAGCCTTCACGGATATAGCTGTTTATTTCTTCTTGCTCAATATCAAATCTTCTGCTTGCTTCTTCAACCGTCATTTTTTTCACCTCACTTCGAAATAAAAAAATGTAAGTGCCTTTCCTTTGACACTTACATTATAATCGATTTGTTTATCTATGTCTAATACTTGTTTTCTATATGTTCTTATGCCTTATGGACATATCTATAAATTCCTGAAACTTTCTGACGACCGCCCCCGTCGGCTGATGTTTTTTCCACGCAATGACGGATGTAGAATACAACGCAGGAGATAGATTTTTTACAAGAACTCGCTCGTTTCCGTAAAAGCTGACCGAACCGCTTACGGCAAGCGCATAGCCAAGCCCTTGTTCCGTCATGAGCGCTGCGTTGTTGATGAGATTGCTTGTCGAAAATATATTTTTGGAATTGAAATAGGAACCAAACCAGTTTGAGAGTTCCCCGATTACTTTTGTTCGACTCGGTAAGATAAGCGGCTTATCCGCCAAATCCTGCGGTGTAACCACCTGTTTATCCGCAAGCGGACTATCAAGCGGCACAACCACGATCCATTGGTCGCGAACGGGCATACGAATATAATCGTACTTGTCGATATCCACGGGTTCAAGCAACAAACCGAAATCAAGCAAGCCCTTATCGATACGGTCTTTGATGCTGTCCGCATTGCCTGAATAAAAACTGAAATTGACATTCGGATACTGCTCGTTAAAAGCACGCATCATTTTGGCAAGTTCGCTTACGGACGATAATTCGCCGCTACCGATAGAAATTGTACCGGTAAGATCGTCTCCGCCGTTGAACTCTACAAATTCTCGCTCGGTCTTATCCGCAAGCGAAACCAATTCTTCCGCACGGCGCCGAAGTAATACTCCCGCTTCGGTCAGCGTAATTTTACGATTTCCTCTTTCAAATAGTTTTGCGCCAAGTTCTTCTTCAAGTTGTGCCAACTGCCGAGAAAGCGACGGCTGCGTGATATGCAGAACTTCCGACGCCCTTAAAATATTTTCTTCTCTTACAACCGCTAAAAAATAGCGTAATACTCTTAATTCCATATATACTCCTCACTATGTATTTAAGCAATAGCAAAACCTTTCTATGCCTTATAAGTATATCATAAAACATAAAACAAGTAAACCCTTGCACATTGATAAATTATATACTGATAAAAAAATCGGAACTCCATTGCTGAAATTCCGATTCTAAACTATCATTTGAAGGGTTTTCACTATGTTTTCTTGATTTTTTAGCAAATCCCTTTCCCTATAAATTGCAAAATCTTCGATACTCGTTACTCCGTCGGGAATATTTATGCTCGTAAGCGAATTGCAACCATAGAATGAATAGCCGCCAATACCTATTACGCTATCGGGTATTATTATATTTGTCAACGAACTACAATTATAGAACGCGATTTCATATCCCCACGGCGAAACGGCAGCACCATATATAAATTTTGTTTTATCGTTTATCGAACAACTTGTGATAGAAGTGTCTGTTGCTTTTATAAATATTAAATAAGGATTATTTTTACTTCCAAGATAATACCCGTTATCATACCGATTATAGTTGAGTTTATCACAACTTAAAAATGCAGTTTCACCAACGTACAATAAATTATCGGGAATTGATATATCTGTAAGATTATAGCAACAACTAAACGCCAAATCGCCAATACCTATTAAACCCTCGGGAATTGTTATGCTTGAAAGTGCATCACAGCCAGCAAAACCATTTCCTTCTCTTAACGTCTCGCGATAGCCGCCAAGTATAAATTTTGTATTTTCATTTATTATACAATTTGTAATAGACTTATCTGTTGTTTTTACCAATATTAAATATGGATTATTATCATTTCCGATATAATATGCGTTATCATATTGATTATAATTTAGTGATTTACACCCATAAAATATACCGGCGCCAATATTCCTTACATTGTCACTAATAGTTATCTTTGTTAACGCACTACAATCTTCAAACGCATAATCGCCAATGGTTACTTCGTCCAATATCGTAACATTTGTAAGAGCATTGTACTCATAAAATGCCTGTTCTGCGATTTTTCCGCTTGTAATTGTAACGTTTTTGAGATTTGTTTTTGGAATAGCGCTTATAGCGTTTGCGGGTATGGTTGCCGTTTCTATGGTATTACAACCGTTGAACGCGTTATTGTCGATAACTGTCACCTTGTCAAGAATAGTTACGCTTGTAAGCGAACTGAAACCTTTAAACGCAAACTCTTTTATTTCTCCGCTTGTAATTGTAACGCTTTTGAGATTTGTTTTTGGAACAGCGCTTATAGCGTTTGCGGGTATGGTTGCCGTTTCTATCCGGTTACAGCCGTTGAACGCACCGTTTTCAATCGCCGTTACATTGTCATAAATTGTTAATTTTGTAAGCGCAACGCAACCGTCAAACGCAAAATCTTTTATTTCTCCGCTTGTAATTACAACGCTTTTCAGATTTGTTTTCGGTATGGCACTGATTGCGCTTGCGGGGATTGTAGCCTTTTCTATCGCATTACAGTTGCCGAACGCATTATTCGCAACGACCGCCACACTTTCGGGAAGTATAACGTTCGTAAGCGCAGAATAATCGGCAAATGCATTTTCTCCGATTTCCTTTACGGGCAATCCGTTATATTCTGACGGAACAACTATCGTTTCGGCATTACGATCGCTATTACCCGTAACGATATAAAAAGTTTCGTCTAAACTCAATTCGTATATAAACCCCTCCACAATAATTTTGTGTCCGCAAACGGAACATATGTTATTTGAAAAGGAATGTTCGGCTTTATCGGCGATTTCGTTCGCATGCCCGCAAGCAGACGCGTGCCAATGGTAAACTTCATCACTCTCCCATTCCGTAGAATAAGTATGCGTATGCGACGGATCTTTTTCATCCTCGCCGCCGTTACCGTTATCACAAGCCGAAAGACCTAACGTAAAAGTAAGGCAACACGCAAAACAAAAAAGAAAAACCGATAGTTTCTTGTTCATAACAACCTCCCTTTAAATTCGCAGTTTATGTGTACTTTTACTGCAAATAATAGCTTGCGTATTTCATTACGATTATGTTATAATTAAAGTGAAAAACAGACAAAAATTCGTCTGTTTTGAGATTGCAGTAAAAGTACACTATTTTTAAAAACGCTAACAAAAAAAGCCATGTTTTGAAAACATGGCTTTTTTGTTTGTCTTTATGCGATCAGTGCGTCAGGAAGAACATCGCGACGAAGAGCAAGCTGATGATCAGCGTGACGACGTCGTTCATGGAACGAACCGTTTCCGCCTTCTCCGTGCCGTCTTCCGCAACGACAGTCTTTTCCGTCTTGCAGAACTTGCCGGTGCAAAGCTGGATGATCACGTAGGTGATGAGCCCTAAGCCGATACCGAAGGAGATGCTGTACGTGAACGCCGTCATGGAGATGGTGACGAACGCGGGCACCGCAACGGCGGGCTTGAGCCAATCGATTTTGGTTACGCCGTTCATCATCAGCACGCCTACGTAGATGAGCGCGGCCGCGGTGGCGTAGGTGGGAATGAGCTTCGCGATCGGCGATAAGAACATCGCTACGAAGAAGCAGAGCCCCACGACGATGGAGGTAAGCCCCGTTTTACCGCCGGCGGCAATGCCCGCGGAGGATTCCACGAAGGTGGTAACGGTGGACGTGCCGCACACCGCGCCGACGCAGGTGGCGATGGCGTCCGCCATCATCGCCTTGTCGAGGTTGGGAACGTTGCCGTTTTCGTCGAGCAGGTTGCCGCGGGCGCAAGCGCCGTACAGCGTGCCGAGCGTGTCGAACATATCGACGATGCAGAACGCGAAGGAAGTCGTGATCAAAAGAAGGATCAGCTGTCCGACGGTGTGCGCCGTAGCGGGCACGTCGGTCGTGCTGATATACGTGCCGTTCAGGAACGCGCTGAAATCAAAACCTTCGGTAAACACTTTCGCAACGGAGAAGTTGCCGAAATCCTTGAACGCCTCGATGGGGTTGGCAAACGTGATGCCCTCGAAAATCGCCTTGCATGTCGCGTCGCCCGCGGCAAGACCGATAGCGGCGAACACATAATAGAGCACCGCCGAGCCGAGAATGCCCCAGAGCACCGCGCCCTTAACGTTTTTCTGCGAAAGAACCGCGATGGCGATAAATCCGGCAAACGTTACGAGAACGGGGAATACCGACGCATAGGTAGCGCCCGCGAGGAAGTTGAGCGAAACCATCGCCACTTTCGTGGACGTGTTGAGCACGACGATGCCGGCGTTCTGCAAACCGATAAACGCGATAAACAGACCGATACCGGCGGGGATAGCCACCTTAACGCAATCGGGAATGGCGTTGAAAATCGCCTTTCTCAGACCGGTTACGGTGAGCAGAACGAATACGAGACCGTCTACCAAAATGAACACGAGCGCGTTCGCGTAGGTGAGTCCGTTCCCCATTCCGAAACCGCATACGGTATACACGAAGAAAGCGTTCAAGCCCATGCCGGACGCCTGCGCGAGGGGCAGTTTCGCCATCAGACCGATGAGCACCGTGCCGATTACCGCGGAAAGCGCCGTGGCGATGTAAACGCCGTTATAGAGCTGATCTCTCGACGGGCTGCCCGCCTGAATCCCGCCCAAATCGGCGAACATACCGGCGTTGACCAGCAGGATGTAGACCATCGTCATAAAGGTGACTAACCCTGCGACGATTTCCGTACGAACGGACGTGCCTTTCTCCGTCAGTTGAAACTTTTTATCCAAAAAATTTCCAAACTTTGACATATAAACCTCCTGTTTTTGCGCAATTCGCCGACGAAAAAAACGTTTTTATCCTTATAAAAGCAAATTTTGCGGATATAAAATCCGCAAAAGGGGCGGCCCCTTTTAAAAAGAGCTTGTCCTGACGATGCCCGAAAAAAGATAAACCGCGATTTTTGCTCCGGCAAATTCCGCTTTTTTATGCCATAAGTTTATCATACTTTTTAATTACATTCAATGTTATTTAAATGTTTTTCTCCGCCTTCGACAAATTTCCACATTTTTCACAATCGGTTTGTGCAAATTGTACACTCATTCTTCGATGACGACGGGCATTCCCCAAAAAACATACTCGCAGCCGTTGATTTTCTTCAGCGTTTCTTCGCCGATTCCGTACCGCCGCGCGATGAGCGCGTAGCTTTCCCCCGCGCGGGCGACGTGCACCCTTTTCGGCGGGGCGGATACGTACAGCACCTCCCCCGCGGCGGGCTCCTCGGAAAGGTAATTTTCCCGCATCACCCGTTCGGGCGACAGACGGCAGCGGCGGCAGAGCGCGAGCAGGCTTTCGCCCCGATTTACTCTAACGACAAAATGTTCCATATTCTATCCTATTTCCCCGCGCCGCCTTTTATTCCGCCGCCGCATCCGTATATTTCCCGCGGCAGGCGAATAAACTATACTGTTTATCGAAGAGGTGATATTATCAAACGACTTTACAAAACGGCTGCCGTCGTTACGCTCTTTTCCGTAGCGGAAAAATTTTTGGGATTTACATACCGCATCTTCCTCTCCCGCACCATCGGTTCGGAAGGCGTGGGGCTTTACCAGATCTCCCTTTCTGTGTTCGCGGTGCTCCTTACGCTCGCCTGTTCGGGCATCCCCATCACCGTGTCGCGGCTGATGACCAAATACAAGGCGCTCAATCAGCCGAAAAAGGAAAAAAGCGTCGTCACCGCGGGGCTGCTGCTCGCCGTGGTGCTCAGCCTGCCGCTGCTTTTATGCTTTCTTTTCGGCAGCGGGCGGTTCGGCTTTCTCTTTACCGACGAACGGTGCATGTCGGTCTTTCTGATCGTTCTGCCCGCGCTCACCTTCAACTGCGTTTACGCGGTCATCCGCGGGGCGTTCTGGGGCAACAAGGACTTTCTGCCGTACAGCATCATCGAGCTTTTGGAGGAAATCGTGATGATTTTCCTCGGCGTGATTCTGATCACCGGCGCGACCAGCGTGTTCGACGGGGCGAAACGCGCGGCGTACGCCGTGCTCGGCTCCTATCTTTTTTCCTTTGCCGCGGGCACGGTCGTATTCTTCCTGCGCGGGGGCAGGCTCGCCAACCCCAAAAAGGAATTTTTTCCGCTGCTCGCCTCCGTGATGCCCATCACGGCGATGCGCACGGCGAACTCCTTCGTCAGCTCCCTCATCTCCATCATTCTGCCCCTGCGGCTGGTGGCGGCGGGCATGACCAATTCCGAGGCGCTTTCCCTGTTCGGCAGCGCCTTCGGCATGGCGATGCCCCTGCTTTCCGTGCCCAACACCTTTTTGGGCTCGTTTATTTTAGTGCTCGTGCCGGAAATTTCCGAAAACTATTATAAAAACGACATGAAATCGCTGCAAGCCAACTTTGAAAAGGCGATGAAATTAAGCGTGTTCGTTTCGTGCGTCTTCATCCCCCTCTATCTCGTTTTAGGGGAGGAAATCGGCGTGCTCGTCTACCGCGACGCGCAGAGCGGAAAATACCTTTCTTCCGCGGCGTTTTTAATGCTGTTTATGGGCATTTCCGCGCTGACGACCTCCGTGCTCAACTCCGTGGGCATGGAAAAGCGTTCTCTGCTGTATTTTTTAGCGGGCGCGGCGATCATGCTGCTCTGCATCTGGTTTCTGCCCGCCGTGATGGGCGCGCACGCGCTGATCGCCGGCTTTGCCGCGGTGTTCGCGCTCACTTCCGTGCTCAATCTGCGCCTGCTGCATAAAAAATGCCGAGTAAAAGCGAATTATCTCAAATTCGTTTTACTCGGCACGCTGTTTCTGATTCCGACCTCCGCAGTGGGATTCCTGCTGGAAAATCTTCTCATCGGTTATCTGGGAAACTTGCTTTCCCTCATCGTGATCGGCGGCGTGATGGTCGTTTTCAACGTACTGCTCTTCGCGGTGTTCAACCTCGTGGACCTTTCTTCCTTCCGCCTGCCGCTCTTCAAAAAATCCAAAAAGGCGTCGTAATCACTTCCATTCGATTTTCAGCGGCTTGATCGCCCCGAGCAAGGGCACGACGGCGAAAAGAAGGGCGTAATTGACGAGATTGTTATAGATCTGCCCCTTGAAAAACAGCCGGTACGCGAGGTAGCCGAAATAGCCGACCTCCGCGCCGAATTTTTCGGACACGTAGTTGATGACCGCGTCGGAAAAGCCCATCGTCTTGTTATAGAAATAAAAACCCGTGCTGTTGATGCCGATCGTACACACAAACAGCGAAAGGACGCACACGAGGGCGAGCTTGACGTAAAGCGCCCCCTTAAAGCGCAGGGGGATATTCATGATCCCTCCGCCGATGAGCGCGAGCATCGCCGTGGAAAGCCCCACCCAAGGCATGTACATCAGCCCCCACGAGTTATAAAGATACCCCGCCAGATCGCCGATATAACAGGCGGCGAACCCGCCGATCGGTCCCAGCAGGATCCCCGCGACGGCGGAAACGACGATGGTTACGGAAAACTGCACGTCGAAGAACTTGAATTCCAAAAACATGTTCGACACGACGGACAGCGCCGCCACCACCGCGATGTAAGCGATTCTTTGGCTTACGGACTTGGTAAGCAGTAGTTCGGAAAAGAAAAACCTCTTCCATGTAGCCGTTTCGGCATTGTGCATAAAAAAAACCTCCCATAGAAATTTTTGGAGAGGTCCGAAAAAATGGCCGTTTAAAAAACAGCCGTTTGCAACGGACGCGCAAAAATACCGCAGCTTTCGCTTTCGTTTGCAAACAACATCCCATTTTGCAACACTTAACGCATTTTTGCTACTCTGCAAGGATAATCTTACTAAATTTTACGCCGTTTGTCAATCTCCCGCTCATACTTTTTTACATGACGCGCATAATAAACGATATGATCATCATTTTTATCCGCACAACGGCGATTTTTATCACACTCATGGTCGTCATGCGCCTGATGGGCAAGCGGCAGATCGGAGAAATGCAGCCCTTCGAGTTTATCATAACGCTGATCATCGCCGATCTGGCGTGCATCCCCATGGCGGACGTTTCCATCCCCCTCGTGTACGGCATCGTGGCGATTTTGGCGCTGTTTTTGCTGCACCAGCTCATCTTTCTTTTGGAAAACTGCGGCACGTTCGCAAAAAAGGTCATTTCCGGAAAGCCCAGCGTGGTGCTCAACAAAAACGGCGTGAATATGAAGGAGCTCAAAAAAAACAACCTCGGCGTGGAGGATCTGCTCGAATCGATGCGGGCGCAGGGGTATTTTTCCTTGGACGATCTCGATTATGCGATTTTCGAGGCGAACGGCAACCTTTCCGCGCTGGAAAAGGCGGATAAATCCAATCGGGCGGCGCTCGCCGTGCTGCTCGTGAGCGACGGCAGACTCAACAAGCCCGCCGCGGAAAAAACGGGCGTGGGCACGCAGTTCGTCACCGATTTTCTCCGAAGGGAGAACGCATCCTTAAAAGACGTTTCCGTGATGACGGTGGACAACACGGGTAAAATATATTTTCAGCGGAAGAACAGGCGCTACGCCATACGCAACGTTCCGCTGCCGGAGGGCGCGAAATGGTAAAAAGCATCGTTTCCATTCTCATTTGCTTCGCGCTCATCGTCGGCGCGGCGATATACGAGCATAACTTCATCAACCGGCAGTTCGAGGAATTCAACAGCGCCATCGAATGTCTTTACGAAAAGACGCGCGAGCACACCGCAAGCCGTCAGGACGTGGTCGCCGCGCAGGAAAACTGGCGCAAGAAAAAGGAAGTGCTGCACGCGTTCATCCCCCATAACGACATCAAGGAAATGGAGCTATGGCTGGCGGAAACGCTTTCGCTCATCTCCTACGAAAAATACGAGGACGCCCTCTCCAAAATGGACGTTTTAAAGGAACTGTGCCTGCAAATCCCCACCACCTACCGATTATCGCTGTCCAATATCTTCTGAGTAAAAATTACGCGCCGCGGCTTTCTGCCGCGGCGCTTTTACCGATCAATAGTTGTCCGTCCACATTTTTTCCCACTTCGCCACGAAAACGATTTCGTCCTCTTCGGGCGACTGCCAGATCGCGCCTTCTTCCACCTTCGCGTTGTTATAATACCAGCCCAAAAAGCGGTAATCGTTATCGCCCGCGGCCTCGCTGCCGTAGCCCTTGGTCGGCTTTGGCAAAACGGGAATCGCTTCGCCGTCGTTCAAATAAATCGAGGTGCAAGCCAAGCCGCCGTCGGAATCGAAAACGATTTTCGTCGCCTTGCTCCACTTGGCTTTCAAGGTGATTTCCACCGTTTCCTGCTGCTGCCAGATTTCGCCCTTTTCCACCTTTTTATCGCCGAGATACCAGCCGAGGAATTTGTCGCTTCCTCGGGAGGGCTTGAACAGCGCGGGGATTTCCGCGCCGACGTAGAGGTAAAACTCCCGCCCCATATACGCCGAACCGCCGTCGGAATCGTAAATGATTTTATTGCGCACGGAGTTTTCCGCCGCCCAAACGGCTTTTACGGTGCACGATTGGGTAAGCTCCGTAATATCGGTATCCCAGCCCACGAAGATATAACCGTCCCTCGTGAACGTCGGCTCCTGAAAATCGCTGCCCGCCGTAATTTCCATGGTGACTTCCGTTTTGTTCGTCGCGGTTACGCCGCCCGCACCGTCAAATACCACCGTTATGGCATTCGAAGGTCTATGCTGACACGCCGCGAGTGCGAAGACGCATACGAGCGCCAACGCGATTGCGATAATTTTTTTCATATTTTTCCCTTATCCGCGCCGTAAAAATTCTTTTGCGCAAGTGCGCAAAAGAGGGCGCGCCCTCTTTTTTATTTTCCGATTTTCGTGAAGAATATACCTTTACGGCGTCACCCTGTTGATGTCCCGCGGAAACATCGTGGTGTTGCGCACGTTTTTAAAGCCCAAAAGGTTCATGGTGAGGCGCTCCAAGCCCAGCCCCAGCCCGCCGTGCGGCGGCGCGCCGTACTTGTGGAACATCAAATAGGTTTCGAAATCCTCCACCTTCATGCCGCGGGAAAGCATTTTTTCCACCTGCATGTCGTAATCGTGTATTCTCTGCCCGCCGGTGGTGATTTCCATGCCGCGGAAGAGCAGATCGAAACTCAGCGTGTATTCCGTATCCTCGGGATCGTCCATCGCATAGAAGGGGCGCTTTTTGGAAGGATAATGCGTTACGAAGATAAAATCGCTGCCGAATTTTTCCTGCGCGTATTTGCACATCAGCTGTTCTTCTTCCGGCTCGAAATCGTTGAAGTCGGTGATTTTTTTCTTGTATTTATTGACGATGATATCCTTCGCGTCCTTGAACTTGATGACGGGAATTTCGGTAATTTCGGGCATTTTCACCTGCAAAAGCTCGAGTTCCTTTGCGTACTCCTTTTTCAGAAGCTCGAAAATGTATTTCAACGCGCCCGTTTCCATGTTCATGATGTCGTAAAAGCTGTCGATATACCCCATTTCGAAGTCCATGGAAATATACTCGTTCAGATGCCGCGACGTATCGTGGTGCTCCGCGCGGAACACCGGCCCGATTTCAAACACGCGGTCGTACACGCCGACGAGCGTCTGTTTATAGAACTGCGGGCTCTGCGTGAGATAAACCTTTTTGCCGAAATAATCGAGCTTGAAGATATTCGCGCCCCCTTCCGCGCCGGCAAAAACGATTTTGGGCGTGCGGATTTCCGTGAAATCCTTGCCGATCAAAAACTCCCTGAACCCGCGGGCAATGCCCTCTTGTATTTTGAAAATGGCGCGCTCCTTGGGATTTCTCAGCGTGAGCGGGCGCATGTTCAGATTCGTATCGAGCGGAACGTTGTCGAGCTGTTTTTTATTGATGACGATGGGCGCTTGTTCCTTGGGGTGGGAAAGCACCTCCACGTTGTGGATCTGCACCTCGTAACGCTTGTTCCCCTTCGCGTCCTCGCTGGAAACCACCTTGCCCGTCACCTTGACGCAGCAGTTTTCCGCGATATTTTCATCCCAGCGGTAGTCGGAAAATTCCGGCGCGTAGATGCACTGCACCACGTCGCGCGCGGTGCGCAGAATGACGAAGGAAAAGCCCGTCATCTCGCGGATTCTATGCACGTAGCCCGCTATGGTTACGATTTGGTTTTCGTATTTTGCAAAATCGTCGAAATCGACGAATTTCGGCTGAATGACGCCGTCGATTTTATCCATACTGTTTCAAATGCACTCCTGAAGATTTAACAGTTCTATCATACACTTTTTCCATGCTTTTTGCAAGCGATGGCGTTTAAAATTTACCTTTATTTAACGCAAAGGTCAAAAATTTTGATTGTAATCGCGGCAAAATTGTGTTACAATAAGAATAATAACGCATCAACAGGGAGAAATCAAAATGAAAATCGCAATTTCCACCGAGTCTACGCTCGATTTACCGAAAGAGCTCATCGAAGAAAACGACATCCGCATCCTGCCGTACGAAATTCTTCTCGGCGACAAGAGTTTTCTCGACGGGGAACTGAGCACCGAAGAGATGTTCGCCTATGTGGAAAAAACCGGCACGCTGCCGAAAACCTCCGCCATCAACGAATATCGTTACACCGAGTATTTTGAAAGTCTGAAAAAAGAGTACGACGCCGTGGTGCATATCAGCCTTTCGAGCGGACTCACCTCCTCCACGCAAAACGCGATCAACGCGGCAAAGAACGTGAAGAACTGCTACGTGGTGGACAGCAAGGCGCTTTCCACCGGCATCGCTCTTTTGGCGCTTTACGCGAAAAAGCTGGCGGACGAAGGCGTGGACGCAAAGAAGATTTACGAGGCTGTGAGCGCGCGCGTTCCCTACGTGCAGGTGAGCTTCGTGGTGGAAACCCTCGATTATCTCTACAAGGGCGGCAGGTGCTCCTCCCTCGCCCGCTTCGGCGCCAATCTTTTGAAAATCCGCCCCAGCATCGCCATGAGCACCGACTGCGACGGAAAACTTTCCTCCCATAAAAAATACAAGGGCAAAATGGATCAGGTAGTGGAAAAATACTGCGCCGACACCCTCGCCGAATATTCCAACCCCGACAAGAGTCTGGCGTTCGTAACGTACACCTCCGCCACGGAGGAAATGGCGGAGGCGGCGAAAAACGCGCTGAAAAACGCGGGCTTCGAACGCATTCTCGAAACGAAAGCGGGCGGCACCATCGCCACCCACTGCGGGCCGCACACCCTCGGCATCCTCTATATCAACGACGGCGGCAAAAACTGAAAACGCATTTAAAACGCACGCCGCGGACGAATGATTCGTCCGCGGCGTTTTTTTATTTGAAAAATCAGCGTTCCTCCTCCGGCAAAGAAAACGCGCAGCCGCAGTAATGCTGGCGGTAAAGCCCGAGTTCTTTGCTCGTGCGCACGGAATCGAGATAGCCGTCCTTCTTCTTCAAATCGGCGACGAGGTAGCTTACGCCGTATTTTTCGTCGAGCGCCCTGCCCGAGGCGTTGATGGCGGCGGCGTTTTTCAGCGGAGATACGGTGAGCGTCGTAGCGAAATAATCGTACCCTGCCGCCCGTTTCGCCGTTTCCTCGAGGCGGAACGCGCAGCAGACGTCGCAGCGCGCGCCCCCTTCCTTTTCCCCTTCCAGCCCCCGCACCGCCGCATAAAAGCGGGAAGGCTCGTAATCCCCTTCGACGACGGGCACGTTCCACAGGGCGCAAAGCTTTTTCTGCTCGTTCAGCCGCTTGATGTACTCCGCGTCGGGATAAATGTTGGGATTGAAATAAAACACCGTGATATCGAAAAATTGCCGCAAAAATTTAACGGCGTGCGTGGAACACGGCGCGCAGCAGCTATGCAAAAGCAGTTTCTTTTTTACCCCGCCGAGCGCGGCGAGAAGGGATTCCATCTCCTTAAAATCGCCCTTCATAGCTCTTCCTTTTTCACGCCGTTTTCCGTCTTTTCCAAACGGTACGCCTTTCCCTCGCCGAGACGGCGGGAAAACGCCCCGTCGATAAATTCCAGCGCGCAGTTATCTTCCGCGGCGTACGCGCTCTTAAAGGGCGACGTGCGGAAATTTTCATCGAAGTCCGCCGCCCGCTCGTTGTAGTGGGGCGTCATCAGCCCGCCGAGCAAGCCCAAACCCTTTTCAAATCGGTATTCCGTGCCGCCGTGCATGATCTCGCTGTCGGTATACATGTCCTCGAACCAGCAGATCGCGCCGGCGGACACCCCCGCCAGAAGCACGCCCCGCTCGTACGCGGACAAAAGGAGGGGCAATATCCCCTTTTCCTTCCAATTTTGCAGCATGAACAGGGTGTCGCCCCCGCCCACGTAGATAAAATCCGCCTTTTCGAATTTTTCCGCGATATGGGCGTAATTCATTTCGCCGTACACCGTGAGGGCAACGTCCGCCTTGACGTCGAACACGGAGGTGTATATTTTGCGGAAAGAATTGAAATACGGCAGGGAATCGTGGCTCGCCGTGCCCAGAAACAGCCCGTACGCCCGTTTTCCCCCCGCACGCTCCTTCGCAATGCGGGCGATGTATTCGTCGATTTTAAGCGTGGTTTTGCTCTTCAGCTCCCCGCCGCCGAGCGCGATGATCCTCTTCAACTTCTCTCTTCCTTCAACGGGAACGCCCGTTTGCTTTCGTTAAAATTCCGATGCGGCTTTCAGTACGTCTTCCGCCGAAAGCCCGTTACCAGACAGCTGCGCGTCCACGCTCGCGTGCTTCACGTCGCCCGACAAAAAACCGAGATTTTTCACCCGAACGCGCTCGCCCTTCGCCGCGTAATACGCCAGCACCCGTTCGCCGAACCCGCCGCTCAGCACGTTTTCCTCCATGGTGATAAGAGGCTTTTTTCGGATTTCATCGAGCACTTTTTCGTCGAGCGGGCGCACGCTCCGCGCGTTGATCACGCAAAGTTTTTTATTTTTCGCCGCGGCGGCGAGCGCGCGGTTCAGCATGCGCGGTCCCACCGCGAGCACGCATATTTCCCCTTTGGGGGTGAGATACTCCCACTTCTCCGGCGAAGGCTCGTCCCCCTCCACCATACATTCCTCGTACCCGTTGGGATAGCGGATGGCGACGGGCGATTTCCTTTCCACCGCGAAACGCAGCATCTTTTTAAGCTCTTCCGTGTTCTTCGGCGCGTACACGGAAATGTTGGGCATGGTGCAAAGATAGCTTAAATCGTACAGGCCCTGATGCGTGCACCCGTCCGCACCCACCGCCCCCGCTCTGTCCAGACAGAAGGTGACGCCGAGGTTCTGCAGACACACGTCGTGCAGTATTTCGTCGTAAGCGCGCTGCAAAAAAGTGGAGTAAACCGCGACCACGGGCTTCAGCCCCGCCACGGCAAGCCCCGCGGAAAAGGTGGCGGCGTATTCCTCGCAAATGCCCACGTCGGCGAATTTTTCGCCGTGTTTTTCTTCAAATATCTTCAAGCCCGTGCCGTCCTTCATAGCGGCGGTCACGGCGTAAATTTTTTCGTCCTTGTCGGCGAGGGCGCAAAGCTCCTCCCCCAAAGCGGAGGAATAGGCATTTACGCTGTCCTCGAAATTTTTGGAAACGCCGTGGAAACGCTCCGCCTGCTCTTCGGCGTTCTTGTACCCCTTGCCCTTTTTGGTGTTGATATGCAAAAGCACGGGCTGTTCCGACCGCTTCACTCGAACGAGGGTGGAGATGAGCTTTTTCATATCGTGCCCGTCCACCACGCCGACGTACTTCAGCCCGATATAATCGAGATAATTGTGCCCGCCGAGCATGCGCTTGAGAAAGTTCCGCACGGCGATGAGCCCCCGCGTGATGAAGGATTCGCCGAACACCTTTTTGATGCCTCGCTTGAATTTCTCGTAGCCGCCGCCCACCGTCAGACGGGAAAGCGCGGCGTAAAGCCCGCTGTCGTTTTTGGAAATGGACATGCCGTTGTCGTTCAAAACGATGATGAAATTTTTCGGTTTTTCCTGCGAGGAAACGAGCGCTTCCAGACTGAGCCCGTTCATCAGCGCGCCGTCCCCCACGACGGAAACGACCTCGTAACTTTCCCCCAGCCTGTCGCGCGCGGTGCAATAGCCCAGCCCCGCGGCGATCGCCGTGCCGGCGTGCCCCGCGATGAAGGCGTCTGCGTCGCTTTCCTCTCTGTTGGGAAAGCCGGAAATGCCCCCTTCCTTTCTCATCGTGCAAAACCGCTCCGCCCTGCCGGTGAGCAGTTTATGCGTGTAGCACTGGTGCCCCACGTCGAAAACGAGTTTGTCTTTCGGAAAATCGAACACGTAATGCAGGGCGAGCGTAAGCTCCACCACGCCGAGATTGGACGCGAGATGCCCCCCGTTATTGTAGGCGTTTTCGATGATCTTTTTGCGGATTTCCTCCGCGTACGCCTTGAGTTCTTTGATTGTCATCGACTTCAAATCTTTGTTATCCGTCGTTAAATCGGTTTTATCCATAAGTAGTATTATACCGCGCGCGGGCGCGTTTGTCAATTTAAAATCGACGCGGAGGGCGTGAAAAAAGCGGAAACCGCGCGCCGAAAAAGCGCGGTTTCCGCTTTACGCTCCGTTATAATTTCTGCGGTTCGGGATACTCCTGCCCGAAAGTTTCCACGGTGACCTTTTTCATCACCTGCTCTTCCTGCGGGCGGTCCTCGTAATCGACGTAGCCCGACGCGATTTCGTCCACCGCGTCCATGCCCTCGATCACCTTACCGAACGCGGCGTACTGCCCGTCGAGATGCGGCGCGTCGCCGTGCATGATGAAAAACTGGCTGCCCGCGCTGTCGGGATGACGGGAACGCGCCATGCTGATAACGCCGCGGGTGTGTTTCAAATCGTTTTTTACGCCGTTGGCGGAAAATTCGCCCTTGATGCGATAGCGCGGACCGCCCGTGCCCGTGCCGTTGGGATCGCCGCCCTGAATCATAAAGCCCCTGATCACCCTATGAAAGATAAGGTCGTCGTAAAAACCTTTCTTTACCAGATAAATAAAATTATTCACGGTATTCGGAGCGATTTCGGGATAAAGTTCCAGCTTGATGATCTTCCCGCTCTTCATCTTGATGCTGACGATGGGGTTTTGCATGAGATTCCTCCTATGAAAAGATTTTTTCTTTTATTGTAACACCGTTTTGCCGCCGTGTCAATATGCAATTTTCGTTTTATTGACTATTTTCGCGGCAAGTTGTATAATATTATAACAAACAAAAAGGAAAATTATGCCATGAACGACAAAGAAATGCAAAAATATGCGGAATTGGTGCTGAAAATCGGCGTCAACCTGCAAAAAGGACAGTACGTTTTTTTCAACTGCCCCGTGGAGAAAGCCGAAATCGGCAGGATATTCGCGGAAAAAGCCTACGAGCTCGGCGCGGCGTACGCGAAAATTTTATATAACGACGAAAAGCTCGACCGCATCGCCTACCGGTGCGCCGAAAGAAAAACGCTCTGCGAAATCTTCCCCTCCGCCGTGCTCGCAAAAGAGGAAATCGAGCAAAAGGGCGCGGCGTACGTTTCCCTTATCGCGGACGATCCCAACGCGCTGAAGGGGCTGGACGAGGAGAAAATCGCCGCCGTTTCCAAGGCGCGGGCGATCGCCTTCAAAAAATTTCAAAGCGCGGTGATGACCAACCGCATCCGCTGGTGCGTGGCGGCAATTCCCAGCGAAGAATGGGCGAAGCTCCTCTTCCCCGACGCGGCAAACCCGCAAGAAGAGCTTTGGAACGCCATTAAAAAGACCGTGCGCCTCGACGAGCCCGACCCCGTTGCGGCGTGGAGAAAGCACATCGACACCCTCAACGCCCGCGCGAAATTTTTAAACGACTGCAATTTTACGGCGTTGCGTTTTACCTCCGCAAACGGAACGGATCTGACGGTGGGGCTTGCGGAAGGGCACGTGTGGCTCGCCGCCGAGGAAACCGCCGCGGACGGGGTGAAATTCATCGCCAACATGCCGACGGAGGAGATATTCACCGCGCCGCACTGCCGCAACGTCAACGGCATCGTGAAAAACGCCCTCCCCTTGGCGGAGGACGGCAACGTAGTGGACGATTTCACGCTGGAATTTAAGAACGGAGAGGTCGTTTCCTTTTCCGCGGGCACCGGCGAAAAGGTATTGAAGGGCATCCTCTCCACCGACGAGGGGACGAAACGGCTCGGCGAAGTGGCGCTCATCGGCAAAAACTCCCCCGTCGCGAAGAGCGGACTGCTGTTTTACAATACGCTGTTCGACGAAAACGCAAGCTGCCACCTCGCTCTCGGCAAGGCGTACCCCACCACCGTGCGCGGCGGGGAGAATATGAGCGAAAAGGAGCTTTCCGCCGCCGGCGCGAACGATTCTTCCGCCCACGTGGATTTTATGATCGGCACGGGCGATCTGCGCGTGGAAGGCATCGCCGAAAACGGCGATACGACGGCGCTCATCGAAAACGGCGATTGGGTGATCTGAATTTAAAAACCGGCGCGCTCCGCAACCGCGGAGCGCGCTTTTTTATTTCACGCCGGTAAAGGTGACGTTCGCGTCGAGCTGCATCTCGTCGTAAAGTCTGCCGTGGAACTTTCCGTAATCGTCGTAATTATAGCGATAAAGGCGGTTGTCCAATTCCAGAATATCGCAGCCGCTTTCCCTGCTCTTTTTGATGATGGCGCCGAGATATTCCACGAAATCCTCCTCCGCTTTTTTCGTGACGGCGTCGGCAATGATCGCGTTGCTCTGCAAGCCCTCGCGCTTTTCGTACGTGGAGCGGTCCTCCACGCGGGCGTACAAGTGCGCCGTTACGTGCAGCACCGGCGCGCCGTTTTCCACTTTCAACCTCATTTTGCACTTGTTTTGCGTGATATTGAGCAAAAAATCCTCTTTCACGCCGTGCATTTCCACGTCGTCCACGATAAAATAATTTTCCTTGACGCTCTCGTTGAGCAGATTGAAGGTCTTGGTTTCGTGATCGTCCAACATGCCCACGAAATACCCGTCTTTGAACATCGCGGTGTACGACGCGTCGAACACCTTCTCTTTCTCCTTCTGCCCGCCGCCCGCGCCGGAGCCCGCGCCGCCCGTTTTGCTTTCGCCCCCGCCTTCCACCTCGATGGCGCGGATATACGGCATATAGGAAGAGGACGCGGGCGAATAATACCCCACGGAAAAATCCTTGATGTTCACCGTGGCGACGTCGCTCGTCATGCCGGGGTTTTTCAAAAGGATCTTCTGAATGGCGAAGGAGGAAATGTTATCGAGGGGCGTTACGTCCTTCAAAAGCGATTTCGCCTTGCCCTGACAGGCGGTCACGCAGGCGGAATCCTGAATTTTAAGCGTTTTGGAAAAATAGTCGATGCACACGTTCACGTCGCCGACGAGCAGATCTTCCCCCAACACGATGAGGTTGCAAAAGCTCAAATTGGGATACCAGCCGGTGATGTCGCCGATTTGCCGCAGCGCCTCGCTCACCGTCGCGCCGTCGGCGGAAATCACGCCCTTTTCGTTTTCCGTGGAGGTGTTGCTCGCCTGCGGAATGGCGATCTGCACGGTCACTTCGTACTCCGATTCGTCCTTTTCGGAAATATCGATGCCCACCGCCGTGATGATGGCGGTTTTTTCGATATCGATCAAGCCGAAGTTATTGGAAAAATATAAGAGCGCGCAGAAGATCATGCCGAACAGCATCACTTTAACCCCTATCTTTTTGCTCATCTTTCTCCCCCTTTCTCAAAAACAAAGACAACAGCGGCACGACGTTGCTCATGACCATATAAAACACCGCCATCGAGGAAATGGACACGCTCAGCGCGGAAGCGTAATGCTCGTGCATCAGCAATATCAACAAAAACATCGCCGCGCTCACCCCCATGGACACGTATATTTTTTTCTCGATGCCGGTGATTTTCACGATGCATTCCGTGGCGAAGTAAAGCGGCAGGCACATCGCCACCGAGCCGGAAAACAGCAGGGCGAATATCGCGATATAATCGAACCTGCCGATATTGTTGATGGCGACGCTGTACTTTGCGATTTCCGTCAGCGCAAACTCCTGCCGCGCCGCGACGGAGGAAAAAATCCCGTAAAACATCAGCATGCACAAGACGGGAAATATGCCCGCCGCGAAATAGGAAGGCACAAGCTTCGCATACGCCTTTTTTTCCGGCGGGATGCGCCCCATCAAAAAGAAGAGATAGACCGCATCCCCGAACCAGTTGAAGGAGGAAAACGCGCCTTTGACGATCTTGCCGGCGCCGTTCACGCCGACGGGGAGCACCGCGCCGAAATCGGTGTTGGAAAACGCGAGCGCGTATAAAATCACCAGCCCGATGACCGTGCACAAAAACATGATGTCCGCCAATCTGCCCAGCACGAACAGCTTTTTGGACGCGATATATCCGCAGAAAAAGAAAAAGGGCAGAAAGGTGAAAAAGTTGGTGGTGTTTTCGTAGAGCGTGCGCTCCACGTATAATTTTTGCTCGTTGACCAACGTGTATGCCTTGATGAAAAAATAGATAAAGAAGAGCGCGTATACGATTTTCGCCCCAACCTTGCCGATGTTGAGCGTTAAAATATCGTAATAATCCCGCCCTTTATAACGCTGCCACAAAACGAGCGCGCAAATCAGCGTGAGCGCGTCGAGCGCCACGTTGATCACGGAGGAAATCCACATGTCCGAGCCCGCGACCTTTACCAGCACCGACGGCAGAAGGAAAATTTTCGTTGCGGGAAGAAACGCGATGAAAAACAAACACACGTTGCGGATTCTGAAATTGTCGTTGGTCTTATACTCCATTGTCTTTTTTCTCCTTTCTCACGCGCATGCGCACCTTGTTGGGGCTTTGGAAGGTAACGGGGCGCAGCACTTCGTTGCCCTGATCCATGCGGATAAAGCCGTCCTTCAGATCCTTCGGAACCATGGGGGCGTAGGGCGCGAGCAGCGGCGTGCCGTAATTTTCAAAGGCGCAAAGATAAATGAAAAACGCGCCGATCGCCAAAAGCAGGGCGTAGATGCCGAACGCGCCCGCGACGATCAAAAAGATCACGCGGATGACGGAAAACTGCCGCTCCAGTTCGGGCGTGGTGTACAGACATATGCCGGAAAGCGCTATGATCATCAACGCCGGCGCGGAGATGATGCCCGCCGTTACCGCCGTTTCCCCCAGCACGAGACCGCCGACGATGGACACCACCATGCCCACGTATTTGGGCATTCTCACGCTCGCCTCGTTGAGCACCTCGAAGATCAATAGGGTGAAAAACATTTCAAAGCTCGGCGACAGCGGTATGCCCTTGATGCTGTTGACGATGGTGAGCAGAAAGGTAAGCGGTATGATTTGCAGATGAAAAAGCTGCGCCGCCACGAACATGGACGGGGCGAGCAGGGAAATCATGATGGAAATGAGGCGGATCATACGGCCGAGCGAGGCGCGGTAGCGGGAAACGTAATAGTCCTCCGCGCTCTGGAAATCCTCCAAAAGGATATACGGCGCGGTGACGACCATGGGCGTGCCGTCCACGATCACCCCCACGCGCCCTTCCAGAATTTTGGCGGCGAGAATGTCCGGCTTTTCCGTCGTACCGAACTGTTTGAAAAGTGAAGTGTTATGCTCCGCCAGAAAGCGCGCGATATACGAGCTGTCCAGCACGGCGTCGATGTCGATTTCCTTGATTTTTTTTACGATCTGCTCTTTCAGCCCCTCCTTGACGACGCCCTCGATATAGCACACGCATACCGCCGTGTCGGAGTATTTCCCCACGTTGAACTGCTCGAATTTGAGCTTTTCCGTTTTCAGGCGGCGGCGCATCATGCCGATGTTGGTCTGAATGCTTTCCACAAACCCTTCGCGCGGGCCTTGCAGCACCGTCGCGGTGGGCGGCTCGGACACCGAACGCGATTCAAAGGCTTTCGCCGCGGCGGATACCGCCCCCGTAACCCCCTCCGCGAGAACCACGGTATGCCCCAAAAGCACCTCCGCCGTCACCTCGTCGTACGTCGTCAGCCGTTTCAGCTCGGGCTCGAGAATACACCCTTCCAGACTTTCCATGCTCACGCTTTCCAGCATTTTAACGGGGAGCATGATCTGCCGCCCGATCGCCTGCTTATCGGTCAGTCCGTCGAGAAAGACGAGCAGCACTTCCTTGTCCGCCACGGTGAAGGACAGCGTTTTCACGTCGTCGGAATCGAGCAACGAACCGAGCTGTTTTCTGCTCTTGGCAAGTTCTTTTTTAATCTTCATATAAAGATAGTTTTTTTAACCGGCGAAAATTTATGCGCAAAAAGAAAAAACGGCGCTTTTGCAAACGCCGTTTTTTGTCGCTCCCGCCGCTATGCGGGGAATTTTATAACACTTTCGATAAAAAATCTTTCAGCCGCGCGTCCTTCGGATTTGCGAAGAACTCCTTCGGCTCGTTTTCCTCTTTGATCACGCCGTCGTCCATGAACAGCACTTTGGAGGCGACCTCCTTGGCAAAGCCCATCTCGTGGGTGACCACGACCATCGTCATGCCCTCTTTCGCCAAATCCACCATAACTTTCAGCACCTCGCCCACCATTTCGGGATCGAGCGCGCTGGTCGGCTCGTCGAACAGCATCACGTCCGGCTCCATCGCCAAGGCGCGAATGATGGCGATACGCTGTTTCTGCCCGCCCGACAGCGTGGACGGATAAACGTCCGCTTTGTCCTCCAGCCCGATCTTTCTCAAAAGGGCGAGCGCCTTTTCCCGCGCGTCTTTTTCGGAAAGTTTTTTCAGCTTTACGGGCGCGAGGGTGATGTTCTGCATCACGGTAAGGTGCGGGAACAGGTTGAACTGTTGAAACACCATGCCGATTTTCTGGCGGTGCAAATCTATGCTCTTTTCGATTTTCTTGTTGATGGCTTTTTCTTCCGCCTTCAGCGCGCGGTACTCTTTTAACTTCTGTGCACTGTACTCTTCCAACGTTTGGCAAAGCGACTCATCGCCAAAGGAATTTCCCGCTTGTTTCACTTGCTTTTTCTTCGCTTTCAGCTCCTTCAGCTTTTCCGCAAGGTAAACCTGCTCGTTTTTGAACACGTACTCCCCTTCGAGCTTGATTTCCCCCGCCGTGGGCGTTTCGAGCAGATTCAGACAGCGCAAAAACGTGCTTTTGCCGCAGCCCGAGGGACCGATGATCGCGATCACGTCCCCCGCGTATATCTTCGTATCGATGCCCTTTAAAACGTTGAGTTTGCCGAAGGATTTTTTCAGCTCCTTGGTTTCGAGCAGTATCGTTTTATCGTTCACTTTTCGCAAGCCTCCTTTCCAGCACGCGGATAAGCAGCGTAATCAGCATAACGAGCACTAAATATACGAGCGCAAGCATGATATACGGCACGAAATATTCGTAGGTGGAATTTCCGATCGCCTGAAAGGATTTCGTCAAATCCATCACCGCGATAAAGCTGACGACGGAGGTTTCCTTGATCAACGCGATAAACTCGTTGCCGAGGGTGGGCAGAATATTTTTAATGGCCTGCGGCAGAACGATGCGCATCATCGTCGACGTAAAGCCGAACCCCAAGGAACGCCCCGCTTCCATCTGCCCCTTATCGACGGCGTTGATGCCGCCGCGAAGGATTTCCGCCATGTACGCCGAACTGTTCATGCCGAAGATGATGACCGCCTCCATAACGGAATCGATATTGAGTCCGATCATCGGAAAGAGCGCGAAGTGCATCAGCAAAAGCTGCACTACCATAGGCGTGCCGCGGAAAAGCATAACGTAAACGTCGCAAATGCCCTTCAGCGTCTTTACGAAAACGTTTTCCTTAGGGATAATCTTCACCGTTGCGATCAGGCAACCGAGAATAAACCCTATAACCAAGCCGAACACCGCAATGATTGCGGTGTTCTGCAAACCTGTCAAAAAATTTTTATACCCGCCGTCCGTAAAGAACGCTTTGGTAAAAATCTGCCAATTGTTCATTATTATTTATTGATGCTTTCCGCAACCATCTTAGAAGGCTGCATATCCAGAATTACGGCATTGATTTTACCGTTGGAAAGGTCTTTCATCGCCAGCGCGCCCGTCGTGTAGCCTTTTGTGGTGAGATTTTTGAATCCGTCGTAACCGAAGCCTTCGTCGCCGGCGGAATACATGTAACCCGTCGTGCCGTTCTGCGTGCCGACAATGTATTTTTTATCTTTGTTTTTCAAAACTTCTTCCACGTCGGCGGCCGTTTCGCACGCGTCAAAATCGGTGTCGCTCGCCTTCACGGTGATGACCTGCGCGGATTCGTAATATCCCGTCGAAAAATCGACCTGCTTCAAGCGCTCGTCGTTTACAGTCATACCCGCCATGCCGATGTCGCTTTCCCCGTTTTGCACGCTGTTGATGATGGAATCGAATTCCATATCCTTAATATAAAGGGTTTTTCCGAGTTTCTGGGCAATCAACGACGCGATTTCGATATCCACGCCCTTAAACTTATTGCCTTCGTAATATTCAAACGGAGGGAAGAAAGCGTTTGTCGCCACGACAAAACACCCTTCGTCGCTTGCGGGATTTTCATACGTAAACGTCGCCGAGCCGTCAAAGTAAGAGTTGATCAGCGTTGCCAACGAACCGTCGGCTTCCTTTTCCGCCAACAGTTCGTTCACTTCTGCAAGCAGCGTCGATTCCTTTTTGATCGCAAACGCATAAGTTTCTTCGGTAAGTTTGATATCCTTAAACACCTTTACGTTTTCAGCCTTGTTGCACCCTGCGAATGCAAAGCACGTGAGAGCCAGAGCAAGGCTCATAATTGTCGCTAAAATCTTTTTCATTTTTTTCTCCTTCCGCCGCTGCCGCCCGTAAATCGGATTTCCGCAAATTGCGGAAAAAGCGCCGGCGCTTTTCTTTTTTCGATTTTATGCCGTTAGTTTACACCTTAATTTTACGTTTGTCAAACTTTTTTGCATAAAAAATGAAAAAATTTATTTAAATATTCAGATTTTAAGGATAAAATGAATAAAATATAGAATAAATTTTATTTTATACAATATTTTTTCTTTAGACCCCCGCAAGACAACCGATAAAACGGCGAATTTACGCGAAATGATAAATTTTTTGTTAAAGCGCAGAAAAACGCTTTACATTTCTGCGGAAAATTGCTAAAATATTAAAGCATTCAAATTGAAAGGGGTGTCGCCAAGCGGTAAGGCCACGGACTCTGACTCCGTCATTCGTTGGTTCGAATCCAGCCACCCCTGCCA
>QAKE01000066.1:46660-52869 GCA_003343995.1 Bacillota bacterium
GATGGCGATACGCTGTTTCTGCCCGCCCGACAGCGTGGACGGATAAACGTCCGCTTTGTCCTCCAGCCCGATCTTTCTCAAAAGGGCGAGCGCCTTTTCCCGCGCGTCTTTTTCGGAAAGTTTTTTCAGCTTTACGGGCGCGAGGGTGATGTTCTGCATCACGGTAAGGTGCGGGAACAGGTTGAACTGTTGAAACACCATGCCGATTTTCTGGCGGTGCAAATCTATGCTCTTTTCGATTTTCTTGTTGATGGCTTTTTCTTCCGCCTTCAGCGCGCGGTACTCTTTTAACTTCTGTGCACTGTACTCTTCCAACGTTTGGCAAAGCGACTCATCGCCAAAGGAATTTCCCGCTTGTTTCACTTGCTTTTTCTTCGCTTTCAGCTCCTTCAGCTTTTCCGCAAGGTAAACCTGCTCGTTTTTGAACACGTACTCCCCTTCGAGCTTGATTTCCCCCGCCGTGGGCGTTTCGAGCAGATTCAGACAGCGCAAAAACGTGCTTTTGCCGCAGCCCGAGGGACCGATGATCGCGATCACGTCCCCCGCGTATATCTTCGTATCGATGCCCTTTAAAACGTTGAGTTTGCCGAAGGATTTTTTCAGCTCCTTGGTTTCGAGCAGTATCGTTTTATCGTTCACTTTTCGCAAGCCTCCTTTCCAGCACGCGGATAAGCAGCGTAATCAGCATAACGAGCACTAAATATACGAGCGCAAGCATGATATACGGCACGAAATATTCGTAGGTGGAATTTCCGATCGCCTGAAAGGATTTCGTCAAATCCATCACCGCGATAAAGCTGACGACGGAGGTTTCCTTGATCAACGCGATAAACTCGTTGCCGAGGGTGGGCAGAATATTTTTAATGGCCTGCGGCAGAACGATGCGCATCATCGTCGACGTAAAGCCGAACCCCAAGGAACGCCCCGCTTCCATCTGCCCCTTATCGACGGCGTTGATGCCGCCGCGAAGGATTTCCGCCATGTACGCCGAACTGTTCATGCCGAAGATGATGACCGCCTCCATAACGGAATCGATATTGAGTCCGATCATCGGAAAGAGCGCGAAGTGCATCAGCAAAAGCTGCACTACCATAGGCGTGCCGCGGAAAAGCATAACGTAAACGTCGCAAATGCCCTTCAGCGTCTTTACGAAAACGTTTTCCTTAGGGATAATCTTCACCGTTGCGATCAGGCAACCGAGAATAAACCCTATAACCAAGCCGAACACCGCAATGATTGCGGTGTTCTGCAAACCTGTCAAAAAATTTTTATACCCGCCGTCCGTAAAGAACGCTTTGGTAAAAATCTGCCAATTGTTCATTATTATTTATTGATGCTTTCCGCAACCATCTTAGAAGGCTGCATATCCAGAATTACGGCATTGATTTTACCGTTGGAAAGGTCTTTCATCGCCAGCGCGCCCGTCGTGTAGCCTTTTGTGGTGAGATTTTTGAATCCGTCGTAACCGAAGCCTTCGTCGCCGGCGGAATACATGTAACCCGTCGTGCCGTTCTGCGTGCCGACAATGTATTTTTTATCTTTGTTTTTCAAAACTTCTTCCACGTCGGCGGCCGTTTCGCACGCGTCAAAATCGGTGTCGCTCGCCTTCACGGTGATGACCTGCGCGGATTCGTAATATCCCGTCGAAAAATCGACCTGCTTCAAGCGCTCGTCGTTTACAGTCATACCCGCCATGCCGATGTCGCTTTCCCCGTTTTGCACGCTGTTGATGATGGAATCGAATTCCATATCCTTAATATAAAGGGTTTTTCCGAGTTTCTGGGCAATCAACGACGCGATTTCGATATCCACGCCCTTAAACTTATTGCCTTCGTAATATTCAAACGGAGGGAAGAAAGCGTTTGTCGCCACGACAAAACACCCTTCGTCGCTTGCGGGATTTTCATACGTAAACGTCGCCGAGCCGTCAAAGTAAGAGTTGATCAGCGTTGCCAACGAACCGTCGGCTTCCTTTTCCGCCAACAGTTCGTTCACTTCTGCAAGCAGCGTCGATTCCTTTTTGATCGCAAACGCATAAGTTTCTTCGGTAAGTTTGATATCCTTAAACACCTTTACGTTTTCAGCCTTGTTGCACCCTGCGAATGCAAAGCACGTGAGAGCCAGAGCAAGGCTCATAATTGTCGCTAAAATCTTTTTCATTTTTTTCTCCTTCCGCCGCTGCCGCCCGTAAATCGGATTTCCGCAAATTGCGGAAAAAGCGCCGGCGCTTTTCTTTTTTCGATTTTATGCCGTTAGTTTACACCTTAATTTTACGTTTGTCAAACTTTTTTGCATAAAAAATGAAAAAATTTATTTAAATATTCAGATTTTAAGGATAAAATGAATAAAATATAGAATAAATTTTATTTTATACAATATTTTTTCTTTAGACCCCCGCAAGACAACCGATAAAACGGCGAATTTACGCGAAATGATAAATTTTTTGTTAAAGCGCAGAAAAACGCTTTACATTTCTGCGGAAAATTGCTAAAATATTAAAGCATTCAAATTGAAAGGGGTGTCGCCAAGCGGTAAGGCCACGGACTCTGACTCCGTCATTCGTTGGTTCGAATCCAGCCACCCCTGCCACAGCGAACCGCGTTTGAACACCGAGCAAGTACGTTATGTATTTGTCGATGGTGTGGCGGGCGCGGTATTTAGTAAGCAAGGATGATCTCCTTGCTTATTTTTTATTCGAAACGATAGCCGGATTCCTATATAATTAAGTATAATTCATTTCATGTTGTCTGTCAAATTTTTTCAGGAAAAATTGTCTGCTTTAACTTTTCAGTTTGCAACAAACGAGCTTTGAATAAAAATTCAAGGCCCGTTTGTTATTAAAAAAGTTACGTTTCATGATAGAATTTTTAATATTGATGACGCTACCTCATTCGCTAATATCTCATACCCCGCCGAGGTATAATGTGTCCCGTCTTTATATCGTAATTTTATTTCGATTTTTTTGCTTACGGTAAACAAATCATCTAGTCCATATCCGTTTTTTGCAGCAATTTCCTGTAATATCTTGTTTCGTTCCCTTACACGCAGCATCCATTTTTCATTTAAGAAAACATTGTTTTCCTGATATACGATTGTTGAAGTGGCTAAAATCACTTTTTTGTTCTTAGCGATTTTTCTTAAAAGCGATTCCGTTCTTTCTCTATATTCGCTTTTATCCAAATGAATTCCGTGCAGCCCAAAGTTAAAGTGTAATATCGCATAAGGTGAATCATTGACAAAATTTTCGATAAGTACATTATAAAAAGCCTCGTCTATAGAATACGATGTGGCAATATAATCCACGTAAGCTTTCCCCTGCAGCCTCTGTCTGACAAATTCTTGATAATTATGCGTAATGCTGTCACCAACAAGAACGATCCTCGGCAGATCATTTTTACCGGTATTGTCGCACCAACTATGCGCTTAAATTTTTAATTTTCTAAAAATTTTTTTAATGTATAACGAAATCCACACGCTGAGCGTGTGGTCAGTAAAAAGCGGAAGCGTTGCAAATAAAAACCTCCGGTGTTAGAATAGTTGTGGCTGTCAACCGCAAACGAAAACTAACACAGGAGGAATCCAAAATGGATGAATTAAGTTTATCACATTGCAAATACGAATGCAAGTATCATATGATACTTAATCTTGGGGAATATGAGTAAATCGGCGTATTTTACCGATTTACTCGTTAGCCCCGTTTTTTAATAACAGTATTGCGGCAATACTATTGCACCTACGAAATTGTAAACAATGCGAACTCCCTGCATTTTCTTACCGTCGAAAATTTCAGCCTCATCGATATAAATCTTGTCGATAAAACTATGCAGTATTTCCGGAGTTAGTTCTTCGATACAAAGATAGTGTTCTACGATTTTCAAAAACTTTTTAAGGTTATCGTTGTCCTGTTCGGTTGCGGCGATGATCTTTTTTAATTCTTCCGTTTTTGTCCGTAGTTCTGCTTGCTCCGTTTCATAGGATTTAGCAAGAAAATCAAATCGTTCGTCTGTCATTTTGCCTTTTACGTTATCTTCATAGAGTTTACGGATAATCCCGTTGATTTCTTCTATCCGCGCGGTCGTTTTAGACAATTCGCTTTGGGCTTTCGCCTGTGCTTTTTGTTGTTCCACCGTTGTGGATTTCAAGTAGTTTTCTATAAATTCTTTTTCGTGAAAAACAACGTATTCGCAGATTTTACGCAAATCTTGTAAAATGACTTCTTTTAAGTCTTTTATGCCATTTGAACGAGAATATATCGTATCGTAGAATTGTTCCATATCTCCGGATACGGACTTCTGCCGCGATATTTTAATCCTCGTTTCATAGCGTAAAGTTGCGGCGTTTCTTTGCCTTCCTCAGTCAATCGTTTTGCAATATCGTTGATTTTCAACCCACCGATATATAAATCGAAAATTTCTTTTACCGTTGAAGCGGCTTCTTCGTCCACAATCCATTTTTCCTTGTCGTTCGGATCTTTCTTATACCCGAACGGAGGAAGCGTGGATAAATGCTTGCCTGAATTTCCCTTTGTTTTTAACACCGCTTTGATTTTTTTCGACGTATCCTTTGCGTACCATTCGTTCATTATGTTTTTGAACGGTGTAAAATCGTTATCCGTTGCGGATACCGTATCCACCTGATCGTTAATTGCTATGAATCGAATGTCCGAATTAGGGAAATAAATCTCAGTGTAATATCCTACCATTATGTAATCTCTGCCGAAACGCGACATATCTTTTACGATAATAGTGGCAATTTTACCTTCTTCCGCGTCGGACATCATTCTTTGAAAATCCGGACGATTGAAATTCGTCCCCGAAAAACCGTCGTCTATATAAAATGCGGTGTTGGTAAAACCGTGTTCTTTTGCATATTTTGCAAGCATTTCTTTCTGATGAACGATACTGTTGCTGTCCCCGACGAGTTCATCGTCGCGGCTGAGCCGCCCGTATAATGCGGTTATTTTTTCACCTCCGTAATAAGTTTTGTTGTTATTTGTTTTTGCTATTTGTATTCCTGACATTATTTTTTACCTCCGTCCGGATGCAAACAGCGAGTTCGTTCCGATATTAAGTTGTCCGTTTGCCGTGCAATCAGCCGTTGCATTATATCGAGCGGCGTTTGCGTGGCGTTTGGTTTTTCCTCGGCGCAAACGGCGTAAACCGTATCGCCTACGATAAAGTATTCAGCGCGATAATCGCGTACGTTGTGAGTATAAGTGTTTATAATTTTAGCCGTGTTTTCCGTAAATATAATCTCCTTATCAATGATTTATTTACGCAAAACGGCAGGAAGAGTCGGCTTACAATTTGCCGTCTTTTTTCATATTTTTCAAGGCTTCGTAAGCCGCTTTGAAAGGTCGCTGTTGTCTGCCGTTAAAGCAATCAATTGTTCCTGCAACTTTCCGCGTTTTCTCGGAATATTCCCGCTTTTTGCCTCGGTTAAAGCGTCTGCATAAACTTGATTTTCTTCCCGTATGGTTTCCGCTTGTTCGATTATCTTTTTTGCCTTAAATTCGGCAGTGGAAAGGTGTTTTTTCTGACTACCTTCTTTTCCGCGCTGTAAGCCCCAACGTTTTCCGACTGTTTCGTAAAAATCCGTTTGCAATTGTTGCAGTTGCGGTTTATCGAAAAGTTGTTTACTGCAAAGCCGTCCGTCTTTCGTTACGGGCATTAAATTTAAGTGCATATGCGGCGTTGTTTCGTCGTTATGTACTACTGCCGCGATAACGTTTTCTTCGCCGTAACGCTCCGCAAAAAACTTGTAGCAGTCCGAGAAAAAATTATATTGTTCTATCTTGGCTAAACCATCGAAAAAAGTTTTATCCGAGCCTAACACGAAAGAGTTCATTACAACCGCGTCTTTGCGCGGAGATAACCTCAACTCTTTTATTCTGCCGTTTATGAACTCCGTGTAAGTTTTTCCGAAATATGGCGTAAAGCGATAATTATTTCTCGTCCGTTCGCTGTCTATCTGTGGATTTGACGCTTCGTAATTTTCGTCCCGCTCGTTTTCCTTTTCGATAGGCGCAACGTCTTGTTTATGGTATTTCTCCATATGGCACACTAAATATGAAATGATGATTTTCCTCCTGAAATTTGTTTTTTGTAATCGTTGAGCAAAGTGTGTAGAATTTCCTCTGCCAACTGTTTTATTAGTGGATTCACAGCCTCGCAGAGCCCACAACTTCGCCTGCGAAGTATAGTGGGCTA
>QAKE01000057.1 GCA_003343995.1 Bacillota bacterium
CGTACTACTCCCTTAGCAGGGGAGCCCCTTCGGCCTCTTGGGTATTTCTCCGCAGTGCCGACCGCTTTATATTCAACGCTTAACTATCTTACCATATTTTTATGTAATTGTCAAAATATTTTTCCAAAAAATATTGATATTTTCCCATAAAACTGTTATCATAGTAAAAGAGGTATAAAAATGGCTGAATTCAACGAAAATTATTTTAAAGACGATCATTCGCCTATGGGGAGCGCCGCGATCGAGGATATGCTCGCCGAGGGGGAAAGCATTCTTTGGCGCGGAAAACCGAAAAAATCGGCGTTTATCCTTTCCAGAGTGCTCAAAATGCTGCCGTTTGCGCTGATTTGGCTGGTTTTCGACGGCGGATTTATCGGCTTGATGGTGGGCTTGGATGTGTTTTCGCAGATGCCGCCCGTTTTTACCGTGTTCATCTGCGTGTTTTTCGCGTTTCATCTGATTCCCGTATGGATTTGGATTTCCCACATCGTCACCGCGAACCGTCAGCATAAAAATCTGGAATACGCCTTTACCGACCGCCGCATCATCATCCGCAGCGGCGTGATCGGCGTGGACGTGAACAATCTCTATTATACCGACATTCAAAACGTCAATCTGAAGGTCGGACTGATCGACAGATGGCTGAAGGTGGGGGATATCTACGTAAAAAGCGCCTCGCAGGCGCAGGTGCTGTGGGATATCGAGCAGCCCTATACCATCACGACGAAGCTGCAGAAAATCACGGCGGACATCAAGGCGGATATTTACTATCCCAACGCGCTGCGCCCCGCGGAAAACGAAGGGTATAAAACAAATTACAAAGGATAAAAGCGGATATGGAAATGTACATGCGCTTTCCCGAGTGGAGAAAAAAAGCGCTTACGCTGAGTTACGACGATAACGGAGAGCAGAACGAAAAACTGGTGGAAATTCTCAACCGTTACGGCGTGAGGTGCACGTTCAATTTAAACAGCGGCTTGTTTTCGGAAGAGGGCGCGCCCGTCAACAAAGATCTGCTTTACCGACCGATGACGGCGGCGCGCTGGGTTCGCCTTTTGGCGGATACCCCGCACGAGGTTGCCGTACACGGGCTGACGCATCCGCACCTCGAAGAGATGAGCTTTTCTTCCGCGGCGTACGAGCTGATTGCGGACAGAGCCAACCTCGAACGGCTGTTCGGGCGGGTGATCCGCGGCATGGCGTACCCTTACGGCACGTATAACGACGAAACGGTTGCGGCGGCGAAGGCGGCGGGCGTCGTCTATTCCCGCACGGTGGAGTATACCGAAAAATACGATTTGCCTAACGACTGGCTGCGGCTGAAGGCGACGTGCCATCACAATCACCCGCGGCTGAAGGAGTTTGCGGAAAACTTTAAAAACAAACCCGTCTGGGACAACGCGCAGCTTTTCTATCTTTGGGGGCACGCATTTGAATTCGAGCGGGACGACAACTGGAACGTGATAGAGGATTTTTGCCGAACGCTTTCGGGGAACGAAGAAATCTGGTACGCGACCAACATCGAGGTTTACGACTGCGTGAAGGCATACCGCCGCTTGCAGTTCGGCACGGATTCGAGCGTCGCGCACAATCCGTCCGCGCTGCCCGTATGGCTGGAGGTCGACGGCAGAAAAATCAAAATCGAAAGCGGCGAAACGAAACGCCTGCGGGACTGATTTTGCCGGTTACATAATTTTCAGGAGAAATCGAATATGTCGTTGTTATTGATGGCGACGGGGGATATCGTCGCCGTTTCCGTTGCTGGCGGGGTGATCGTCGTCGTGCTGATCGTCGCGCTTGCCGGCGGGTTCAAGGGCGCCGCCCGCGCTTGGGAAGAATTTTGGCGGAAACAAAAAGAGAAAAAAGCGAAGAAAAAAGAAAACTCCGCCGCGCCCGATAAGGAGCAGGGAGAAGAATAGAAAGACCGACGCGCGTTTCACGAAAAGGAAACGCGCGTTTTTTATGCCTGTGAGCCATTTCATGAAATGTGTTTTTTATGCCCGCCGCGCCCTTCCGGTTTTGTAAACGGGTAATAAAAATAAGGGAAACGGGCACAATAATATCGGTGTTATTATGCTGGATAAACGTACGGGGGCGCTGCTCAACGCGCTCAACGCGCTGTGCGAAAACGGCGCGTACAAAATCCTTTCGATGGAGGACATACTCGAAAAGATGCCGACGAACCTATACGTCGCGGAGGAGGACGTCCGCAACGGGCTGAGCGCCCTGCGGGAACGGGAGTTTATCCGCGTGAAGTACGAGGACGAGCGGGAGTTCTGCCTGTGCACCCTGCCCAAAGGGCGGTTTATTTACGAAAGCAAAAACGAAGAAAGGGAAGAGGAGGAAAAAACGCGCAGAAAGTGCTTTATATACGGCTTTTTCGGCGCGCTGGTCGGCGGACTGTTCGCTGCGCTCGCGGCGGCGCTGGTTCTGCTGTTCGTCTGAAAAAAGAATATGCTTACCAAAAACGAAGATAAAATCATGAACGCGATATACGGGGCGTGTACGGGGAAAACCTGCTGTCTGCTGAGCCCCGACGATATCCTTTCCATGGCGGGCGTGCGCGGCGCGGTGGGGTACGGCGCCCTCGATAAGATTTTGCAGGCGCTGGAATACGACGATTATTTCGAGCTGATTTTGTCCGATAGAAGGGGGGAAAAGGTGTACTGCATCACGCTGAAAGAACGCGGGCTTTCCTATCGACGGCAAAAGGTGATGGCAAAGCGCAATCTCGGCTATCGGCTGGCGGTGACGGTGGCGTTCGCCTTTCTCAGTTTCCTTTTGGGGCTGCTGCTCAAGGCGATTTTCACATAATCGAAAAACTGCAAACATTTGTTTGACAAAAGCGCGCCGCGAATGGTAAAATAGTTACGTATAAAGGACGCTATGGAAGAGAGAAAATTCATTTTACATTCGGAATATCAGCCGACGGGCGACCAGCCGCAAGCCATTCAAAAACTGACGGAAGGCGTTTTCGACGGGCTGGACACGCAGGTGCTTTTGGGCGTTACCGGCAGCGGTAAAACGTTTACCATGGCAAACGTCATCAAAAACGTCAACCGCCCCACGCTCGTCATCGCGCACAATAAAACGCTCGCGGCGCAGCTTTGCAACGAGTTCCGCGAGTTTTTCCCCGAAAACCGCGTGGAGTATTTCGTTTCCTACTACGATTATTATCAGCCGGAATCGTATATCCCCTCCACCGATACCTACATCGAAAAGGATCTCGCCGTCAACGACGAAATCGATAAACTGCGCAATTCCGCCACCTGTTCGCTCGCCGAACGGAGCGACTGCATCGTCGTCGCCTCCGTTTCCTGCATTTACGGGCTGGGCGCGCCGGAGGAGTTTTTCCGTCTGGCGGTTTCCGTGCGCGTGGGGGACGAAATCGAGCCCGCCGAGCTGATGCGGCGGCTGGTCGCCATACAGTATTCGAGAAAGGACGTGGATTTTTCCCGTTCCTCCTTCCGCGTGCGGGGGGATACCATCGATATTTTTCCCTCGTCGAATACGGAAAT
Organism: Bacillota bacterium; assembly: GCA_003343995.1. GTDB lineage: Bacteria > Bacillota > Clostridia > Christensenellales > Borkfalkiaceae > UMGS775. Next base: position 3,519 of record QAKE01000057.1, read on the forward strand.
CGTCGTGCGGGTGGAGTTTTTCGGCGACACGGTGGACAGGATCTGCGAATGCGAATACGTTTCCGGCAAGGTGGTTTCCGAGCTGAAACACGCCGTCATCTTCCCCGCGAGCCATTACGTGGTGGCGCAGGAAAAGGCGAAGGTCGCGCTCACGCACATCGAGCGCGATCTAAACGACGAAGTGCGCGCCTTCAAGGAAAGCGGCAAGCTGCTGGAAGCGCAGCGGCTGCAGCAGCGCACGGCGTACGACATCGAAATGATCAACGAAATCGGCTTTTGCAAGGGCATCGAAAATTACAGCCGCTATTTCGACGACAGAAATATCGGCGATCCGCCCTTTACGCTGATGGACTATTTCCCCTCCGACTATCTCGTCATGATCGACGAAAGCCACATGACCATACCGCAGATCAGGGCGATGTACCGCGGCGATCTGTCGAGGAAAACCAACCTCGTGGAATACGGGTTCCGCTTGAAATCGGCGTACGACAACCGCCCGCTGACCTTTGAGGAATTCAACGCCAAGCTGCCGCAGCTCATCTGCGTTTCGGCAACGCCCGCGGAGTACGAACTGAACCGCGCGGGGCAGGTGGCGGAACAGCTCATCCGTCCGACGGGGCTTTTGGATCCCACGGTGGAGGTTCGCCCCACCAAGGGGCAGATCGACGACGTGCTCGCGGAGATCCACAAAATCGTTGCGGAAAAGAGCCGCGTGCTCATCACCACCCTCACCAAAAAGATGGCGGAGAGCTTGACGGAATATCTGAAGGAAAACGGCGTAAAGGTGCGTTACATGCACAGCGATATCGACACGCTGGAGCGCATAGACATCATCACGGGGCTGCGCGAAGGGGAGTTCGACGTGCTCGTCGGCATCAACCTGCTGCGCGAGGGGCTGGACTTGCCGGAGGTGAAGCTCGTCATCATTCTCGACGCGGACAAGGAAGGGTTTCTGCGCAGCGAAACGGCGTTTATCCAGACCATCGGCAGGGCGGCGCGCAACGCCGAAGGCAGGGTGATCATGTACGCCGACGTGATCACGGGCAGCATGCGGCGCGCCATCGACGAAACGGAGCGCAGAAGAAAGATACAAAGCGAATATAACGCCGCGCACGGCATCGTGCCGAAAACCATCATCAAAAAGGTGGTCAACACCATAGAGATCACCAAAAAAACCGACCGCACGAAGAATATCCGCGCGGCGGACATTCCGAGCGAAATCGAAAAGCTGAAGGGCTTGATGAAGGTGGCTTCCGCCAACCTCGATTTCGAGCAGTGCATCGAAATCCGCGAAACCATCGCGAAATTAAAGGCGAAAATGAGAAAAGGACAATAAATTATGCAGCAATATATCACGATCAAAGGCGCGCGGGAAAACAATCTTAAAAACGTGGATTTACAGATACCGCGCGATAAGCTGGTGGTGTTCACCGGACTTTCCGGCAGCGGGAAATCCACTCTCGCGTTTGAAACGATTTTCGCCGAAGGGCAGCGGCGGTACATGGAGAGCCTGTCGAGCTACGCGCGGCAGTTTTTGGGGCAGATGGAAAAACCGGACGTGGACAGCATCGACGGGCTTTCTCCCGCCATTTCCATCGACCAGAAAACCACCTCCAAAAACCCCCGCTCCACCGTGGGCACGGTGACGGAAATCTACGATTATTTCCGTCTGCTTTTCGCGCGGGCGGGCGTTCCGCACTGTCCGCAGTGCGGCAGGGAAATCAAGCGGCAGACGGTGGATAACATCGTCGATAAAATCGCCGAAAGCGAAACGGGCAGCAAGGTGGTGGTGAAAGCCCCCGTCGTGCGCGGCAGAAAAGGGGAGTATTCCAAACAGCTGGAAGGCTACCGCAAGGCGGGCTACGTGCGCGCGGAAATCGACGGCACGGTGTACGATCTGGGCGAGGATATCAAGCTCGATAAAAACATAAAGCACAACATTTCCGTGGTCATCGACCGCGTCATCGTAAAGGAAGGCGTCGTCAAGCGGCTGACCGACAGCGTGGAAAGCGCGCTCAAGCTCGCCGAGGGGCTGGTGCTCGTCGAAATCAACGGGGAAAACGAACTGTTTTCCACCAACTACGCATGCCCCGACTGCGGCATCAGCATCGAGGAAATCGAGCCGCGCCTCTTTTCCTTCAATAACCCCTTCGGCGCGTGCCCCGTCTGTCACGGTCTGGGGTACCGTCAGGAAATCGATCCCGCGCTCATCTGCCGCGATCCCGAAAAGAGCTTGAGGCAGGGCGCGATGACGATATCGGGCTGGAATCTCGATACCGGCAAGATGAGCGAAATGTACTTTTCCGCTCTCGCGGCGCATTACGGCTTTTCCCTCGATACGCCCGTCAAGGACCTGCCGAAGGAAGTTATCGACATTCTCCTTTACGGTAACAACGGCGAAAAAATCAAGATGGACTATAAAACCCACACCTTTTCGGGGAGTTACAATTCCTCGTGGGAGGGGATTATCCCGAATCTGAGCCGCCGTTACCGCGAAACGACGAGCGATTTCACCAAAATGGAAATCGAGCGGTACATGACGAGCATCCCCTGCGACGAATGTCACGGCAGGCGGCTGAAAAAGGAGGCGCTCGCCGTTACGGTGGGGGGCAAAAACATCGCCGAGCTCACCGAAATGCCCATCGATAAGCTCTATGAATTTCTCGAGGGGCTGACCTTCGGCAAAACCGAAAGCATCATCGCCGCGCCCATTTTAAAAGAAATCCGCGCGCGGCTGCAATTTCTGCGGGACGTGGGGCTCAACTATCTCACCCTCGCGCGGAATGCAGGCTCGCTTTCCGGCGGAGAGGCGCAGAGAATCCGCCTCGCCACGCAGATCGGCAGCGGGCTGACGGGGGTGCTGTATATCCTCGACGAGCCGAGCATCGGTCTGCATCAGCGGGACAACGAAAAACTGCTCGGCACCCTCAAGCGCCTGCGCGATCTGGGCAACACCCTCATCGTGGTGGAGCACGACGAGGATACCATGCGCGCCGCCGATTATATCGTCGATATCGGTCGCTTTGCCGGCGTGCACGGCGGCGAAGTCGTGGCGACGGGCACGGCGGAGGAGATCATGCAAAACCCGCTGTCCATCACCGGCGATTTCCTTGCGGGACGGCGGAAAATAGACGTGCCCGCGGTGCGCAAAAAACCGGACGGCAGATGGCTGGAGGTGTTCGGCGCGCGGCAGAATAACTTGAAAAGCGCGAACGTGAAATTCCCCGTCGGGCTGATTACGGCGGTCACGGGGGTATCGGGCAGCGGCAAGAGCTCGCTGGTCAACGAAATCGTCTATCCCGAACTCGCCGCGAAGCTAAACGGCGCGAAACTGCGGGGGGGCGCGTTCGATAAAATCGAGGGGCTGGAATATTTCGATAAGGTCATCGCCATCGATCAGTCGCCCATCGGCAGAACGCCGCGCAGCAATCCCGCCACCTACACGGGGGTGTTCACCCTCATCCGCGTGCTCTTTGCCGCCACGCTGGACGCGAAGGAGCGCGGGTATAAATCGGGCAGATTTTCCTTTAACGTGGCGGGCGGACGGTGCGAAAACTGCTCGGGCGACGGCATCATCAAAATCGAAATGCATTTTTTGCCCGACGTGTACGTGCCCTGCGAGGTGTGCCACGGCACGCGTTACAATCGCGAAACCCTGCAGGTGAAATACAAGGGCAAGAGCATCAGCGACGTGCTGAACATGACGGTGGACGAGGCGGTGGAGTTTTTTGCGCCCGTGCCCTCCATCTACAATAAAATCAAAACGCTGCAGGACGTGGGGCTGGGGTATATCCGTTTGGGGCAGTCCTCCACCACGCTGTCGGGCGGGGAGGCGCAGCGCGTAAAGCTCGCCACCGAGCTTTCCAAACGCCCCACGGGCAAAACGCTGTATATCCTCGACGAGCCGACGACGGGGCTGCATTCCTACGACGTGGCGAAGCTTTGCGACATTCTTTCCCGTTTACGGGAAGGGGGAAACACCGTCATCGTCATCGAACACAATCTCGACGTCATCAAAACGGCGGATTATATCGTCGATATGGGTCCCGAGGGCGGCGACGGCGGCGGCACGGTGGTCGCCTGCGGTTCGCCGGAGGAAGTGGCGCTCGTGCCCGAAAGCCGTACGGGCGTATTCCTGAAAAAAATCCTGTCGGCGGAAGAAAATTTATAAAAACTCCAATAAACCGCGCGCGCGGTTTGTTAAATATACGGAAGAAAGGGACAGAACGTTGGGCAACTTAAAACTGAACGCGTATGCCGCGCGGATGAAAAACGGCGACGGGGAGGCGTTCGCGCTCTTATACGAGAGTACGAAAAAGGGCGTGTTCTCCTCGATTTACGCCATTACGCGGGATTATGAAGTGTCCGAAGAACTGATGCAGGATACTTACATAAAGGTCAAACAGAACATCTCGCGCTATGAGGATGGAAATTTTTCCGCGTGGCTGTTGCAAATCGCGCGAAACCTCGCGCTCAATCACGTAAAGCGTGCGAAGCGGGAGGTTTTCGTGGAGAGCGGAACTCCCGAAACGGGGGAATATACGATAAACGAAGAGGGTACGCCCGTGCTCAACGCCGTGAAGGCGGCGCTCGGGGCGGAGGAGGCGGAAATCGTCATTCTGCACGCGGTGAGCGGATACAAGCACCGCGAAATCGCGAAGATGTTGGGAAAACCGCTCGGAACGGTGACGTGGACGTACAATAACGCCGTGAAAAAACTGCAAAAATATCTCGCAAAGGAGGAACGGGTGTGAAAAAGAAAGATATCGTCAGACAACTGAACAGCGAATTCGACCGCATTACGCCCTCGATGAGCGAGCGGGTGGAACGCGAGCCGATTGCGGCGCTCGTTCCCGAATTGCAGACGGCGCCCGCGGCGGCGGGCGGCGGACGCGCGCCCTTTTTCACCGCGAAACGGACCGCCGCGCTGGCGGTTGCCGCGCTGCTGCTCGTCGCCGCCGTCGTGCTGTTGATCGCGTTGCCGCTTACGGGCAAGTATCTGGTGAGCGACAGCTACATTTCCATGCGGATCGGCACGCCCGTCGTCCGTACGACGGCGTTTTCGTCGTCCGAGCCGAAAGCCGCGTCCGCGCATACTTCCTTTTATATCGTTGCGGACAGCGACGGCAACGTTTCCAAAATAACGGCGGGGGACCGAAGCGCGGAGATTTTGCTCGCGGGGATTTCCGCGGCGTATGCCGCGAAGGGCGAAACCTTTATCGGAAAGCCGCAGGCAGAGCTGGTGGACGTGCTTGCGAAAGCCTGTAATTCCTTGGGGTATTTCGGCACGGACGGCGCGCTGTACATGACGAGCGTCAGTGTTCGCGGCGACAATGTTTCCCGCAAGCTCGCCGAAGAATTGGGCGCGACGGCGCGCGCGGCGGCGGGCGGCGTTGCCGTCACGTCTGAGTTTGCGGGCAAGGAAAAATTGCAGTCGGAGCTGGGCGTCAACGGCGATTACGATTTGAACGCGCTGCTCGAAATCGCGTACGGCAAGGGCGGTTTTTTGCAGGAGAGCGCGGAAGCGATGTTTTCCGCCGGCGGCTCCGCCGAAGCGTACAACGCGTATGTTTTCGAATTGATCGAGGAATATTTCGAACTGCTGGAGGACCGCGCCGAGGCGATCGGGGAACTTGACGAAATATGCGAGGAGATCCGCGCCGAATCGTTGAAAAATCTCTTTAACGATATCATCGTAAACGGCAAACTCAATCCCGCGATCGAAATCGACGGGGATTTGAAAGACGAATTTGAGGAGGGAATGTTCGCCTGCGCCGAAACGGGTTTCGTTCCGCAGAGCGACGCGGAGCTGACGGCGTGGAACGATTTTTTCCGCCTGCTCGAACCGCAGTTTGAATGGATCGAGGAAAAGCTGGAGGAAATCGAGGAAAAACTTTCGGATTTCGCAAAGGTGATCGACGAAATCGTCAAGGGTATCGAAGATCTGTTCGTCGATTCTTCGGAAAAGCTGGAAAGTTTGCGCGCGGAATGGCAGACATGGAAGGGCGACGTCGATCCGTCGGGCTTTGACGATCCGGAAGATTATATCGAAAAGATGACAGAGGCGTTCGAGAGGGAATTTAAACGCCTTTGGAACGCCAAATAAAAGGTATATAATAGATTATGTTTTTATCCGCCGCCCGCGATTTGCGGGCGGCGGATTTAATTTTTTAAAAAAATTTTTTATTTTTCCCAATAAAAGAGCAAGGAAGGTTGTTTAATAGGTGTAAAAACAAAAAACAAGGAGCAAAAAAATGAAAAAACTTTCTTTGTTGGTAGCGTTAACCGTTTTGGTTTCCGGATTTTCGTTATTATTCGGCGCGTGTAACGACGCGAACAAAACGGCATCTGCGGAAAGCTATGTCGCGCTGGATATCAATCCTTCCGTCGAGTTCGTACTCGATAAACACGAAAAGGTGATTTCCGTCCGCGCGCTGAATAAGGACGCCGAAATCCTGCTTTACGGGGCGGACGGCATCGTCGGCGCAAAAATCGGCGACGCAAGCGAAAAGGTCGCGGAACTCGCCGTGCAGTACGGCTATCTTTCCGAAGAAAACGCCTCTATCGGCGTTACGGTCAGCGGCAAAACGACGAACGCGGAAGGCAAAATCCTCTCCAAAATCGATGCGGGTTTGCAGGCTTCCTGCGGCAAAGTCGGGCTGAAAATCGAAATCGTCACCGACGGCGGTTACGTGCTCAACGGAAAGCTGGCGAAGCTGAAGGAACAGTACCCCGCCAACGCGGATATTCAGGCGCTTACCGCCGGCAAATACCGTTTGGTGCTTGCGGCGATGAAGGTGGACCGCTCGCTGACGGTGGAGGCTGCCGCGGCGATGAGCGCGGAAGATTTGAGCGAAATTCTGTACGAAAGCGAAAAATACCGTCTGGAAATCGCAAGCGAACGCTTTGAGGACGCTTACGAAAAGCTGGAACTCGCTTACGAACAGAACAAAGACGTGCTGCTCGATAACGCGTACCTCGTGCTTGCGAACAACGGACTCGACAAGGCTGCGAAAGCCGCGGAATACATCGCGCTGCGCAATGCGTACAGAGCGGTGGAATACATCGACGAAATCAATTTTGAAACCGAGCCCGTGCTGACGGACGAGCAGCTCGCGCAGATCGCCGAAACCATCGGCAAAAACGCCGAAGAGTTCATCGCGGGCGTAAAGGCGTACGGCGCGGCGACGGAAGACGCCGTGGAGTATTATCTCGAAAGCCTTTACCGCAACATGAGCGAGGAAGATCAAGACCGCTTTGAAGAGGTTTTCGACGCGGCGGAGGATCTGCTGGAGGAAATCGAGGAGGCGTTGGAGGAAATCTCCGCCGAGGCGCTGAACACCGTAAAGGCGGCGCTCGCGCCCATCGCGGAATTTATTCGGATCGAAATCGATAAAATCAACGAATACGACGATCTCGACGATTACGTGCTCGATAAAATCGAGGATCGCATCGAGGAAATCGAAGAATGGTTTGAAGAGAATCTGAGCGACGAAGAGAAGAAAGAAGTCGCCGACGCGAAAGCCGCGGTGCAGGAGAAAATCGAAGAACTCCGCGCGGAATTTGAAAAGGAAATCGCCGATCTCAAAGCGGAAGTGGAAAACGAACTGAAAGAATTGCAGCAGGCGCGCATCGACGCCGCGGCGTAAAGAAAAAACTTATGAAAAACCGCACGGTTTTGTGCGGTTTTTTTATGCGGCGTCGATAATTCGGAAAGAAAGATTGACAAATCGCGGGCGGATATAGTACAATCGTTTTAAGAAGGAGATAGTATGCTGCCCATAGATAAACTCAATAAATTCGCCCGCTTTCTAAATCTGAAGGGGCTTGTGAAACTCACCATTAAAAAACCGAAACGCGGCGGAAAGCATTTCGAGCCGAAAAAGTTTAAAAATCTCCGCGCGGAGCAATTTTTTATAGACGGGTTTGCCTGCGTCAGCGTGGACGGCGGGGAAAGCGCCGCGCCGCACGTCGTATTTCTGCACGGCGGGGCGTATGTCGCGGAAGGACTGCTTTTTCACCGGAAGTTTATGGAAAAATTGGTCAAGGAATACGGCATGCGGGTAACGTATATCGATTATCCCCTCGCGCCGGAGCACGGCGCGAAAAAAACGCACGCCGTGCTCGGAAAAGCGTACGCGCGGCTGACGGAAACGTATAAAGAGGACGAATTTGTGCTTTTGGGCGATTCCGCGGGGGGCGGGCTGGCGCTGGCTTTTTTGCAAACGCTGGTGAAAACCGGCGGAAAACTGCCGGTAAAAACCGTTTTGCTGTCGCCGTGGGTGGACGTTTCCCTGTCCCGTCCGGAGGCGGCGGAGTACGAGGAAAAAGATCCCACGCTATCCATCGACGGGTTGCTGTTCGCCGGCAGGGAATACGCAAAGGAACTGCCGCTGACCGATCCCACGGTATCCCCCGTGTTCGGGGAAATGGACGATTTGGGCGAGATTCTCGTAACGGTCGGCGAAAGCGAATTGTTTTATCCCGACTGCATGTATCTGAAAGAGCGCGCCGACGGCGCGCGGGGCACGCGCCTTACGCTGGCGGTGTTTGAAAACATGTTTCACGATTTCATCATGACGCCGATTAAGGAAAGCGACATCGGCTGCAGGCTCATCGCGGAATTTCTGGCGAATCGGGCGCCCGCGCCGAAGGACGGCGTAAAAATCATCGGATAAAGCGGACGAAACATGCCGCCTTGACCGAATAAATATCAGAAAAAGGAAAAAGAGCGAAGATTATTAAAAATCTTCGCTCTTTTTTGCCTTGTTAAAATTGCGTTCGGGCGGCGTGTTCATTCAAATCTGTTTTTTTCCGCGTTGTAGGCGTAGCCCGCGGCGGAAAGTTTTTCTTTCAGCGCGTCGCAGTCGGCGTTCATATCCTCGCAAAGCGCGTATAAATCGGAATATTCGTCGCGCAGTTTCGTGTTGATTACGCTTAAAAGCATCATCGGATCGTTCGGTAACGTGTTCATATATGCATATTATACGCGGAAAACCAAAAAAAATCAAGAAAAATACCGTTCGTTTCTCACGACGGACGGGTGCTGCGGGCGCAGTGATTTCGCCTTATCGTGGTAAATTTTCGCCGTCTGCAGGTCGCCGAGATGATAGTGGCATACGGAAAGCTCTAAACACGGCACGAAATCGGCGTATTCGGGACGGACGAATCCGCCCTCCGCGGGCGGCGCCGAAAGCGCCTGTTCGTACCAATAAATAGCGAACGCGTAATTTTTTTTCAGCTGAAAGGCGTTGCCCACCGCGCATAGCGTTTCCGCGCGCGGAAGCGCGTAGGAAAAACTTCTGAACGCCGCGGAAAGCGCCTTGTCGTATTCCCTTAGATAAATATAACATTCGGAAATGACGTTGCACGCCTCCGCCGCGTCGAGCCGCCATAGCGCGGGGTCGGCGAGCGCGTCCTCCAAAATGCACACTGCCTCCCGATACAAACGGTTATAATAGAGTTCCCGCCCGTAATAATACTTTTCCCGTGCGGTGTTCAGCGGCGCGTTGAAAATGGCTTTCTGATAGAGTTCGAGGTTGCGCCGCGGGTTTCCCTCGGCAATTTTGCGGTGGCTCACCGCCGCTTCGGAATAGAGAATTTCGCCGTGCGGCTGAATACATTCGTGCACGAAGCCCTGCCACAAAAAACCTGCGGCGCGCTTTAAAATCCGCTCGCGGTAGTAGCTGAACGCGGGCGTGCCGCTCTCGTCGAACCCGATGTCGTAACGGCACATCGCAACGTCGGGCGCGCGGCGTTCGAGCTGTTTTTTCAACTCCTTAAATAACCGCACGTTTTTCCCTTCGATCACGTCGTCGGCGTCCAGCCACATCACGTAATCGCCCGTCGCTTTGGAAAAGGAAAAATTCCTTGCGGCGGCAAAGTCGTCCGTCCAGACGTAATCGTAAACGCGGTCGGTAAACGATTTTGCGATTTCCTTCGTATTGTCGGTGGAGCCGGTGTCGGCGATCACGATTTCGTCCGCGATGCCGCGCACGCTCGAAAGACAGCGTTTCAGCACGGCTTCTTCGTTTTTTACGATCATGCAGAGAGATAATGTAACAGACATGCGCACCTTCCTTTGGTATTATGTATATGATGGATTACGGCGCATTTGTACATTTTTCCCGAAAATTCGGTATTGACAAACGGAAAAAATTGGAGTAAAATAGAATCAGAAAAGGAAAACTTTTCTATCATCGGTACGGGAGGGCGGAATATGAATAAAAAATTAGTGATTACGGTCGGCAGACAGTACGGCAGCGGCGGACGGGAAATCGGCGAAAAGCTCGCCGCGCATTACGGAATCGGCTATTATGACAAGCAGCTTTTGGCGATCGCCGCCAAGGAAAGCGGACTGTGCGACGAAATTGTGGAGCATTACGACGAAAAGAAGATTTCCGCGGCGTTCATGTATCCCTTTACGTCCAACGTGTATTCTTACGGCATCGGCGGGCATATGGGCACGGAAAAGCCCCTCGGCATGCAGGTGTTTTTCGCGGTTTCCGGCGTCATCAAAAAAATCGCGGCAAAGGAATCGTGCGTGATCGTCGGCAGGTGCGCCGACTATATTTTGCGGGATAATCCCGATTTGTTCAGCGTGTTCGTGTGCGCCGACGATAAAGAGCGCGTGGAGCGAATCATGCGCCGCAACGACATCAAATCGGAAAAAGAGGCGTTTGCCCGCATGATGAAAACCGATAAGAACCGCGCGCGTTTTTATAATTATTATTCCGATTGCAAATGGGGCGCGGCGGATACCTACGATTTATGCGTGAAGAGTTCCTTCCTCGGCATCGACAAAACGGTGGAAACCATTTGCGGCGTGATCGATCGGCTGTAAAATTTATCCGTGCCGAACGGGCGGTTTACTTTAAAACAAAAAAGCGGAGGCGATTTTGCCTCCGCTTTTCGTTTTTTATAAAAGCGTTTTTAACTGTTCGTTGACGCGGCCGACGGCGCGGATGGTATCCGCGGGGGGAAACTTGTCGTTGTTGACGAACGCGTAATAACTGCCGAACACCGCGTAGCTGATGAGTGCGTTCACGCGCACGTCCTCCTTCCATTCGGGATTCTGCGAAAAGAGGAGTTCCTTCACGCCCTGTTCCACCTTGTGCGCCAGCCGCTGGCTGCGCGTATCGGCGAACAGTATGGAAATCATGTGCTTTTTGGAAGCGTACGCCTCGGTGAGGGCGTCTATGGCGGCGATGGGCTCGCGCTCGAATTCTTCCGGCGTGATTTTATCGATAATGGAATTGACGAGTTCGCTTTCCAGCGTGTCCGATAAATCGTATATATCCTTAAAATGCAGATAGAAAGTGGCTTTGTTGATGGTCGCCCGCTCGGAAAGTTCGGTAACGCTGATTTTTTCCAGCGGGTTTTTTGCACGCAGTTCCAAAAAGGCGTTAAAAATGCTCTTTATCGTTTTTTCTACACGTAAATCCATAAATCATCCTTTTACACGACGAAATCAACATAAAAGTTGTTTATTCGACGAAGTTCGCCCGATTGCGGGCGGTGTATGCTATGTACTTATTATAGCGGAAGAACCTTCCCTTGTCAATACAAAACGAAAAATAATCGAAAAAAAGCGGCGGGAAAATTTTTCCCGCCGCTCGGTCTGAAGGTCGCGCGCGGCGCGCCGATTGCCGAATTTTGCCGTTTTATTCGTCATTTTTCGATATTAGTCGCATATTCGACACGATTTGCACGCGTCTGAGAGCGCCGAAAAGGGGTGCTTTCGGGGCGATTAAACGACGGCGGTTTACAAAATTCCCCAAAAAGCGCGAAATTGCGCGCTGAACGGGCAAAAAACCGCCAAACGGGCGGTAAGTCGTTTGCAAAATCAAAGGATTACGCGTTTTTGAGTTTTATTCTTCAAAAACCCCGTATTCTTTCAGCATCCATTCCGCCGTTTCGTACATCATCGCCTCTATATGTCTTTGCATAAACAACTGAGGCTCTCGGAGCTTTAAGGAACCGTATTCATCGCGGAAGCGTCTTCTGTTTTCGGTCCATTGATCGTATCGGTTCAACGAAGAACTGCATTCGAGCGTAAAATATCCCTTGAAGCCGACGTCTGTCAAAGCCGTCAATACCTCGTCGTGATTCAAACACCCCAAAAAAGGAGCTATGTGGTTATCCTTGTACGCATGATTGTCGTTGTAGTGGATTGCGTAAAGTTCTTTGCCTACCGCCATTATATCATCGTACTGATTGCCCTCGCAGTTCGCGTGTCCCGTATCCCAGCACCCGTGAATTTTGGGATGATTTACAAAATCGATAAACTCTCGCATATCCTTGCCCGAATTGATAAAATAATGATCTCCCATGTTGGATTTCGTCGAGTTTTCGCAAAGTACGTTTACGTCGTATTTTTCCGTATAGGGGAATAGTTTTTCATAGAACGCCTTGTTTTTTATAAACCATTCTTCTTTAGAAAGTCCCTTTTCAAATCCGTTGTGCACAACCGTGTTTTTTATGCCGAGCAGTCCGCATATTTCAATGGAACGAATCGTCGCGTTCAGTAAGAAAGCCGCATGCGAAGCGTCGTCGGAAAGGGGATTTCCGCCTTGAGAATGTGCTTGCACGAATTGCATGCTGAGATCGCTCGCAAAATTTTTAATTCTTATTGCGGCGGCTTTCCAATTGTCTTGCATAAATTCGCAGTCCGGAGCGAAGCTGTACATGCTCAGATCTATGTATCGAAATCCCGCTTTGTGCAGTTCCGAAATTTGTTTTTCGTACGTATCGCAGTAAAAGCTGAAATCCTCTGTGGTTGTTGCAATTTTCATATTATACTCCTTTTCATTATGCTGCACGCCGTGTGCGTTTTGATCTGTGCGGAACGTATCGTTTCAAATTTACCGTTGCCGCTTGATTTTGATAATATCCCGAACCGCCGCGCGGGCTTTTCAATAAAGCTCAGGCGTTCGGTAAAAGTTTTCTGTTTTCCCGCTGCGTTTTGCGGTATTGCCCCGGCGTATAGCCGAAGTGCTTTTTGAATTCCTTGGAAAAGTAAGCGTAATCGTTATAGCCGACGGCGAACGCCACGTTTTTTATGCTCGATTCGTCCTTATCGAGCAGCAGCCGCGCCTCCCGCATGCGGATTTCGATGAGGTACTGGTTGACCGTTACCGAGGAAAAGAGGCGGAAGATCTTGCAAAGATAGGAATGGCTGATGGCGAGCTCCGCGCAGATGTCGTCTATTTTGAAGGCGCTGTCGGCGTAGTTGGCTTCGATTAAGTCGAGCGCCTTTTGCAGGTAGTATTCTTTGGAAAACACGTGGGGCGTTTCGCCGCAGTTTTTTACGCGTTCTTCCGTGATGTAGGCGAAAATCTCCAGCGCGGCGGAAATGCCGCGCATCTGCATGGCGTCGCTTTCCGCGGGGCAGAAGTCGCAAAGCCGCTCGATGGCGTTCCGCACAAACTGCGCGCACGCTCCGCAGCTGTAAACGGGGGAGGCGATGGAAAACAGCGCGTTGGCGAACACCTGCTGAAAGCCTTTGCCGTTCATGCCCGCCCAGAAGAACGTCCACGGCTCGTCTTTGTCGGGCGTGGTGGTCACCGTAACGTTGGGCGGGGTGAAAAACGCGTCGTTTTCCTGCAGATGAAAGGTTTTGCCCGCAATGCTGAAGGTGCCCTTGCCCTTCAGCACGAAGTGCAGCGTGTAGTGCGATTGGATTCGCGCCCCCGCCGCCTCCCGTTTGGAAAAATCGTGTATGCCGAACTCGTTGGAGGCGAGCTCTAAAACCTTATTGTTATAATACTGTACGATTTCGCCGTCGCGTTTGAACCCCGGTTCGATTTTAAGCATGCAAAAAACTCCCCTTTGGTATTTTTATCGCTATAATTCCATTATACCTAAAATGATACGAAAGTCAATATATTTTGCTGAATACGGGCGATTTTTTATGATTTTTTTGTCGGGGGGGGGGTAAAACAGTGCAAAAAAATACAATTTTTGGATAAGAATATATCTTGAAATGCCCAAAAAAATGCGGTATTATGATAGCGGAATTCAAAGGAGGCAGTATCATGAAAAAATTACTCGCACTGATTTTAACGTGTATTATCGCGCTCGGCGCGACCGCTTGCGGCGGCAAACTCATCGAAGACAACGACAAGCGCCCATCCATCTTTATTTCGCTGTTCAACGGCGGCTACGGCAGGGAATGGCTCGATAAAATCGTAAACGAATACAATGCCGAAAAGCAGGAAAACAAATATAAAATCACCATTCGCGCTTCGAAGGACGAGTTTCATACCATCTTAAGCCAGCTGCAATCGGGCACGGCGATTTACGATATGTTCATCACCAACAGCTATATGTATAAGATGATCGACGCGAACCTCGTGGAAAATATTTCCGACGTGTGGGATTCCACCCCCGCGGGCAGCGAAAAAACCATTCGTCAGATGATGACGGGCAGCGAAAATTACGCCGCGGGTTACGGCGACGGCGGCGCGTATATCTTCGAATACCTCCTCCTGCTCGACGAAAAGTTCAAAGACGCGGACATCGGCGCCATGAGCGGGGAGGAAAAACTGCGCTTTTACGCGGATAAAGCATTTATCGCCGCGGGCGAGCGGTTATACGACGCGGCGGAAAGCGCCGCGGGAACGAGGGAACAGAAAAAGCGCGTGTCATTAAGCCGCGCGCAGCTGGAATTTTGCAAGCTGTCGGCGGCGTATCTTGCGGGGGCGGAAGATTACCCCGCCATGCGCCGCGCCTTCGTGGAAAAACTCGTCGCCGCGGGCGTGAAAAATTACAGGGAAGGCGCGGCGATCCCGCCCGTCGAAAAGCTCGATTTCACCAAAAGCCCGCTCATCTTTTCGCAGGTCGACAAAACGGTGAGCGTAAGCGGCGCGCCCTGCGCCCTTCAGCGCGCGGGGGACAGCACCTGCCCGATTTACGGGTTCGATTTTTCCTTTACGGCGGCATACGCGGAAGGCGTGCTGAAAATATCGCTTTCCGTCGAGGACGGCGAAATCTTCACGCGGGACAACAACATCGAATCGTGGGAGCAGGACTGCGCGGAAATCTACGTCAGC
Source organism: Bacillota bacterium (assembly GCA_003343995.1). Classification (GTDB taxonomy): domain Bacteria; phylum Bacillota; class Clostridia; order Christensenellales; family Borkfalkiaceae; genus UMGS775. The sequence continues at coordinate 18,572 of QAKE01000057.1, forward strand.
GAAACGTGCAACCGCACTTCCGCGATGACGGCGGGCGATTATAAAATCCGCGTCAACGCGCACGGCGTGTTCGACGCGTTCGGCGCGGAAGAAAAAGTAAAGAGCTGCAAGGCGGAAAAAACCGACGCGGGGTACGCCGTGACGCTGGAACTTTTCCTTGCGAAACGGGAAAAAATCGGCTTTGAAATCAACGCGCACGACTTCGGCGCGGATGGAATTTACAAGAGCACGCGGTATTGGAACGCACTGAAAAACGCCGACGTGTTCAATGCGCCGTATCATTACGGACTGTTAAAATTAGAGGATTAAAGAATATGGCAGACATTGCGGTTTTAGGGTTCGGCGCGCGGGGGACGATTTATTCGCTCATCGCCGCGGAAGAAGGGTTGAAGATCGTCGCCGCGTGCGACGTCGATAAGGAGCGCCGCAGCGCGGCAAAACGCCTTTTGGGGCTGAAGGACGGAATGTGTTTCGATAGCGCGGAGGCGTTTTTCGCAGCGGGCAGGCTTGCCGACGCGTTGATTTTAAGCACCATCGACGGCACGCATTACGAATACGCCATGCGCGCGCTCGATTTGGGCTACGATATTTTGCTGGAAAAGCCCATCGCGCTCACGTTGGCGGAGGTGGACGACATCGCCGCCAAGGCGAAGGCGCTGGGGCGGAAGATCGGCGTGAGCCACGTGCTCAGGTACACGCCCTTTTACATGAAGATCAAGGAAATCATAGATTCCGGCGTCATCGGCAGGGTGATGAACGTCAACCAGACGGAAAACGTGGGATATTTCCATCAAGCGCACAGTTTCGTGCGCGGCAATTGGCACAACAGCGTGGAAACGTGTCCCATGATTCTGGCGAAATGCTGTCACGATTTCGACATTATTTTATGGCTGACGGGCAAGAGCTGTAAAAAGCTTTCCTCCTTCGGCGCGCTCGATTATTTCAAGGCGGAAAACGCGCCTGCGCATTCCGCCGCGCGCTGCAAAAACTGCGCCGCCGCGCCCGATTGCCCGTACGACGCCTATCAGATTTATTCCGCCCGCCCCACGTGGGTGAGAATCCCCGACGGGCAGGAGGAAAATTGGGAAAACGCGAAGAAGGTGCTGGACGACGACGCTACGTTTTACGATAAATGCGTGTTCCGCTGCGATAACGACGTGGTGGACCATCAGACGGTGAACATGGTGTTGGAGGACGGCATAGTCGTCAACCTCACCATGCAGGCGTTTTCCGGCAAGGTGTACCGCCGCATACAGGTGGGCGGCACCTTCGGCGAAATCAACGGCGTGCTGGAGGATAACCGCGTGGAGCTCGAAATATTCGGCAAGGAAGAAAAGCAGATTTTCGACATCGGCGTACATGACTCCGTTTCGCCCCACGCCGGCGGCGACAGACTGCTGCTCGTAGACTTTATGAAATACGTCGACAGCAAATCGGGCGGCTTTAAGGCGGACATCGATAAATCGGTGGAAAGCCACCGTCTGGCGTTTGCGGCGGAAACCTCCCGCCTGAGTAACGGCAAAGTTATGGAGTTTTAAGGGGCGAAACATGTTAAAGCAAAGAATTTCTTGGAAATGTCACGGCGCCGAAACATACCAAGGGCTCGTCGATTGCATAGCGAAGCATAAAGGCGGCTGCGACGAGGTGTGGTTTTCCGTCGTTTCGCAGTTCCCGCCCCTCGAAAGGGTGCAAGAAAGCGTCGCATTTTTAAAACCGTATTTTACGGCGCTCAAAAATCTCGGCGTAAAGGCGAGCGTGCAGATGAAAACCTTCGGCGATCAGACGCTGAGAACGCCGCATTACGATTTCGGCGGCGTGGAAAACATGCGCGACGAGCTGTTTTCCGTCGACCAGAAGGGCAACGTCAATTTCGGGCAGTTTTGCTGGCGCAAGGAAGAATACCGCGCTTACGAGCGGAAGGTCGTCGCGCTTTTGTGCCGCGAGCTCGAGCCGTATGCGATTTGGTTTGACGACGATATCCGCGTTTTCAACTATAAACAGCCGCTGCGCTGTTTCTGCGACGACTGCGTGCGCGCCTTCAATGCGGAAAACGGCACGAATTATTCGCGCGAAGAACTCGATCGCCTTATCGAAACCGATATGAACATGCGGGAAAAATACCTTTTTTTCAGCTATCGGGGCATCGCCGATTACTGCCGCGAAATGGGAAAGGTCATCAAGGAAAACAGCGTTGTAACGCACGCGGGCGTGCAGCACGGTTCCTATTCCGGCAAGGCGTTCGCCGCGTGCGTTCGGGCGTTTTACGAGGGCACCGGCCGCAAGGTGATGAGCCGCAGCGGCGGCGGGGCGTACAACGACGACAACCCCAATCTCCTCGTGGAAAAAACCTTCGATACCCAGTGGCAGCTCTATTCCCTGCCCGATTGCGTGGCGGACAAGTGCAACGAAATCGAAAACTATCCCAACGTCTATTACAGCAAGACCATGAACGGCACGATGCTGGAGGCGACGCTGCACCTCGCGAGCGGGTTTAACTCCGTCAGTTTCGTGCTCACCAACGCCAACGGTCGGGAAGAAACAAGGGTTTTGGAAGGGATCGAAGAGTGCGCGAAGCGCAGACCTTACTGGGACAGATTGGTGAAAGCCAACGCCGATTGCGTGAAGGGCGGGCTCTGCGCCGTCGTGCCGGAAAAATTCTGGGCGACAAAGAAAAAAGAATGGATGTTCGAGCCGTGGACGGTCGGGCACGAGTTCAATTATCTCGGCATCCCCGTAACGTATGCCGAGGGCGCGAATCCGATATACTATCTCGCCTCGGAATACGCCGAAACGCTGACGGAAGAGGAAATTTACAAATTGGCGAAATCGCCCGTCGTAACTACGGGCGGCGCGTTGGAAACGCTGGAGAAGCGCGGTTACGGTCATCTGTTCGGCGTAAGGGCTTGCAAAATCGAAAACGCCTTTCCCTATTACGAAAAGTTTACCGATCACCCCGTAAACGCGGATCTGACCGACGAGGGGTGGGGGCAGTCGCTTTTCGTGAGAGTCAATCACTATCTGGAGGGCGAGCGCATGCAAACGCTTTCGACGTACGCGGCGAACAATCCTCTTCATGTGGAAACGTCCCTTTGCGGCAAAGCCGCCGCCGTCGTGTTCGAAACGGCCGTCGGCGGAAAGTGGTTCGTGCAGGGGTATCGGGAGGAGGACGTCGTGATCACTTACGATAAAAAACGGCAGATCGACGGGGCGATCGCGCTCATCGGCGGCGTGAGCTGCCGCATCGCGTCCGAAAACCGCCTGATGCTGCTGCCCGCGGAGGATAAGGAAGGAAAGGTTCATTCCGTTACTTTCGTAAACACCACCATAGAAACGCAGGCAAACGCCGAAATCGCCGTCAGGCGCCCCGTTGCGGAACGCGCCGTATATTGCGACGAATTCGGCAACGCGCGCTCTCTCGATGCGGTTTCAAAGGGCAACGGGGTGCGTTTCGTGCTGCCCGAAATCGCGCCGTGGACGGCGTGCACGGTGTTTTTCGAATAAAAAAAGCCCGCCGCGCGTTTTTTGAACGCGGCAAGTCGCGCGCATAAAAAGCGCGCGATTTTTTTGCGCTTTTATGGTTGATTTTAAAAATGTTTTGTAGTATACTTTCAGTGCATTAACAAAAAAAGGTCGTTATCAGGAAAATGAAAATCAAACCTGCGGAGGACGGTTACCGTTTCAGCCGCGTTATGTACATTCTCGAGGCGGCGCTGGAATACTTCATTTCCATCGCGGTGGGCACCGTTTATCTGGCGCGCCTTACGGCGTATATCGGTTTTTCCGACGCGCTTACGGGAATTTTGACCTCCTTCGTGTCTTTGGGCTGCGGGTTTCAATTGATCGCCGTGTTTCTGGCAAACAAGCGCCCCGTCAAACGCTGGGTGACCGCGCTGCACATTCTCAGCCAAACGCTCTTCGCGTTTATCTATCTGGTGCCGCTCTTTGAAATTTCCAAAGTCGCCAAAACCGTTCTGTTCGTGGCGGTTCTGCTCGTCGCGCACATCGTACATAACGCCATCTATTCGCCCAAAACCAACTGGTTCATGTCGTTGGTCGCGGACGACAGGCGGGGGCGGTTCACCGCTAACAAGGAAATCGTTTCGCTCATCGGCGGCATGGCGTTTTCCTATGCGCTGGGCGCGCTCATCGACCATTTCGAGGCGGCGGGCGATCTGCGCACGGCGTTCGTCATCTGCGGCGTCGGCTTGGTCGCGTTAATGGTGTTCCACAGCCTGACGTTGGTTTTATCGAAGGAAAAACCCGCGGAAGAGGGCGAAAAAATCTCCACGAAACAAACGCTGAAAGAGCTGTTTAAAAATAAAACGCTTTTTAAAATCATGCTGGTTTCCGTTTTGTGGAACGTGGCGAATTACGCGACGATATCCTTTACCGGCACCTATCAGGCGAAGGAGCTCGCCTTTACCGCCGCGTTTTCTTCTATCGTCATCATGGCGGGAAGTCTGGTGCGCGCGGTGTTTTCCCGCCCCATCGGCGCCATCGGCGATAAATTTTCCTTTGCGAAAATGCTTACGCTCTGTTTTATCCTCGAGGCGGTCGCCTACACCGTGAACATCTTCACCGCGCCGAGCAACGGCAAGGTGCTCTATATCGTGCATTACGTGCTGTATTGCATCGGGCTCGCCGGCGCGAACAGTGCGCCCATTAACCTCGTTTACGATTATGTGGAGCGTTCCCAGCGCACGGGGGCGTTGGCGCTGCAACAGACGCTGGCGGGGTTTGCCGGATTTTTCGCAACGCTTTTATTAAGCCCGCTCGTCACCTATATTCAGCAAAACGGCAACCGTTTTCTGGGGTTGGACGTGTACGCGCAGCAGGTGATGTCGGCAATCAGCCTGATCATCGTGCTCGTTATCTTGGTATACTTAAATACCGTCATCAAAAAGCTGAAAAGACTGCCGCGTGCAGACGAAAACAATTGATATAAAAAGGGGAAAATCATGAACAAATTGAAGAATTGCAAAATCACCGTGGGCGAAACCTATAAGAGCCCGTTTCTCAACGAGGTCGGCGTTTATCAGGACGGCACCGTGCCTTTCTGCCGCGACGCCGCCGGAAAACTCTGGGCGATCAGCGGACACTCCAACGGCGGGCATATCGGCATGTTCTGCGGCGACGATTTATCCGATATGCGGCAGATGTATCCCATTTCGCTCAACTTTTGCGTGGGGCACGCCGATTACGCGTTTTCCGGCATCCGTTATCCCGAAGGCGTGAAGGCGCGCGGTTCGGTATGGCCTTTCGGACTGTATATATGCCCCGTAACCAACCGCTTTTTCAGTTTTTTTCACAACGAATCGGGCTGGAACGGCAAGGGCACGGCATACGACGCGCAGGGGTTTTGCGAAACGCCGAAAGCCGATTCCGATTTCCGCCACGTCGGGCTGATGCACTCCGATAACGAGGGGCGCGACTGGGTGTTCGACCGTTGGGTGCTTACCTCGGAAGAGGTTTGTTTCAGCGAACGCTTCAATCCCGACGGCGTGAACGTGCTCGGACAGAAAGGGGGCGAAATCAAGCTCGGCAGCGGGGATTTTTCCCTGTTTCCCGCGGACGACGGTTACCTCTATCTTTTCTATAACATCATCACCATCGACATCGACAATTGGGAATGGACGGGGTGCGACGTATACGTTGCCCGAACGAGAAAGCGCGAGGACGGCGTCATGGGCGATTTCGTCAAGTATTACGACGGCGCGTTCTGCGAGGCGGGCAATTTCGGCAAGGAAACGCCGATTCTGCAAAACGCATGGCACGCGCGTGTGGCGTATAGCGAGGCGCTGCACGGCTATCTGCTGACATCTTCGCCCGTTAATTTCAGAAACAAAAATCAAATCTGCGCCGATTACATGGAGATCAGAACTTCAACCGACTTGCTGCATTGGAGCGAGCCCGTCACCGTCGAAAAGGACGGCAAAAAATTCGGCAACCATTATCACGCGGCGATATCCTTTCACGGTACGGGCGATCCGTATAAAATCGCGGGGGAGGAGTTTACCGTGCTCACCTGCCATAACGGCACGGACGTGCTGGCAAACGATATGAAAATCATAAAATAACGCCGTTTTAAGGTCGGTATTCAAATCAAGGAACGCAAAAAGGCGCGCAATCCGCAAAGATTGCGCGCCTTTTTTATTATTTCGTTCGATCGGCTTAATACATGCCGCCCATACCGCCCTGCGGAGCGGGAACGGGTTCTTTTTCGGGAATATCCGCAACGATGCTCTCCGTCGTCAGGAAGATGGACGCGACCGACGCGGCGTTTTCGAGGGCGCTCCTCGTAACCTTCGTCGGATCGATGATGCCTTCCTTCACCATATCCACGTACTCGTTGGTGAGCGCGTTGAAGCCGTAAGTCGGTTTGCCGGATTTAAGCACTTCGTGGAGGATGACCGCGCCGTCCAAGCCGGCGTTGTCCGCGATCTGCTTCAGCGGCGCTTTCACGGCGTTCAGAATGATGCCCGCGCCGGTCTTTTCGTCGCCGTTCAAGCCCGCAATGTATTTTTCCAGCGCGGGGATTGCCGCCAGCGGCGCGATGCCGCCGCCGGGCACGATGCCTTCCTGCACCGCCGCACGCGTCGCGTTGAGCGCGTCCTCGATGCGCAGTTTCTTTTCTTTCATTTCGATTTCCGTCGCCGCGCCCACGTTGATGACCGCTACGCCGCCGGCGAGTTTCGCCAAACGTTCCTGCAATTTTTCCTTGTCGTAATCGGAAGTGGTTTCGGCAATCTGCGCCTTGATCGACTGTTTTCTCGCCTCGATGGCGGCGGGATCGCCCGCGCCGTCGATGATCGTCGTGTTGTCTTTATCGACCTTTACGCTGCCCGCTCTGCCCAGCATGTCGGGGGTGACGTCCTTAAACTCGTAGCCCATGTCGGAGGAAACGACCGTGCCGCCCGTCAGCACCGCGATGTCTTCGAGCATCGCCTTTCTTCTGTCGCCGAAACCGGGGGCCTTCACCGCCACGCAGTTGAACACGCCCTTGAGCTTGTTCACGACGAGCGCCGCAAGCGCGTCGCCTTCCACATCCTCCGCAATGATAAGCAATCTTTGTCCTTGCTGCGCAATCGGTTCGATGACCGGCAGAATTTCCTGAATGGAGGAGATCTTCTTGTCGGTGATGAGGATGACGGGGGATTCGAGCACCGCTTCCATTTTATCGGTGTTGGTGACCATGTAAGCGGAAGCGTAGCCGCGGTCGAACTGCATGCCTTCCACGGTGGTGAGTTCCGTCTTCATGGTTTTGCTCTCCTCGATGGTGATTACGCCGTCCTTGCCGACCTTCTCCATCGCCTCGGAGATGAGCTCGCCCACCGATTCGTCGCCGGCGGAAATCGCCGCGACCTGCGTGATGGATTTTTTATCGCTGACCGGCTGGGAAATCTTTTTGAGTTCGTTCACCGCAACTTCCACCGCGCCGGAAATACCCTTTTTCAAAATGATGGGGTTTGCGCCCGCCGCAACGTTTTTTAAGCCCTCTTCGATCATCGCCTGCGCCAAAACGACCGCCGTCGTCGTGCCGTCGCCCGCCACGTCGTTGGTCTTGGTGGAAACTTC
>QAKE01000014.1:0-97926 GCA_003343995.1 Bacillota bacterium
CAGGAACGTAAAAAGTCGGTTGCAAAAGGCAGAAAAACAAAAATCGGATTTACACATCCTTTGTCGGGGTTTCTTGTTTGTGCCGATTGCGGGAATAAAATGAAACTATGTGCGACGGTCAGCCGCAATACGGGAAAACGGTTTTACCATTTTGATTGCGGTCATCATATTCGGTATGGCAAAGCGTATTGCTTTTCGCACTACATCTCGGCAAATATCTTGGAGGAGATTGTGCTTGATGATATACGGGAAATGGCACAAAGAATTGTTCTTGACGAAAAGGCTATCCGTGAGGAATTTATACGCCATAATGCCGAACTTGCAGACAATGCCGTGAACGCCGCAAACAAAGAATTACAGGGAAAGCGGAAACGTATTGAAGAACTATCCCGCCTTATGCAAATCGCTTACGAGGACAGGCTTAAAGGCAAAATGCCCGAGGATATCTGCATTGGCTTCATCCAAAAATATTCGGCAGAGCAAAAGGCTCTTAAAACGGAAATTACTGAACTTGAAACAAAACTGAATGAGTCGGAAAGCGCACGGCAAAGCGCAGATGAGTTTATACGCAGCATAAAAAAATATCTTAAAGCACCCGAGCTTACCCGTGAAATGTGCTATGAACTGATTGAGCGTATCGTCATCGGCGGACATCCGAAACACACAGGCAAAGAACGCGAGGTTGATATTGTCTATAAAGTCGATATTGCTTCCGTTCTGCGCCATAAACTCAATAATCTTAAAAAATAAAGATAAGCGTATGGGGTTGACTGCTCATACGCATTTACTATGTCCACTCTATCAATTTTTGAAGTGTCCATAAAAATGTGTTACAACACTCGCATAAAAGGAATTTGTACTTTTACCAAATTCTAAATGCGAGCACAGCATAAAAAACGAATCGCTTTTTATGAATAAAACTACCGTACCATTAAAATATAAAGTTTGTTTCGCGATTATATTATATCATACTCGTAATCAACATGCAAATAATTTTATGTTCTTTGTTGTTTTTACTTCATGTTTTACCAAAAATGACATAAATTTATTAAAATTGACAAAGCATTCGGATTGTGTTACAATAGTTTCGATAAAGGTTTTACAACCTCGGAGGGAAAATGAAACTCGACAGACTCACCCCGTTCAACGGGCAGTTTACCGCCGCCTATTACGTCGGCGCCCGACCGCATTACAACGCAAATTGGGAAATCAGCCTGTTTATCGAAGGCGAATCGCTCAACAGCTATAACGGCACGGACTTTAAGGCGGTATACGGCTCGGTTTTTTTGACGGGTACGAAATACACGCACAAAATCATCGCCGAAACGACGAAACACCTGCACCGCGACATTTACATCACCGACGAGGAAATGCGGCATTTTTGCGCGTTTTACCGCGGCGTGAATTTATACCGTTTGATTTCCGAACGGGAAACCGCCATAAAAATCCAAGTGCCGGCGGGCACGTTCAAGGATATCGTCGCCGACCTTTCTTCCATAGAAATGCTGCCGAACACCCCCGTGGAACTGCCGACAAAGAAAAATTTTATCGATTCGATCGCTATTTATCTTTTGAGCTTTATTCCGAAAAACGAATATTTTCAGCGGCGGAACATGCCCGCGTGGCTGGACGAATTTATGCAAAAACTCGCGCACCCCGAAAATTTTACGCAAAAGGTATATCAGCTGACGGCGGCGACGGGGTATTCCCATTCGCAGTTGGCGAGAATATTTAAAAAATATACGGGGTTCACCTTGTTTGAATATATCGATAACTTAAAGCTGAACTACGCGCTGACGATGCTGCAGACCACCGAAGAAAGCGTACTCGATATTTCCATAACGCTGGGATACGACAGTTTAAGTTATTTTATCAAGCGGTTTAAAAACGCCTACGGCATCACGCCGCAAAAACTGCGCGCCATGATCAAGAACCGCGTTTAACCGATTTCCCCGCACACGCCCCCATAATAAATAAAAAACCCGCCCGAAAATCTCGGGCGAGTTTTTATGTTTTTACGCTTTCAAAATAACCATTTCGTCGATATACATTTTCCAGAAACAATTGCCAGCATCGGCAGTTGTTTTTAACAAGCGAATACCGTAATGACCAATCGTTTTCAGCGTTTGCGTATCTTCCGCAGAAAGCGTAACCGTTATCCATTCACCGGCAGAAACGGGTTTATCATAGCCGGAAAGATATTTATTAGCCTCTCCGTTATATAACGATTGATAAGTAAAGCTATCACTTCCGGTTTCATGCTTATTGATATAGAAAGTAATGCTGAACATATCGCCTTCTTTGATTTGCGCAAGCTGCTCCTCGGTAAATGCAAACTGCACCACACTCCAAAATCCGTCTACATGCCCCCAAACTTCCATACAAGACCGTTTGTCGTATGAAGACGCGATAACTTTTTGCACTATATTAACGCCGCCGAGAGGGCAAGTATATTCGGGCAGTACCGCGTCCTCAAAATCAAAAAATACGACCTTTTCTTTCGCGCTGACGACGTTGACGACGACCTCCGTTTCGCGGTAACCGTCGGCAGAAATTTTAACGACGAGTTTATGCTCGCCTTCCGCAAAATTCGCGGGGAGCGCGTCGATCGCTTCGCCGTTTAAGGAAACGGGCGCCAGCTTGAAGTTTGTAAGCCCCGCCGTGTTGAAAATCGCTTTTACGCTGTCAACGGAAACGGCGTCCGTCGGTTTTACGTTCATGGCTTTTTCCACGTGGAAATTCGCGTACTGCACGATATATTGACGATTTGTAATTCCCGTACCGTGCAACTCCACATAAGCGCGCAAACCGCCGCCTTCGTTAAGCATTTCCTGCGTTTCTTCCGCATCGAGAACAACTTCTATCCACTCATTCGTCGGCAACCACTCTACCCCCCAATTATCCGAATAACAACAATCGAAATGTTTACCTTTATCCGTCAACCAAGTAGATCTGAATTTGTACCGATCAGTATCACATGTATTCGGAACGATGCGGAAGGAAAATTTAACGGTATCGCCAATGTTTATCTGCGAAAGAAAACTATCGCCGAACCGCAATTCCGTCGTGGTATACAATTGATCCTGCCCGTTAAGCACTTGCAACGCACTGCCGTATTCATCCGTGGTGATAGCGGAAACCGTTCCCGTTCCTTCGACAAGCGTTGCCGAGTAATCCCCCGCCGCAAAATCGACCGCGCCGAGTTTGGGCATAACGTATTTGTCGATAACGGCGTTTTCCACGCCCGCCGTCACAGTGACAGCCGCGATTTTGCCCGCATAAGCGCCCAGCCCGATATACGCGCCCTGTTGCGCGGCGTCGAAGCTTTTCACCACGCTTTCCGTGCCGTCCGCAAACGAAACGGTTACCGTGGCGGCGTTTGTCACGTCAAAATAAAGCGCCTTGCTTTCGCCGACGACGAACTGCGGAGAGGTAAACGAACCTTCGCTTTCCGTCCAGAGAACGCTGTCTGCGACTTGGTATTTATCGGCAAATCTGTCTATCTGCGCTTTGCCGGCTTCGTCGAGGGCGTTATATTCTTCCGTACCCTTCATGGCGAGCGCGATCTGCGTTAAGGAACGCACGCTTTCGCTTCCCTCGTTCAGGGCGTAAACCACGGTATCGCCCTCCGCGCCCGTATACTTATAATACGCGCTTGCCGCCATCGGGCGGTTAAAGTTGTTTGCCGTAATATCCACCACGGAACCGGCGAACACGACGTAATCTTCCGCGGTTTCCTTGTCCGCCGCCTTAAACGTGTATTGCTCGATTTCCGCCGCGGAATAGGTAATGTTCGCCGCGGAAGCGTCCTCCAGCACGGGATAGTCCGCGCTCAGCAGATCCTGCGGCGCGATGAGCACGCCGAGCTCCAAATTTTCGTACCCCTTAACGGTTTCGAATACGGAGCTTTTCATACCCGCAATAAAGCGGATTCCGCTGTTATCGGCGCGGCGCAAAGCCGCGCCGTTCGCCATGGCGAAGTCCGCCGCCGTGTTTTCCGTTTCTTTGGCGAAATCGTATTCGTAAAAATACTGCGTTTCCGCGGGCTCGGCTTTCGCCTGCCCCGCCGTGAAAAAGCAGAGCGGCAGCGCCAGCGCGGCGCACGCCGTAAGGGAAATCAACCACTTGCTTTTATTCTTCGTTTTCATGTTTTCCCTCCTCAACCGTTCCACTCGTTCCAAGAATCCGGCTGCGATTCAAATTTATCGTCCAGCGGATCGCTGTTGCCCGACGCCAGAACGACGTCGCACTGCCTGCCGAAACGGATGATTTCCAGCTCCGGCGATTGATAATTTTTCATTCAATCTCCTCCTTAAAAAATGCATCGGCGAAAACTTGTCCTCCGAACATATCTTTACATTATCGTTATATCATAACCGCAAGGGCGTTTCTATTGCTTTTAACTCAAAAAATAGCGTTTTCGTATCATTTTTAAATTTGCGCGATTTTTCGCAAAATCGTTTTAAATACGCAAATACAAGAAAAAAACGCACTAAAAGCGCGTTTTTTATCGATTTTACGGTGAAATTTTAAAAAATAAATCGCCGCCGATAAATTTTTTTATCGGCGGCGATAGCGCTTTCATAGCGTTTGCGCAAATTTTATAAAGCCGTTTAACGCTCCGCGCGGTTTTTAACGGCGCCGCTGCCCGCAAGCAGACAGTCGCCGCCCGCGTCCACGCCGTCCAAAACGAGCGTACCGATACGCCCTTCGTTTTTGATGAACGGCATCGGCTTGCCCGTGGCGTTCGTTTGCTTTGCGGAACGCACCGTCATCTTGCCGATGGCGGCGTTCTCCCAAATCCCGATGGTTTCGGCGGCAAAATTATCCTCGTCGCGGTGAATGTTGGCAAAATCGATGCTGCCGATATCCACGTTTTTGCCGATCTGAATGAGCGGCGCCCAATGTCCCGCCACGTCCTTCGTGCCGTCGCAAAAGCGGGCGTACACGTTTTCGATGACGATATTGTCGAAATTGCCCCGCTCCGCCTTATCCTCGTAATACTTCGTCATACATATGCAATACACGTAAAAACTGCCGTAGATGTCGCGGATATGGATATTTTTCAACGGCGTGCCCGCGGAGAGCATGCGCACCGCACTGTGACAGCCTTCGGCGAAAATTCCGTCCACTTCCATGTTGAAAATGGGACCGTACAAGCTGTCGTCGGTGGTAAACGCCAGCAAATCGTCGTGACAGGCGCCCTTCAGATTGCGGAACGTGCCGTTTTTACAGCCGCCCTCGATGTGTATGCCGTCCATGTTCCAAAGCTTCGGACTGCCTTCGTTATAATCGAATACGATATTGTCGAAGGAGAAATCCTCCGTATACGCGCACTGCACGCCGTACACCACGGGATTGACGATGGTCACGTTTCTGAAAATCAAATTTTTCACCGTGCAAAAACGGAAGCACATGCCGGTATAGCAGCCGCGGACGAGCGTTTTCGACGTCGTTTTATCGAACTGCAGCCGCTTCACTTCGTCGTCGAATTTCCTGCCCGTATCGGGGCTGGGGAAATGGTACGGGTTGGGCGACTGCTTGTTGTGGTTCATATCCCAGATGCCGCCGTTGACGCACACGTTTTTATTGCCTTTATCGAAATCGGCGTTTTCCAGCATGGCGCAGTTGGCGCCTTCTTTTAAAACGATGCGGGTAAACCTGCCGAGTTTCAATTCCTGATACGAATGGATTTTCAGCGTATTGCCGATCACGTAATGCTTTTCGGGCGCGGGCAGCGTAACGCGGCTCGCTCCGCCGTCCAGCATTTCCTGAATGGCGGGGAAGTCGTCGTCCGCGCCGTTGCCGTATAATTTATATTTCATCATTTTCTCCTTTTGCGGTAGTTACCGCCAAATATCACCCCGTGTACGGCTTACGCCTTAAAAAATGCCGAAAGGTCGGCGTAAAGCGCGGCGTCCTCCTTCCCGCAGGAAGTGACGTACACCTTCAAAAGCGGCTCCGTGCCGGAAGGGCGCACCACCACGCCGGCGTTGCCCTCGAATTCCAGCGCGAGCACGTTGGAACGCGGCAAACCCGTCTTTTCCGATTGCAGATAATCGGTTGCCTTTATCACCTTTCTGCCCAAAAACGTCGCGCAATCGCCGCGGAGGTTTTTCATCGTCTTTTCGATGTGCTCCTTGCCCGCCGCGCCGGCAAATTCAAAGGTCAGCAATTTATGGTAAAACTTGCCGTATTCGGCGTAAATTTCCTGCAGTCTGCCGAGCAGGGTTTTGCCCTCCGAAAGGTAGTGCGCCGCCGCATTGCAGACGGCGAGCACCGCCACGACGGCGTCCTTGTCGCGCACCTCGGTGCCGAGCAGATAGCCGTAGCTTTCCTCGAATCCCAACAAAAAGCGGTCCGCCTCCCCGCGCTGCTCCAAAAGCCCGATCTGTTCGCCGATATACTTGAACCCCGTGAGCACGTTGATCACGCTCGCGTCGTATTTTTCCGCGATGAGCTCCGCCAGCTTGGTGGTCACGATGGTTTTCACGATCACCGCCCTGTCGGTGGGCAGATTTTTCCGTTTCATGTCGGAAAGAAGGTAATCGGTCAGCAGCACGCCCACCTCGTTGCCGGTGAGCAGCTCGTAGCCGTTTTCCGTTTTCACCGCCACGCCCACGCGGTCGGCGTCGGGATCGGTGGCGAGCAGAATATCGCTGCCGTTCTTTTCCGCCTCCTTCAGCCCCAGCGCCAACGCCTCGCTCTTTTCGGGGTTGGGGTACGGGCAGGTGGGGAAATTGCCGTCGGGCACGCACTGCTCTTTCACGAGCTTCACTTCCGAAACCGCCGTTTTCAGCAGTTTGGGAATGATGCGGTACCCCGTGCCGTTGAGAGCGGTATACGTCACCTTCAGCGCGGAAGGTGACGCCTTGACGATGTTTTTCACGCCGCCGAGATATTTTTCCTCCACGGCGTCGGATGCGTAGACGATTTCGCCGGAAGATAAATATTCCTCAAACGCCTTCGGCTCTTTTCCGAAATAGGGCGTTTGATCGATAAAGGAGGAAATCTCCTTCGCCGCGGCGTCCACGATCTGGCAGCCGTCGGAATTATACACCTTGTAGCCGTTGTATTTCGCGGGATTGTGGCTGGCGGTAATCATCGCGCCCATATCGCACTTTTCTTCCCGCGTGAGGAAGGACAAAAAGGGCGTGGGCATCAATTCCTTCACGATAACGGTTTTCAGCCCGTTCGCCGCGAACGCGCGCGCCGCCGTTTTCGCAAAGAGTTCGGAATTGATGCGGCTGTCGTAGCTGACGGCGATTTTCTTCATGCCGTGCGCCTTCATATAGGCGGCGATGCCCTCGCTCGCCCGCGCCACGGTGTATACGTTCAGACAGTTCGTACCCACGCCGAGAATACCGCGCAGTCCACCCGTGCCGAATTCGAGGTCCTTATAAAACCTGTCTTTCAACTCCGTTTCGTCCGTCAGCGCGGCAAGCTCCGCCTTGAGAATAGTATCTTTTACGTTTTCTTTCCATATATTTACGTTTTCTTTGTAATCCGCCATAGTGCGCACCTTCCAATCGTTTTTTTCTATTTTATCACAAGCGGAAAAATCCCGCAACGGTATTTATGCGGTTTCTCGCCTAAAACGGGCGAATTTTCCACAAGTTTGCCTCGCGCCGCTGCCGCCGCCGGAATATCGCGCAAATTTTCCCCGTCCGCCGGAAACAAACCGGATTATCGGAAAATAAAAGCCGCGCCGACAAAACCGTCGGCGCGGCAAATTTCGTTAAACGTTGCTTGCGACCATAAAGTCGTAGGCTTTGACGATGTCCTTTTCCGGATCGTCGCCCACCTCGCGCTCCACCGTGAGGAAACCGTTATAGCCGATTTCGCGGAGCGCCGCGAGATACGCGGGGAAATCCACGTCGCCCTCGCCGACGGGCGTTTCGATGAAATAATCGGCGACGTTAAGCGCCTCGATGCCGCCTTCCGCAAAGTGACCGTAAATCTTTCTCGGATCGGTCTTTTTCAGCATTTTTCCGTCCTTCAGGTGGGTGTGCACGATGTAATCTTTTAAAAGATGCACCGCCTCCACGGGATCCTGCCCCGCAACCATCACGAAGTTTGCGGGATCCAAGTTTACGCCTACGCCCCCCTTCGTGTCCTGCACGAACTGCAGCAGCGTGGGCGCGATTTCCGGCCCCGTTTCGATGGCGAGCGTTACGCCGTGCTCCTTCGCGTACAAGCCGCACTCCGTCAGCGCGGAAAGCATTACGCCGTAACGCGGATCGTTTTTATCCGCGGGAATAACGCCGATATGGGTGGTGACGACGTGCGCGCCGAACTCTTCCGCCAGATCGACGATGCGTTTTGTTTTCTCCACGCGTTCGGCATTGCCTTCGGCAAGCTCGAACCCGTGTCCGCCCAAGTCGCCGCAAAGCGCGCTGACGACGAGGTTGTTTTCCTTTAAAAGCTTTTTATACCGTTCCTTTTGCTCCGCCGTGAGATTTTCGGGGCTGAACGTGCCCGTCGTGGCGTAAATCTGCACGCCGTCGAATCCCAGTCTGCCCGCCGCCGCAAGGCATTCCTCCAGCGGTTTTTTAAAGCAATCGGTGATCACTCCCTTCTTCATACTTCCATTTTCTCCTTTCCTTTTCGATAAATCTCGCAGATGAGTTTATGCGTTTTCAACGCCTCTTTTCCGCTGATTTCCAGCTCTTCCAGCCCTAAGCACGCGCGATAGAACTGCTTGATCTGGCGGATATGCTGAAATCCCCAGTAATCCTTTCCGCCCTCGTACACTTCCTTGCACTCGTCCTGATGCGCCTCTTCCGTCGTGCCGTCGTTATAATAAATATACGCGTCGTCGTAACCGAACACCACCTTTGCGTTTTCGCAGAACAGGCGGATTTCGATGGGCTCGTCGCAGCCGTAGTTATTCATGCAGTAAAAGCCGTAACGCGTGCCGTTTTTATAGGTGATCAGCCCTTCCGCGCTGTCCTCCACCTTCACGCACTTGTGCCCGCGGTTCGCCATGGAGCAGGAAACGCTTTCCGCTTCGCTGTTTACGATCCAGTTGACGAGGTCGATGGAGTGGATCGCCTGATCGATGACCACGCCGCCGCCTTCCTTGTCCCACGTGCCCTTCCAGTCGCTGCCCGCGTAATATTCGTCGTCGCGCTTCCACGTGAGCGTGGAACGCGCGGAAATGATTTTACCGAGTTTTCCCGAAAGCGCCGCCTTTTTGACGAGCTGCGCCGCGTTGTTGTAACGGCACTGGAAGATGACGCCGTAAAGCGCGTTTTTCTCCTCCGCGAGCTTAACGGTTTTTTCCGCGGTTTCGTAATCGACGGACATCGGCTTTTCCGAAAGCACGTTCACCCCGCGGGAAAGCGCGCACTGCGCCGCCACCGTGTGCAGATAGTGCGGCAGGCAGATATGCACCGCGTCGAGCGAACATTCGTCGAGCATTTTTTCATAGCTCGCGTACGCTTTCGCGCCGTATTTCGCGGCGAGTTCCTCCGCGCGCTCCGCCACGATATCGCAGCAGGCGACGAGGGTGGATTCTTCCAGCACCGACGCGGGCACGGCATGCATCACCGCAATGCGCCCGCAGCCGATAATTCCGATTCTCAGCTTTTTCATTGTTTTGTTTCCTCTTGCACTTTTTTTAATAATCTTCCGTATTCAACGATTTCTTTATCGCCGAACGCGTCGAGATATTCTTTACTCAAATACGCGCCGAAGGTCTTTACCGCCCCGACGCCGAGCCCCGTATAGTACGCGAAATCCGCTTTCAGCACGTTTTCGTCGTACGGGAGGCGCGCCAAAGGCAGCCTGCCCCACCCCGTATGCAGCGACTCGTCCAGCCAATAATCCAGAATTTCCGCGTCCGCCGCGGAAAACTTTTGCAAAAGTCCTTCCAGCTGCGCCGCCGCGGTTTTATTTTTATCTCCGTTCACGGGGCTTTTCAGATCGCGGGTAATGGGCGCGAATTCCAAAAACATATCTTCGGGAATCTCCTCCGGCGGCGTGAGTATCGCGCCGTACGCGAGATAGCAAAGGCGCGCGGAAGCGTCGTAACGCTTCAGCCCCGCAAGTATGCTTTTCAAAATTTTCAGATACTGCTCGGACGGCGGCAACTTTGCGCAGTCCCGACAATGGCAGAAACAATCCGAAGCGACGTCGTCCGCCCATAAATAATAATCGCGCCCGCTTTGCCGAAGCGCCTCGGCGAGCCGATATGCCCGCTCCTCCACGACGGCAAGCGCCGCCGAAGAAGCGCACAAATTGTAATCCGCGCTGCGGTTTCCCGCCCGATCCATACGGAAATATTCCGGATTTTCCGAAAACAGTTCTCGGGGCAGAAGGTAGCGAAACGCGTGCAGTTCATGCTCCACGCGCACCCCCGCGCTTTCCACCCGCTCGATCAGCGCGCGCCCGCGCAGTTCCAACCATTCGAGATATTCCTCCATGGTGTTTTCCGCCGGAATAAAATGCAACCCCAAAGTATTGAACTTCCCCTTTTTCAGAAGTTCCGCCCATTCGTCGCATAAATCTCTGTATAAAATTACGATACTGCGCTTCATCGCGTATTTCCCTTATCCGATGTCGATCCACTCGCCGAGTTTATCCTTGCCGCAAATCACCGCTTCGCGCACTTTCATCACCTCGAGCGTCTGCTTTCCGCAAAAACTTCTTTCGCCCGTTTCGTAGAAATTCACGATGTCGGCGATGAGGTTTTTGAAAAAGTCCGAAGAAATCGGCAGATAAGCGCATCCGCCGTCCGCCTGCTCGGTATAGACCGTGAAGGGCAGCCCGTCGGCGTATACCATCGATGCGGCTCTGCCGTCGGCGTATTCCACGCGGCAGATATATTGGCGGCCGCTCGCGTCCACGCGCGCTCTCGCCGCGCCCGTGCCGAGCAGTTTGACGACCATTTCCGTCTGATGAATGATATATTCTTCCAGACTTCTGCCGCCGCCCGTCGTCATCACCGACTGCGCCCGCGCGTCCTTCAGCTCGTCGGCGTATCTCAGCGCGGAGGAACTGAAAAAGGGCGCGTTATATTTTTCCGACAGATCGAAAATCTTCTTCGCCGTGGCGAAATCGGGCGCGAAGGTCTTATCGATATAGGTGCGCTTGCCGTATTTGAGCACTTCCTCGGCATACCCCAAATGCTTTTCGGGGTTCGAGGGCGCGAGCACCAGAATATAATCGCTCTTTTCGCAGAGTTCTTTGAGCGTTTCGCAACGCTGCACGCCGAATTTCGCGCACCACGCGGCGGTATCCGGCTCGCCGCCCTCCGGCGACTTGTCGACTTCCGCCCACGCGTAGGCGACCTTATAATCCTTGCCGAGCTTTTTGCACACCTCGTCTATCCACGCGGGATAGTTGTTTGCGTGCCACTCGTCGATATAATAATCCACAAAACCGATGGTTTTCATAACGGCCTCACAATTTTACTTCTTCGCGCTTGCCGGCGGAAACGTAAAGCGCGTCGAGCAGCTTTGCCGTTTCCAGCACCGAATCGATATGGCTTCTGTTCTTTACGCCCGTCGCAATCGATTCGATAAACGCCTTGCTCTCGCAAAGGTACATATTGGGAATGTCGTATTCCGGCTCCACCGTTTCCAGCGTTTCGCCGCTCGTGAAGGTGAACTTGCCGCCGTAGGTCAGCCGCGCGCCGCCCTTATCGCCCAAGAAATCGATAAACATTTCGCCTTGGTTGATATTCTGCGCCCACGCGCCGTTAAACGAGATGCTCGCCTTGTCGGTGCGCACGTAACCGGTGATGAAATCGTCCACATCGTTCACGCCGTGTTCGATGTCCGCGGTGTCCTCCGCCCACATGCCGTAACCTTTATAATTATACGCCTTCATATCCTTCGCCATTTCGTTGTAGGCGTCGCAGGTGAGGTTTTTGATTTTCACGCCGCCGAGGATATAGAAAATGAGGTCGAGGAAATGCACGCCCCAATCGATGAGCACGCCGCCGCCCGACTGTTTTTTATCGGTGAACGGACCGCCGAGCCCCGGAATGCTTCTGAAACTTCTGAACGAGCAGTACACGTGATAGATATTGCCGAACTTGCCTTCGCGGCGATACTGTTCGAGCATTTCCACCGACTTGTGATAGCGGTTGCAAACGCCGATATTGAGTATTTTGCCCTGTTTTTCCGCCTCTTTCGCCATTTCTTCCGAAAGCGCGTAATTGACGGTGATGGGCTTTTCGCAAAACACGTGCTTGCCCGCCTTCAGCGCGTCCATGGTGACGGTGTAGTGCGCGTAGTTGGGGGTGAGCACGTAAACGGCGTCCACCTCCTTGTCCGCCAGCGCGACTTTGTAGTCGGTGATGACGTTCTCCACCTTATCGGGATACTTGTCCTTCATCGCCTGCGCCTTTTTCTCGATCAGATCGCACGCGTACTTCACGCGGATTTCATCCATTTCGGCAAACGCGGGAAAATGCGCGATCTGCGCGATTCTGCCGCAGCCGACAACTGCTATAACTTTCTTCATGATCACCCTCCGTAAGGATATATTTTAAACTATAATCATTATATTCTTTTCTGCGTCCGTTGTAAATGTTCCTTTTTTATGAAATATTTATCATTTTTTTGTTTTTACGGAGAAACAAAAAGTTTACGGGGGTTATTTTTAATATTTTTATTGACAAACGGCAAAATTCGCGGTACAATTTTTTCATGGACAAGCGCTATCATCTGGACAAAGACTATATACAGAATCCGCTGTCGTTCGGGGAGACAAAGCTCTTTCAGATCGGCAGAATGTTTTGCAGCGAATCCACCGTCGTGCCCGCGCATACGCACATAGACTGGTTTGAGCTGACCATCGTGACGGAGGGCGAGGGCGTCGTGGTGACCAACGGCACGGAAGTGAGCGTAAAGTGCGGGGACATCTACCTTTCCTTCCCCGCGGATTTCCACGAATTGCGCTCCGACCCCGCCAGCCCCATGAAATTCGACTTTTTCGCCTTCAACACCGAAAACGAGGTGTACGCGGAAGCGCTGAAACACATTATGGAAAGTTTTTTCCCCGCGGACAAGCGCATCCTGCGGGACGAAAACATTCAGTCGATCATTTCCAACGCCATTTCGGAATTCGACCACCGACGGGAATTTACCGAACGGCTGCTCTCCGTCGCCTTCGAACAGGTGTGCATCTACCTCGTGCGCGCCTTCAAAAAATCGCCGCCCGCAAGCCGCCGCGGCGACGTCACGCAGGCGGAAACCTTATGCTTTCAGATGATGAATTACATCGACACGCACATCTATTCTTTAAAAAAGCTCGAGGAGCTTTCCGATATTTTCGGCTATAATTACAGCTACGTTTCCAATCTGTTCAAATCGGTTACGTCGGGCACGCTTTCCGAATACTACCGCAACCGCAGAATGGAAACGGCGCGCCTTCTTTTGCGGGAAGGAAAGCTGAAGATCACGGAGATTTCCAACCTGCTCAATTACTCTTCCATCTACGCCTTCAGCAAAGCCTTCAAGGAGCGCTACGGCGTTTCGCCCAAATTCAGTCAATAATAGTTTATCACGTTAAAAACGCAGGCGCAATAGCAAAATTAGATACGTTTGTACTAAATATTGCCATTCCGCGCATACAGGAAAGCCGCCGCGCAGACGAAATCGTCGGCGCGGCGGCTTTTTATTAAAATCTTTCGGGATAGCACGCCCGCATACTCTCCTGCACGCTCCTGTCGATATCGCGCACCGGCGAAAATCCGAGCTCGGCAAAACGCAAGGCGTTTTCGGTTTTCGCGGCGTCGACGTAAAAATACCGGTTCTGGATCTGCGTCATCAGCTTTACGGGGTTGAGCCCCGATTCCTTCCCCGCCGCCGCGTATTCCTTCAAAACGCCCTTCGCGCCGAGGGCGGCGAGCCACGCCGGCACGAGGCGGACTTTGCGCCCGTCCTTCGCGTAAAACAGCATTTTTTCCAGCAATTCCTTAAAGGTCACGTTTACGCCGCCCACGGGATACCGCTTGCCCCCTTCCCCGTAAAACGCCGCCGCAACGCACAATTGCGCAACGCCCTCCACGGTGGTGGCGGCGGTGCCGCCGCGGGTGATGAACACCGAGGAAAACCCGTCGTAATGCGACAAAAAACTCTCCCGCCAAATGGGAACGCGCCCTTCCGTCACGCCGAAGATATACGGCAGCTGCAACACGCATACGGAGCAGTTTTCGTCGCTCAGCGCGAGCAGCCGTTCTTCCTGCCGCGCGCGGGCGCGGATATACGGATGGCTTTTTTCCAGCTTATTGCCGCTTTCCGCGTTAAAATGCGCGAAATACGAGCCGAGCGCCACGATCTTTTTCACGCCCGCGCGTTTTGCCGCGCGGCAGATACTTTCCGCCTTCTCCACAAGCCGTTCGTGAAAAAATCCGTACGCCGGCGCGGCGGGCATCACCCGATCGTCCGGTCCGAGGGTATATAAAAGCGCGTCCGCGCGCGCGGCGCGGAACGCCTCCTCCAGCCGGTCCTCGTCCGCCGAAAAAAAATCGAGCTTCGCGCAGTTTTCCCCGCCGGCAAGGGAGGCGCACACCGTTTCCACCCCGATTTTTCGAAACAGCCGCGCGGCGGGCAATCCCAAAAATCCCGTGCCGCCGGCGATAAATATTCTCTTCAAATCCGATTTCGTTTCCATCGTTTTTTATTTTAGCACCTTTAAGGCGTTTTTTGCAATGATTTATGCGGAATTTTCCATTTTTTTATATTATTTCTATTTTTGTACAAAATTATATTAAAAATGTTTGCATTTTTTATATTCGTTATTGTATTATATATGTACACAAATGAAAAGGAGAAAAAAGGAATGAAAGAACCGACTTTGACATGCAGGCTGATCCTGACCATCGAATATGCCAACATGATTTACGACTTCGACGAATTGAACGAAGAGCGGCAATCGATGGTGCTGAGATACATGAAAACGCTGAAAGCCGAGCAGGACGCGGAGGAAAAATACAAAAAACGGGTTTAATGCGGAAAAAACGGGAAATAATAACACCGAACGCCTTACATAAAACAAAAAGGAGCGTTATTATGAACCCGTTTAACGAAAAACCGCAGCCCATAGAAAAGGCATTTGAAAGCTGGAAGAAGAGCTACCCCGTCGCTTACGACAAAAACGAAACCGATCCCTACACCAAAACGCGCATCATTTTGATGAACGGCACGGAATTCGAGGCGAATTGGTGCTCGCACGAATTCGCCCGTCAGGTCGCCGACAACGACTTAAAGCGCGATCTCGCCTTGGTGCGCGCCGCGGAAAAGCGCCAGCAGCTGAAACATTCCCTTTTAAAACCCGTGGACGAAACGGTGCTCGAGCACACCATCGGCTACGAACAGCTCGCCGTGGACCTGACCGCAGAGCTCGCAAAACGCACTTCCGATCGCTACGTGAAAAAGGCGCTCGACTTCGCCCTCTTGGAGGACTTCGACCACCTTTATCGCTACGCCGACGTGCTGGAATGGGAGCAGGGCGTGCCGGCGGAACGGCTGGTCGGCAACTATACGGAAATTATGCCGGGCAGACCGACCATCGCGCACCACCGCTTCCCCACGGACAACGTAAAACGCGGGCTAGACGCGAACGCCGACCTCTTCACCAACCTTGCGACGATGATCATCACCGCCGCGGAACAGCAGACGATGAACTATTATATGAACGTGAGCGCCTTCGCCAACACCGAATCCGCGCGGAAACTCTATCAGGAAATCGCGCTGGTGGAAGAGGAGCACGTAACGCAGTACGAATCGCTGATGAATCCCGACTTAACATGGACGGAAATGCTGTTATGGCACGAATACGCCGAGTGTTACCTCTATTGGTCGTGCTATATGACGGAAACGCACCCGCGCATCAAGGATTATTGGGAAGAAAACCTGCGCTTTGAAATTTCGCATCTGCACAAGGCGGCGGAGCTTTTGAAAAAGTACGACAAAAAAGAATGGCGGCAGGTCATCGCGAACGGCGATTTCCCCGAACCCCTTTCCCTGCACGAAAACATCGAATACGTGCGCTCGGTGCTGAAAAACACCGTGCAGTTCACCGCCAGCGGCGAGGAATACGAAAAGGTGGAAAAACTCGAAAAGAACGCGCCCTTCTTCTCCTTCCAGAAAAAGATCAACCCCGCGCCGAAGGACACGCCTTCGCATATGGTCATCGACGCATATATCCGCAAAAACGGCAAGGATTACCGTTGGAGCGTAAAGCCCAACCCCGTGAAGGAACTGCAATGCGCGACCGAGGACAATACCGACGTAGGACGCGTGCCCGACGCCGCGAAGAGCACGAGCTTCGAAAGCATCAAATGCGTGTAAAAATTACAATAAAAACCCCGCCCGCAAGCAGTCGCTTGCGGGCGGGGTTTTTTACGCGATATTCCGCGTTTTAGTTTTCCTTGTAGTTGACGACTTTGGAAAAATCCACCGCCTTGAGGGACGCGCCGCCGATCAGACCGCCGTCAATATTTCTCATCGCCATGAGATCCTTCGCGTTGCCGGCGTTCATGCTGCCGCCGTACTGGATGCGCAGGTTTTTCGCCACTTCCTTGCCGAAGGTCGTGCCGACGATTCTGCGGATATAACCGATGGTCGCGTTGGCGTCCTCCGCCGTAGCGGTCAGCCCCGTGCCGATCGCCCAAACGGGTTCGTAAGCGACGACGACGTCGTCAAAATTCTCGATGCCCGCAAGACCTTCCGTGATCTGCTTTTTCAAAACGCGCTTCGTGCGGTTCTTTTCCCTTTCGAGCTTGGTTTCACCCACGCACACGATGGGTTTCAAACCGTTCGCCAAAGCCTGTTTGGTGCGCTTGTTCACGCTTTCGTCGGTTTCGCCGAAATATTGGCGTCTTTCGCTGTGTCCGATGATCACGTATTCCACGCCCAGCTCCTTGAGCATATCCGCGCTGATTTCGCCGGTGAAAGCGCCTTTATCCGCCCAAGCGACGTTCTGCGCGCCGAGCTTGATCTTGCTGCCTTCGAGCGCTTTGCCGACAACCGCCAAATCGGTGAAGGGCACGCAAACGACCACTTCGGGCTTCGCTTTCGCAACGAGGGGCTTGAGCTCCTCTACGAGCGCGACGGCTTCCGCCGCGGTTTTGTTCATCTTCCAGTTTCCTGCAATAATGGGTTTTCTCATGGTATTCTCCTTAAAGTATGTCGAGTAAAAAATAATCAGTCTTTGTCGTTGAGGCACGCGATGCCGGGGAGCACCTTGCCCTCGAAGAGTTCGAGCGACGCGCCGCCGCCGGTGGAAATGTGCGTCATTTTATCGGCAAAGCCGAGCTGCTTGACCGCCGCCGCGGAATCGCCGCCGCCGATGATGGTGGTTGCGCCCTTCGCGTCCGCAAGCGCCTTCGCCACGGCAACCGTGCCCTTCGCCAGCGTGGGGTTTTCAAACACGCCCATGGGCCCGTTCCAGATGACGGTCTTTGCGTTGGAAACTTCCGCCGCGAAGAGTTTTTCCGTTTCCGGTCCGATATCCAGCCCCATTTCGTCGGCGGGAATTTCCTTCGCCGAGCACACCTTTACGTCGATTTCCGCGTCGATGGGGTTCGGGAAAGCCTTCGCCGTGACGGCGTCGACGGGCAGAAGCAGTTTTTTGCCGAGCTCTTTCGCCTTGTTCATCATGTCCTTGCAGTAGCCGATTTGCTCGTCGTCCACCAAGGATTTGCCGACTTCGCAGCCCTGCGCCTTCAAAAAGGTATACGCCATGCCGCCGCCGATGACGAGGGTATCGCATTTTTCCAACAGGTTGGAAATGACCTTCAGCTTGTCGGCGACCTTCGCGCCGCCCAAAATCGCCACGAAGGGACGAACGGGGTGCTCCAGCGCGTCCGCCATAACGGAGAGTTCCTTTTCGATCAAAAAGCCGCAGACCGCGGTTTTCACCAGACCGTATTCCGCGATCGCCGCGGTGGTCGCGTGCGAGCGGTGCGCCGTACCGAAGGCGTCGTTCACATAGATATCGCAGAACGCCGCGAGCTTTTTGCAGAGTTCTTCATCCCGCTTTTCTTCACCCGCCTCGAAACGGGTGTTTTCCAAAAGAACCACGTCGCCGTCCTTCATCGCGGCAACGGCGGCGGAGGCGCTTTCGCCCACGACGTCGGTGGCGAACACGACTTTCTTGCCGAGTTTTTCGGAAAGTTTTTCCGCGACGGGGCGCAAAGAGAACTTCGCCTTGTCCTTCATCGCCTTTTTCAGGTATTCTTCCTTCGCTGCCGCCTGCTCGTTTTCCGGCAGGGCGGCGACGGCTGCCTTTTCCTTTTTATTGAGCCCGAACCCCGCGGTCAACACATTGTGCGGCTTGCCGAGGTGCGAACACAAAATCACTTTCGCGCCGTGCTCCATTAAATATTGAATGGTGGGCAGCGCGCCGTCGATGCGGTTTTCGTCGGTGATCGCGCCGTCTTTCATGGGCACGTTGAAATCCACCCTTACAAGACAGCGTTTGCCTTTTACGTCTACGTCCTTAATCGATTTTTTATTCATAAAAAACTCCTCCGTTTTTATTTCCTTCCACGGGTTATTTTCGTAAAATTATCCCGCAAAACTTTTTCCTTTCACGGGATATTTTAGTAAATTATCCGCGTTTTGTCAAATCAATTCGCTTAAAAAAAGCAAATCGCGCGATTTTAGCGTTTCGGGATTTCCCCCGCGCGTTTCAGGTGCGGATAGGAAAGCTGCCGCAAAGCCTCGTATACGCCGGTGCAAACCGAGTTGCCGAGGTTGAGCGAACGGCTTTCGTCTATCATGGGAATACGCACGCACTCATCGTAATGCGCGGCGAGCAAGTCCTCGGGCAGTCCCTTCGTTTCCTTGCCGAAAACGAGAAAATCGCCGTCGGAATACTTTACGTCGCTATGCGTGTTTTCCGCTTTCGTGGAAAAATACCAGAAGTTGTGTTCTTTCGAGAACTTGTCCAACACCTCGCCGAAGGAATCGTAATACGAAATATCGACCAAATGCCAATAATCGAGCCCCGCGCGCTTGAGATGCTTGTCCGTCACCTCGAAGCCGAGGGGGCGCACGAGGTGCAGTTTACTGCCCGTAGCGGCGCACGTCCTCACGACGTTGCCGGTGTTCTGCGGGATTTCCGGTTCTACCAAAACGATGTTGAGCATATTGTTTATATCCTTTTTATGATTGTTCGAAATAAAAGCCGCGCCTTCTGGTGCTGATTTTGTGATAGTCCTTGACGAGCTTGACATTGAACTCGTTCACGTCCCTGCGGGAGGAATACATCACCTCGCCGCTCACCCCCGCCGCGCTGACGAACTGCTCGGCGACGAGCACCACCGGCACGCCGCAGGAAAAAGCGGAAGAACGCGCCATGATCTCCGTCATCGAGGACACGGGGCGGTTGTAAACGCACACGATAAAGTCGGCGTCGCTTAAAGAAAGCACCTTCGCCGCCTCGGAAAAATACACGTCGTCGGCGACGAGCAGACCGATTCTGCCCGCGCCCGTATCGTACACGCGGAAACCGCCGCCCGCGCGGAATTCGCTTTCGTCGAGGGAATACGCCGCATCGCTCACGCCGAGGATGCGCCCCTTTTCCGCGATGACCGCCGAATGGCGGAACACCCCGTAAGTATCGGTATCGCAGCCGGAGATGACCACGCCCCCCGTCGCTTTGGAAAGCCCCGCCACGTCGTGGAAGATTTCCGTTTTGCCCTCCAGCTCGCTCTTATAGCTCACCAGCCCCAGACCGTTGAACCCGAACGCCAGCACGCCGCACTTGCCCGTATTTTCCAGTTTTTCCGCCCAGAAGGCGTTCAGACTGCCGCCCGTCACCACACACGCTTTCAAATCGCCGCACCCCGCATTTTCGCTATTTACAGTATATTTGCGGGCGGGGAAATATGTTACGCTTTGCGCCCTTTCAACAGCGCGAGGATTTCTTCGCAGGAAGAAACCTGCGTGAAGGCGCGTTTCCACTCCTTTTCCCCCGCGACACCCTTCAAATACTGCGGCATGACCTTGCGGAAATTCACCGCGATGCGCCGATCCTCGAAACGGGTTTGCAAAAGCTCCAGCTGGCGGGAAACGACGGTATACAAATCGAAAGCATACTCTCTTTCGAGTATTTCCGAAAAGAGATAGGGCTTCGCCAGCGCGCCGCGGGCGACCATCACGCCGTCCGCGCCGGTTTTTTCCATCATCGTTTCCGCGTCGGCGCGGCTGAATATCCCGCCGTTGGCGATGACGGGCACGTTTACGGCGTTCTTCACCCGCGCGATTTCGTCGAAATGCACCTCCCCCGCGTAGTAATCGGGGCGGTAGCGCCCGTGCACGGTAATGAGCTTCACCCCCGCGCCCTCCGCCATTTTTGCAAACTCGACGGCGACGCTTTTGCCCCGCTCTGCGCCGAGGCGGATTTTCACCGTGACGTTGCGCCCCGTGGAGCACATGGCGGTTAAAATCTTTTCCGCTTTGGGCAAATCGTTCAACAGCGCGCTGCCCGCGCCGTTGCCGTAAATTTTCGGCACGGGACAGCCCATATTCACGTCGATCACGTCGAAGGGCGCCAGCTCCTCGCGCAAAACCGCCTCCTTCATCAGCGCGGCGTCGCTGCCGAACAGCTGAACGCCCTTGATCTTTTCGTCGGGCGCGGTGTACAAAAGCTCCTTCGTCGCCTTGCTGTTATACAGCAAGCCGTTGGCACTCACCATCTCCGTAAAGGCGAGCCCCGCCCCGTATCCCGCGCAAATACTGCGGAACGCGAAATCGGTATACCCCGCGAGCGGCGCCAAAAACACGTTGTTTTCCGCAACGGCGCTGCCGATTTTAACGCTTTTTGGCTTCATTATAGTAACCGTCCAGCTCCTTTGCGGAAAGCTCGTCCAGCTTTTTGCCGTCGGCAAGCGCGAGTTTTTCCGTTTCGATAAAGCGGGAAATAAACTTTTCCGTGGACGCGGCGAGCGCGCGTTCGCTTTCCACCCCCGCAAAGCGCAGCAGATTGACCGCCGCGAAAAGCAGATCGCCCCCTTCTTCCGCGATATGCGCCCCGTCGCCCTCCGCCAGCGCGGCGGCGAATTCCTCCGTTTCCTCCTTGAGTTTGCCGAACACGTCCCCTATGTTTTCAAATTCAAAATTGAATTTGGCGGCGCGTTTTTGCACCTTTTCGGCGCGCAAAAGCGCGGGAAGAGTTTCCGGCACGTCCTTCACCCGTTCCCCCGCGCTTTCGAGATGTTTTTCCTTATATTTATTCTTTTCCCACGCTTTGAGCGCGCCGTCGGAATCTTTCACCCTGTCCGCGCCGAAGATATGCGTATGGCGGGAAAGCATTTTCACGCACTCCGCGTCGATGACGTCCTGCATGGTGAACGAGCCTTCCTCTTCCCCCATCACCGCGTGGAACACCGACTGCAAAATCACGTCGCCCGCCTCCTCCGTCATCTTTTCGGCGCTCTTTTTCTTCACCGCGTCGATGAGCTCGTACGCCTCCTCGATCAAACAGATCTCGATGCTCTCGTGCGTCTGTTCCCTGTCCCACGGGCAGCCGTCGGGGGAACGGAGATACCGGATGATATCCGTTAAATCCTCGAAAGTAAAGTGCTCTTTACTCACGATTCGCTTTATATTTTCGGGTAAATCCTGCCGCAGTTCCAAAACGTTTCTCCTCTTTCGTCTCGCATTTTTTATTTACCCTTATAATATACACAAAATTTACGATAACCGCAACCAAATAACACACATTTAAGGAAATCGCCGCGCCGTAAACGTGCATTGCGGCGTCGGGCAGCAGCATGACTTCCAGCGCGATTTTCGCCGCGACGCCCAAACCCATGCCGAGCAGCGGGGCGTACGCCTTGCCGCGGGCGATGAGCAGGGAGTTTTCCGTCTGCAGCACCGCCATCGTTACGATGGCGGGCGCGAGCAGCTTCAAAAGGTTGATCGCCACGGTTTTTTCCGCCGCGGGAAGGGAGAAAAAGAGCACCCGCACGATAAAGCGCGGCAGTAGAAAGCACGCGCCGCCCATGCATAGCGCGAGCGCGAGGGTGAGCCACAGCGCGAAACAGGGCTTCGCCTTCCCCCCCGAAACGTGCGGCACCGCGGCGACGGCGACGCCGTAGCAAAGCGATACCGGCAGACCGATCACCGCCATCACCCCGCCGGAAAACAACCCGTACAGCGCCGTGGCGTTTTCCGAATATCTGCCGACGATGTTGAGGATCAAAAAGCTGTCCGCCGCCTGCGAAACGGGCAGCAAAATGCCGACGAGCGTGACGGGCAGGCAGATTTTGACGATGCTCTTTAACGATTCTTTCGCGCCCGCCGTCTGCGTAAAATCGCCGCGCGCCTTCCAAAACCCCTTCTTTCTGCCGCGGCGGTAGGTGAAATAAAGCTGCGCGAGCGCCGCGATTTCGCTGAGCGTTACGGCGGCTGCCGAGCCCGCGGCGGCGGCCGCCGCGTCGGGCATGAGGAGCGCCGCGAACGCCAGCCCGAAAATCAGCTTTACCGCCTGTTCTACGATTTGCGACAGCGCGGTGGGCGCCATTTTCATGTAGCCTTGAAAATAGCCGCGGAAACACGAAAGGAGCGCCACGAAGAGCACCGCCGGCGCGAGGGCGACGTAAGCGTTTGCCGCCAGCGCGTTGCCTTGCGCCCGCGCGAGCGGGCGGGAAAACGCCGCCATCGAAAGCGCCGCGAAAAAGCCCGCGGCGAGCATGGCGAAAAGCGCGGTTTTGAGCAGCGCGGGATTTTTATATTCCTCCCCCGCCGCCACGTTTTCCGAAACGAGCTTGCTCAGCCCGCACGGCAGCCCCGCGCCCGCGAAATCCAATAAAATACAGTACACGGGGAATACCATCTGGTATAACCCCAGCCCCGCGCCGCCCAGAATGTTGGCGAGCGGAATACGGTAAAACGCCCCTAAAAGTTTCGCCCCGAAACTGCCCGCCGAAAGAACCGCCGCGTTGCCGAGCAGGCGTTTTTCACTCGAACTTGCGCGCAAGAAACGCCGCCCCCAACTGCAATAATTTCACGTCGCCGCCGTCGAACGCCGCATCCTTGTTTTCGTCGAGCAGAACCACGCCGCCCGCGACCTCGCCGTTTTGCAGAATCGGCACGATCACCTGACTGACGAACTGCTCCATGCCGCGCGCAAGGGGCGCGGCGTTGCCGGTATCGCCGTTGATGAGCACGCTTTTGCGCTCCTTCAGGCGGGCGGTAAACGCCGGCGTGAGGGGCGCGCCGACAAATTCGGACAGCTTTTCGTCGGAAATGCACACGATTTTTTCGTTATCGGCGAGCGCGCACACCCTGCCGGTGACCAGCTCCGCCGCCCGCGCGAACTCCATGCCCTCCGTTTCCAATCCCTCCACGGGGGAATATTTGCGAAATATAAGCGCGTCCTTTTCGGTAAAGATCTCCATGGGCGTGCCCACGTTCAAACGCAGCGTTTTTCTCAACTCCATGGGGATAACCACCCTGCCCAACTCGTCGATACGCCGCACGATTCCCGTTGCTTTCATACAATAAAAACTCCTTTTCTTTTTACTTAGCGTTTGCAAAAGGAGCTTTTCTATACGCAAAAACAACGTATTCCGTCAATCGTTTTCCCTGCCGAGCAAATAATCTATACTCACCTCGAAATAATCCGCCAAAGCCCACAACCGCTCGTAGCTCGCCCGCCGTTCGCCGCGCACCCACATGCCGATTTCGCGCATATCGATACCGGTCTGCCGAGCCAGCCGCGTTTGGTTCAGCCCCAGCTCTTTCATCAGATCTTTCAGCCGCTCCGCAAATATTATTTTCATAACCGCCTCCTTGTTGCGTATTGCGGAAATATTATAGCAAATAATCGAAAGCGGCGGACAAAGTAGCGCCATGGGGCTAAAAAAACTCCCGCAAACGAGCGGGAGTTCATTCATATCGTTTATTTCGGCACGACGCCGAAGGGCTTCAGACGGAAGGCGATTGCCTCTACCTGCACGAGATAATATCCGTTTTCCTTGACCACACGCATCTGCGGCGAGGTTTTCAAATCGAAATAATCGCTTAAAAGCGACGTTAAATCGGCGGTGATCAGCTCGTCGAAATTGTCCGCCACGTTCAATCGGTCGGTTTCCAAAACGGTTTTGAGCCGCGTGAGTTCTCCGTTCAGCTTGCTCATACGCTCCTCCTCAGCCCCCGCTTGATCTGCCCGAAAAAGCCGGTGTAACGCGCGGTGGCGTCGTAAATGCGGCGGGTGTTTTCCTCCACGTTCCGCGCGAGGATTCTAAACGCCTTGCCGATGCGGCTGGCTTGCGAAAAGCCCGTGCCGTACAGCATTACGTCGTCCTCGTCCGGCAAAACGCCGATCAGCGGAATTTTCAAAAGCGATTCCATATCTTTGGGCGAAAGGGTTTTTTCCACCGCCACCAGATCGCCCCGCACGCGGTTTGCCACAAGGGAAACCTTTTCCAGCCGATAGCTTTTTAATATGGAAACCACCTTGTCGGCGTCCCGCAAGCAGGAAAAGCAGGGCGTGGAAACCAAAATCGCCTCGTCCGCGCAGGACACCGCGCGGTGAAAGCCCGCGTCCACCCCCGCGGGGCAGTCGAGCAGAAGATAATCGAAGAGCGGCGCAAGGTTTTCCGTTACGACTTTTAAACTCTGCCCCGTCATGGACGAGGCGGTTTTCATGCTGTCGGAGGGCAGAACATACAAATTTTTATGCCCGTCCGCCTGAACGAGCGCCTGCTTTACCCGACAGCGCCCCTCTAAAACGTCGGTAATGTCGTACACCACCTTGTTTTCGACGTTCATCACCACGTCTAAATTGTTCAGCCCGAAATCCACGTCCACCAGCGCGACGCGCGCGCCCATCAAACTCAAATTCATGCCGAGATTTGCCGCGACGGTGGTTTTGCCGACGCCGCCTTTTCCGGAAGTGATTACAATTTTTCTCGCCATACGTTCCTCCGCGCGTTTCCCGCGCAAAGTTCATTTTAGCGCAAAAACAATCGCAGAAAACTGTCTGTTTAAGAAAAATACCGCGTTATTTTGTCGAAAGTCCCTCCCGTTCGGCTCGGTTTCATGAAAAACACAAGCCGCTCCCTCGCGCGAAAATTAGCGCGAGGGGGCGGCTTTTTTTATCGGTTGATAAGCGGCTTTTCCATCCGCCGGCGGCGGGTATTTAATCGGCGTTGATCGCAAGTTTTTCCGCCAGATCGGGCGTGCCGAGCAGACTGCCCAGCCCCGAAACGGCGCACATGGCGGGGTTTTCCGCAATGATCACGTTCATGTTGAATTTCGCCTTATAATAGCTTTCCAATCCCGCGAGCGCGGCAGAACCGCCGGAAACGTATACGCCCTTGTGGCGGATTTCCGCGGAAACCTCTGGCGGCAGCTTGGACAATACCGTGCCGGCGATTTCAAAAATCTTGTCGTAATATTTTTTAACGGGCGCAAGCACGTCGCGCGCGCGCAGTTCCACCGAGCGCGGGCGTCCGTCGGAAAGATCTCTGCCGTTGACCACCGTGCTCAGCGTGTCGTTTTCGTAAAGACTGCCGATTTGCAGCTTCACCCGCTCCGCCGTCTGCAAGCCGATTTGCAGATTGTACGCGTCGGCGATGAAGTCGATCAAGGAAACGTCGGTATTTTTACCGCCCAGCCCCACGGAAACGCCGGCGATGATGCCGTCGAGGGAAAGCGCGGCGATGTCCGTTACGCCGCCCCCCATGTCGATGACGAAGCAGGGGGAATATTCGCTCAAGGGAATGCCGCTGCCGATCGCCGCGGCGATGGGCGTTTCGATAAACGACGCGCGGTCGATGCCCGCGCCGTCCAGCGTTTTTTCCAGCTTTTTCAAAAGGGGCAAATCCGCGCCGCAGGGCACGGAAACCACCGCCGAGGAGGAAAAGCCCTGCCGATAGCCGACCTTGTTCAAAAAACCGCCGAGCAGGCTCGCCGCCAGCTTTTCGTTGACCACTTCGCCCTCGAACACGGGGAACACCGTTTTGGTGTTTTCCGCCGTTTTGCCGATGAGCTTTTTCGCCTCCGAGCCGATGGCTTTTATTCTGCCGCCCGCGGTATCGAGCGCCACCACGGAAGGCTCGTTCAGCACGATCCCCCCGCCCAAAGTATAGATTTTCGTATCGGAAGTCCCCAAATCGATCGCCGTTTTCGTAGCCGCCATAATCACTCCTCCGTCAAAAAGCCTTCTTTTTTGAAAAGTTCTCTCACCAATTCCATCGGCAACCCCACCACGTTGGTGTAACTGCCTTCGATTTTTTCCACAAGCCCGCCGTCCTGAATACCGTACGCCCCCGCTTTATCGAGGGGCGAACCGCCCGCGACGTAAGAGGAAATAAACTCCTCGCCGAGCGCGTTGAAAAACACCTTCGTCGTCACGCACTCGTTCACCGTTTTTCCCGCCGAAAGAAACGCCACGCCGGTCATCACCTCGTGCGCGCGCCCGCTCAAAAGCCGCAGCATGCGCTTTGCGTCCTCCGCGTTTTTCGGCTTGCCGAAAATCTCCCCGCCGAGCACCACCGCGGAATCGGCGGCAAGCACCGCGCCGTTTGTCCTTTCAAACACGCGCCGCGCCTTTTCGAGGGCGATTTTCTTCACCGTTTCCTCCGCCGCAGCGCAGCGAACGGACTCCTCGTCGATAT
The DNA here is from genome assembly GCA_003343995.1 of Bacillota bacterium. GTDB lineage: Bacteria > Bacillota > Clostridia > Christensenellales > Borkfalkiaceae > UMGS775. The sequence continues at coordinate 26,594 of QAKE01000014.1, forward strand.
CCGCCGGCATCACGGTAAACGCAACGCCAAGCTCCCTTAAAAAAGCGGCGCGCCGAGGCGACGCGCTCGCCAAAATAATCGTTTTATCGTTTATGCACATATGCGCAACCTTTTCGCTTTAACAAAAACGCCGTGAAAAGCCACGGCGGTTTGCCTGCGCCGAACGTTCGGCGGCGGTTATAAAATTTCCAGATTCTTTTTGAACACCTTTCTGAAATCCTGCCCGAGCTGCAGCGCGGCGTGGATTTCCAGCGCGGCGTCGCCGTTGAGTTCGGTTTTCATGATGACGGAATCGCCCAAAATATCGCAGTTGATGCCCTTTACGGCGGAGGTCATGCTCCGATCCAGACTGTCCGCGATGCGGAGCATCACGCCCATCTTTTTCACCGCCTCCACGTCCTCGTCGGTAACGAGATCGCGGTATTTCGCCCATTCGGCGGCGTTGATGTCCTCCATGGAGGTGCTCGCCGCAACGAAGGAGGCAAGCACGGTATCGCGGTGGCTCAGCCCGTAAATGTTGGCGTTCATGATGGCGTAACCGCTGTGTTTTTCGTAGTTGTAAAAATCCACCTGTCTGCCCGCGTCGTGCAGCGACGCCGCTACCTTCAGGATTTTGAGATGCTGGCGCGGGAACTTATGCAGAACGCGCAGCTGTTTGAAAAGCTGAATGGATAAATCCACCACCTGTTCGGTGTGCTGTTTGTTGCAGTGATAGTATTCGATCAGCCCGCCGAGGGAATAGCCGAGAATGTCGGAAATCGGCTTATCCAGCGTGGTGGGAACGGCGTAGTTGAATATCAGTCCCGTTCTCAAGCCGCTGCCGCTGATGACGATATCGCCGAGATTCATGTACTTTTTGAAGGCGGAAACCGCCGCCAGCGCGCTGGGCAGAATGTCCGCGCGGCCGCTCGAAAGCCCCTTTATTTTCTTTTTTCTGTCGAGTTCGAGGGATTTGAGCATATTGTACGTGTGGGAAAACTCCACGTCCTTGAGCACATAGTTATGAATGTTTTTCAGCGGATACTTGCGCATGATCTTCGCCATGCGGCAGAGGTTTCTGAACGAACCGCCCACGCCGATGAACTGCGTTTCGGGATCGACGGTCTGCAGCCAGGAAATGCGCTTGAGCTGCTCGGTGAAAAACTCCTCGATCTTCGCCGCCTGCTCCGCGGGGGGCAGATTGTCCGACGCGAAAAGCTCCGTCAGCGTGATGGAGCCGAAGGGCAGCGTTTCGTGCGCCAAAAGGTTTCTTCTGTTATAATAAACGATTTTCGTGCTGCCGCCGCCGATTTCCAGAATAAGCCCTTTGGGAATATCCATGGTATTGATGACGCCCTTATACACGTACATCGCCTCTTCCTCGGCGCTCAGCACCTTGAACTTGATGCCGCACACCGACGCCACTTCGTCGAGAAAGCTGCGCTGGTTTTTCGCGTGGCGAACGGCGGCGGTTGCCACCGCAACGATTTTTTCTATGCCGTAAGAGTCGCAAAGTTTGCGGAACATCTTCAACGTTTTAATGGTTTCCTGAATGCGCTGGGGCTTTAAAAACCCGTCTCTGTCCATGCCTTCGCCGAGGCGCGGCGCTTCCTTTAACTGGTCCACGACGTGGAAATGCCCCGTCGCGGAAACCTCCATGATCAGCAATCTTGCCGTGTTTGAACCTAAATCGATAATTGCAATTTTTTCCATATCACTCACCTGCGTTGTTTATTTCTTACCCCTGCGCCTTTCCGCTCCGCAGCTGCGGAGGGCACGCAAAAAGACAAAACAATTTTAATCGGGTATAGTATAACATAAAAAAGCGCAATTGTACATAGGCTTTTTTAAAGTTTGTGCAAAATTTTCCGCAATTTTTTTTAAGTTCTTCGGGAATTAAAATAAATCAAAAAAAATGCGGAAATTTTTCATTTTTTCCGCTTTTTCGGGCATATTTCAGGCAAAAATGGCGGAAAATTACATTTTTCTTTATAGGCAAATTGCACAAAAATTATTCCGTTTTGAGCGCCGAAATAAACTGGAACGCCGAGAGCGCGATTAAAAATCCGCCGAAGATCCGCCGCAGCGTGTCGCCGTCGGCGTTTTTGGCGGCAAAACACCCCAATACGGCGAAAAACAGCGCGGGAACGATGATAAAAATCGCCTTTTTCCACTCCACCAATCCGTTTTTGAAATGGATGATCAGGGCGATGACCGCCATGGGCAGAAAGGAGATTAAATTGAGCGCCTGCGCCTGATGCTGCGCCACCCCCAAAAAGATGCTGAGCAGCGGAATGAGCACCGTTCCGCCGCCCATTCCCATGCCGCCGAGAACGCCGCCGGCAACGCCCGCCAGCCCGTAATATAAAAATTCCATAAACGTTTTCCTCCCGATGTATGCTTTCATAAAGCGATTGCGCCGCCCTCTTATGGGCGGAAATTTTATCTTTGCCGCCGAAAATCAGAAAAACAGCATTTTCGCGCCCGCCGCCAGCATGACGAGGGCGAAGATGACGCTCACCCACTTTACGGATAGCTTTTTTAAAAGCAGCGCCCCCAAAACGCCGCCGGCGAGCACCCCCGCGGTTACGGGAATCCCCGTCGAAAAGGAAAAATTTCCGAAGGCGGCGTAGATGATTCCGCTGAGCGCGGAAACGGGCAAAATCACCAAAATCGCGGTGGCATGCGCGTTCTTCACCTGCATTCCCGCCAAAAAAGTGAGCATGGGAACGACGAGCATTCCCCCGCCGCCGCCGAACAAACCGTTCGCCAGCCCCGTTACGATGCCCGCGCAAACGAGCACGAATTTTTCCGATATCGCCCGTTCGTTTTGTTCGATACGGCGCAAAAGAGTGTTTTTCATAATGGGTAGTATGCGCCGTTTTATTTGTTTTTATCTTGAAAAATTGCAAAATTAAAAAATTTACCGTTCAATTGAATTGCTTTTTCATTTTAAATGATATATACTATACGTACAATGTCTAAAAATCTAATTAAAGAAAAGGTGTAACGTATGACAGGTGCAAAATCCAACAAACTCAAATCTTTCTTCATTTTGCTTTTGATTTTGGTAATGTCCGTTTCCCTCGTGCTCGCGGCGTGCTCCACTCCGGATGAGGAAGAGGATGACACGCATTATTCCCAGACCGAAACGGATGAGCAGAAAATTTCCAACGGCAACTTCGAATTCGGCACGCTGGAGACGGAAGCGGAGGATTACCCCTACACTTCCCCCACCGGCTGGTCGGTTTCCCGCGACGGGGCGCCCGCTTCCGACGTGAATTCCGGCATCGTCGACACGGCGGAGTTTTCCGTACTGCTCGACACGCTGATGGAAAAGGATTCCTTCCTCGGCTGGGCGAAAGCGAAATACGGCATCGATGAGGACGCGCTGAAAGAGCAAGCCGAAAACGAACTCGGCGAAGGCGCGGAACAAAGCGACGTCGACGACAAGGCGGAAGAACTGCTCAAAGCGGAAATCGAAAAGAACTTCAAAAACCCCAAAACGCCGAAGGACAACGCCAACGGAACGAAGGTTTTGATGATCAACAACTACCGCAAGTTCAGCGAAACCAACCCGCAGGGCACGGCGCAGAAGTTTACGTCCTCCACGACCATCACGCTTAAACCCGATACCTACGGCAAAATCACCGTCCGCGTGAATACCGGCGATCTCGACGCGATGAACAACGTGGACAAGTTCGGCGCGAACATCCGCCTCGAAAACACCGTCGCCTCCGTCACGCAGGACGCTTATGCGATATCCTCCATCGTTACGGACGGCGCATGGAAAGAATATACGTTCTACGTAAAAGCCAACGACTTTTTGAGCAGCACCGTAAAGGTGGCGCTCGGGCTCGGCTACGCCAACCCCGATAACAGCGCCGACAGCGAAAACTTCGTCATCGGCACCGCTTATTTCGACGACGTGGTATACGAGGAAATCGACGCGGAAGATCTGCCCGACGGCATCGACTTTGCCGCCGCCAATCAGCCCGAGCTGAAAAACGCCTCCTCCAAAAAGAGAGCGGAGGCGACGCTCGTGAACGGCAACACCGCGCTCTACGATATGAATATCGAATATTACTTCGCCGCGGCGACGGATTTCTCCGTATCGGAAGGTACCGACATTAAAACGCCTACCAACAAGGGCGAAGGCGCGAGCATGATTCCCGACGGAGCTACGCAGAAGAGTGAAAAAAACGCCGACGGATTCAAGGTGACGCAGACGAAGAGCAGCACCACCGTAAAACTGACGAGCAATCAGTTCGTCGTAAACCCCGAAAGCTACGTGGCGGTCAATTTCCGCCTTTCGATGGATCTCGATAAGTTCCAGCAGAGCGGCTTGACGGTCAACGTCATCGACAAACTCGGCGCGGACGACAACGAACAGGTTTCCTTGGACAACCTGATCATCGAAGAGGACGGCACGTATACCGTCATCGTGAAGAACAATTTCGCCGCTGACAGCGAAAATCCCGACGCCGCGCAGCCGCGCACGTTCGAGCTGGAATTCGTGTTCGGGCCGAAAAACGTTTCCACCACGACGGACGCCGCGATGTACACCACCGGCAGCTACACCGTGTCCGCGCTCTCCGTAAAGGGCGGCTCCACCGATGCAGACACCTACGACGACGAAGATAAATTCTACGCCTATTACAATCTTTTAAATAACGCGGCGGGCAGCGGCAACGTGTTCGCCTTCGCGGCTTACGCCGGTTACGAAGAGGACTACACCGACGAAACGGAAGAGGAAACCTACCCCTTCACCACCGCGTACAGCGACAAGGGCACGATCACCCATTCCCCCGCGCTCGTTTCCGATTATGAGGGAACGTATTTCTACGAAAGCGACATCACCGCCGCCGACGCAAGCGAAACGGCGGGCTTGATCAACACCAAATACCTCGATAAATACGAGGAAAACGGCTCCGCCATCCAAGGCGCTTCCGCCGCGCTCGGTCACGACGCCGCCGACGACGATATTCAGCCTTTGATGATTTACAACAAGACGGCGGGCGCTTACGGTTTCGTATCCCAGCCTGCAACCGTTGCGGCGAACGCCTCCGCGTCCTTCAGCGTGAGAGTGCGCGTCACAAGCGGCGCGACGGCGTATATCTACCTCGTCAACACGCAGCACGGCGACGAATTCCTCGATCCCCTGCGCATCAGCTTCACCGGCGATGACGGCAAAGAATACGACGAAAAACTCTTTGTGAAAGTCACCGAGGACATGATGGAATCGGACGGCTGGGCGACGGTCAACTTCTACTTCACCGCCGGCAAAGACGCGATGAACTACAGAATCGAACTGTGGAACGGCGCGCGCGTGCAAAACGAAGAGGCAGCCTCTTCCGCCCCCTCCGCGGGCTTCGTGTTCTTCGACGACGCGAGCACGGGCTCTTCCGCGGGCGATCTGACGACGGCGGAATCATCCGGCTTGATTTCGGAAAGCGATATGGTGGAATACACCCGCAAGCTCACCGACAAGGAAATCGAATACAACGAAACGGTGACCGACGAGGACGACAAGTTCTCCTATCAGCCGAGCGTCATCTGGGCGAGCGACTTTGCGAAATACGGCGGCGAAAACAAGGGCACCTTCGTATACGCGGTCTACAACACCGTCAACCCCACCGAAAGCACCATTCCTTCCGACGAGGAAGAGGATACCGACGGCGGCTCCGGCTGTCAGGAAGTGGACGCGTCCACGTTCTGGCTCTCCTTCTCCTCCATTCTCCTCGGCGTGGCGCTGCTCGCGGCTATCGTGATGCTCGTCGTGAAGAGCGTGCGCAGAAGAAAGAATTCCAAAAAGAACACCGCGAAAACGCAGTATAAGATCACCAGCCGCAACAAGACCAACGCGGACGTGAAGGCGAAAAACGAAAAAGCCGCGCGCGAAAAGGCAGCCAAGGAAACCGAAACGGCGGACGACGCGGAGGAAGTAAACGAACAGCCCGCGGAAGAGGAATACACCTACGGCGACGTTTTGGAAGATTTCAGCGACGACACCGTTGAAGAAATCGACGAAAGCATCATCGAAGAAAACGAGGCGGTGGAAGAGTCGCTCGACGAAGCGCAGCCCGCTCCTTCTTCCGAGGAAGACAAAAAAGAATAAGCGTTGAACGCTTACCCCAAAAAGGATTACCGAAACGACGGTAATCCTTTTTTTTCGCCGCGATAAAAACAATATGCCGTTTTTTTAAAAAACTGCATATAGATAATAGTATGAACACTATCGTTTTTACGGGAGGCGGCACGGCGGGGCACGTGATGCCCGCGCTCGCCCTGATCCCTCGGTTAAAGGAAAATTTCGGGCAGATTTATTATATCGGCTCCGTCGGCGGCATGGAAGAAAACATCGTGAAAGGGAAAAACATTCCCTACTACGCGGTGAGCACGGCGAAACTGCAACGCAAATTCACGCTGAAAAATTTCGCCATTCCCGCGGAGGTGATGCGCGGCTACAAACAAGCCAAAAAGCTGTTGAAAAAGCTGCGCCCCGACGTGGTGTTTTCCAAGGGCGGCTACGTGGCGGTGCCCGTCGTGTTTGCGGCGAAATCGCTGAAAATCCCCGTCGTCACGCACGAAAGCGACTTTTCCGCGGGGCTTGCCAACAAGCTCATCGCGCCGAAAGCCGATAAGGTGCTCACGGCGTTTTCCGAAACGGCGAAACGCTTTCCCAACGGCGAATACACCGGCCTGCCGCTGGGCGACGAGCTTTTCGCCGCGGAAAAATCCGAGGCGCTCGCGCGGTACGGTTTCAGCGGAAAAAAGCCGGTGCTGCTCGTGCTCGGCGGCTCGCAGGGCAGTCGCGCCATCAACGCCGCTCTTTCCGCCGCGCTGGACGATTTGCTGCCGAAATTCGATATTCTGCACCTTTACGGCGGAAAAAACAAGCCGATCAGCGTGAGCGAAGGATATAAGGGCGTCGCGTTTGAAAGCGAAATGCGCTATGCCTACGCCGCGGCGGACGTCGCCGTCACCCGTGCGGGCGCGAGCGCGCTATTCGAACTCCTCGCGCTGAAAATCCCCTCGGTGGTCATCCCCTTGCCCGCGGGCACGTCGCGCGGGGATCAGGTGCAAAATGCCGAATATTTCGCCGCAAAGGGGGCGATCTGCCTGCTTTACGAAAACAACCTGACGGCGAAATCGCTGGAAACGGCGATCTCCTCCGCCTACGCCGACCGATACAATTTCAAACGCCGGCTTTCCGCGCCCGAATATGCCGACGGCGCGGCGCGGGTGGCGGAAGTGCTCGGCGCGTACGCCGGACAGCCGAATTCCTGAACGCAAGCCGTCCGCCCGAAATATCGGGCGGACGGCTTTGTTTTGCATGTATTTCGTTTTAATAACGCGAGCGCTCTTCCACGTTCAGCCCCTTCACCCCCGCAAAAAAGCGGCGGAATTCTTCCAGCGCCGCCGTTTTTTCGGCGGTCAAATGGATTTCGGACTGCGGCAGCCTTTCAAACGGCGCCGCCTGCGCCTCACGGCAGAAGCGCGCAGGGCGCAAGAGCTCGACTTTTATATCCTCTTTTTTTACGGCGGGAGCTTGTCCTTCGTCGGGCTTTTGTCGGATTTTCAGCCACGGGCGCTCGCAGTAATCGAGGCACTCCGCGCGGCGTTCGTGTCCGTGCGTTTTTACCTTGTCAAAAATAATATCGAATAATTTCGCAAACATGTCTTCTCTCTCCTTGCAAGGGTATTATAACGCTTTAAACTTGACAGTTTCTGTCAGGTATGTTATAATTTTTTCAAAGTTCTTTACTATTCTATGATGCAAAGGAAAAAAATATGAAAAGCGAAACGTTGATTTCCGTTTTATTCGATTTATTGGCGGAGGAGATCGTCACCGCGCCGCAGGTCGCCGAAAAATACGGCGTTTCCGAACGAAGCGTCTACCGATATATGGACGCGCTCTCGCTGGCGAACGTGCCCGTTTATTCCGAACGCGGACCCAACGGCGGCTTCAAACTGCTGGGCACGTATAAGCTGCCCGCGGGCTTTTTAACGGCGGAAGAATACGACGCCGTGTTGGAGGCGCTCAACGCCGTGAACAGCCAGCTGAGCAGCGCAAAACTGCAATCGGGCATACAAAAGCTGAAATCCAACAGCAAAAATGCGCCGAATTTGACGCTTTCGAGCGGAAACCTCATCATCGACGCGGGGCACTGGGGCGATACGGGAAGCTATAAGCAAAAGCTTTCCGCGGCGGAAAAGAGCATCGAATCGCGCGCCGTGCTCGCTTTGAAGTATCACGACAGAACGGGCGAGTTCAGCGAGCGCAGCGTCGAGCCGCACGCCCTTTTGTTCAAGCAAGGGCTTTGGTATATTTACGGCTACTGCCGCCTGCGCGAGGATTTCCGGCTTTTTAAGCTGGGCAGAATCGAGCAGATGAACGAAACGGGCGAAACCTTCGAGCGGAGGACGCTTCCCGAGGACAAGCCCTTTTCCCGCTGGTTCGGCGCTGAAAACAGCGCAACCGTGAAATTTGAAATTCAAAAAAGCGCGCTTTCCGACTTCGAGGAATGGGTGGGCATCGAGCACATCCGCCCGCTCGGGGAAAATTTTTCCGCCGAAGTGCGCCTGCCGGACGACGGCGGGCTGATTTCCAAAATTCTCGCCTTCGGCACGGGATTGAAAGTGCTCTCCCCCGAACCGCTGAAAAAGCGCATCGCCGCCGCGGCGCAAGCCATCGCGCAGGTTTACCGCTGAACGAAAAAAGGACGGATAACCGTCCTTTTTTCTATATTCTATATATAATGTATTACATCTGCTTTCTGTCCACAAAGGCGCGGGCGAGGGTGACTTCGTCGGCGTATTCCAGATCGGTACCGATGGAAATGCCGCTCGCAAGGCGGGTGACTTTGATGCCGAGGGGCTTGATCAATCCCGAAATATACATCGCCGTGGCTTCCCCCTCCACGTCGGGATTGGTGGCTAGGATAATTTCCTTCACCCCGCCCGCTTTGATGCGTTCGAGCAACTCGCGGATGCGGATGTCGGAGGGGCCCACCCCGCTCAACGGCGAAATCGTGCCGTGCAGCACGTGATACACCCCGTCGAATTCCGAAAGTTTTTCGATGGCGATGCAGTCTTTCGGCTCCTTTACCACGCAGATGGTTTCCGCCGAACGGTGTTTGCACACGTCGCAGATTTCCCCTTCGGCAAAATTGCCGCAGATTTTGCAGTAATGCACCTTGCGCTTGGCGTCGAGAATGCTTTCGGCAAAATTTTTCGCCTCCTCGTCGGTCATGTTCACGACCTTATAGGCGTATCTCTGCGCCGTTTTCGCGCCGACGCCGGGGAGTTTGGTAAATTCGTTGATGAGCCGACCGATCGGCTCGATAAATACTTTCATCTCTCTTTCAATATCCGTTTAACGGCGCGAAATTCCGCGCCGTTCCGTTTATCCGTTTTCCTCTTACAGCATGCCGCCCATCGCTCCGAACGCGCCCATCTTTTCCTTGGAAAGCTCGTCTGCCTTTTCCTTCGCGTCGTTCATCGCCGCCGAAATGAGATCTTCGAGCATCTCCACGTCGTCGGGATCGACCGCCTCGGGTTTGATGGCGATGCCCAAAAACTCGTTTTTGCCGTTCACGCGCACTTCCACAAGTCCGCCCGCCGCGCTGCCGACCACTTCCGCTTCCAGAAGCTCTTCCTGCGCTTTCGCCATTTCCTGCTGCATTTTCTGCGCCTGTTTCATCAAATTCTGCATGTTTCCGCCGCCGAAACCGCCGCCGTATCCGCCTTTAAATCCTGCCATTGTTTTATTCTCCTTTCTTTTTTACTCGACGATGACGATGTCCTCGCCGAAAATTTTCTTGATTTCGTCCACGTCGTTATCGAACTGCTCCGCGTTTTTCGCGCTCGTTTCCGCCTTGATCTTCAGCGACGCGTCGGGAAAATGTTCCTTCAACTGCCGTTCGAGCGCCGCGAAATTCTCCTCCTTTCTCACGACGTTTAAATTGTTTTCGTCTTTCGAGGTAATGATGAGGGTATTGCCCTTCATCTCCCCGCTCAAACTCTGCAAAACCGCCCAGAGCATCAGCTCGCCGCTCTTTCTCAAGCCGCGCGTGAGTACGCCGAGCACCTCGTCCGCCGATTTGCCCGCAACGCTTTCGCCCGACGGCGCCGCGGGAGCGCTCCCTTCGGCGCTTTTTACATGATCTCGATCCGTAACGCGCTCCGTTTCCGCACCGCCGCTCGTTTCCGCGCCAACTTCCCTTTCACGGGGCGCGGCGTTTTGCGCCGCGACAACCGCGCCCGAGGCGATTTTTTCCTCCAGCGCCTTGATGCGGGAAAGCAGCGCGTCGATATTGTAATCGGCCTCCGGTTTCGCCGCCTTGATTGCCGCCGTTTCAAAGAGCACCCGCGGGTGCGCGGCATATTTCAATTCCGCCTCCGCGGAAGAAAAGATTTCCATCGCCCGCAGTATGCGCGGCGCGTTCGCCTTTTCCGCCGCGCGCGCGTATTCCTCGAACCGCTCCTTCGGCAGACACAGCACCTCGTTGGCGTTTTTCATGGTCTTGACCACCAACAGGTCACGCAGGTAGGAAACGACGTCCTTCGTGAGCACGCCCATGCTTTTGCCCGTGGACGCCAGCTCGTGCACCCGCGAAAACACCTCTCCGCCGTCGCCGGCGAGCACCGCCTGCGCCAGCGCGCTTATCTTCGCGCCGTCCGAAGCGCCGAGCACCGCGAGCACGTCGTCGTAGGTGAGCGTGCCTTCCGCGTAGGAATCGCACACGTCGGCGATGGAAAGGGCGTCGCGGATGCTGCCCTCGCCGGATTTTGCGATGAGCATTGCCGCCTCGGGGGTGTATTTTCTGCCGAGATCGTCGAAAATTTCGCCGATGAGTTTTGCCAGCCGTTCCGCGGAAACCAGCTTGAAATCGAAACGCATGCACCGCGAAAGAATGGTTGCGGGCAGCTTGTGCGACTCGGTGGTCGCCAAGATAAACACCGCGTGTTCGGGCGGTTCTTCCAGCGTTTTCAAAAGCGCGTTGAACGCCGCCGCCGTGAGCATGTGCACTTCGTCGATGATATATACCTTATAACGGCAGCTCACCGGCGGGTAAGCGATTTTTTCCCGCAGATCGCGGATTTCGTTTACGCCGTTGTTGGACGCCGCGTCGATCTCCACCACGTCGAGGGAATTCGCGTCCAGCGCGCGGCACACCTCGCATTCCCCGCAGGGCGAACCGTTTTTCGGATGAAGACAGTTGATCGCCCGCGCGAACATGCGCGCCGTAGAGGTCTTCCCCGTGCCCCGCGTGCCGCAGAACAGGTACGCGTGCCCGATCTTGCCGCTTTCGATCTGGTTAACGAGGGTTTTTACGATGTGTTCCTGCCCGATGAGCTTATCGAACGTTTTGGGGCGGTACTTTCTGTAAATCGCCGTATATGCCATATTTATGCACCTTCTTTGTTGACTATGCGTTCTATCTTCTTGCGGATCCTCTGCAAAGCGTTATCGGCGGATTTTGCGCTCTTGCCCAATTTTTCCCCGATATTTTCGTAACTATACCCGTCGAGATACAGCGCGAGCACCTTGCGCTCGAACTTGCTCAGCGTAAAGTGTATGCCTTCGGTAAGCTCCGCGAGCGATTCGTTGTTGATGTATTCCGTTTCGGGATCGAGCACTTCCCTGCCGACCAGCAATTCGTAACCCGCGCCATCCTCTCCCGCGCCGCTTAAAGATACGTAATTATTGAGCGGCTTATGCTTGTCCCTGCCGCTCAGACGAATGGCGGAAAGCACATTGCGCTTTACGCAGAGCGCGGCAAACGTTTTGAACCCCGCCTTGCCGTTATAGCCGTTGACCGCCTTAAACAGCCCGATCATGCCCTCCTGCAACAGATCTTCCCTGTCGCCCCCGCTGAGAAAATAGGAGTGCACGATGCTTTTGACCATGGTGCGGTAACGGTCGAAAAGCGCGTTGAGCGCGCCGAGATCGCCGCCCTGCGCCCGCGCGCAAAGCTCCTCGTCGGCAACAATCGCCGCGTCCATTTAAAACCCCCTGCGGCGGCGCATCGCCTCGAACACGGCTACGCCGCACGCCACCGACGCGTTGAGGGAATTGACCTTGCCGTACATGGGAATTTCCGCCAGACGGTCGCACTTTTCCTGCGTAAGACGGCGGATGCCCGTATCCTCGCCGCCGACGACGAGCACGCACTTTCCCGAAAAATCCACGCCGTAAATGTTTTCGCCGCCGAGCTCCGCGCCCGTCACCCAATATCCGCGATTTTTGAAATCATCCAACAAATCGTTCACGTTGCCGGTGCGCGCGATCTTCAGATGGTTTGCCGCCCCTTCGGAAACGCGCATCACCGTTTCGGTAACGCCCGCGCTGCGGCGGTCGGCAAACAGCAGACCGTCCACCCCCGCGCACTCGCACACGCGGATGATGCTGCCGAGATTATGCGGATCGGTGATGCCGTCGAGCACCACGTAAAAGCCGTCCTTTTGCTCCGCGTCCGACAAAAGCTCGTCCTCGTCGGCATAGCGGTAATCGGGCGTATAGGCGATAAAGCCCTGATGTTTTCTGTTCTGGCATTCCCTGTCCAGCCCCGCCTTGTCGGCGAACTGAATACGCACGCCCTTTTCCTTTGCCTTTGCCACGATGGCGCGGCTCTCCGCGTCGCGCAGAGAGTTTTCCACCAGCAGTTTTTCGATTTTAACGTCGGTTTTCAACAGTTCGTTGACGGCGTTTCTTCCTTCCGTTTTCATAATGTATCCTCGTAATTGAGCAATTCGTTGAGCCGCTCCAGCTCTCCCGTAACGTACAAATAGCCGAATACCGCCTCCAAACCGGTGGACATGTTGTATTCCGCCACCGTACTGCTTTTGGCTTTCGTTCCCTTTTTGCTGTTGCGCGCGCGCTTATACACGGCGAGCTCTTCCTCGGTAAACACCGAAAGGAGCTTTTCCGCAAAATTTGCCTGCGCGCCCGCCCGCACCCGCTCGGTGGCTAGGCGGTTAAGCTCGCCCGCCTTTGCGTCGGAAAAAAACGCGAGCTTTTCCCGCACGTAAAGCGAATACACGGCGTCGCCGATAAAAGCCAGCACAACGCCGTTCATGTTCGACGCGCGCTCTTTGGAAAGTTTATCCCCTAAATTGAACACGTTACACCTTGTCTTTTTAATCTGTACGGAAACATTATACGACATTTTCGCCAAAAACACAATTAAAAAGCCGCGGGGCGCAAAAATTTGCGCCCCGCGGCCCTTTCTTTTCCCTATGCAGCCGAAAATTTCCCCCTATGCCGCCTTGTCCTGCCGCACGGCGGTTTCGATTTCCGCCTCCAGATAGGCGTTTACGTCGCCGTAAAGCGCGCAAAGCGTTTTCTTCACGCCCTCGCTCAGCATGGAAAGCGCGCGCTCCTTGGCGCTTTCAAAGGCGTTTTTTTGCGCCTCCGCGTCGAATTTCCCCGCCTTTTTCAGCGCGTCCACATAGGTCTGCGCGGTGGCGGCAACGCCGCTCTGCACCGCCCGCGCCGCCGTTTCCAGCGCGTCCTTCGCCTTTTGGGAGGCGATTTTCTCCCTGATAAACCGCACCAGACAATTGCCCGCCGCCGTAACGGCGCACGTTACCGCCGTGCCCAGCACGACGAAAAGCAATTTTAAAAGTTCTTCCTGCATCTACATTTCCTCCCTGCGTAAAATTTCGTCGAGCTGTTTTCGCGTATTCGATAAACTTTCGTCCATGCGCGCCACCTTTTCGGTGAGCGCGGGCAGATTTGCCGCGGCGATCTTCTGCTCCGCCACGATGAGCCGCCCGTTCTGATCGTCCAGCTTTTCCGCAATGGCGTTGCTTTTCGCGTTGATCAGCTCCGTTTGTATTTTGATAAAATCCAGCTTGCTTTCGAGCTTGGCGTTTCTGCCGCCTCTGTCCGCCGCGTCCTTCCCCATATTTTTGAAAAATACGATGGAGCCCGTAACGAACGCCGCCGCGGAAATCGCCAGCCCGACGAGCGATAAAATTTCCCCCGCCGTCATTTCCCCTCCCCGCCGCAAACGCGGCGCGACGTTCTTTTTTACCGCTATTTTAACGCTTATATTTTATTTTGCAAGGGGTTTATGACGCTTTTTTCAAACATATTCCACGCGGTTGGGAAATTTCGCGTAAGAGGTGGTTTCGCTGAGGTAGTCGATCGCCCCCTTAAAGATGGCGTAGGCGATTTTTTCCTGATATTCCTCCGTCAAAAGCAAAGCCTCGTCCTCGGGATTGGAAAGAAAGCCGCACTCCGCGATGCACGCGGGATAGGGGTGGGAATTGAGGATATAATAATCCCCCTTTAAGGCGGCGTATTCGCGCGTCGCTTCCTCCATCGCGTTAAAACTCTTCTGCACGCAGTCGGCAAGCTGTTTCCCCTGCCCGTCGGTTTCGTTAAAAAACACCTGCGCGCCGCGGCGGGAGGAAACGGGATATTTATTCATGTGCACGGAAATCACCAGCGTAGGCTTTTCCTTTAAGATGATGTCCCGCCGCGCCTCCATATCCCTGCGCTTTAAATTGCCCGTGGCGGCGCCGTATAAGCCCGCGTCGTTCTTGCGGGTGAACACCGCGTCGATACCGGCGTTCTGAAAGTGTTTGGCAAGCTTTTTGGATACGGCGAGGTTGAGCTCGCTTTCCTTTTTTCCCGTTTTCACGCCGACCACGCCGCCGTCTATGCCGCCGTGCCCCGCGTCGATCACCACTTTGATTTCCGCCGCCGCAACGCTTTCGTCGGGGCGGTTCATCGCCCCGATGCACACCGCCGCCGCGATACACGCTAAAATGAGCACCCCCGCGATGATGAGATTTTTACCTTTGACTACGAACACGATTGACCTCCCGAAATTGTGGATAACTTTTTAAAACAGGGCGGTTTATCCACAATTTTGCACGGATAACGAAAAGACATGTGGATAACTCGCCCCTAACAAGCTATGAACAACCTATCCTTTTTATGCCTGCTCAAAGGTTTTTTCGCCCTTTTTCGGGGATTTTCGACGGTTTTCGCAAAAGGCGGAACCCGAACAAAATTTCGGGTAGAATTTCCCCGTGCAAACGCCTGTTTGAAACGCCGACGGCGGGAATTGACGAAAACTCCGAAACGAAAAGCCGCGGCGCATACGTATGCGCCGCGGCTTTGCCCCGTTCGTTATTCAACGGAAGTTTTTTTGTATTTGGCGGGCGTGATGCCCACGTATTTTTTGAAGATTCGGATAAAATAGTTGCCGTCGTTAAATCCCGATTTATACGCGGCGTCCTCCACCGACATGCCCTCTTTCAAAAACGTTTTGCTCTTTTCGATGCGCACCTTGGAGAGATAATCGCTGAACGTCGTGCCCGTTTCCTCGCGGAACAGATGGCTGAGATAATACGCGCTGACGTACACGTTTTTCGCCAACGCGTCGAGGGTGATTTCCTTTTCGTAATTTTCGTGGATGTAGCGCATCGCCGCCGCCATGTGCTTGCTCGCGCTACGCTTGCCGCGGCAGGCGTACACCACGTCGATGTAATCGTCCAGAATTTCCACGGTTTTTAAGCATAAATCGTTGTAATCGACGTTCTCCAGCATGAGCGACGCCGTCTTTTTGACGATGTTCGTCAAACTTTCCAGCTTGGCTCCCGCCTCCACCGCGGTGCGCGATAAAAAGGCGGTAAATTCGTACAGTTTCGCCTTGATGATCTCCAGATCGCCGCCGGCGTAGAGAAAGATTTCGCCCAAAAAATCGTTCAGAATGGAGCGCGCCTCGTTGCCTTCGCCCAACTGCACGCAGGCGATGAGCGTTTTTTCCGTTTCGATGGGGTATTTGCCGATCTGTCCGCGCGGCTCGCGCGCCTTTTCGCCGCCCTGCCGCAGCAATTTGGCGATTTCCAGCCGCTTTTTCACGTAGCGCTGCTCCTCGTCCACCATGTAGCCCACCATCACGGCAAGCATCTTCGCGGAAGAGGTCATCGTTTCGCAGTCGATCTGGCGGATGGAGGAAAAATCGAACCCGCTCTTTTTCAGATCCACGCCGAGCGACAGGCAGTTTTTACAAAACTCCCCTTCGAAAAAATCGTCGCGCTCCCACAAAATCACGGGGCCGGTGGTGATAAAGCCCACCGTTTCCTCCCCGAACGTCACGGCGGTGATGCACATCACCAGCCCGCACGCCGTTTCGTAGATATAGGGCGCGGCAAGCTCCTCCGCCTTTTTGCCGCTGTAAACGATTTTTCCGCTGCAAACCGCGCTGTCCTTGATAAAATTGCACACGCAGGCGTCCTTTCGCACGCATAACTGTTCGCGCCCGTCCACGTCGTAGAGGGCTACGTCCAACCCGCTGGTCAGCGAGTAGCTTTTAAACAGTTTTTCCAGCTCCGCGAAATTGAGAATATCCTTCAGCCGCGCGCCCTCGAAATGATCTTGCAATCCCTATCCCCTCAAAAGTACATTTTTTCCATGTATTTTTCCATAAAAACCGCGTCGGCGGAAAGGTCGATATAGCTCGCCCTTTGCGCCAGCGCCTCGCACGCTTTCAGCGCGGCGGCGGAACACAGACACTGCGCCGCGCCGCCGAGGCTGGCGTTGCCGACGATTTCCGTTTTGTCGGCGACGTCCTCCAAAAGCCCCGTGCGCCGCGCGCTTTTTTCGTCGAGATAAAAGCCGAGCCCGCCCGCGATGAGCAGGGTGTCGAGCCTTTCCGTACCCGCGCGGGCGAGCAGGGCGGAAAGCCCCGCCGCGATGGCGCTTTTCGCCAGCTGAAATTCCCTTACGTCCTTCTGCGAAACGTACACGCCCCCCGCAACGTCGAATTTTTCGCCCGTTTCGAAGGCGCCCGTTTCGTCGATAACGCCCTCGTCGAGCATGACCGCCACGGCGTCCACCAGCCCCGAACCGCAAATGCCCGACGGCGCCCCGCCCCCGACGGTGGTACAGACAATCGCGCCGTTTTCCCGCTTTACCGAATCGATGGCGCCGGCAACGCCGCCCGTGCCGCATTCGATGTTCGCCCCCTCTAACGCCGGTCCCGCCGCCGTGGAGGTGCACACGATTTCGCCGCCGGAAAATAGCACGATTTCGCCGTTGGTGCCGATATCGAGCAGCGCGCACGCGCCGCGCTCCGCCGCGCGGGTATAATACGCGCCGCATATCGCGTCGCTGCCGACGAAACTATGCGCCGACGGCAGTAAAACCACTTCTTCGCTATCGATGCCCTCGTCGCCGCCGCGCATATACTGCGTCTGCAAAAACGACGGCGTGAAGGGCGCCTTGCCGATGCCCGACGCGTCCGCGCCGACAAACAGGTGCAGCATGGTGGTGTTGGCGGCGACGCACAGCCGCTTTATGCCGCCAAGGCGGTGCTCCGCGCAAAATTCCGACAGCGTTTCGTTCACCTTTTCCTTTACGCAGGCGGCAAGCGCCGCCCCGTTCCCCTCGTCCGCCGCCTTGATGCGGCTGATGACGTCCGCGCCGTACGTCCCCTGCGGGTTCAGGCAGGATTTTTTACCCAGAATTTCGCCGGTTTTCAGTCGCACGAGGGCGAAGGCGAGCGTCGTCGTGCCCAAATCGAGCGCCACGCCGAAGCCTTCCTCCCCGTCGGTGACGGCGGCGTTTGCCGCCCCGTCGGTCAGCCCGCCGCCCGCCGTTTCGTAAATTTCGATTTCCGCGTCGGCTTCGATCTCCGCTTTGCACGAGAGATACACTCCCGCCTTTTCTTCGCCGCAAAGCGCGCCGGAAAGCAGTTTTACGCCGCATTTTCCGCACGTGCCGTTGCCGCCGCAACGCGCGCTCACCGAATACCCGCGCGCTTGCAGCAGGGCGAGGAGATTTGTTTTCTGTTCAAACGTTATCACGTCGGTTTTTCTTCCCGAATGTACGATCAGTTCCATGTTCAAGTATACTTTACCATATTTTCCGCCGTTTTGCAAGGCGGTATAACAAAAAAACGGCGCTTTTGCCCAGCGCCGTTTTCAGCTTGCGGTTATTTCCCGTAAAATTCTCCGACGGCGTTGAAAAACGCGTCGATATTTTCCCATTTCGCGTGGGGCGGAATGTCGCACCCCGAGGAAATGACGAAATTCTTATAATGCCCGCACTTTTTCAAAAGCGCCGTCGTCGCCGCGGAAATCGACTGCGGCGTGCCGTTGGCAAATTCCCCCGCGGGATCGATGTTGCCCATCGCCACCGTGTTTTCGGGAATGTGCGGAAGCATCTCCGCCATATCGATGGCGTTGCCGAAATGGTACGCCGCCGCGCCCGTGCGCAGAACGGAATCGATAATCCGCACCGCGGTGTTGCCGCAGTTATGATAGACGACGATAAAGTTTTCGTCCTGCACGGCGTCTACCACCCGCTTGACGTAGGGTTCGGAGAACTCCGCCGCGAGATCGGGCGAAAGAAGCCCCGCCAGCGGCTCGGCGATGACCACGCCGTTCGCGCCCGCCGCCTTAAACGCCTTGGCGTATTCCACCAAAAAGTCCGTCGACTTTTCCAGCACGGTTTTCAGCATGTCGGGCTCGGTATAGCAGTAAACGAGCGCCTCGGTCACGTCCACCAGCCTGCCCGCCAAGGAAAAGCTGCCGATCATGCCGGCGAGCACCGGTCTGTCGGTAATGAGCCCCACCGCCTTTTCGATGGCGGCAACGTAAAGCCCGCTGCGCGCCGCGCCGACTGCGGGCACGGAAAGCGACTCCGCCTCCTCCTCGCTCGCAACGAGCGCGCCGCACACCGTGGGCACTTCCGTTTCGGTAAACACCGTTTCCGCGCCGAAGCACTCCGCTTCGACGGAAAGATCCATAAAACTGACCGACGCGGCGGAAGGAATGCGATCCGCAACCGCCTTCATCGCCCGCGCCTGATTGTCCGCGTCGCACACCAGATCGCGCACGGAAAGCCCGAGCAGCTGCGCGGCGGGAAAGGATAAAATCGGCATGGGACGTTTCTTCGCGCCGTCGCGCAGTTCGTCCAGCCAGCCGTACATATTTCTTTTCATACTTAATTAAAAAAGCTCCTCGCTTTCTCCGCGGCGCTCGCGGCGTCCGCGGTATAGGCGTCCGCGCCGATCTCGTCGGCAAACGCCTGCGTTACCGGCGCGCCGCCCACCATCACCTTCACCCGATCGCGAAGACCGGCGGCTTTGAGCGCGTCGATGATTTCCTTCTGATAGAGCATCGTCGTCGTAAGCAACGCGGAAAGGCACACGAGCTGCGCGTTGTGCTCCTTGACCGCCGCCACGATTTTATCGGCGCTGCAATCCACGCCCAGATCGATCACGTTGATGCCCGTGCCCTCGATCATCATCTTCACGAGGTTTTTGCCGATATCGTGCAGATCGCCCTTTACGGTGCAGATCAGCGCCGTGCCGACGGGTTCCACGCCGGCGTCCGCAAGCGCGGGTTTCAGCACCGCGAGCGCGGCGTTCATCGCGCGGGCGGCGATCAGCACCTCCGGCACGAAAATTTCGTTATTTTTAAATTTTTCGCCGACAATGCTCATGCCGGCAATGAGACCTTCGGTCAAAATGTCCTTCGCGGCAACGCCTGCGGAAAGTTCTTCCTGCACCAAAGCCGCCAAATCCTTCGCCTTGCCGCGCTGCAACAACGCGGAAACTTCGTCAAATCTTGCCATAATGAAAACGCTCCCTTATGTGTTTTTTATAATTATACACCTTTTTTCGGCGTTTGATAAGGGGTTGGCTTGCTCAAAAATAGCATTTTTTTGTCAGAGCTTGACGACGGAGAATATTTTCGTTAAAGGAAAGAACAGCACCGCCACCGTGGCGGCGGCGCAGATCACCTGCGTGAGCATCACCGGCAAAGAAGCGTAAAAATAAGCCTCTCGGCTCGCGGCGGAGTACCCGAAATAAAGGGGCGTGATCACGTCGTCGAGCAGGGTAAACAGCGCCGTGCACACCGCGGCGACGGCGGCGCAGATTACGATTTTCAGCGCAACGTGCATGCCGCTTTTTTTCAGCCACCTGCCCGTAAGCCCCGCGACGACGGCGAACAGCGGATAATACGCGAGATATAATAAAATGACCTGCGGAAAAAAGCCGAAATATATGTTCCTCAAAAGGGAGTACGCCGCCGCGACGGCGATGCCGCGCTTGACGCCGAACACATAGCAGAAGGAGAAAAAGAGAACGGTTACGACCTCCACCCCCTGCACGCCCGACAGCACGAACTGCCCCGCGATGAGCAGCGCCACCATCAGCGCGATCACGGCGATTTCCTTGGACGTTTTAATCATTAAAAGCTCTGATACACCCAGATGTAGGTGCAGCCGGCTTTAATGGGCAGCTGCGCGTAGCCGAGCGTTGCGGACTGAAAGGTTTTGCCGTCATATTCCGTCGTGCCCCAATCGGCGTTGGAATTTGCCGCGTCGTCGGTATAAAGCATCCAATAGGTATTCGAACCGTTCGCTTTATCGTTGATTGCGGTCACCATGCCGTCGTTTGCCGTATACGTCATTTCGCCCCGTTCCACAAGTTTATCCATGTAATCGCCGAGCACGGTTTCTTCGGTGATGGTTAAAATTTTATCGCTGGGCGTGATGATCACGGCGGTGTCGTCCACGACGACGGTTTTCGGCGCGCACGCCGTAAAGGCGAAGGCGCTCAGCGCCAAAAGTGCGGCAAAAGCCGCGGCAAGCAATTTTTTCATGATGGTTTTCTCCTTTTTTTTCCGCCGCAAAGCGGATTGATAACGATAAAAAAAACGGGCGTTTTTTCGCAAAGAAAAAACGCCCGCATGCCATGCGATTGTTTACGCGTTTCTCCTTTGTCCGAGAATTGACGTATTACGTAAAAACGACAGGTTACCCGACTGACTGCCCTGCGGCAAAACACGGTAATGACCGTTGCGGCGGATTCTCACCGCCTTCCCCTGCTCTCTGCGCCTTTGGGCGCAACTCGCCTTACGATTCAACTTTTTCTTTATTTTACCACGCTTTCATAAAAAAAGTAAGCAACATTTTTGCGAAATTATAGCATTTTTTTGCAATACGCGTTTTTTTCGCTCGCCTTGCGGGTTGCCTTTTTTCCCGCGCTTTGCTATACTGTAATAGATACTATGGAACGCAATCAGGAAACCAAAGCCGAATGGCTGACCAACGGCGCGTTAAAGCCCTTGATATTAAAGCTCGCCCTGCCATCCATCGTGAGCATGCTCATTTCCACCTTTTACAACATGGCGGACACCTTTTTCGTGGGGCAGCTGCAAAACACCAGCGCGACGGGCGCGGTGGGCGTCGTTTTGCCAGTGATGGCGCTCATTCAGGCATTCGGATATTTCTTCGGGCACGGTTCGGGCAACTTTCTCTCCCGCAAACTCGGCGAGGGCGACGAGGAAAGCGCCCGACACATGGCGTCCACGGGATTTTTCTATGCCGTCGCCTTTTCCCTCTTTTTAATGGCGGTCGGATTGATCTTCAAAAATCCCCTGCTCACCCTGCTCGGCTCCACGGAAACCATACGCCCCTTTGCCGACGAATACATGAGCGTCATTTTATTCGGCGCGCCGGTGATGGTGGGCTCCATCGTCATGAACAACCAGATGCGCTTTCAGGGCAACGCGTATTATTCCATGTTCGGCATCGCCGCGGGCGGCATCCTCAACATCGGGTTGGACCCCTTGTTCATCTTTACTTTCGATATGGGCGTAACGGGCGCGGCGCTCGCCACCGTCGTTTCGCAGGCGGCGGGCTTTCTCTTTCTCGCGATCGCGCTGGAAAAGAGCGACTGCATCAAACTGCGCTTTAAAAATATCCGTTTCAAAAAAACTTATGTTTTTTCCATCGTGCGCGGCGGAACGCCCTCGCTTTGCCGGCAGGGCATCAACAGCGTGGCGGGCGTTTGCTTCAACGCCGTGGCGGGGAATTACGGGGACGCCGCCATCGCCGCCATGTCCATCGTGACCAAGATCACCGGTTTCGCCTCCGCCGCCCTCATCGGGTTCGGGCAGGGATTTCAGCCGGTCTGCGGCTATTCCTACGGCGCGAAAAAATACCGCCGCGTTTACGACGCGTTCTTCTTCTGCGTTCAGGTCTGCTTCGTATTTCTGCTCGCGCTGTCCGTCGCGGCGTACTTCCTCTCCCCGTGGCTCATTTCGCAGTTCCAGAAAAACGATCCCGAGGTCATCGAGCTGGGCAGAAGGATGCTGCAGGCGCAGCTCGTCAGCTTTTCTCTGATGAGTTACGTGATTTTAAGCAACATGATGCTGCAAACCATCGGCATGGCGCTGCGGGCGTCCCTTCTGGCGCTCTCGCGGCAAGGGCTGGTGCTCATTCCCGTGCTGTATCTTTTAAACGCCGTCGTCGGGCTCGACGGGCTGATCTGGGCGCAGACGCTCGCCGACGGCATTTCTCTTATCGTCGCCTTCGCGGTGACGATGAGAGTGCTTTCCCGTTTCAAAAAGAACGAAACGCTGCTGCATTTAAGCAAACGCGCTCCCGAATAACAAGGCGTAAAATTTACGCGCCGCGGCAAATTGCCGCGGCGCGTTTTTCTTTCTGCCGACGTTTTCTCCGCCCGCGAAAATCCTTCGGATTTTCGGGCGGCGTTGCGCCGGCATTTTTATTTTCCTTCCAAAAAATCGTAAAGCGCCGCGCAGCCCGCGGAAACATCGCGGAAAGTCGCGTCGAAATCGCCGGTATACCACGGATCGGCAACGTCGCGCTTATCCTCGGTGAAATCCAGCAGACGCACCACTTTGTCCGCCGCGCGTTCGCCGACGATGCGCCGTGCGTCCCGCAGATTTCTCCCGTCCATCACGACGATGAAATCGTAATGCTCTCCGTCCTCGGCGGTGAGCCGACGCGCCGTCTTGCCGGAAACGGATATGCCGATTTCCGCCAATTTTCTGCGCGTTCCCGCGTGCACGGGACTGCCGACTTCCTCCCCGCTCGTGGCGGCGGAGGCGATTTCGTAGCGCGCCGACGCGCCTTTTTCCTCCACGAAACGCTTCATGTAAAACTCCGCCATCGGGGAGCGGCAGATATTGCCCAAACAAACGAAAAGCACCTTTTTCATGCCCTTATTGTAACACAAATGCGAGCGTTTGTAAACCGATCTGCGCCGTTTGCAAAAACCGCTTACGCGACGGTAACGGAGCGCGTCGTGCCGTCCGCGAAGTATAAATACAAGGTTTTGTCTTTTACTTCCGTCGCGGCAATCACTTCATCGTTCACCATCGTCTTTAACAACATCAATAAATAATCTGCGTTCATATCGTTACTCCTTTATGTGTTTTGTACTCTTTTTTGCAAAAATTACTTATCACAAGTACCCTCTGCGATTGAGTTAATTCAATTTTACACATAATAATACGTAAAGGAGTGGCTGTTTTATGGATATTTTGTCGAATTTTGCAGATAAATTAAAAGAATTGATGAATTACAGCGAAATTGCGGAATCCGCGCTTGCCGACCGCGTCGGCATAGACGTTTCACAGATCCGCCGCTATCTGAGAAAGGACTGCCTGCCGAGTTTGACCAGCGCGGTGAAGCTTGCGGACTATTTCAAGTGCCCGCTCGACTATCTCTTCGGCAGGGCGGAGGATTTCACCGAGCAGAACTACCCCGTCTGCCCGCCCTTCGGCGGGCATTTCGCCGCGTTTTTAGAAAAAAACAACTGCACGCGCTACCGCCTTTCGCGCCAGCTGCGCGGGCTGACGCAGTGCCGCATGCACGCTTGGGTGCACGGCATCAGCACGCCCTCCGTGGAAAACCTGATCCGCATTTCCGATTATTTCAAATGTTCTTTGGACGAGCTCGTCGGCAGAGAACCGTAAAACGCAAACCGAAAAGCGCCCCCGATCGCGGAGGCGCTTTTCTTTTTATTTCAGCAGATCGAATAAATTTTCCTGATAACAGCGGATGCATTTTCCGATGATGCGCACCGCCTCGTCGGCGTCCAGCGCGGAATCGACCGCCGTTACCTTGTTTTCCAGCTGCTTGTACACCGAGAAAAAATGCTGCATTTCGTCGAACACGTGCATCGGCAAATCGTGGATGCTCTTATAATTGTTATACGTGGGATCGGTCAGGGGAATGGCGATGATCTTTTCGTCCACGCTGCCGTTGTCCTTCATCGTGATCACGCCGATGGGATAGCACTTGACCAGACTCATGGGCAGAAGGCTTTCGCTGCACACGATCAAAACGTCCAGCGGATCGCCGTCCTCCGCCAGCGTGTGGGGAATAAACCCGTAATTCGCGGGGTAATGGGTGGACGTGTATAAAATTCTGTCCAGCATCAAAAGCCCCGTCTTTTTATCCATTTCGTACTTTTGCTTGCTGCCCTTCTGAATTTCCACCACCGCGACGAATTCCTCCGGTGTGATTCTGCTCTTATCGATGTCGTGCCAGATATTCATTGATTTTCTCCTTTGATCCGTTTTACGAATTTTTTAATTCTCTTCATCGCCTCTACCAGATTTTTCATGGAAGTGGCATAAGAACACCGTACGAAATACGCGCCGCTTTCGCCGAAAGCGCTCCCCGGAACGACGGCGACGCGCTCTTCTTCCACCAATTTGTTGGCGAATTCCTCCCCCGTCATGCGCAGGGAGGCGACGCTCGGCATGATGTAAAACGCGCCCTTCGGCTCGAAACACTTCAGCCCGATTTCGTTGAACGATTTGTATAAAAACCGGCGGCGCCGGTCGTATTCCTCGCGCATCTCCGCGATGCCCGCAAAATTCTCTTTCGCGCCGTAACGCAAGCCCTCCAGCGCGGCGTACTGGCTCATGATGGGGGCGCAGATCGTCGTGTACTGGTGAATTTTAAGGATGTTTTTGAACAGATTTTTTTCCGCGCAGAGATAGCCGATGCGCCAGCCCGTCATGGCGAACGACTTGGAAAAGCCGCTGATGAGCACGACGTTTTCGCGCAGTTCTTCAAATTCCGCAATGGAAACGTGGTTGCACCCGTAGGTGAGTTCGGCGTAAATCTCGTCGGAAATCACCAAAATATCGTGCTTTAATATCACGGGCACGAGCGCTTTTAAGTATTCCCGCTCCATAATGCCGCCCGTGGGGTTGTTGGGATAGGGAAAAATGAGCGCCTTGGTCTTTTCCGTGATGCGCGCTTCCAGCATTTCGGGCGTTAATTTGAACCCGTTTTCCGCCGAGCACGGCACGGCGACGGGCACGCCCCCGCACAGCTGCACGCAAGGCGCGTAGGATACGTAGCTGGGATCGGGAATGAGCACCTCGTCCCCGTCGTCCACGACGGCGCGCAGCGTCGCGTCGATGGCTTCGCTCGCGCCGATGGTCAGCATGATTTCCCCCGCGTCGTATTTCACCGAAAAACGGCTTTCGAGATAGGCGGAAATCGCCTCGCGCAAATCCGGCAGACCGACGTTGGAGGTGTAATGGGTGATGCCCTTTTGCAGGCTGGCGACGGCGGCGCTGCGGATTTCCCACGGGGTGACGAAATCGGGATCGCCCACGCCGAGGGAGATGATATCGCCGCCGGAACCCGCCACAAGATCGAAAAACTTGCGGATGCCCGACGGCTTTATGTTTTTGACTTTATCGGTGACGAAATCTCTCATGCGTGAATCAACTGCCTGCCCGTATCGGTTTTATAGGTGATCTGCCCTTCGATTTTATACTTTTTCAAAATGAAGTGCGTGGCGGTGCTCAGCACGCCCTCCAGCCCCGAAAGCTTTTCCGAAACGAAACGCGCCACGTCCGCGAGGGTTTTGCCCTCCACGAATACGGCGATGTCGTACCCGCCGCTCATCAGATACAGGCTGCGTACTTCCTGAAAGCGGTCTATTTCCTCGGCGATGGCGTCGAACCCCTTCAATTTTTTCGGGGTGACGCGCACCTCGATGAGCGCTTCCACCAGATCGGAGGTGATTTTTTCGCTGTCGGTGATGGCGGTGTATTTGACGATAATGCCCGCGTTTTCCATCGCCGCGATCTCCATAGATACGGTTTCCGCGCTCTCGCCGAGCATCGCCGCGAGTTCTTCCGCCGTGTAACGGGCGTCGTCTTTCAACAGTTTTATCAGTTTTTCCTGCAATTTTTTCATGCCTTGCCCTCCCTCTTTATTCCAATATTTTAAC
Organism: Bacillota bacterium; assembly: GCA_003343995.1. GTDB lineage: Bacteria > Bacillota > Clostridia > Christensenellales > Borkfalkiaceae > UMGS775. The sequence continues at coordinate 52,624 of QAKE01000014.1, forward strand.
ACACTTTGCGCAAAAGTTCAACTGCTGGCGGAAAATTTCCTTTCTTATTGCCGTTTTTCTTGCGCGCGGCGCGCGTTTATGGTAATATTATGATATGATTAAAATGTGGATAAAAACCTTTTCGGAGGGAAAAATCGTAAAACAGGCGGTATACACCGCGGAAGAAAAAATGGATTACGCGCGGTTTCACCTGCACGTGTACGAAGCGTGCCGCGCCGTAGACGAGTCCTCCCCCGTCATCGTAAAAACGCACATCTTCAACTACGCGAAATACAATTACGTGAAATTTCTGCCGGACGACTTTGTGGAAAGCGTGGATTTCGACAAAATGATCGTGGAAAATATCGCCCGCTGAAAAAAGGTATAAAACGCCTCCGAAACAGCCAAAATAATATTCAGGAGGTACCAAACATGAAAATTACTACCGTAATCGCGTTTATTTTGACGCTGATCGGCGCGTTGAACTGGCTTTTGGTCGGCGTTTTTGCCTTCGACCTCGTCGCTTGGATTTTCGGTGCGATGAGCGTGGGCGCGCGCATCGTCTACACCCTCGTGGGCGTGGGCGGCATCTGGATGCTTTTCTACTGGGCGCTTTACCGCCCGATGGTGCGCGCCAGAGCGTAAACAAAAAAATATCCCCGCGTTGAACGCGGGGATTATTTTTTTACTTATTGTCGCCCCAATAATCGGAATCGTCCCAAGGGTTGCTTCCGTCCGGCTTTTCTTCCTCGTACGGCACGCATCCCGCCGCAAAGAAGGTGAACACGCACACGAGCAATATCGCAAATACTCTTTTGATTTTCATGACGTATTTCCTCTGTTTACAAATAAAGCGTACAATTACTGAATAGAAAAATGTACTCGTTTTCGCGCCGGATTCCATGGAATTGCGGCGCGTAATCACGTAACGACGAATTCAATTAAAGTACACAATTACTGTGATTATTATATACGATTGGTTATTTGAATGTCAAGTTATTTTGCCCGAAAAATTTAATTTCTTATTTTACGCGCGTTTCCTGCGGACTGACGTCGCCGAGCAGGGCAGGATATTTTTCCTTCGCCTTCCGCATGGAAAGATACAGCGGTATGCCCAGCAGATAAACGGCGACGCTTTGCGATAAAAGCAAAAAACCGACCTGCGCCAGATACGCGTACTCCAGCGCGCCGTACGCCCATATCCAGATGAGGGGCAGTAAAAACGCGTTGAGCGCCACGGGAAAAATCCCCCCGACGAGCGCTTTCGCCCACTTGTTTTTCAAAACCTTTCCGCTCGCCCACGTGAGCGCTGCGGCGAGCAGCGATACGAGCGCGCCGAACACGATGTCCTGCACCGCCGCCCCCGCGACGAGGTTGGCGATAAGACAGCCGACAAAGAGCGCCGGCACGCTTTCCGCAAACAGCAGCGGCAGCACGGAGAGCGCCTCGCCGGGGCGGAATTGTATCGCGCCGCTGGCAACAGGCAGCACGATAAAGGTGAGCACTACGTACAGAGCGGCGATTACGCCCGCACGCGTCAGCATTTTGGTCGATTTGTTCATTTAATTGTACCTCGGTTGTTTTATAGAAGTGTTTTCCGAAAACCTTCGCCCTGCATTTTAGCACATTCCCGCGGTTTTTGCAACTAAATGAAACGGGCTTTGCGGAATTTACCGCAAAGCCCGCGTCGATTTAACTGAGTTGCTTGAGCATTTCCGAAAAGGTCTGCTTGCTTTCGTCGGTAGCGCCTTTCGGGGCGGGTTTCGTTTCGTAAAGCCCCTGCTTGCTCATGGCGGAGAACACCGCGAACTGATCGGCGACGGCGCCGTCGAAATTGCTCTTCACCGTGCTGCGGAAGCTGCGCCCCGCGCCCTCGGTGATCGCCTGCGCGTAAATTTTAACGAGCTCTTTTTCCGACATCAGAATGTCGGTGAGCGTATCTTTTTCGTTGAGCGTGATTTTGGATTTATAGTTTTCCATAGCGTCCTCCTTATAACAGATTGAGCAGCGCGGTAAAGCGCTTTTCGTGGTTATCCGCGATCTTTTCCATCGTTTCCGCCAACGCCTTGTCGGTCAGCGTTCTCGAATAAAGGCGCGCCTTTTTGCACGCCTGCCCTTCGTAGGTGAGCAAATCGGAAATGTAGCTCGCCTCTTTCTGCGTTAAACTGTTCATGTTTTTTTACTCCTTTTAACGTCGTTACCATAATGCTTTCCGCGTCTGAAATTTTTATACGCCTTTTTGCAAAATGCGCCTATATTTTTATACGCGTTTTTTGCAAAATGCTCCTAAATTCTTATACGCGTTTTTTGCAAAATGCGCCTAAATTCTTATACGCGTTTTTTGCAAAATTCGGCAAAATCGAAATCGTACGACAAAATTGTAAAATTTTTCTAAAAAAATTCCGACTATTTCAGTCTGTGCGGTCGTACGATTTATGCGTTATAATATAAAAAACAGCAAAAGAACTATGGAAAAGTTATACCAAGCAGAGAAAATCATCAAAAACGCAGGCATCAGCGCCCCCGAAGACGATTATCCCGCATACGTCGCCGTTCAGAAATCTTACCTTTACTGGCTGGTGCACGATAAGAACAAACGAGACCGACGCGCTCCGATGTTTAAAAACATGTTCATGGTTCCCGCAAATTTCGATTTACCCGATCATCGGTTAAAGAACATCGTTTATTTTTGCGAAAAAACCATCACGCGCTACCGCAGGGAATATCTCGCCATGTTTTACGAAGATTACGAGTATCTAAAAACCCTGCCGCAAGAAGAGCTGGAAATCGTTTGCAAAGCGTTGAAAACGATGATACAGGAACACGACTTACCCGAAAACGCGTAAATCCGCGCAAAAAAACAGCCCCGATTTTCATCGGGGCTTTCGGCGTTTGCCGATTATAAACTTTGTTTCAACACCGCCAGAATGTCCGCGCGGTCGAGCACCTTGTACCCGCCGTCCATCACGAGCGTGCTCTCGGCAATCGCGGGCAGCATCTCCTCCGTTACGCCGAGCTCGTTTAAATGCATCGCAAGTCCGAGGCCGCGCATCCAGCTTTCCATGCGGCAAAGCCCCTCCTCCGCGATCTCCCCGTCGGTTTTCCCCTCCGGAGAAACGCCCCACACGTTGACGGCGTAACGCCTGAACTTCTCCGTGCCGTAAGCGAGGATATAGCGGTAATACGCCATGGAAACGGCGGAAAGCGTCATGCCGTGGGTGGCGTCGGTGTGCGCGCCCACCGCCTGACCGAGCATGTGCACCTCCCAGTCGGTGGATTTGCCCTTCGCCACGAGGGTGTTGAGCGCCCAAGTCGCCGTCCACATGATGTTGCTGCGCGCCTCGTAATTCAGCGGATCGACGGCGGCGACGTTTGCACTATGGATGAGCGAACGCAAGAGCCCCTCCGAAATATAGTCGGAAGTGTTGTCGTCCGCGCCCGAAAAATACTGTTCCAGAATGTGCGACATGATGTCGTAAATTCCCGCGATCATCTGGTATTTCGGCAAGGTAAAGGTGAACTCCGGATTGAGCACCGAAAACCTCGGGAACACCTCTTCCCCGAACACGTGCCCTATCTTCAGCTTTTCGGCGCGGTTGGTGATCACCGAGCCGCCGTTCATTTCGCTGCCCGTGCCCACCATCGTGAGCACGCATCCCACGGGAATGATTTCGCAGTCGGGCTCCTCGAAACGGACAAAGTATTTCTGCCACGGATCGCCCTTGCAGTGCGCCGAAACGGATACCGCCTTCGCGTAATCGCACACCGAACCGCCGCCCACCGCCAAAATGAGGTCGGCTTTCGCCTTTCTCGCACGCTCGCAGCCCTCGTAAAGCTTTTCCGTCGTCGGATTGGGCATCACGCCGCCGTCCTCGTAAACGTCTTTCCCCGCCGCCTTCAGCGCGGCGACCACCTTGTCGTAAATTCCGTTTTTCTTAATCGAGCCGCCGCCGTACACCAGCAGCACGTTTTTACCGTACTTTTCCAACTCCCCGCCCAGATGCAAAAGAGCGTCCTTTCCGAAATACAGCCTCGTCGGGTTGCCGTAAGTGAAATTACCAAGCATATTCTTTCCTCCGTTTATAAATTTTTGCCCATGGCGTACGCCTCCGCCGGCGCGGGCGTGTTTTTTATTTCGCCTTTCTCGTTCGCCCCCGTGCCGTACACCACGCCGGCAAGGGTAACGCCGTCGAAACAGTCGATCCAGCCCTGAACGTCCTTTATGCTGCCGTCCATGGCGGCGCGGTCGTCCTCCGCGGAGGTTGCGAGCAGATACACCTTTTTAAATCGGTTATTCCTGCCGTACAGCGGATTGAGCCTGTCGAGAAAGGTTTTGAGCTGTCCGCACACCGCGTAATAATATACGGGGGTGGCAAATACCAGCGCGTCGGCGTTCTGCACGTCGCCGTAAAGGGCGTTCATGCCGTCTTTCAGCGCGCAGCCGTCGTAATTCTGACAGTAAAAACAGCCCGTGCAGAATTTGAGCTCGAGCTCCCGCACGTCGATTTTGCGAACGGTATGCCCCGCGTCGCGCGCGCCCCGCGCAAATTCCTCCGCGAGAATGTCCGAATTGCCGTTTTTCCGCGGCGACGACGATACGATCACTACTTTTTTACGCATCTTTTCTTCTCCTTTTTTTGTTTATCGAACGACGCTCAAAGCAGCGCGAGAACGGTTTTTTCCGCAAGCTCGTAAATGCTCTTTTTCGGGTACTCCGCGCCGGCTTTATCCATGGCGGCAATTTGCTTTTCCGTGGCGTGCGCGTACGGGTACAAACCGAAGAGGAAGGGATAAAATCCGAACACGAAAACGTCCTCTTTTTCCTCGCTCATCGCGGGGAAAAATTTTTTTAAGCAGGCGCGGACGAGGCGCATCGAACGCCCGTAGCATTTTTTAAATTCCGTCAACCGCTCCAAGGAGCTGTTCTCCTCGATGTCGAAAAGGTTCATGGACGTCAACTTGAGCATGTTTTCCCGCCGCGATAACGACCGCGCGAGCGCGGCGGCAAACGATTCTTTGTCGAGCGCTTCGCGGCGGTAAATTTCCTCCAGCTCGTCGCCCCATCGGGTGTATTCCCGCTGAAACAGCGCGAGAAAAATCTCCTCCCTCGTCGAAAAATAATTGTAAAGCGAGGTTCTGGTAAAGGTCGTTTCCCTGCCGATATCCTTCAGGGTGATTTCTTTAAAAGACTGCGTTTTGTACAGTTTTTCGCAGGCGTCGATAATCTCCTCCCGCCGCGCGTCGGCGCGCGCCGTTCCGTCTTTTCCCATTTTTTCCTCCCGCAAACCGTTTTCTTGCGTCGTCAGCCCCATTATAACGCAAAACTGACACCGTGTCAATAATTTTTTAAAAAATTTTTTCACATAAAAACAGAGGCGATCGCCTCTGTTTTCTCTTATATCTGACAAAAAACGAACGCTTGAAATGTGCGTTCATTTTTTGACAGACGATGATTTTTATTCCAAAATGTTGGAGGTGATGTAATCCACGCCCATGTCGATGAGCTTGGCGGCGTCCTCGGGCAGGTTCACCGTCCAGCAGTTCACTTCCAGCCCTTCGGCGTGCATGCGCTCCACAAATTCGCGGGTGACAACGGTGCACAGAAGGTCCGCGCCGAAACGGTAGCGCTTCATAAATTCAAAATTCTCCTCCGTGATTTCGCACGTTAAAAATTGAACGGCAACATCGGGATATTCTTCCCTGAGCGCCACGAGGTTGTTCGCGGAAAAGGAAATAAACGTGGTGTGTTCCAGCCAGCCCATTTCCGCAACAATCGAGGCGATATTCAGAACGTGCCGCTTTTCCATTTCGTTTTTCAGTTCCAGCACGGCGATTTTGCCGTATTTTTTGCAAACCGCGATATAATCCTTCAGCTCCGGCACGACGAGGTCGCTGCGGATCGTTTTGCCGTCGGTATCGGGCATGCGCACGGCGCGGATTTCCTCCGCGGTGCTCTTTTCGATATCGATATCGACGCCGGCAATCCTCTTCATGTTGTCGTCGTGAAATACGAAATACTGCCCGTCCGCGGTGACGTGCACGTCCGTTTCGATGCCGTAATACGTTTTTACGCCGGCGGCGACGAACGCCGCGCAGGTGTTTTCCTTTTCCAGACCGCAAACGCCGCGGTGCGCGATCATTTTGCAGTGCTTTTTATCGATTTGAATGGTATTCATAATTATTTCTCCAAAATTTTATTCAGTACCCGCGCGACGGCTTTCGCCATGCAGTAGAACCCGAAATCGTTGGGGTGGCAGCCGTCCACCGCGCAGTTTTCCCTGTCGCGCCGCGGATAGAGCTTTTTCCCGCTCAAAAAATAGATGTTTTTATCGCCTTCCCTTTTCGCCCGAAGGTAGGTGGAATAAACGATTTTAAGCCGCCGCTCCCCCTCGAGATCGCGGTCAAAATCCGGCTTGGACATCAGCACGACCGGCACGTTCGGGTTTTTATCCCGAAAGGTTTTATATACCGCGTAGTGCGTTTGCGCCAGATGCTCGGCGTTGGGGGCGTTGTGGTCGTAATCGCACACGAACGCGCTGCACGGTATGCCCGCAAGGTATTCGCGCATGATCTCTTCGCCCTTCGCGCTGCCGCTGAACCCGAGATTGATAAAATCCACGTTGTTCCACTTGCAAACGAGCGCGGAATACGCGTTGTCTGCGCGGGAAGCGCAGCCCCCCTGCGTGATGGACGAACCGTAATAAAGCACGGGCGGCAGGTTTTTATAGGGCAGCCCCTCTTCCACGCGCGCCGACGCGTTCAACCCGATTTTTAAGGAAGTCACGTCGTTATAGAGCGGGAAATAAAGCACGTAGCTGCGCATGCCGCCCTTCAGCGCGGCGGAGGAACGGAATCCCTTTTCATCGCCGTAATCGGGGCGGAAGGTGCAGACGAGCTCGCTTTTCCCGCCCGTTTCGTCGATCAGCACGAACCCGCCGCTGCCGCTCAGCGGCATGTGCGACATGCGCGAAAGCGCGTTGTACGTTACGCCGATTTCAAAATAATCGGAATCGGTGGAAAACTTCAGCCGCCCGCCCGCGGTGTTTTCGTTTAAAAAATCGCAGCCTTCGCTCACCGCCCGCGCCGTTGCCGCGTCCATTCTGAAAAAACGCCCCTCCTCCTCGCTGTAAAACACGCCGTACAGCCGAAAGGGCGCGGACGGAATGGTATACGTTGCGATTTCTCCGTTGACCGCCACGTTTTGCGCCGCAAAGTTTTTATCGATTTTCGCTATGTCCATAAAGATTTTACTCCTTTTCGATTCCGCAGACGCTTTTATCGGCAAAATCGATTTTATAACTTTCCAGAACGCGCCGTTCGCTGTCGGTAAAGGAAACGAGCATGCCGTTTTTATTCACCGTGAGCGCCGCGCCGCACACCTCGCCGTCCTCCCGAAACGCCGAGCCGACGATTACGGGATAATCGTGCTTTAAAAGGCTCCTTTCGTCGTTCGGGCGAAGAATGTACGCCTTGTGTATGTGCCCGCAAAGCATGAATTTTACGCCCATGCGCCGAAATTCTTCGCTCCACGCCCCGTAAACATCCCGCTCGATGTCGAACACGTCCCCCGCCGTTTGCGTCGTCTGCACGGGGCAGATGTGCCCGACGGCAAAGACGATTTTGCTTTGATCGGGCGCGAGGGTTTTCAAATATTCCGTCTCCTCCCTGCGGTACGGCTCGAACACGTTGGCGCCGGCGTAAACGGTGCGCGAATCGGGCTTGTCCTCCCCGCAGTCGAACACCGCGCCGGCAAAGGGCCCGACCTCGAACCCGTAATACAGCCGCATATCGTTATGCGGAAAATAATCGGTGAATTTTTCTGCGAGCTTGCCGCGGGCGTCGTGATTGCCGCGGGCGAATATAACGGGGATTTCCCCCTTCGTAACGTCGCCGGCGAATTTCGCAACGTCGAAAAAATCCTTTTCCGTTTCCACTTCGCCGATATCGCCGTTCAAGATAAACAAATCGAGCGCGCCGCCGAAAAAGGAGGCGGTTTTCAGCGCCGTTTCGTAACGCTGATGCACGTCCGCGATATGGTAAACGCGCACGTTATCCTTCGGCACGGCGCGGAAGGAAAAGCGCTTTTCCCGCGCGTCCTCGAAGCGGGAAAAATAGCTTACCCGCTCTATCGTTTTGCGGTACGACACGACGTATTCCCCCGCCGCGTCGAGCGCGCTTTGCGGCACGCGGATTTTTGCGTATTTCTTTTCCGAGCACAGCACGCCGGAATTTTTTTCGTGATAAACGTTTCCGCCGATTTTCACGGCGAAAATGCCGTTTTCAAAAGCGTTCAGAACGATTTCGTACTCGCCGCCGATTACGGCGACGAAGGGGTTGCAGCTTAAAAAATCCATGGCTTTCTCCCAAAATTTTTGCGGCGCGGATAAAAACAATCCTTAATATAAACTATAAGAAGTAATTTACTTACGCTTTGCTTGTAAATTTGCAAAATTAAAAATTTTGCTGCAAAAACATAAGTTTTTGCGCTTCTCGTTTGAAAAACCATCAGTTGTGCATCCTTGCAAGCAAATGCACAACTTCCGATATTATAAATTATCGCTTAAACGCCTCCGCAAGTCAAGCGTTTTCGCGTTTTTCGGCGCAAAATAATCTATCCTGCCGAACGGCGCGTCCGACAGGATAGATTTTGCGTTCCTATAGGCGCTTAAGGTAAATGTATTCCCCTAAGCGGCGTTGCCTTTTATAAAGAAGGGTTGTGATCGAACATCGGCACTTCGACGATAGTGAAATCGTAGAACGCGATTTCGCCCGCGCCCTTGATGCCCAGCAGGAAGGTGGAGAAATTCGGTCTCGGCGTAAGCGTGAAGGGACCTGCCGCAAATCTCGGCGGATAATCCTCGTTACGAATGATATACGTGGTTTCTTCGCCCGCTTTCAGCGTTTGATTGTCATAAGTTTTTCCATACACCATCGAACCGACTGAATAGCGGAACGTTACCGTCTCGTTACCGAGGTTTTTCATTTTGAATTTCAACACATAAGCCTTTTCGTCGGCGGCCTCGTTATACGCGCCGTCGCCGTCGGTGATAAACTTCGCCAAAGAGGTTTCGTCCTTCAAATCGACCGTAGCCTCGGTATCCGCCGCGGTATTGGCGATTTTAAAGCCGTTTTCGTAAGCGGAGATAGTTGCCGTTTCGTTATCGGCGGCGGCTCCGGAAAGTTCGGGCAACGTTGCAAACGAGCAATCCGTTAAGAACGCGTCGGCGTCGCTGACCAGACGGACGTCGTAGAAATACAACGTCATTGCACGGTCGTCGGCACCGACCTTTGTGCCGTCGGCCCATTGACCGCCCCACCAGTTCATTTCAAACACGCTGTCCACCAGCTCGTCGCGCGAAACCACCACGTTGCGGATGGTGTTGCTCTTGAACCCGTCGAAATGATAGTATCTGCTCTGATTGCCGTTATCCATATAACGGAACTGCGTTACTCCCTGCAATTTGCCGTCTGCCTTGATCTGCGAACAGAAATCGAAATCGGATACAGAAGGATTGTAAATCGACAATACGAGATAGCCGCCGTCCATCGCCATGAACTTATTGAGCAATTCGGGCGCGACTTTATAGCTGCCGTCGTACGCATATATGTCGTATCTCATATAGCTTCTGCCGTTTTCGGGCGTTACCAGCGTAAACTTGCTCTTGGTTGCCGCGTCGGGCGTGATGATTTTGCCTTCGACGGTGTTGCACACCTTAATCGTGTAATCCTTGGTGAATTTCAGGATTTTGCCGTTGAGCTCTTGCTTGCTTTCAAATTCGTAACGCACTTTGATAAAGCCGAATTCATTGAAAGAGGTTTCCTTGCCGATTTCCACATTCGTGCCTTCGGTCGCGTTTTCTTCCGTTGCGAAGAACGCCGACTGCGTGATGTTGAAATCTTTTGCGGACCATTCGTTATACGCGAAGTATACGCAATCGTTTTTCGTGAGATCGGGCACGGTGAACGCCGTATGATCGGGCAGTTCTTCCGGCATTTCGATGTCGTTCAGATTGACTTCCAGCTCCGCCGTCACTTCCACGGTGACGGTGGCGGTAAACGAACCCGTCTGATTGACGGAATAGGTAAAGGTATACGTGCCTTCCTTGCCGGCGTCGAACGTTCTCGTTTCGGCGTCTACGGTAACGGCATTGCCGTCGGGATCCACGCCCTTGATGCTGAGCGTGAGTCCGTCGCCGTTGATAACGCGCGCTTCGGGCAGAACGTACGCCGCGTCAAAGCCGCTTTCCAGCTTAGAAACGCCGTCCTTAATGGAAACGATCGCCTTTTCCGTAAAGAAGGTAACTTTTACGGAAGCGGACGCGCTGTGTCCCTTATCGTCCGTCACCGTGTAGGTAACGGTGTATTCGCCCACTTCCAGCGGCTCGAACGCGCCGTTTACGAGGGGCGATTTGCCGCCGTTGGGATCGGTCACTTCCGCGGTAACGGTTTCTTTATCGAAATGCGTGCGGGTTTCGACCTCCACGGGAACGGTATACGTCATGTTGGGTTTAACTTCCACTCTGTCCTGCCATTCGCTCGTTTTGTTGAGCACAATCGACGGGGCGGTCTTTTCCGCATCGGGTTCGTACGGCGCCGCAGCGTTATCGATCAGCGTGAAGTTGCTCATCGTCAGTTCGCCCTTGCCGATTTCCAGCTTTAAGCTGAAATCCTTCGTATCTTTTGCGAGCTGTCCTGCGGAAATCGCAATGCGGCGGGTTTCGCCCGCTTGCAGTACGGGGGTGACTTCGATATACTTGCCGGTGGGCTCGTTATCGCCGTCTAATTCCGCCTGCCACATCTTTTCGTAATAGTTATACGTACTGCCTCTCGAACCCGCCGTATTTCTGATTTTCGGCGAATAGGTGACTGCCGCGCTGCCGGTGTTCGTGATATCGAAATACAAAACGGGATCGGCAATGCCGCGGTCCGCCGCGCTGAACAGGCGTTTTACAACGCTCTTATCCACGTTGGCGTCGAACAGATCGATGCGCAGAGCCTCGTCTGTGGTGTTGGAGAATTTGAGCGTTTTATTTTCGTTGTTGTATTCCACCGTGCCGCCTTCGGTAACCGTTTCGTTTTGGGAATCGGCAACGGCGGGCACGCCCTTGGAAAAGTCGTAAGCGGCTTTGCTCGTAGCGGCGCTGTCGAGCACCATTTCAAAATCGAGATAAGCGAGTCTGCACGCGGGATCCACCCAGAACTGCAGTACTTTGCAGTTATCCGCGATCTGCGCACGGGAAAACACGATTTCGCGGTACGCTTTGCCCGAAAGCCAAACGATATTGTTGAGCTCCCAATTTTTTGCGGGGTTTTCGCCCGTGGACAACAGCTTATCCAAATCGCAGCCGGCGTAAAGACCTCTCATCTGCGCGCACGCTTTAATCGAAATATCTTCGGGGTTATATACGAGGAAGCGGATATAGCCGTTTTCGCTTGCCATAAATTTAGCGAGCGCCTCGGGTTTCAGCACCCATCCGCCCCAACGGACCGCGGTAACTTCCAGATACGATTTATCGTAAATGCCTTCGCGGTAACGGAATTCCGTTTTATTGCTGTCGCCGATCTTAATATCCTCAAACGTCGTGTTTACGATATTGACAAGTTTGGTTACGCTGCCCGTAATTTCGGGGTTGGTTTTGGAAACCGCCGAATAAATGAGCTGCAATTTGCCCGCCGCGAATTCCCGCGCGCCGGAAACTTCCGTTTCAAAGTCCTCTCCCACGGGGGTGTAAAGCGCGCGCATCGTCACGTTGAAGTCGTCGGTATCGAAGTCCTTCCACGCATAGCTTACGCTACCGCCCATGTCCGTAAAGGAGGGAACGGTAAATTCATCGCCTTCCGCAATCGTTTCGGCAAACACTTCGTCGAACGCGATCGTCGGGCTGCCGTAATTTACGGTAACGCGCACCGTGATTTCGGGGGAACGGTGTTCCATGGAGTCCACCGCCACGTAGGTGAAGGCGTACTCGCCCACCGTATCGGGGGTAAACTTGAAATCGTCGATTTCTTCACCCGCCTTAAAGTCGCTTCCGGCAGGCGCAGATTTCACCGTAACGGTTGCCGTGAGCGCGGGATCCACCGAGCTGATAACCGTTGCCGCGGGCAGCGCGATGTCCTTTGCGCCGTCCACCGTCAAAGTGTCGTTCGCCACGGAAACCGAAAGCTCGTACGCGGTAACGTGCACGGTGTAAACGACCGAGTCGGCGGCAACGCCGAAGGCGTCCGTCGCGGCGTAGGTGAACACGTAATCGCCGAGTTTCAGCGCGTCGAACTTGCCGTCGGTAACGGTTACGGCGGCGTTATCGGGATCGACGCCCGTAACGGTCACCGCAACGTTGTTATCCACACCGCTCATCGCGGAACCCGTGGGAAGGGTGATGCCCTTCGCCTGTTTCACCGTCATGTTGTCCCCCTGCGCGCTCAGCAAAATAACCGGCTTGTCGGGGGCGGTAAAGGTAACCTTATATTCGTAAGGTTCCGATTCGAGCGTGCCTTCCACCGCCTTGTACGTAAAGGTGTGCAGCCCGAGTTTGGTAATGGTCGCTACGCCGTCGGTAACGGTGACCGACGCTCCGTCGGACGTCGTGCCGGTGATTTTCACCTCGGCTTTGCCGTCCTTGTTATTGCTCGTCGCCGTGGCGGCGGGCAAAGCGTACGAAGTTGACGTCAGTTTTAACGTAACTTCACTTTCCGTGGCGTCTACGGTGAGCGACGGCGCCTTTCCGCCGCATGCCGCAAGACCGGTGCTCATGGCTAAAATCAGCGCGAACGCCAACAACAGCCATAAGCGTGCATGTTTACCTTTTTTCATCAATTATACCCTCCTTTCAGGTTATAAATTTATCATACGGAAGTTGTGCAGCAACACGTCGCACTGCCCCTTTGCACCGATAATGAATTTGAAAATTTCGATTTCGCTCTGGTTTTGCTTCTGCGAAACCATGGCGCTGTCGAAATGCACGGTAATCGTTTCGCCTTCCAGCATCGTGGAACGCAAGGTATACGAACTGATCTTGTTCAGACCGAAAAGCATAACGCGGTTGATGTACGCGTCCGAATAGCTGTCGGCGGTACTCGTCTGGTTGCCGCCGAGGTTGGTCACGTCGAACGCCAGCACGCTCTTGCCGCGGGTAGCGGGATCCACGAACGCCTCGATCGCCTTTTTAAAGCGCACGTCGGTCATCAGATCGTAGCGCACTTCTTCGTCGGAAGCGTGCGTAAAGCGCAAGCCTTTGTCCGAACCGGTGAGCGTTACGTTCTGCGGTTCGCTGTCGATGGGCTGGAAGGAGCTTGCCGCACTGAAGGGCTGGCTTACGGGAACGGTTTCCCCGCCGCCTTCGGTAACGATGCTGAGCTTTTGAATGTACACGGTGTCGGAAAGTTTGCTGTCGGTCTTATCCACGCTGTCCGTCGCCCAAACGTTTTTCCAATCCATGCCGAAGTTTAAATCGATATAGTTGAGCTCCGCCAGCTCGTCGCGCGCGATGACGATGCGGAAATTGCTCTTGCTCTTGATGGGGTTATAGCCGCGCTGATAGCACTTATCCGTCCAAGTCGCGTCGATTTCGCCGCCGTTGAAACTGCCGTCGTAAATGCCGAAGTCGTAAACGCTCAGATACAGCACTGCGTCCTTATCGAGCGGGTTGTAGCCGTCGATCACGAGATAGGAATTTTCCGTGTGGTTGAAGGACTGCAAAATGGGGTTGTCGTTGGTCCAGCGAATACCGCCGTAAGCGGAGTTCGTCTGCATCTTGATATAATAATCCATGCCCGCGGCGCAGAATTCCGCCTCCGTTCCCTTTTCAAAGGTCGTGGGATAGCTCTTCATGTCCTCGTTATCGGTAAACGTGGAGGGATCGGAAAAATAATCCGCGATTTCGATGCTGAATTTCTGCGTGGAAATGACCTGCGCGGGCGCGGATTTCGCCGCGATTTCGTAAACGAGGTCCACTTTTCCGTTTTCGTAGGAATGGAGCGCGTTCACGTCGGCAACCGTCGTTTCCGCACCGCCCGCCGGCGTATATTTCGCGGAGGAAATGCGGCCGGTGTAATCCTTCGTGGTCGTGCCCGCAAACACGTGGTTCACCGATAAAATATCGCTGAAATCGGGGAAGCGGAACTCCCAATTCGCCTGCTGTTTCGCATAAAGCGCCGCGTTCGCGCTGGGGGCAACCACCGCGCCGGCGTCCTTATAGAAAATTTTGTAGGTTACCGACTGCGCCTTTACGCCCGACGGGCTTTCCGCGTCGTAAGTAAAGGTGTAATTGCCCAAATCGGTCACTTTAAAGCGGTAGCTGGTGGAATTTACCTCTACCGAGTCCCCCTTCGGTCCCGTGCAGGAAACGGAAAGTTTGCACTGCGAAACGTTGGTTACGCGCATGGAGGGCGCGCGGTCCTCCTTCACGTAATCGCGCACTTCGCTGCTACCTTCCACGGAAAGCGTGATCACGGGTTTCGTCGTATCCGGTTTTTCGCCGCCTTCGTCCGGCGGAGTAGCGGGACCGCATCCGGTCAGGGCGAAAATCGCCGCAAGAACCAGACTTGCCAAGAAACATAGCCTCTTTTTCATATCTTTTCTCCTTTATCTTTATTTCGGAATAGGGCGGTGCGCCAAACTTTCGTCAGGCGGCCGCCGGCACCGAAATTTCGATCTGATTGCTCAATCTGCCGAAAGCATCTATCGCCTGCACCTTGATCGTCAGCGCCTTGCCCTTGTATTCTTTGGGCAAAATCATGTCGTAATTCAAGTTGCCGTCGGTATTGTTCCAATAATCGGAAAGATAGTTTTTATCGGCAATTTTCGCGTTTTCGCAATAAATTTCCAGCCGATAGGCGTCCACGACGTTCTCCCCCGTGTCCGCGGCGGGAGCGAACGCCAGCTGCACTCTTCTCGGCTGATCGGGGTTCCACCGCGCCGTACAGCTTTCCGCCGAAATCTGCGGAACGGCGAGTTTGTCTTTATACGCGGAGCCGTAAACGAAATCGCTCGCGCTCTTCACGTAGGGGAAGGACCAGTCCTCTGCGATTTTTTCGCCCGTGTGGCAGTCCACCCGCTCGATTTCCACGTGCGCGGTGTAAACGTTTACGACGAGCGCGCCGCAGCTGTCGTTAAAGCCCTTCGCTCCGCCGAGCGCGGCAGTGTCGTCCGCGATATCGCCGTTCATCGGCACGTTATCGTCGGCGTTGTCGTAAGCTCTGCCCGAAGCGTCCGTATCCGGCACGCACACGTACGTGCCCGCGCCGCCGTTGACGACGGTGGCGATCGTCTGATCGATCTGCCGCGGATGCCGCACGGAAAAATGCGTATGCGCAGTGAAAAGCACCGCCTGCGGATACTGGGACAGCAGCCCCTTGATCCACGCGTCCGCCGGCGTCGTCCAATCGGTGTTCAAAACCGTGTCGGCGGGCGGGATATGGTAGAACAGGAAGATCGGCCGATTCGGATCGACAGCCTTTGCGGCGGCAAGCCGTTCTTCCACCAGCATTTTCGTATCGCCGGAAACGGAACCGCCGTTGTCCTTCATATCTATGGAAATGAAGCTGAAATCGTTGACGGTGAACGTCTGGTTCATCTCGTACCCCGCGAGGTTCCACTGCCGCAGCGCCTCGCTTGCGCTGTAATCGTAATAATATTCGTGGTTGCCAAGCGTGTACATGAAGTTGAGGGGTTTGTAAATTCTGTTTTCCCCCCACACTTTATCCATGATGGAATTCATGTGCTTATACGCCGCGCCGACGGCAACGCTCGAACCCGAACCGTAATTGACGTAATCGATGATGTCGCCGTTCAAAATCAGCGTTTCGATTCCGCGCTCCTTGAAATAGGTCAAGCCCGTTTCAAGGTTTTCCGCGGCGTTCAGCAGCGACGGCCCGACTTTCGCGCCGAGCGCGGGCACCTGCGTATCGGCGAACACGCCGAAGGTCAGCAGCAGCTCTTCCTCGACGGGCGGCTTATCATCGGGCGGCGTAACGTCGCCGCCGCCCGACGGTGGAGGGGTATTGCCGTCGTCGGGATTGCTCGGCTGCGGAGCGCAGCCGACCGCGAACAACAGCATCATGAAGCATATCAGCAGCGCCGCCGCTTTCTTAAAAAAATCTTTTCTCATATCAGTTCCCCTTTAACACGCCCGTTATGTTGTCGATGAGGAAGGTGACGGGTTCGTCCCCTGCCGGCGGAGACAGCCGCACGCGGAGCTTTTGGATCGCCGCGAAATTCGTGCTGCCCATTTCCGGAATGGCAATGGTAACCTTCGTCCAGCGTTCGGGACGGAGGACTACCTTCGTTCCTGTGTAATCGACTCCCTTGTCGTCCACCAAATTCAACGAAAAGCTGACGATCGAGTTCGTCGGGTTATACGCGTAAAACTCCACCGCGTCGTACCCCGTGAAATCGCCGTTTTGCAGCGTCAGATAGGAATTTACCGAAAGTACGTCCGGATTGCCGTAAACGGTAAACGATACCGCTTTTTCCCCTTCGTACGCCGTATCGGTTAAATCGGTTTGCACTTCTTCCTGCGACCAGCCGTTTGTTTCCAGCGCGTCTATCACCTTTCTGCGCCCCGCCGCCGTTCCGTAAATCACCGTCGTTTTGCCGTTCGATTCCACCTTCGCCTCGATGACGTTGTCCTCTTTCTGCTCGGGCATGATATACGCGACGTAACCGCCGTTTTTGCTTTCCGCCTTTACGCCGTTCACCGTCACGCTCGCGCCGCTCGGCGCGTAAACGCGGACGCGCGTCATTTCGTCCTGCGTTCCGCTGGCGTTCGCCACCATAAAGGCTTCCGCGTCGCCGGAAAGCGCCTCCAGCATGGACGCAACCTGTCTGCGGGCGCGGAACACGAGGTCGGGCTCGTCTACGGGAATAACGCCCTTATAAAGCGTGTCGTAAATATCGCCGAGCAGTTCTTCCAGCGTCACCGCCGTGCCGTAACGCTCGTTCGCAGCGTTGAGCAGCTGTTCGAGCTGATAAAGATATTCGTAATCCTCCTGCGCGTCGCGCGCCGCCGTCAAGCGGATCGTCGCGATGGGATCGTTGCCCATGCCGTATTTGTTGCCGGGGTACAACAGGTATCCGTCGCCGTTGACCTGATTGCCCTCACCGGGGAAGGAATCGGGATCGGTCCACACGTCGCGGTCAACGTATCCTTCCGCGTGCCCGTTCCATTTCATGAACACGTTGGTGCACCAATAGACGTTCCCCGTGATGCCGTAATCATTCTGCTGCCAGCCGAGCACGCGCATACCCACGTTGGAGTTATCGGTGTGATAATTCACATACGGATATTTCGGCGCCACGCAGCCGTACCACCAAGTTTCCTCGCCTTCGAGCTGCGCCTCGAACGAACGGCGGAAATAATCCCCGTTCTCGTCCCCGCTGCCGTAAGAGGAAAACATCGGGCACCACGTTTCCACGCCTTTGAGCTCGTCGTACATCGCTATGGTGACGACGTTCGTCATCTTCATAAGCGACTGCGCAAGCCCCTCTATGCCCTCCACGTTCGCGTACTTCGTCAAAAGCTCGTCGGCGAGCGTTTTTTTCAGCGCGCGCACGTCCTCCGCCATCTTCTTGACCATGGGGAATTTATCCCTCGAAGGTTCGTCTACCGTATACAAAAACGCCTTGTCGAAAATGTTGAACTCCACCCTGCCGTCCTTGATGACGGTTTCCGCCATTTCCGTGAGATAGGCGCGCAAACGCGATACGTTGATGTTCGCGCCGCTCCACGGGGCGGGCACTTCATAGCAGTTGACCTCTTCGCGCTTCGCGTATTCGTAGGCGAGCGGCGCGAACTCCTCGGGGGAAACGTAATTGTGTTCCTGCGACAGGCCCCTGCCCGTCTTCGTCCCCGGTATCCAGTCCGCGTTGACCTTGTATTTCAATAAAAATTCGTAATAGGCGTCTTCCAGCGCGTCCACGTCGCATTTATCGCCGTAAACCGAATCGAACATCCAGCGCCACAATCCGAACGCCGATTTCGCATGCATGGTTTTATTGAGGGTAAAATCGAACACGCGGAGCTTGAGGGGCACTTCAAAGTTCTTGCCGTCCGCGGCAAGCGTCACCTTCCCCTCGTACAACCCCGCCGCCGCGGTGTCGGGAACGGCGATATCGAACCAGAACCCCTGATTCTGCATCGTCTTTCCCTGCGCGATTTCGATGCTGTTCTCGTCATATTCGACGATTTTATCGTAAGGGATCAGCGCGTCGGGATACCAGTCGGCGGGATACGCGGGACTGCTCGGACGGGTGGTTTTAATATAATGCTGAACGGAAACCTCCACCAAGGAGGCGGGCAGCGTCGTTTCCCCGCAGACGAGGTCTGAAACGGCGAGAGTATATTCCCGAACGTCGCCCCGCGCGGTGAGAATGAGCTGTGCGCTTTCCGTTTCGCCGCGCGCCGCCTCTATGTAAAGCTCTCTGAATTTTACTTCGTTTTCCGCATGACGGGTAATTTTATCCGTCGTATACGCGCTCCATACGGAATACCGATCGGTTTCCAACGCCGCGTTTTCCACGGACGGCGTATAGCGGAAATCTTCGGGGGTATATTGCCCCGCGGGTTTCTTGTCCGGCGCCGCCGGCTGCGGCGAGCACGCGCCCAGACAGAGCGCCAGCGCCACCGCTATGATACCGTTTACGATGCGAAACAGTCTTTTTTTCATACATCTTCTCCTTTTATCGTTTTTTATCCTTTCAAACCGCCTACCGATACGTTATTCATCAACGTATCTTGGAAAATCAAAAACAACACCACGACGGGCAACATGGATATCAGCACGCCGGAAAAAAACAGCGGATAGTTCGCCGAGCCCTGCCGAATGGAAATTTCAAACTGATGCAGTCCGAGCGCGATGGTCGGATTGCGGTCCAGATAGAGATACGGCGTCATATAATCGTTCCACGTTGCGATAAACGAAAGCAGCAGCAACGACAGCAGCGTGCCCCGCGCCTGCGGCAGCATGATGCGGAAAAACGTATAAAAGTTTCCCGCCCCGTCCACGAACGCCGCCTCCGCATAACTCCACGAAATGGTGGCGAAGGTCGCGTACATAAACAAAAAGTAACTGCCGAAACCGCCGGCGGCGGTTAAACTTACGCCGATGACGCTGTTTTTCAAGTGCAAGTCGATCATCAGCTTATACAACGCGGGCAGCGTGCCGATGCTCGGCAGCATCATCAGAATGATGGCGACGCCGTAAAGCGTTTCGCTGCTGCGGAATTTATATTTGCTGAAAATGTACGCCGACATGCACGACGACGCCACCGCCAAAAACGAACTGAGCACCGAAAGCACCAAGCTGTTGCCCAGCATTTCCAGATAGGAATATTCCCCCACGTTGAACTCGCTGAACGCGAGGGCGAAATTCTTCAACGTCAGTCTGGCGGGCATCCCGACGGGATCCTCCCAATATTCCGCGCTTGTTTTCATCGTGTTGAGGAAGGTGATCAAAAACGGATAGATCAGCGTGACCGCGTATAAAATGAAAATTACGCTGACGAATATGAATACCGCGCGTTGCAGCGGCGTGCGCTTTTCAAAAAGGTGACGCCGGAAAGTTTTGCGAGGTTTATCGATCGATTGACTAATCATGGCGTCCTCCTTAATACTCGCTTGCCTCGGATATTTTGTTCAGCCCCCAACGGCAGAAGAAAACGATCGGCACGGACAGCACCGTGAAGCAAAGCCCCAGCGCGGACAGCAGTTCTTTTCTCGTGGTCATGTAATAATAGATATAATACCCGATGCTTGCCGCCTCGCTGAACCTGTTTCCGCCCACGGTTTCCTGTTCCAACAGCAAAATCGGCTGCACGAACCCGAAAAATCCGCTCAGACTCAACAGCAGTACGGAAGAAAGCGTCGGCCAAATGAGCGGTATGATGAACTGGCAAAGTTCCCTCGTCATGCCCACGCCGTCCAGCTGCGTGGACTCCATCACCTCCGCCGGAACGCGCGCCATCGCGCTGTTGAACAGCAGAAGGTTGGTTCCGAACCCCGTCCAGAGCGTGAACGTCAAAACCGCCCAATGCTTCGTGGCGGGATTACCGATAAAGTTCGGCACGGACGACGCGCCGAACAGCTGCGAAAGCGGCACGATCGAACCGGAAACCGGATCGAAAAAGTTTCTGAACAGAATGGAAAGCACCACCGCGGAGATGATCGACGGCAGAAAGAAGATCACGCGGTATACCTTGTACATGAAAATCTTTTTATAAAGAAAATACGACAAGAGCAAGGTTGCCGGCAATGAGATCATGTTTCCCACAAAAAAGTAGAAGCACGAATACAACAAGGCGGGCAACAGCTGGTTTCCGCTGGGTTTCGTCAGTTCCTGCCATACGAACTGAAACTGGATCGTGCTCCATTCCCGATGGTAGAACATATCCTCTCCCACGCGGTTATATTGAAACGCGTACGCGATGGACAGCACGTGCGGTACGCCCCAGAAAAGGACGAAGTGCAGCACGGGCAGCAACAGCATCAGGCATCTGAAAATTACGCGTTTACGGCGTGCGGTCGTAAAGACCGCACCCGATTTGGTCCGTTTAATCTTATTCATGTATAAACCTTTGGTTTTCTTAGTTGATACCGCTTAATTTGAGCATCTGCGCCCAGTTGTCGTTATAATAGCGGTTTTCCGCCGTATAATAGCTGTCCGCGGTATACCCGCCGCCTTCAAAGAACGCGTTCGCGGGCTGCAGTCCGAGGGGGAATTCTTCCAGCGCCGCCTGACCGTAACGGAGCGGGGAAAGGCGCGTCATCGAGAACACCAGTTCCGCCGACGACATAACTTCGTACTGCGACATACGGAAATTCGTCATATCGTCCTGCAAGCCGTTATCCTGCACGTACTGGCGGATATATTGCGGTTTGAACGCTTGGAAGGAGCCCGTCGCCTTCGTGAACTCGCAAGCCGCCTCGTCGGAATAGAAATACGTCAAAAAGTGCTTGGCGATATCCTTTTCTCTGGAGTAGCAGGGAATGAACAGTCCGTGCGTGGACGCCAGCGTGAAAATATAGTTGGGAACCGCCTCGACGGAACCGCCGTATTTCGCCACCGCCGCGCTCAGCTTGGGCGTGGGCATCACGCGGTAAATCGAACCGTCCTGACCGTTAGCGGCGGTTTCCGATTCAAACCAGTCGCCTTCCGGACACATCAGCACGCGTTTGGAGGGGTTGGTGAAGATCGCCTGCGCCGCCTTATTGGTGAGCGTGCCGCCGCCCGAAGAATTGTTCGAGTTGGAAAGCAGCGCCTCCAAGACCTTGTACGCCTCTAATTTTCCCTGCTGATTGAGCAGCGCGTCGAGCTGCGGCGTCATCACGTTTCCGTTGGCGGTGCATTTGTAGAAATTGCGCACCGTTTCCATGCCGCTGTACTGCGCCCACCACGTGTTTACAAGATAGTTCCAATATGTACCCGACCACACGAACGGCGTCACTTTTTTCGTCGGATTCGCCGCGTTCCAGTTATTGACCGTGGAAACGATGGCGATCAAATCGTCCGTCGTTTCGGGGACTTCGAGATTGAGTTCCTCAAACAGCGCGCTGTTGTAAACCAATCCGCACGCGCCCGCCGCCCAGCTGAAGGAATACTGCGATTCGGTATTGCCGGTTTTGAGCGTCATCGCCGCCGTAACCTCGTCGCTCATCTTTTCCTTTAAGGTGATTTCCTCGCCGTAAACCTTGGTGTTATACAATCTCGTAAGGTTTTCGAGCACGGAATACTGCCCCCACGGCTGTCCCGTCTGCTCCGCGTAGTATTTCGTGAAGTTGGGAATGGAGGAAAAATAGATGTCGATATCGTTGGCGTCCGGTCCCAGCAGAATGGTGTTCTGCTCGTCTGTTTCGATGGAGGTGCGCGGCACGACGTCCACCGTTACGTTATTGAACTTTTTTTCGTAATTATCCGCAATGGTTTCCAGCCAGTCGGTGTGATAGCCTCTGTCCATGGCGTAAATCGTAAGCGTGCGCGGCGTTGCGAACATCTCCGCTTCGTTGAATACTTCCGGCTCCGTGTTGTTTCCGCCGCCGCTGGGCAGCTCGCCTTGCGGATTGCACGCCCACGCAAACGAAACCAGCATGCAAAGCGACAGCGCGATCGCCGTCAATTTCAGTTTTTTGCTCATTGTTTTCTTTTCTCCTTTTCAAAAAATATTTTAAAGGGCTGATTAAACGGATTTGTTTTGCGAATGCAAAACAAAAGGGGCCCCTTTTGTTTTTTAATTATATCGTTTTTATGCGGCTTTTCCCCGCGCAAATACGGTAACCGTTTTAATAATTAAAGTATAACCCACAATCTTAACGGTGTAAATGTTTTTATTTTACTAAATATTTGTCATTTTTTTGTATTTTACCGATTTATGGCAAAATTTTTAATAATTTATTTAACATTTTTTAGGCATCGACAATTTTCACGACCGAAAACGGCGGGGAAAAATTGTTATTTTTCTGACGGTTTCGGGTTATTTTACGAACTGCTTCTTACCTCTATTTTATCACATAATTTTATCATTACAATACGAATTTAGCAAATATACTTTCATTTTTTTACATATTTTTTAATTTTTATTAAT
This sequence comes from Bacillota bacterium, assembly GCA_003343995.1. GTDB lineage: Bacteria > Bacillota > Clostridia > Christensenellales > Borkfalkiaceae > UMGS775. The sequence continues at coordinate 75,176 of QAKE01000014.1, forward strand.
TTATTTTTTTATCGCTATTGACTTTGCCCCGCGGCGATGTTATAATTACTGCAACGTAGCGTAAAAAGGAATAAGGAATTTTGAGCAGCACATACGAAATCAATAAAGATCTCAATAAAAATATATTTATTTCCTATCAAAAAACCGTTGATTTCATAAACGCGTCGCATTTTCACCGCAGTATCGAACTGCATTACATTCTCAACGGCCCCTATCGGTTCAAAGTGGCAAACTGCGAGTATACGGCGCAAACGGATTCCCTCGTGTTCATTCCCTCCTGCTTTTCCCATTCCGCGCCGAAACAGCCGCACTGCGTTTCTTACGTGGTCATCGCGCCCGATCATCTGTGCGGCGATTTCAATAAAATTTTCCACCGCAAACTGCTGCCCTTCACGATGGAAGAAAAGGAATTCAACCGCGGCTGCATATATCCCATTTTCAAGCAGTTAGCGGAAAACGCCCAGCCATCCGACATCGTCATCAAAGGGTATTTAAATTTGATTTTCGGAAATTTATTGGCGCATTATCAACTGCAGGACGTACAGCTCAATAAGCATACCGACCTCGTACTTTCCGTCATTCAGTATATCGAAACGCATTTTCGGGAACCGCTTACGCTGGAATCGCTGTCCGCCGTATTCGGCTACAACAAAACCTATTTTTCCAGAATTTTCAACCAGATTTTGGGGACGAACGTAAAAAACTACATCAACTTCATACGGATACAATATTTTTTGCAGCAGTACCGGCAGGACACGTCGCAAAAAATCACCAATTTGATTTTTTCCTGCGGGTTCAATTCCCTGCCGACGTTTTACCGCAATTTCAAGGAAATTTACGACACCTCCCCCGCCGAACTGTTTTAATTCAATACAAAAAAGTCGGGCAAGATTTACATCTTTCCCGACTTTTTATTATACCGATAACTTGCAAACGCCGTTATCCTTTCAATACCAACAGTTGATAGGGTTGCAGCTTTTCTCCGATATCGGGATAATTATTCACGATAACCGTACCGCCGTAATGCGATATATCGAAATTTACCGCACGTTCAAAGCAGATTACGACGATTATACGCTCGTTTTCCCGCTTTCGCTCAAACGCGTAGTAATGCTCGTTCAACGTCAGAACTTTGTATTCGCCGCAGGTCAGGCAAGAACTGTCCTTTCTGAGGCGAATTAGGCGACGGTAAAATTTATATACCGATTTTTGCGCCGACAAGTCCGTTTCGACGTTGATGCGCTCCCTTTCGGAATATGCGCCGACCGCATAATTGCGCTCGTCGCCAGCCGTCCACGGCATCATTCTTCGGGCATTATCCCTGCTTCCGTAATTGATTTCCGCCATGATTTCTGCGTCGCTTTTTTCATCTTTGTTCGCCCGATAATATCCCAATGCGTCCGCGTCGTTAAAATCGGCAATCGAGGAAAAATTTGAATTTGTGACGCCGATTTCCTCGCCCTGATACAAAAACGGTATTCCTTTGTGCAGCAATATTATTCCCGCAAAACACGTTGCGCATTCGTAACGCAGTGCTCCGTCGTCGCCCATTCGACTGACGCTCCGCGCCTGATCATGATTTTCCAAAAACAACGGATACGGTATATTTAACTTCTGCATCACGTTCTGCCAATGCGAGATGCGGCGCACCACTTCGCACAAAGATATTTTTTCAAGATCGTACCGTCCCTTTTCGAGACAGAGATGCCGAAAGATAAACGCGGAAGACAATTCTTCCCGCTCACGCTTGCAAAACAGCTCTATATTCTTTTCATCCGCAAACCAACATTCTCCGATTCGGAAAACGTGACGCACGCCCTCTCTGTCAAAAAGCTCTCGGATATATGCATGCAGATTTTTTCCGTTCCCGTTGCCGTTTTCCGAATAGAAATCTTTGGAAATCTGATCGAGCACGTCGCAGCGAAAGCCGTCCACGCCCGCCGCGATCCAAAAATCGAGAACGGCCTTCATCTCCTCCCGCACCGCGGGATTTTCCCAGTTTAAATCGGCTTGTTCCACGGCGTAGGAATGCAGATAATATTCGTTTACGCTTTCGGCATATTCCCACGCGCTCCCGCCGAACGCGCTTTCCCAGCGGTTCGGCGGCGCGGAAAACCAAATGTAATAATCGTGATAAGGATTATCTCTCGAACGCAAAGCCTCCTTAAACCATCTATGTTCGGTAGAGGTATGATTTGCGACAAAATCGACGATTATCTTGATATTGCGGGAGTGAAACGCATCGATCATCCGTTTAAAATCATCCATCGTGCCGAGCCCGTCCATGATATCGCGGTAATCGGATATATCGTATCCGCCGTCCACGTTGGGGCTTTTAAAACAAGGGGAAAGCCATACGGCGTTGACGCCCAAATCGGATAAGTAGTCCGCTTTGTCGATGATTCCTTGTATATCGCCGAGCCCGTCCATATCGGAATCGCAAAAGCTCTTCGGATAAATCTGATAAAATATGAGTTCCTCGTACATATCAGTCTTCCCTGTCGAAAAAGCCCTTTAATCCCACGGGATTTTTTGCCTTACTCTCAATTTCCCCTAAAATAAGTTTTGCCGCCGCACGCTGCGAAGACGGACTGATACTGAAGGTATTGATATACGTTCTCGCATAGGGAAAATCGTATAATTTGTAAGGATCGCCGAAGGAAACGAATACCAGATTCGGATTTTGCAACGCATATCCGCGCCAAAGCGTCATCACGCTGTTCCACCCCACCCTTAAGGTTGCGCCGTGATAATCCAAGGAGGAAAATTTCAAACAGACGATCACCAAATCGTAATCTCCGACGCATTTTTCCAGCTGTTTGTGCTTGGCGTTATCCATCGAAGTAACGCAGTATCCTTTCTCCTCGAAATAATTTCTGAACGCTTCGAGTTCTTTTCCCGTAGGGTCCTTGTGAAAAAAGGGTTCAAGCATGTTCAATAAAAGCACCTTTGCGCCTTTTTTCGGTTTAATCGGCAAAACCCCGTCGAAATTGCGCACGGTTTTCACGCTTTTATCGGCAATTTCCTGCGAAATTTTTTGCAGTTCTTCGATATACGGCGCGATATCGCCGATTTCCCGACGTACTTTTTCCTCTTCGTCGAGCCGAACGCTTTCTTTTAACAGTAAACATCGTTTTACGGCGTCCTTCATCCGTTCAATCGGCAAAACGCCCGTCCTTACGGCATGTACGAGACGGTCGAAATCATCCGGTTCGGGAAACAGCAGCAAATCGCCGCCCGCTTGGAAAAAACGGATTGCGAGCTGATCCAGCGGTACGCGCGAACACGTGCCGATCATGCTCATGGCGTCCGATATCACGCAGCCGCGAAAGCCGAGTTCGCCTTTCAGCACGTCGGAAATCAATGTTTTATCGATGGTCGCGGGCAAGTAACCGCATTCGTCTTTCGCACCGCCCAACGCGGGGCAGGCGATATGCGCCGCCATAACGGAAATTGCGCCCTCGTCAAACAGCGTTTTATATACCTTGCCGAAACTGTTATCCCATTGCTCTTTGTTCAGGCTGTTGACGGAGGTCAAGAAATGCTGATTGCGGTCGTCCACTCCGTCGCCGGGAAAATGCTTCAGACATCCCGCCATATAGCGGTTTTTCTGCAATCCCCGTAAATACGCGCCCATAATTTTGATAACGCGCTCGGGCAAATCGGACGCCGCGCGTATGTTGACGATAGGACTTCTGAAATTATAATTGATATCGACGACGGGAGCGAGCGCGTAATGTATACCCAAGCTACGCGAAATCGCAGCGGTAAGCTCTCCCGCCCTTTCTACGAGTTTTTCGTCGTCGCAAGCCGCCCATGCCATGGGGTTCGGCAGCATTTCGTAAAGGTTAGAAAAACTTCCGGGACCGTTTTCCACGTCGTTGCAGACGATAACGGGCACGGGGCTACCCTCGTTCGCGGCAGCTACATACGCGTTATGCTGCGCCAAAAGCTCCTCTTGCCGGTCAAAATTCTCCGCTAAAGAAAAATCGCATAAAAACAACGCCCCCGGTTTGATTTTTTTAATGATTTTGATAGTGTTTTCAAAATCGTCCTTAGGCTGCACGTCGTAAGCGAGCACCTGTCCGCAAAGCTCTTCGACGGACATTCCGTCGACTAATTTTTGAATATTCATTCTTTCTCCGTGTAAATGATGCAAACAAAGCGGCGGCAGGCATCTCTGTCTGCCGCCGGCACTTTGTAATAATAACAATTTTACGCGTCCCGTTTATCGGTCAAAACGACGTTTTTCATGGAAATTTTACTGCCGAACGCGATTTCCGCGCCGAGTCCTTTTCCGTCGCATTTTCTCACGGTTTCCCCGTTTTTCACCATCGTTCCGGTGTAATCGACGGTAACGTTTTCCATATTGACGGGATAATAGTTGTCGTTACGGAAAATCGGCAAAGCGATATCTTCCGCGCCGTCCGCGCAGCGAATGGTAAATTCGCAGTTTTTGAAGGTTACCGTATTGTCGCCCGTACCCGTGGGCATGACCATCAAAAGCGAGTCGTAGCTGACCGTCGTGGAGGGTGCAACGCCCCAGAACGCGTCGATCGAAACGTCTTCTATACGTCCGCCGCCCCAGTATCCGCCGAAAATTCCGCCGTTGCAATATTTGAAATCGGTAAACGTGACGTTTTTGAACACCGCGCCCGCTTCGCTGCCGTTAAACAAGCCGACATAGGAATAGGCGTTGGCGACGGTATGCCCCAGCCCGTCGAAAACGGTTTTGAATTTCGCGGTGATCTTCGGTTGTATGCTCGCTCCTTCCAAATCCAAATCGGCGGTGAGAACGGTATAACCGTATTTATTGAAATCTTCCTGCCAATACTTGATAAACTCCTCTTTCGTGGCAATGGCGTAATCGGCAGCCATCACATCGAACTCGTAATATCCGCCCGCGGCGAACAGCGAAACATTCAATACGCCGCCCTTATCGTACGTGAGAAGAAGAGTATCGCCCGAAACCGACGATTCCGCCGCAGTGCCGTTGATTTTCACTTTGGAAAACTCGCTCCCGATGTCTTTGGAAAGTTTCGTCAGATCGACGTTTACCTTTCCCGCTTGTATCGACGTATACGCGGCGTCATACGAAAGCGTTTCCTTTTCGTAAGGTTTGACGACGAAGATTTTTTCCGCACCGTCTTCCAACCGCACTTTAACGTACATCAGCCCCGTCGTCTGCGGCGTTTTCAGCAAAACATCCGTGCCGCTGATTGCAAAATTCTTTTCCTCGCCGTTGACAAATACTTTTGCAACCGTATCTTCCGCGCCGATCCCCGCCGTTTCAAAGGGAATTCTATACCCGTCGTCTTCTTCGTGCACCGATTTTGCATCGCGTCTGTCGAGAAGGATGAGATTGTTCGCATTGATCTTATCGCCGAACGTGATTTCCGCGCCTATCCCTTTAGCGTCGCACTTATTCACGGTTTCCCCGATTTTCACCATCGTTCCGGTATAATATACGGAAACGTTCTCCATATTGACGGGATAATAATTGTCGTTACGGAAAATCGGCATGGCGAAATCTTCCGCCCCCGCGTAACAGCGAACGGTAAATTCGCAATTTCTAAACGTCACTGCGTTTTCATCCTCTCCCGTAGGCATCACCATGAGAAGCGACGCGTAGCTGGTCGTTTGGATCGGTTCATAATCCCAATATGCGTCGAACTTGACGTTTTCAAACGTACCGCCCGCATAATATCCGCCCAAAACGCCCCAGTCGCATGTTCTGTAATTTTCAAAATTTACGTTTTTAATCACCGCGTCGGGCTGCGCGCCTTTAGTCAGCAATCCCGTCCAGCAATACGCGTTGCTGACGGTATACCCCCGACCGTCAAATACCTTTTTGAACGCCTCCTTCGCCTCGGCTTTCGCTCCTTTTAAATCGATATCGTTGCTCAATATCGTGTATTCGCAGGTATTGAGCTCCGCGCTCCAAAACTGAATGAACTGCTCCGCCGTGGCGATTTCCCTGTCGTAAATGACGCCGCTATACAAATAATCGGCGGTTTTCATGCTTAGCGCAAGGGTTTGCTTTCCGCAGGGAATATTCTTCAGCGTCACGACGTCCTGATTCGCCGTAAATTCGATTTCGTCGTTGCCGATATACACCTTTTCCAGATCTGCGGCGGACAAATTGACTGCCGCAAGATCCACGGCGACGTCCTTGCCGTCCGTTCCCGCTTCCGCTTTCAGGAAAAACTCTTCGTCAACGGTAAGCCCTTCTTTCGTCACGTTCACGGTGATGGTCGTATCGTACTCTTTTTTACTTTCGGAAACGTAAAGCACTTTCACGCTCGTCGTTCCTGCGCCTTTCGCCACGATTTTATTGCCGGAAACATCCGCAATCGTTCTGTCGGCGGAGGTGATGGTAAATTCGGGATTCCCGACGGGTACGCCGTTGACGGAAACCGTCAGTTTATCCAAAGTATATTCGTTCACGCTTCCCGCAAGCTCGGCGGTCAGCGTAAGATCGATTTCGTTGTTCGTTATGCCGGAATTTACAACGCCCAGCTCGTACACGGTCACCGCCACAGTCGCCGTGGCGATTTCATCGCCGTTGTACGTCGCCTTCACGACGACGTCCTGCTCCCCGTAGTTCAGCGCAGTGATCACGCCTTCCTGCGTTACGGATACGACGTTGCCCGTCGTGGCGTAGGAGATGCCCGCACCGACAAACGCGGCATTATTGAAAGACAGACTCGGTTCGAGCGTTTCCGTCGTTCCCTTGATCATGGAGAGTTCCGCGTCCAATCCCGTAAAGACGGGCATCGTTCCCTTTTTCACGGTTACCGAACAACTGTCGCTGATTTCGCCCGCCGTCGCGGTAATCGTAGCCGTGCCCACTTTGCCCGCCTTGATCTTCCCCGCGTTTACGCTCGCCACCTTGTCGTCGGTGGTCGTCCAAACGATCGTCTCTTCGCTGCCGGTAAGCTCCGCCGTCAGCGTCTTTTCCGAAAACAAATCCATCGTAAGCGTATTTTCGGAAAGATGGATCTCCGGAGCTTTCGGGGGATCGGGTTGCTGACAACCCATCAGATTGAATGCCGAAACCGACATCAGAACCGCCAGCACAAGTGCCAATTTTCTTTTCATTTTTTTCCTCCTTAAAGGCTTTCGCCCATTATTTGATCTGAAAACATTCAGTTTTTCAGCGTTGAAATAAACGCGTCCATGCTCGTTTTTTCGCTGAGCATATTAAAGTTGAGCCGACGAACGTCTTTGACGAAATTCCCTTTCAGCTCCGCCCAATCGCTTTGACGGTAGGAATCGGAATGCAGTGCAACCAATAAATACCGCGGCGAAATGGTTTCGCAATCGATTTCCGTATCGATCTGCTCATAACGCACGGGGTCTTCCGTTTTGTATTTTTCGATTTTTTCGCGAGCGCCTTCCATGACGTCGAGCATGTTGTTCAAAAAGCTCTTCGGCCAATACGTATCCACCGCAACGTTTTCCCAAAGGGAATTCGGACGACCGAGCGCCGTTTGTTTTTTCAGCTGCACGCGTAAAGCATAATACGCCTGCTTCATGCCGTCGCCCGCCTCCGCATAGACGTTTTGAAAATAATCGTCCGTCAGCGCGTTGCCGTCGAGATTACAGTTCCACATCAGCTTTGCATAGAGATAGGTTTTCAGATTGTCGAAAGCGGTGCTGTTGAACAGATTGTACGAGCCTTGCGGCCAGAAATAAACGGAATTCAGTTCGACGTTATATTTGATCAGATCCTGCATCGAACCGAAGGAATCGAAGGGAACGAGATAATCGCCGAAATAGCAGTTATATCCCCACATCAGAAACGAATCGGCACACGCCGCCCACGATTCCATGGTATTATACAAGTTCACGTTGGAATCGGCATACACGCTCTCCACGTAATCGCTGTTGATGGGCGCAACCCAAATGGAAACGTTATCGCGAAGCGTTACTTTTTCGTCGATCGGTTCAAATGTTCCGTCGGCTTTGCGATTGACGGGCGCCGCCTCCGTTTTATGGTAGGCGAAGGTTACGAACTGTATTTTCCGTTCGCTGTCGATTTCGTCAAGCCAGCGTTCTACGCGCTCGGCAACGTCGTTTACCAGAATAATCTGCGATGCGGCGTCCGTTTTATATTTGTCTTTCAGCGCCGCGCAAGCCTGACAGCCGCACCATACGCTGATATCCATCTGCGTGAGCGAAAACAGCGTATGATCGGGATTTTCGTCCTTCAAAATCAGTTCCTTGCATTTTTCTACGACGGCGTCGACCAACGCCTTGTAATCTTCCTCGTTTCCGTGCGCGGTATAGCAAAGCTGATTTTTATCGTTGGAAAGCCATTCGGGATGTTCCGCCTGCACGTCGGGCGTAATGATAAACCGCAGCATATTGTGCGCGCCGCTTTTCTCGATAAAAAACTCTTCGTTGATCGCGCAGCGCATCCTGCGGCGGGAATCCTTATCGTTAAACGTCGTACCGTACGGCGCCGCACGGTATTCGATGTCGGGTTTTTCCGTTATATCGACGTCCGGCAAATTCACTTCCCCGACGTTTTTATCCAGACTATAATACGTAACGGTATACTGCTCGAAGCCTACGAGAATATTGAGCAAATCGTAAACGCCGTACAATACGCCGAGACCGCTGCCCGCAACGAACACGCTTTGCCCGCTCGTCTTGATCCGATAACCCTGATTTCCCAATGTATCGTAATCGACTTCGACGCCTGCATCCCTTAAAACGGTCGTTTTTCCGAGGGAAATAAAATGCGCGTTTTGCGTATAGCTGACGTCTGCGTCCGAAACCCAAGGGATTTTATATCCCGTAGCCTCCATAAAGAAAGCGGTGAATTCATTCGCGGCGACGTTAATATTGCCGCCGGCGTCCGCGGGCAATACCAAACGGTAATCGCTTACGCCGTTTTTCAGCATATAAACGCCGCTTTGCCCGATGCTGCGGCTATGCAGCGTACCCGCCACCGAATGAATCGGCGGCGTTTCCTGCGAATTTCCCTTCGTTTCTTCCTCGGCAGGCTTGCAGGCAACCGCCGAAAATCCGATTACGGCGCATAAAACGCTTAAACAAATCGTTTTTATTCCTTTTTTCATGCTCACCTCTATTCCACGATAATATCATAGGATTCCGCGGTCAGATTGCCCGCCGCGTCGACGGCAGAATACAATACCGAATAACGGCCTGCCGTTTGTGCTTTTATCATCGTCACATCGTCCGCCAGCTCGACCATTCTTCCGTCGGGACAGATCACGTAAACGACGACGCTCGGCGTTTCATCGCAATTATCGCTTACCGTTGCCGCGGAAATCGGAATGATTTCGCCGACCTTCGCCTTCGTCGTTCTGTTTTCGGAAAGAACGATAACGGGTTTTTCCCTGTCGACGACGCTCAACTGATAGCTGAACATAGACTCCAATCCGGTAGAATCTCTGCAAGTATATTCGACGGAATAATTTCCGTACTCCTCGAGTACGACGCTCGCTTTAAAACTCGCGTCCACCGCCTGATTCGTATAGAGTTCCCGCCCGCTCGGCGTCGTCAGCGTCATCGTAACGGCGGCATCGCCGCTCAATACGTCGCAGCCCAACACGGGAGGAATGACGAACGTTTCGTTTAACGCGTAATCGCCGCCGTATTCTCCCATCACGTATATCACCGGTCCGATGTAATCGTCGGTTTCGTTGCTGAAATAGTTTCCGTTGATACTCACCAGCGCGAGCGACGTATCTTTTCCGACAACTTCAAAGGAAACGTAAGCCTTGTGTAAATCGAACCCGCCGAAATTTTCTCCGTTTACAAAGGTTTCCACAGGGACAATCAACCCGTTCTTCACATCGAAAGAAACCTGCCCTAAGGACTCGTCGAAACGAAGTTCGAATTTATCGCCGTCTTTGAAGCTCGAAGTTGCCTCGTAGGTCCGCGAACGGTCGTCGTTTACATAAAATATCACTTTACCCAAAGACTTTTCGTAGGTAAATTTAAGCTTTTTGGAAGCATCCGCAATATCGGTAAGACAGATATTGAGCGCCGAAAGATTATTCGTTTTTTCCGAGCCCTCGAATTCAATGCGTACTTCGGCGGAACAAACGGCGTTTGCGAAGGTAAACGTATCGGTTGCCGCCGCTTGAAATTCCACCGAATTTTCCCGCGTTACCGCCCTGCCGTTATCGGAAACGAAATATTTCGACATATCGAGCAGTCCCTCGCTGCGCACCTTTAATACGGGAATTTCCCGTTCGTACCGATTGACTGCCGAGTTGATTTCCGCCTCGTAAATCACTTTCACCGTATCGCCCGAGTTTGATACCGAGGGAATGTATTTTCCGCTTTGCAAACTCGTTTCCGCGCCGCCTTGCGCGATCTTGATTTGCGTGCTCACCTTATCGCCCGCCGCGGAGATAAAATTATACGCGCTTACGCTCGGCAGCAAGTATTCGTTTCCTTCGACGAAATACGCGGGAAGCACAGGCAGCTCGATAAAAGTAGGCTTATCGGCCGCCGCAACCGCCACCGATTTTTCGATGACTTTTATTTGCCCGAGAAAATCCGTTACGGTATATTCGAGTTTCATTTCACCGCTCGCGACCGGCCTTACGCCGTCGCCGACGGCGAGCGTTTCTCCGCCGTTGAGCGCACGGACGGAAACGGTTTTTTCGCCCGAACCGCCCGTTACGCGATATTCGGGAAGGGTATACAATTCACCCGCTTTTGCCTGCGATACGAAGTTATCGAACGCGATATCGAGGGTATTTTCCGCAGTACGGCAAACGATTTCAAGAACTTTTTCCGAAACGTTGCCCGCTTTGTCTGTTGCTTTGTACACGATGTAATACGTTCCCGCGATTTTGGGCGTAAACGCGCCGTTTTTCACCGACTGCTTCACCCTGCCGCCGGAATAGTAATTCATATAAACTTCCGTAACGACGCCGCAGTCTCCCGAATACAAATCGAATGCGTCGGCGGCAAATACGGGATACGCGAGATTGACGACGGCTTCGGGCAACGCGTTTTCCGCATATCCTTTCAAATCCGCAGCAATGCGCGGACCGTCGGCGTCTTGTACGATGTCCTCGCTTAAATCGGTATCTCCGTACTTCGTAACGAGCACGCCACCCGCCGCGGAAACATAATCGCCCAACGATATACGCACGAAAATTTCATTTCCGGTAAAACCGTTCCATAAATCCGTACCGAAAAATTTCGGATCGTCGAAATCGGCGACCTTTACGCTCAGCTGCGTATACTCGTCGTAAATGTAGAGCGTTTTCGTATCGGCGTTAAAGCCCAAAGAGAGCGTATTGATGCTCAGCGGAAACTTATCCTTCTCCGCACCGTAAAAATTGAGATGCACCCACGTGCCCCACGTTACCGTGTGTATCTTCGTGCCGCCGCGATCCAGCCCCGAAAGGCGCTGACCGTTGCTTGCGCAAGCCAATACATACGAAACGTCCGACGAAGTTTCCGCATCCTGCGTAGGCTTTACCTGAACGGTGATATAATTGCTCTCGTCGTAAACGTCCACGAGCTCGATTTTCATCGACGCGTAGTCGATATCCCCCTTTTTGTTCGTGATGGGCATCACCTTTAAAAACGGCTCGCCCGAAGGGTAATCGTTCAAATCGACAACCGATCTCAAAACCAGTTTTTGTTTGGCCTCCAACGTAGCGGCGACGCCTTTATCGTCCGAAAGATCGAAAGATCCGTAACGAACCGCGTCGGGAGAATCCGTCCCCTCCACATACCATGCTTTCGGCAATGCGGCATCGGCGGAAATTTCCGCCTTTACAATGCAGAAAACCACGCCGCAAAATATGCAGATCGCGCAAATCAGATGGATCGCGACGATCAATTTTTGCCTTAACGTTTTCGTCATATTTTCCTCCGTTATTTATTTTGCGCGGCGGGCGTTACTTCAGCCCGCCGGCGGATACTTTGTTCAACAGCTTTTTTTGGAAACAAATAAATATCAAAAACAAAGGGATGGCCATCAGCATACACCCCGCAAGGCGCATCGGCACGGTGCTCGTTTCCTGCTCGAACGAACCGTTTACGTAATAGAACAGCCCGTACGCCAACGTGGGATGACTCGGCATATACATCAAAGGCGTTTGATAATCGTTCCAAAAGGTAATAAAATTCAACAAAACGACGGTGGATATCGAACCGCTTACGATGGGAAACATAATGCGGAACATCACCGTCAAATTTCCCGCGCCGTCCATGTAGGCTGCCTCCGAAAAATCCTTCGGAATCACCTTGAGCGCCGCGAGAAACAACAGAAAATAAAGCCCTGTGACGTATGTTTTCATAAAGTAAATGCCGAGTATGGAATCGTATATACCGAGCAATTTCGCCATTCTGATTTCCGACGGCAGCGAACCCACGATCGGTATAATCATCTGAACGATGATGATCGTATAAATGACCGAGCAAAACTTAAATCTGAAGCGCGCAACGACGTACGCGACGAACAAACTCGCCGCCGTGGCAAACACAGCCGAACCCAACGCGTATAAGACGGACGTAACCAACATGTTCGGTATTCCGACGGTAGTTTGTTCGTTTACGGGCACGGAAAAGTATCTGAATACCGCGGCGTAGTTGTTTACCCATTGCTGCGGCAGACCGAACGCGTTCGTAAGATAATCCAAATTATCCTTAAACGAGGTAATAAACGCCCATACCAACGGCACGCATAAAGAAACGCCGTAAACCGCCAACACGACAAAACTGACGATTCCGAGGGCGGATATTTTGAATTTACGTTTAACACGCATGGCTTTTACCCTCCCTGTCTTCCGACGGACCGAACCTTTCGAGCAGATAACGAACACCCAACGTCAGCGGCACGGATATCACCGTTAAAACCACCCCGTATGCCGCTAAACCCGGCAATTCCGCATTGGACGCAAGTTTCGTATTCCTGAACAGAAAATAACCGATCGTTCTATATTTAACTTCCGCGCCGTTTCCGTAAAAGGAATACAAATTCAACTGATTTGTAAAGATCCCCGCAACGTTCACCACGAGAAACGTGACGAGCGTCGGATAAATCATCGGCAATATCACGCTTACGAATTCCCTTAACGGAGAAGCGCCGTCGAGTTTCGCCGCTTCGATGACGGAATCGTCTATGCCGCTCATCGCGCCCGAATACATGAGCACCTGCGTGCCGAACCCGATCCAGATCATAAAGAAAATCAGCGTACCCATCGCCGTATCGGGATTGGAAAGCAAACCGTTTGCAAGCCCCAAAAATTCGGGCAAGCCGCTTTCGACGAAATATTTATACATCGTTACCGTTACGATCGACGAAAGTATGGACGGAAGAAACAGCAATACCCTGAAAAACTTCGATAAAACCATTTTCTTATAGATATATAAGGAAAAAACAAGCGCCAATGTGATACCGATAACCACATTGTAGCCGAATACGACAAACGAATTTTTCAAAGCCGTCCAAACCTCGCTGCCGTATTTCAATTCGAGATAAATCGTTTTGAAATTTTCAAAATGATTGAAAACGTAATACCCCGTGTTCTGCGTTTTGTCGACGTTATAAGACTGAAACGCCATCAACAGAGAATTTAAGTTTACGCCGATATAAAAGATGCCGAACTGAATTGCCGGAACCGCGATGATCAGCAGACAGAAAATCAAATCCTTTTTTTTCTTACTCATATTCAATTTTACTTCGACAGAAGCAACGCCCACGTTTCTTCATTGTATTTATTTTGCAGCTTATTAAACAGTTCTGCGGAGGTAACCCCGTCCTTAAATGCGGAGGACGGCGCGGTGTATTCCTTCGTCGCCAACAGCTGCGTGCTTAAAAACGCGGAATAATTGCGATAAAACACGTCGCAGGAAGAAAGCGGGATTACCTTATTCGCCTTTACGCCCGTCGTATCCACAACGCTTTTGCCGTAAGTGCTGAGCGTATCGTATACCGCAGACGTATCCACTTCAAATCCCCTTAAAATATTAGTCGTCAAGAAAGTTTCCAGCAAGGATTCCTGCGTTTCGCAATACTGCAAAAACGTTTTGGCGAGCTGTATTTTCGTTTTGTCGATATTGGCATTGATGCACGAAAGAGAACGCGCCTGATCGACCATGGTCTGCGGCTCGCCGATCTGTTCTTCCGTCGCCTTCGGCATGGGCATCAACGCGAGCCGGCGCTCGTTGAGCGAAGAGCCTTTGTATTTTGCAGCCATCGACTTAAACGTCGGCGAAGCCTCGTTTACCCACCAGTTCCCTTCGACCAGCATGCCGATATCCTGTTCCGACGTAAACGAACTCTGCAGAAAAATCGATTGAATATCGGTATGGGAAATAGCTTCGTTGAAGGACTTCGAATAATAATAGTCGTTTTTAATGAGGTTATAAATAAAATCGAACGCGTAATAATTTCCTGCCGAACCGAACGTTTCATAACCGTTTTCCTCGCTGATAGTAAACGCGTTTTTATAAACAACCGTTCCGTCGTTTTCAATGCGGTCTACGATCTTCGTCGCCGTACCGTTGAAATCGTACTGCAGATGCGCCTCGTCCCCTTCAAAATCGACCTTCAGCGCCTCGGCGAAAAGCGTTACGTAAAACGGATACATCCCCGACCACGCCACCGGCGCAACGCCGCGCTTTTTCATCGTGGAGCAAAGCTTATAAAAGTCCTTGTATGTCGCGGGCAATCCGTCGTCGTATGTGCCGTTTTCTCCGTCCGGTCCCGCGGACAATCCGCTGTCCGTCGATTTTTTGCTGATATTTCCGCCCGCATCGAAAAACAGTTTGTTCCGATCGAAAAGATCGATATCGTACGTGATGGAATACACCGTGGAATGATGCGGGATACCGTAATACTTGTCGTCCTCGGTTTTATAAAAATCGCGGTAACTTTCGCTCAGTTTATCCTCCACGCTTTTCGTTTCGCCGTAGGCGGTCAGAGGTTCCGTCACCATATCGGTTATTTCGAGAAGGTACCCGTTATAGATCATGTCGTAATAGTTGCAATTTTCCAAAAACAACACTTCATCGCGCACCGTGGGAATTTTGTCGTCGTCCAGACCTTTGTGGTTATCGATCCAAACCTGCACGCCCTTCGTCCCTTCTAAAAACTCCGTTTCGGCATAATCGGCTTCAAACCGTTTGATGATTTTGGACAGCCATTCGTACCCCATGCCGCCGTTAAAGTTGGAAACGTAGAGCTGTGCTTTGCTCAAATCGACTTCCTTGCCGGCGTTGGGATCATTGGGCAGGGCTGCGGGACTGCAGCCGGTGAACGCGCACGCGCACAAAACGATGCACATGACCAACAAGCTCAAAAATTTTTTCATATTTTCTCCTTCTTACAAATTATTTATTTAACCGCCTGCCGATTTTAAGAACGGCCGTTACGGGAAAGTGATCCGAATGTATCTTTTCCACCACTGCAAAATTCGTCACTTCAAATTCTCTCGAAACAAAGATATAGTCCAATATTTCCCGAGGAGCATAAGACGGAAAGGTGTTTTTCCCGTTACACGACGGCTGCGCTGCATTGAAAAGCAAATTATTTAAGGGTTTCAAAACCTCGTCGTCGGGATGGGAATTGAAATCACCCATGAGTATGACGGGCGTTTTGCATGCCGCGATTTCTTCCGACAATACGTTTACGATATTTTTTTTCTCCTGCGCGTTTAATCCGAAATGCGTTGCGAAAACCGTTACGGGCACGCCTATATCTATCGTCGCTTTGAGAACCGCTCTGTTTTCATACCATTGATTTTCTTCGGGCAGCCGTTCCGATTCGGACGGCGCGGCAACGGGGATCCTTTTCGCTTCTAAAATTTCATAATTCGATAAAATCGCATTTCCGATGGAATCGCGCCAAGCGAACTTTTCCCCGAGGGCGAAAAACCTGTGCGCATACCCCGCGCGCTCGGAAATTTTTTCCGTTTGCCGAACCAATGCTTCTCCCGCATCGCTTTCCTCGTACACTTCGTTCAATCCTACAATATCGGCGTTTAAGCCGCGAATTACGTCGGCGGTTGCGGCGGGACTGACGTCGGCGAGTTCGTTTACGTATCCGTTGCCGTTATTTTTAAATACGGAACAATGGCACACGTTGTAGGTTGCCACTTTCAAAAAAATATCCTCGACTCCGTTTTGTGTTCTTTCCATCGATTTGCATCTCCTGCGCTACTATCCTATACTTTTGCTGAGATTATAAATTCATCGATTATTGTGCCGCCATCACGCCGATTGCGGCGTTTTTTTATGTTAAAAAGCTATTCAGTAAAAGTATATTTTTATTGTATTTCTTTCAATAAATAGTTCACCGATTTTTCTATCATTTTATTACCGAGCGCGACAGTCGCGTCCTTTGCGCTTTGCGTAAACCAATGTTTCACGTCGTCGATCCTCTTCAGATCGACGCAATCGGGATATAACGCGGACAGCAACGAGCTTTCATATTTTCCGGCGTGGTCGTACCCCGTTTCGTCCTGCACTTCCCTGCTCATCGAAGGAATCACTTTAATCCAGTTAAACGGATTATTCTCCCCCTCTAACTGCCGATAGTAATCCGCGTAGTTTTCACTGCCCCACCAACCTTCTCCCAGCGTCTGTTCGAGATATTCCATCGTCGCGCGTTTTGCCGCCATACGGTAACAGAGCGTCATCGGCATTTCGCATTCCTGCTCGAACTGATGATGCACGACGACGTAAATGTTTCTGAACCCCGCGTATAAAAAACTTTTGAAAATGTAAAATACGTAATCTTCAAACGCGCGTTCGGGAACGTGCACCGTACCGCTATTTTTGCCGCCGACGGCATAGCTTGCGGGGCTATAATGCACGGAAGGCGCGATCATGATTTCCTTAACTTGCGCAACCCGTTCGATCAGCCCTTCCGCGATAAGCGTATCGCACCCGAAAGCGCAATGCGGCCCGTGATATTCCACCGTGCCGCCGGCGAATACCAGCGGTATGCGCTTTTCGCAAACATATTTGATTTCTTTCGGAAAACTTTTTTCTAATCTCATCATTCTTCTTCGCAATATCCTAAAGTTGTATAATAGGCAAGATTGGTTTGCCTGTTATCTAAACGGCCGTATTGTATTACGACACGGGCGTCGCTGACGATTTTCAACGCGTATTGCGTGTTCAGCGGAATTTTATACCCGCACATGTCCCGCTCGTCGTTTAAACGAAAACATCTCACGCTTTTCGCTTTCACCATCCAAGAAATACCGTTATAGCAAGGCATATCCGTGTAAAAAACCGTTACATCGATATGCGCGTCGCTTTCGCCGTCGTTGACGATCACAACGCTCTCATGCCCTTTCAGAACGCCTTCCCCTTCCTCCGGCAATTCGCAGTCGGGAATAATCCAATTTTTTTTGCCCAGCGAGCGCATGTTAAAACTCCAGTTCGACGATGCCTCTGTCCAAATAATCCGTATACGATTCGTATCCGTCTTTTTTGACCGCAACGCCCTTTTCCCACCGGCAACCGAAGGTCGGTCCGCTGATAAACGTATCTACCTGAAAGGTCATGTTTTCCTCCAAAGGATAGTCGCTGGAGGTCTCCATCCACGGCGCCTCCACTTCGATCATACCCGTTCCGTGACACGGCCCGTAAACATAATTTTTTTCGTAGCCGTTTTTCTTATAAATATCATAAAATCCTTTCGCGATGTCGCTTGCGATCGCGCCCACCTTTATCCGCGCACATGTCCAATCGTGCATTTCTTTGCAAAACTCGACGAGTTTGCGCCGTTCTCCTTCCAATTTCCCCATGACGACGGGCAAGCCGATGCTCGGAGAATATCCGTCGATCTTTGCGGAAAGATTCAGCTGCACGATATCCCCTTTTTTAATCTTTCTATATCGCGAACGGCTGATAGCATGCCTTGTGCTCTCCTCGCTGAACACGTACATCGGCAAACCTTCGTATTCCGCGCCGTTTTCGTAAATCGCCCTCTGCGCAACGCCCACCATTTCCAGCTCCGTCACGTCGGGCTTTAATTTTCGTATCACCTCATCGGTCGCTATTTCTATAATTCTGAAACCTTCTTTAATGCAGGCAAGCTCGTTTTTGCTTTTGATTTTGCGCAGGTTTACCATAATATCGTTGCATTTTACGATTTCCGCTTTCGGAAAGCTTGCCTTTAACCCCTCGTAAACCGGCAAAGTACATTCCACGTAGCTTCCCAACCCGATTTTAATGTTTTCCGATGCGATCCCTATTGCCTTAAAAACATCTTTGAAGGTGTTCGCCTTTAATTCCGGATATTCGGGGTCGGCGGACTCTCTGAACTCCTTTAATACGAACACCTTCTCGAGTTTTCCGAAATCCTTGCCGAACACCGCCGATTCCGGTCCTACGAGCAGAGCCGCGTCCCCGTGTGCAGAAATTACAACGCCCGCCCGTTCAAACAGCGGCCAAAAGCCCGAAAAATATCGGGCGTTCGCGTAATCGCTCTCCGTCGAACAAACCAGCATCGCATCCAATCCTTTTTCGGAAATAAGCTTTGCTGCTTTTTTTACTCTTTCTTTATATTCACCGTCGGGTATACAAATTCTCGTCATTGCTATCGTTCTCCTGTTTTTATTTCCGATGACACTTGTATTTTAACACGGGGAAAAATGTTTGTCTTTAGAAAATTGTATGTAATTTTTAAGAAATCGTAAATTTATTGATGAACTGCAACAACATGCCTGCATTTATAGTATATCACTTCCGACAATAAAAACATATAACAATTCTGTAAAATAAATGCAATAAAATTTTAACGAATTTCTTTTTCCGAAAGACACGTTGAATTTGAACTTTTTTAAAACGCTTGACACTTTCAACGTTTTATTTTATATTCTTATTATGGAATTTCAAATGAAAACGTTAAACAACTGCATGGAAGTCAACAGAATTGCAAATCTGCATTTCTTTGAATTTCCGAAAGACTTCTATACCGCGTCGGATAAACATAGTTTTTGCGAATTGGTATATGTCGCCAGCGGCGCGCTGGAAATACAATCGGACCGATATAACGGTCCTCTACGCAAAGGGGAAATGATTTTGCACACGGCGTGGGAAAACCATTCTTTGCGCTGTCTTACAACCAACGCGCCCACCGTTATCATTATCGGCTTTGAATATAAAGGCGACGATTTATCGTTTTTATCGGTAAAACCGACGATTTTATCGGCGCCGAACATCGATATTTTAGCCGACATCGTAAAAGAAGGACGAAATATCTTCGCCCCGCCCTATAATATCCCGACATACGATATGAAGAAAAAGGAGAATATCCCGTTCGGCTCGGAACAAAGTTTGAAGATGCTCATTCAACAATTTCTCATCTCGCTCATTAGAATAAATCAGATAACGAACGACGCGGAACCGCCCGTCAAACATTCGGGATATCAAATTAACCAGATCGTCGCCTACGTCGACGAAAATCTGTTTGAAAAAATTACCATCGACGAACTTGCTTTTATTTTCGGAACGAACCGTTCCTCTTTATGCAAGGAATTTAAAAACAAAACGGGATATAGTCTGAACCGGTACAAAGACCTGAAGAGAATAGAAAAAATCAAGCATTTATTGTGCAATACCGACTACACCATGACGGAAATCGCACAGCTTACGAATTTTACCAGCGTGCATTATTTTTCCAACTTTTTTAAAAACGCCGTCGGTATTGCGCCGAATAAATATAAACAACAAAACTGCAAACGCACCCGATACTAAAGAGATAAACGTACCGATTGTTGCTCCGAATAGAGCATTCCATCAAATTAGAACAATTGATTTTATGCCCCTCTGAATTATCTGCAAAAAGAAAAAGACCACAATACGTCGTGGTCTTTTGGCGTTCGCGACGGGTGCCGAACCCGCATTGATGTCTTAAAAGCAACCAAAAATAAGCGTTATAGCGTATATTACGGTCATTGTAAGCCGTTTTGTTCACTATAAACGCTTATTTTTTTATGGTTTATTCGTTATGTGAGGTAACTTTTATTTTATATGCAAGAAAGTCAAACATTCGACGCTTTATATTCGTTTCCCCATATTTCCATAGCGTCCCAAATCGGGCGGAGAGATTTACCGATTTCGGAAAGTGAGTATTCCACGCGCGGCGGAACTTCCGCAAAAACTTCTCTTTCTATAAGTCCGTCATTTTCCAAAGCGCGAAGATTATCAGTCAATACTTTCTTGCTTATAGCGGGTATAGTCTTAGAAAAATCGGTAAACCGCTGTTTGCCGTTATAAATCAAATTCCGTATTATAAGCATTTTCCACTTATTTCCTATAAGTTGTACGGTTGTTGCCACAGGACATTCGGGTAATTCTTCTTTTGTCAGCATAGCAATCTCCTTTAATCGTATTTTAAGCTATTATAGCATAATTTTACCAACAAGTCAATGGTTCAAAAATGAAACTATGTAACAAATCTATTATCTGATAATAGAAAAGTAACGTTCTTGTATTTGCTTTTTGCCTTTGCTATACTATGGGCGTAATCGAAAAGGTTACAACAAAAAAATCATTTTTGGAGGTGCTCTTTTATGAGTAAGAAAATTGCAGTTGTTTGTGCAAACGGCAGAGTTGCAAAACAGGTTATCAAGGAAGCGGTTTCGCGCGGTTTGCAGGTTAAGGCATTTCAGCGTAAAGAAGAAGCGACCGAAGCGCAGGAGATAGTGGTTAAAGACTTATTTAATTTAACCTATGCGGATGTTGCGGATTGCGACGCTATCGTGGACGCTTTCGGTGCGTGGACGCCCGAAACGCTTTCGCAACACAGCACTTCGCTGAAATATCTTTGCGATGTGCTTTCGGGAAAAGCAAACAGATTGCTGATTGTCGGCGGCGCAGGCAGTTTGTATGTCAACCCCGAACACACGGCTTGCGTATCCGACGGCGCAGATTTTCCCGACATATTCAAACCCCTTGCTACGGCTATGGCAAAGGCGTTAAGCGAGTTGCGCACAAGAAACGACGTGAAATGGACTTATATCAGTCCTGCGGGTGATTTCCAAGCCGATGGAGAAAGAACGGGAGAATACATTCTCGCCGGCGAGGAATTGACGCTGAACGAAAAAGGAGAAAGTATTATCAGTTATGCCGATTATGCGATTGCTATGGTGGATGAAATCGTAAACGGCAACAATATCGGCAAGCGTATCAGTGTAGTGAGGAAATAATTCAAATGCGGCAATGCGAGTCGCTGCAAAAAGCGCAAACGATAATCGCTTGCGCTTTTGCCCGTAAGAGGTAATTGATATGGACAAAGTATTTGCGTTCTTAAAAGAAAACCCGATACAATATTGCGCTACCGTTGGACTTGACGGGAAGCCGAAGGTGCGTCCCTTTCAAATGATGTATCACGAAGGCGGCAATCTCTATTATTGCACGGGTGCGAAAAAAGACGTTTATGCCGAACTGCAAAATAATCCGTATTTAGAGATAAGCGTTTCGACTATGGAAAAATGGTTGCGTATTCGCGGACGCGTCGAATGGGTAAACGATATATCGGCAAAAGAAAGAGTTTTGAAAAAAAGCCCGCTCGTTAAAAGCATTTATAAAACAGCGGATAACCCCGTCTTGAAAGTTTTTTATATAGCCAACGCAGAGGCCGTGATTGCCGATTTTTCAGGGCAACCGCCCGTTGTTATTAAACTCAATTCCCGGTATGCTTCCGTTACAACGTATTTGTTTTCTGCATACTTTACGTTGTAAGCCTTTCCGCCTACAACTACTCCTTCCAACGAAAATGAAGCGATTTTATCTGAAAGAATCGGCTTGAAATCCGTCTTTCCGCCGTTTACGCAAACGCCGCAAAGCCCATTGATCACATGATCGATAAACGCGGAATGATTGTAATCTTTTCCGCGGCCTACATCGTCGCGGCCATACTCTACGATCAACCTTCTCGCCAACCATTCGCCTGTTGTTCCGTCGAGATCTTCGTCGATCCACGGTCTTATTTCTCCTTCTATCGTAATATGTTGACTTTTCGCATAAGTGATCAGCATATCGGCAAAATCAGAGCCGCCGATTTCTTTTTCGCCGTGAACTTTAATCCATTCCGAAACGCCACGCAATACCTGCGACGTAGCAAACGGCCAAACGGGTCCGTTCCACAAGCAGGCGTGCGGAAACGGGAATTTATACAACGGATTGCTTTGATCCGCCGTTGCCAAGCCGTATTTTTGCTTAAAAATCTTTTCATCCGTTAAAAATTTTAAACAACCCGCATTTTCTTCTTGCGGAATACCGAAATAGAACGGAGTATAAGCGCTCAATTCTTTTGCCGTATAATCGGGGTGCGGATTTGAAAAATCGGGATAGAAACGATCGATCGTTTCGCCTTTTTCCACAGGAAGATTATAATATAAGTCGTTTACGTATAACTTTCCATTGATTTCTTTTTTAAGATTCTCGCAGAAATTTTTATAATAGTCTGCCCGTTCGTCGCCGTGCGATTCAAGGATTTTATATATGCCGTAAGCGTTGGCATATACGTATGAATTGATTGTAGGACGGATTCCCGACGAAGAAATCGAAAGTTCCATTCCGTCATAATTATCCGTTCCTTTATATAAGCCGCACTTTGCTTTGTTGCGCGATTCGAAAAGCGTAAAATACTCTATAAGTTTATCCGCAACGGAATACGCGTAATCAAGACAATTCGTATACTCGGCGTATTCGTAAAAAGCGTAGCAAAACCAATTGTTATACACAAGCAATTTTTCGATATGATTTAGCCAAAAGTCAGC
>QAKE01000014.1:100734-106190 GCA_003343995.1 Bacillota bacterium
TATGCTTCCGTTACAACGTATTTGTTTTCTGCATACTTTACGTTGTAAGCCTTTCCGCCTACAACTACTCCTTCCAACGAAAATGAAGCGATTTTATCTGAAAGAATCGGCTTGAAATCCGTCTTTCCGCCGTTTACGCAAACGCCGCAAAGCCCATTGATCACATGATCGATAAACGCGGAATGATTGTAATCTTTTCCGCGGCCTACATCGTCGCGGCCATACTCTACGATCAACCTTCTCGCCAACCATTCGCCTGTTGTTCCGTCGAGATCTTCGTCGATCCACGGTCTTATTTCTCCTTCTATCGTAATATGTTGACTTTTCGCATAAGTGATCAGCATATCGGCAAAATCAGAGCCGCCGATTTCTTTTTCGCCGTGAACTTTAATCCATTCCGAAACGCCACGCAATACCTGCGACGTAGCAAACGGCCAAACGGGTCCGTTCCACAAGCAGGCGTGCGGAAACGGGAATTTATACAACGGATTGCTTTGATCCGCCGTTGCCAAGCCGTATTTTTGCTTAAAAATCTTTTCATCCGTTAAAAATTTTAAACAACCCGCATTTTCTTCTTGCGGAATACCGAAATAGAACGGAGTATAAGCGCTCAATTCTTTTGCCGTATAATCGGGGTGCGGATTTGAAAAATCGGGATAGAAACGATCGATCGTTTCGCCTTTTTCCACAGGAAGATTATAATATAAGTCGTTTACGTATAACTTTCCATTGATTTCTTTTTTAAGATTCTCGCAGAAATTTTTATAATAGTCTGCCCGTTCGTCGCCGTGCGATTCAAGGATTTTATATATGCCGTAAGCGTTGGCATATACGTATGAATTGATTGTAGGACGGATTCCCGACGAAGAAATCGAAAGTTCCATTCCGTCATAATTATCCGTTCCTTTATATAAGCCGCACTTTGCTTTGTTGCGCGATTCGAAAAGCGTAAAATACTCTATAAGTTTATCCGCAACGGAATACGCGTAATCAAGACAATTCGTATACTCGGCGTATTCGTAAAAAGCGTAGCAAAACCAATTGTTATACACAAGCAATTTTTCGATATGATTTAGCCAAAAGTCAGCGTATTGTTTTACAATTTCGCCACAATTTTTAAACCACCTGAGTTCGGAAAGTTGATGACCTACGGGGCAGGCGATTGCCCCTTCAGTATCGATTGCCCAGGATACGTCGTTTAAAAATTCGGTAACGATATATTTCCCTGCGGAGTTCTTCTTTATATGTTTCGAAAGCGTATACGCCCGAAAATAGTAAATTTCTTCAAGTTCTTTCACGCTGCACGAAAAGCGCGGAAGATTTTCGTTTAAAAATTCGTAATTGCACTTTTCGTATTCGCGTTCTCCCGAGTCGAGCTTCTTAAATTTTTCGTAATATTCTTTTAATAAATCCATACAACCACCTAAAAAACTTTCAATTTTTTGCTCTAAGGTTTTTTAAAATAAAAATAAACGGCACGGAAAACACAACCGCTGCGACGCATAAAATCGTAAGCAATACGAATACGCCGTTCCAACCGCTCTTGTCGGCTACCGCGCCCATGCAATATGCGCTGACGGTGCTGCCTACGTATCCGCACGCATTCAGGATTCCGGCAAGCAAACCGGAATTTACGCTTTCACGCATCATAAGCGGGAAAAAACTCGTACTATAATTATTTACGGCGTTCATAAGCAGTGAAAGAATTCCGAATAAAACGATGACGGGTATATAGTAATTTGTATTCAAAAGTTTTCTGACCGCATATACGCAAAGCCCGGAAACGGCAAATAAAATACCATTTAAAACAATTCCGTTTTTGATAATCTTATTCATTCCCACAAGAAGCGTTGCGCCGAAAAGCCCCAAAAAAGGCAAAGCAATAGTAAGCACGATCGACAAACTGTCGTTAAAGCCGTATGAATCTTTCAGAATTTGCGGAACCCATACCGTTAAACTGTCTTTCAATAGATTCCCAGCCGTCATAAAAACGCCGAATACCGCAATCATTACGATTACGGAAGAATCTATACGCCGTTTTTCGCTATCCGACGACAATTTTCCTTTATTTGTTTCTTCCACGGGTTTCGTAAGTTTATCGCAACAAAAAAACCACCCGATCGCCACGACAACGGCTACCGTTCCGCCTGTTAAAAAAGCATAACGAAACCCGCCGAATAAATTATACAACGCGCTTGAGCCGTACGAAAGCACCGTCCCCGCGGAAACGGTTGAACTCATCACAAGCATTGCCGCAGTAAGATGTTTTTCGTCTAAATTGCGGCTTAACGTAAGCATCAGGAGCGACCATAAAACAGACAGACTCGCACCGTTCAAAAGCCATAAATATTTATAAAGCGATATGGGCGGAAGCGTAAATATAATAAAATTTATCAAAGCGGACACTACTAAAGACAATGACAAAAATACTTTAGCGTTGTATTTTTTACACATCAGACCGTTTACCAACTGACCTGTTCCGTAGGCAAAAAAGAAACACGTGCTTACAAGCCCCGTTACGGAATTGGTTACCCCGTAATAATCTTTGATTGCCACGATATTGGAATTATAGCTGTAACGCGATAAATAACTCGAAACGTATACGAGCCAACACATCAATATCAATAAATTTTGTCTTTTCTCTTCTTTCATCGTTCAATAGGTAAAAATAGCGAAAACTCTCGCCTCAAGGATTGTTTTCCGTTATAATCGTTTTTTAAAAAGACAACTTCTCCTGACGGATTTCACGAACGATTTTTTCTATCGCGTCGGGATAAGTTTCGGCCTTACATACGCTTTCCGTTTCTATTACGTGCGTAGTTTCCGCTTCGAATAATGCCGTGGACCGCAGTCTTACGGTATTGTCTTTCGTAAAGCAGAAAATCGTTCCGCGCGTGCCGTAAAAGCGTATTTCAGTATATTCCTTCAACGGCGCACAAGCGAGCGCATAACGCAAAAGGACTCCGTTTTTAAAATACAGATCAACAAAGCCGTGAATATAGGACTGCGCGGAAACGTTTACGCAATAGCGAAGCAAATCGCTTTGAACAAGCTGTGCCGCATAACACAAATCGCTCGCCACTTTGCTCTGTAGATTGTTTTCGTTTATATTCGCACTTATAGAAATAATCTGCAGTTCGCCGCATTTCCCGGCTTTCAAAAAATCTGCGCCGTAAAAGTACACTCCCGTTGCCGTTACGGGAAAATCAAAACTCAGTTTCTTCGGCTCATCAAGTTTTCCTCTTGCGATTCTGCTTGATTCGGCGGAAAAAGCCAACTCGTGGCTTTTTACCGAATCCTCGATTTTACTGATGCCGAGCGGTCGTTTTCCCGTTTTTTTATACTCTACGTAATCTTCCGTCAGTTTTATATCGCCGCCGTTATGTGCATCACTCGAAATTTTGTCGTTTACGTTTACGGAAAAACTTGTTCCGTCAAACAAATCAACGCTCACTATGCCGCGATTAAATTCGCCGTAAACGCAACCTTTCGTACCATATACTTTGGTAATCCGATCTGTTTCGTTCGCAAAACCGTGCAGTAATAAACTTGCCGTAACGCCGTTTTCATAACGAATATTCACAGATTGTCGATCGCACACGTCGTTGTCCGATAAAAAGGCGCATTTGCCATACCGATTATTCCGATCGCTTAAATATCTTCTCAGATTTTCTTCCGTAAAAGCAAAGCCGTAAGGCACGCATAAACTACCCGGCGCTTTCGCGTAAAATTCATAAGCGTTGTACGAACAATCTTTCACCTTGCACTTCATACACATATCGGCGCAATTTTCAGGCGCGTTTTCTTTTTTATAAAAGCGCAAATCGCCGAAAGAACTTATCTCGTTTTTCAGATTCCCGGCAAACCACGTGATAATATCGAGATCATGGCAACATTTTTGAAGAACGATCGAACTCGTTTCTTCTTGTTTACGCCACTTTCCACGAATAAAACTGCACATATAATGGTGATATGCCACGTTTTCTGATTGTTCCACAGATACCACGTCGCCTATCGTTCCGCCGGCAAGCAATCGCTTCATTTCCTGATAAAACGGCGTATAACGTAAATTGTGGCATATTACTATATCCCGACCGTACTTTTTGCCCGCTTCCAAAATAGCAAGACATTCTTCCATCGTAGGAGCAACGGGTTTTTCCAAAAGGATATCGTACCCGAGTTCCATGCCGCGAATTGCGTGATCTTTATGATATTCGTCCATAGTGGAAACGATCAAAATATCTGCACGTTTTTTCTCGAAAAACGTATCGTCGCTTAAAAATAAATTTCCTTCCGGAACGCAGTATACGTCCTTTGCTTTTTTTAAACTTTCCGGGCAGATATCGCAGACAGCCGTGATTTTCACGTCTTTTTGCTTCATCAAGCCGTCTGCATACACCGACCCTCTGTTTCCTAAACCGATAATTGAAAACGTAATCATTCTCAACTTAACCATCCGTCAATCTTTTCCGTGATGCTTACGTATTCGCGGTATTCGTTTACGCTATATTTCGCGCAATACGTACGCATAAATTCCACAAGTTCATTATAATCTTTTTCGTTGAAATACCTTTTATAGTTTTCGCAGTACAAATAATAAATCCAGATCTTTTCTTTATTCAGCCTGTCGAAATACTTTTCGTACACAGCGGGATCGCTTGTTTTAAAAGGTTCAAGGTCGGCAATCATCGCATCAAGCATATCGTTGAAAGAGTCGAGATATCCCTTCGGCCAATTTTTTTCGGAAATATACGTAAAGTCCTGCATACCCATCATCAGATTCAATTTTTCCACCTGATACACCTGAAAACTTCTGAAAGCGTTATAGTACTTTTTAAAACTTTCCGCCACAGGCATATAGTAGTAATCGATAAATTCGTAGGCATATTCGTCTACGCTCTTTGAAGAATCCCACATAAAATTCGAGCGCACGTACCATGCGAGTTCTTCCATACCGGATGTATTCGTAAGGGTTGCCCCCTGATCCTGCATATAATATCCGCCGTTTTTCACAAGCGTCGAAACGTTGCCGGCCAACGTAATAAGATCGTTTGTAGGCACGGGTAAAGCGGCAAACTGCGCACAGTACGAATAATACATGAAGTTTGTGCAAACCGCACTCCATTCGTTCACCTGCTTGCCTATCTTACTTCTGTCATCAGCTATCGAATAAGCAAAATTACCTGTCAACGGCGCAAACAATACGGATACGTGTTCGTCGCAAGTTACGTTGTCGTTATAAGGAATCGGATTGCCTTGTTCGTTGTACTTCACGGGCGCGGCGGCGTTATAAAAATATCCAAGCATCAGATAACAAACTGAATCTGCGCGCCGGGGTGATTATCTTTCAGCCAATCCCAATCGTCGTTAATAGCCTTTTCTACAGCGTTGGCAAACATAATTTCAAGGCACGCGCGGCTGTTTTCGCTTCCGCCGTTTGCTCTTGCCTTTTCGCT
>QAKE01000014.1:108789-130683 GCA_003343995.1 Bacillota bacterium
GTACGCATAAATTCCACAAGTTCATTATAATCTTTTTCGTTGAAATACCTTTTATAGTTTTCGCAGTACAAATAATAAATCCAGATCTTTTCTTTATTCAGCCTGTCGAAATACTTTTCGTACACAGCGGGATCGCTTGTTTTAAAAGGTTCAAGGTCGGCAATCATCGCATCAAGCATATCGTTGAAAGAGTCGAGATATCCCTTCGGCCAATATTTTTCGGAAATATACGTAAGGTCCTGCATACCCATCATCAGATTCAATTTTTCCACCTGATACACCTGAAAACTTCTGAAAGCGTTATAGTACTTTTTAAAACTTTCCGCCACAGGCATATAGTAGTAATCGATAAATTCGTAGGCATATTCGTCTACACTCTTTGAAGAATCCCACATAAAATTCGAGCGCACGTACCATGCGAGTTCTTCCATACCGGATGTATTCGTAAGGGTTGCCCCCTGATCCTGCATATAATATCCGCCGTTTTTCACAAGCGTCGAAACGTTGCCGGCCAACGTAATAAGATCGTTTGTAGGCACGGGTAAAGCGGCAAACTGCGCACAGTACGAATAATACATGAAGTTTGTGCAAACCGCACTCCATTCGTTCACCTGCTTGCCTATCTTACTTCTGTCATCGGCTATCGAATAAGCAAAATTACCTGTCAACGGCGCAAACAATACGGATACGTGTTCGTCGCAAATTACGTTGTCGTTATAAGGAATCGGATTGCCTTGTTCGTTGTACTTCACGGGCGCGGCGGCGTTATAAAAATATCCAAGCATCAGATAACAAACTGAATCTGCGCGCCGGGGTGATTATCTTTCAGCCAATCCCAATCGTCGTTAATAGCCTTTTCTACAGCGTTGGCAAACATAATTTCAAGGCACGCGCGGCTGTTTTCGCTTCCGCCGTTTGCTCTTGCCTTTTCGCTTCAACACAAAAATATAAGAAAATTACTTATATCGACCTTATAATGAGAATATTTTATCATTTATCAATTTTTTCCACTCTCCTCGCCCATACGCTTAAAACTCAAATCGCCTTTATTTTTTCAAATAGAGGAAGTTTATCGATGGGCGCGTCCACCACGGCGCTACAACCGCCTTCATAAACCATACCGTTTTCAAAATCGCGCCATGTTCCGCAAGGAAATTTCACTTCCCGCGATGTCGCGCCTTTTTTCAAGACGGGCGCTACGAGATATTTTTCCCCGAGCATGAACTGATTTTTTATACCTTCCAAATTCTGATTCGGGTGATCGAATTCCATATAACGTATTGCAGGAATTCCCGTGCGAGACGCGTTTTCTAAAAGTTCCAAAAGATAAGGTAATAGTTTTTGCCGCAGATCTAACGCCTTTCGGCAACATTCCGCAACGCGGTTTTTTTCCCTGTTCCATACGTCGAGAGAAAATTGAATCATAGGTAAAAGCGCAGATGCCTGACACCAACGGATAATAAGTTCGTCATCGAGCGATTCCTTATCGATAAAGTCAGAAGACATTCCGCCGCCAACCATATCGGCACACCCGTAATAATACCCGCTCACACCCTGCGCCATGATGAGCGGCAACAGCGAAGAAAGTCCTAAACGCAGATAAACGCTGTCGTCCGATTCCCAAATGTGCGCTTTGTCGTTCAACCGCTGTATAATCGGCTGTCCGCCCAATTTATAGCAACATCGCGCTTCTTTAAAATTGCTCTCTATACTCTCGATCCACAAAGAATTGAGGAGATTTCCATCCGGATATTCTACTCCGAGATAAGGCGGGTCTCCCCCGTCAAGTTTAAACCCGGAAACACCGTATTCCCTTTCCAGCCGTTTTGCTTGCGCGTTAATCCATTCTTTCGCGCTCTCATTCCTGAAATCCAGCACCGCGGAAAAACCTTCCCACCAGTAGCAAATCAAAGGACGTTCCCCTTTATCGTCCATAATCACACGCTTTTTCTCGATATGTCGAAAAATCCCTGGGGCATCTTCAGAAATATAGGGCATATCCGGCGAAATATAAGGTGCAAGCCACAGAGAAACGAGAAACCCCATATCCTTTAATTCCCGAATCATCTTTTCGGGTTCCGGAAAATATTCGCGGTTGAACTCCCATACGCCGTAGGCTTTCTGCCATGTATCGTCGATGATAAATATCCCGGGCTTATACCCTTTTTCAACGATACCCCGCGCATATTGTAAGAGCGATTGCTGATTTTGATGCCACAGCAGAACTACCCAGGAACAATACTGCGGTCCTTCGAAAGCGCGCTTATCCGGCATCGTGCCGGTCGGCGGATAATGTTTGTTCGACGCTGCAAGAACCGCGTCTTTCAGCGTGCTGCCCGCGACATTCAATTCATAAGTCGGGGCGTCGATTTGAATTATTCCTTTGCGGAACGATACGCGCCCGCCGTCCTCAAACCAGATGTACCTTCCTTTATTGCTGAAAAAAACCGGGTTTAACTGATTATAGGTTTGATTAAAACTCAGATTGATAGAAAACTCGTCGTCTTTTCCTATCGGATATTTTTCCCCGAAAGCGACCGCGCCGCCGTACCAAAGTTCGTTTTCCAAAAAAAATATCTCATTCATCGCCATTTCCTCACGAGTTTCTCCATTCCGCTATTCTGTCGGACATCGGCTTGGATTCCGACCAATTCTTAAAGCCGTACTTTTTTGCATAATATTCAAAATCGTCAATAGCGGCGTTTTTGTCATCAAAAGTCAGCCGGTTAAGATATAAAGAACAATTCACGTATTTTACAAACATCTCCTCTATTTTGATTTTACGGAAGAGCACTTCGTACCTTTCTTCGTCTATATATTGCAACGAATCGATTGCCGCATACGCTTCGTCAAACATAGACTGATAAACGACCATCAGCTCTCTCGGCCAGTACTTTGTACTTAAACCGTCATTCAGGACAAACGAACCGTAATCATACTGATTGCGGAGATACGCCAATCGCGTGCGTAATGCGTCGAAAAATTCCTTCATGACAGGCGCCGCCTCTCCGTATACGTTTTCAATATAATCATAGGCAAGTTCGTTCGGATTTAACGAGGAATCCCACATCAACTTAGAGGCAACGTAGACTTTCAGTTCTGTAAAACCGCTCGACTGCGTATTAAAATTCCCCTGCATAAAATACGACGAAAATCCGAGTTCTTTACTGAACCGCAGATTATCCGCAAAGACGTGCAGCCCGTCGTAAGGCAGACAGACGTTTAAGGCGTCCTGAGGGTATTCATAAATATACAAACCGGAGCTTATCGCCGACCACGCCTTCAAACGCTCGCGTTCGGTAGGATTGTCCTTGAAACTCAAATTACGGTTCGCATAAATGGAGGCGTATTGCACAATAACCTTATCATTTAAAACCATAGCCTCGTCGTTGGGAACATAATTTCCGCTGCTGTCCTTATGCGCAGGGGGCTCTACGGTTTTATGATACGCCAAGATCATAAATTTTACATTTCGGCCGGGAAAGTTAACCGCGAGCCAAGCGTCTACTTCCGGAACCAGCCAGTTTAGAAACAAAATCTGCGTTACCGCGCCCATATCCGCCGCGCCGTTTCCGTATTTTTTGATAGTGTCCGTACAATCTTTGCAGTCGCACCACGTATTATAATCGGCCTGCGCTACGGAAATTATCGTCGATTCCGGCTTTTCCGTCAGTTTTTCTTTGACTTTTTCTAAAAATGCTTTGCGCATTCCGTCATTCATATAACAAAGTTGACGTTGCTCCGGATTTTCTTCTTTACTAAACCATTCCGGGTGTTCCTCGCCGTACACTTTCGGGTCGAGCAATATCGTCGCAGCGTGCCCGTCGATTGCATATCCCTGTCCGTACACCTTGTAACGCAAACGATAAGCATGAAACCGGCTTCCGCCCGCATTGTCTTCCTGTAAATAATCGCCGTACATTCTGTAATCGTTATCGGGAATATTGCTGACGTCCAGAACGGGCAGTTTTACGGTGTCCGATTTATTCAAACGATAGGCATCGACGTCATAATACTCGTAATCAAATAAGATATTCAGAAAATCATACACCGCGTACAAAGCGCCTTCATCCCTTGCGCCCGTTAAAATCACGCAGCTGCCGACGTTTTTAAGGCGCGTTCCCGATTCCTTATATACGGCATAGTCAGCCTCGACGCCGCTCCCTTTCAACACTTCCGTATCGCTGATGGAAATATATTTCGCCGAATCGGAAAACGTCCGCCCTTTATCGCTGTAAATCGCAAGCTGCGCTCCCGTTGCCTCCAAAAACAAATTGCGCAGCTCCTCCGCCGCGAAGGTTTCGTATTCCGAGGCGTTTTCAGGGATAATGATGGAATATTCGCTTTTCCCCTTTTCCGCCAATACGAAATCGGTAAAATTCACGTTATCACCGTTTCCGTCTACATTGCCGTCAGGATTTTTATTGCAACCGACCGCACCTGCAAGAAAGACAGCCAGCATTATCATGCTAATCCATTTTGTTATTTTCACAGCCGTTACTCCTTACATTCTATTTCATATTCCGATAAAACGAAATTTTCGTACTCATCGACCGCTATATATCGGATAAAGTACTTGCCTGCATTTTCAAAAGTAAACTCCGCGTCCGAAAGAATTCCGCCGGTAGCGGAAGCGATTACGCGATTCTGCGCCGATGGATAAACGATTGTAACATATATAAGAAGTTTATCGTTGCCGTTGTTATCGTTTGCCGAAGCCGAAGGAAGTTTCAGCGTTTCGTTTAACTTTACCGTATCGGGAATTTGTCCGTCTATTTCGAGCGACGGTTTCTCTGTATCCAATACATACATGACTTTACGGTATTCTCCTTCATTTCCCGAACGGTCAAGCGTAATAAAACGGAACATATACGAACCGGCCTTCTCAGGCGTGAATGAAAAAGAACCGTTCTCATTCACATCGATGTCGACAGGCGTTCCCATAAGCGACGCCGTTACGCTTACTGTTGCACACGGATCAATGACGTCCACCGCGGCAAAATACTGCATACGTATGGTTTCCCCGACCATCATTTCCGCCCCGATATCGCTTGTTAAAAGAGAGGGCTGTACAAAATCCGAGGTCTGATTGGAAATCATTTGCAAATTGATTTGATAAATGTTCAAATCGCACGTACCGTAAACGCCTTCCGCCTTTACAGAAACTTTCACCATTTCATCGGGAAAGCCTGTAAATTGTCCGCCGTTCAAATCGGTTTTTACGGAAAAAAGCACTTCGTTCTGATCGGTGAGCAAACGGGATTTTTTATTGTCTATGACAAGTTTTAACTTCTGGTTTTCCGCAAACTCGAACTCTTTGCGATCTTTGCCGTTCAAAACGACTTCGCCGGTTCCGCTCGCTTTTCTTCCTTTATCGAAAGCGAGAGTAACAGCGACAGACGGATCGTAATAAGACTCAACGCGAAGGACAATCCTTTCGGCTTCATAATTCGCCCCGAATCCCGTGACGATTTCCAACCCTTCCGCCGAGAGCAGATTTGCGAACTGCACGTCCATATCGTTAGTCGCCGTAAGCGTTATTTTATCCGAATCGGCTGAAACCCGTTGGGCGTCCGTCTGGTAAAATAATCCCGTCATATCAACCTGTCCGTTTTCTTTGTAAACCTGAACGACGGGTACGGACTTTTCGATTATTTTACTGCTCGATGCGGAGGTAGCCGTATAGGTAATCGTTACCGTAGCGCCCGCATCGTCGCTTTCCGGCGTAATGCCGTATTCGTTGACGACGAGACTCTTTCCGTCAATTTTTGCGGCAACGGACACTTCCGCAACTTTTTTCTCGCCATCCGAATAATCGTAAGCAACAAGTTGCGGCAATTCGTAAGTTACTCCGGATACGAAAGCATAAGGAAAATTCGGTTCTTCCAGAAAAACAGGAGCGTCGCTGAGTATCGCGTTTATAAGATAGGTATATTCATACTTCTCTCCCTCGCTTTCATAGGAGTAAACGCATTTATATTTGCCGGCATGCTCCGGCACGAACCGATAGCCGTCCGTTTGCACGAGTTCGCCGGTCGTATCGTTTATAACCCCGAAGTGATAATTTTCGGCGTTCTCCTCACTCGGCATCACCCTTGCGATATTCGCATACGTCCCCACGTAAACGGATTTTACGATTTCCTTCGGTAGAATAAAACGCTCTTTATCCGTCGCCTGCGCTTTAAAATTTATGCCTGCAACAATTAAAAACACGCTGCAAACCGCCAAAAAACACAGCAACCATCGTTTACCGACTGTTTTTTTCATCAACCTTTTATCCCTCCTAACGTCAAATTACCGACTAATTTTTTTCGGAATATCAAAAATAAAACAATAACAGGCAGCATCAGCAAAATACTTGCCGCAAGTTTAATGGGAACGCCGCCCATGCCGATTTCTCCGCCTACGCTGAAAAACTGTACGCCCACCGCCGCCGTCGGCGTATTCGGTAAAAATATCCACGGCGTTTGATAATCGTTCCATCTTGCTATAAAGTTCAACAAAAAGATTACTAAAAACGTGTTTTTAATGAGCGGCAGCATGATGCGGAATAAAATCTGCCAATGTCCTGCCCCGTCTATAAACGCAGCCTCCGCATACTCCCATGATAAACCTTTGAAGATGGAATAAAACATTAAATAATAGATTCCCAGAAAGGTCGCGCTCATAAACCATAGCCCAAGCTGCGAATCGTAAATCCCTAAATCCTTTGCCATAGCCACCTGCGAGGGCAGATTGCCGACAATCGGCGTAACCATGGCGAAAATAACGATTCCGTAAACGATTTTATTGAATTTAACCTTATACTTTGCCGTTACGTATGCAACCAAACAGGGAGTCAACGTTGCGAAAAACGCGCAGCCTACCGAATAAACGACGGAATTAAACAGCATTTCGAAGAAATAGATGTAGTAATCCGTTCCGTTAATGTTGGCTTGCATACGAATTCCCTGCAATGCGTTTACGTAATTTTCAAAGGTAAATTTTCTTGGAAAGCCCACGCAGTCGATATCGAAATTCAGGCTTGTTTTAAAAGAATTGTACAAAGCCCAAACAAACATAAATATCATGACGGCAGAATAGATACCAAGAAGAACCGCGATAACAATTTCGAAAACATTCAGATGAATCGTTCGTTTGTTCTTTTTCAAAATTCAACTCCTTTATCCAGCTTATCCAAAAAATACTTGGCGATAAACACGACGGGTACGGTAATCACCGTCATCATCAGCCCCCATGCGGAGGCGACTGGATATGTACTCATTGTGTTGCGTTCCGTAAATACCTGGCTGAACAGATAATATCCGACCGTCTGAATTTGTGGATCGGCGTTGTCCGTATAAAACGTAAACAAGTTCGCCTGGTCGATAAACAAATTAGAAAGCCCGACGATTAAAAACGTTTCCAACGTCGGATAAACCAACGGCAATGTAATCTCGAAAAACTCGCGGATTACGGAACAACCTTCCAGCTGCGCGGATTCTATCAGCGAATCGGGAATTCTGGACATAGCGTTAGAATACATCAGCACGCTCGTTCCGAACCCGATAAACAGATTGAACGCCATGATTATGCGAAAACTGCGGTGCGGGTCTCCGGTCAGCAACCCGGCTCCGCCGAATACCTGCGGGAAAAACCTGTCGGCGATGTACTTAAAAATCAACACGAACGCGACGGCGGATATTACGGAGGGCAGTATCAGCATAAACCTGAAAAATTCCACGCCTGTGAATTTCTTGTAAATATAATAGGAAAAGAACAGCGCGAGCATCGTACCCGCTATCAGGTTTACGGCGTATACCGTCATAGAATTTAAAAACATGGTGCTGAACAGGTCCGAACGAAATATATCGTTGAAAACTTTTTTAAAGTTATCAAAATATACCCAATTGATGGTGACAGAGCCGTCCGTGCCCACATTATAATCCTTAAAAGCCAGTATAAACGAATTCAAATTCACGCCGATATACATGATGCAAAACTGGATTAAGGGAATTGCCAGAACCGCCCAATAAAATCCGAGTTCTTTGATGCGTTTTTGCTTGAATTTATCTTTATACTTATTGTTGGTTTGTTTCATATGTTTCCTTCTTACCGTATTTGATAAGCAAGCACGGCTCGCTTTATGCCGTCAGCAAATCGTAGATATCTTTAATGGTCGTATTACCGGCCTTAAAAATAACCGCGGGGTTATATCCCAAACTCGTGTTCCACGCGATGGTTTCGGGATAATAGTTTTCCGGATGGTTTACGAAATCGTCCGTTCTCGCATAGGTATACACGATGTCGACGTATTCGTTTGCGCGCAGGGCGAGGATCTCTTTGCCGAACTCGCTCATTTTGCTCTGTTTTTCCAGAGGAATGCTGTATTTCATCGGCTTTAACGTACCCGTTACGACGGAAAATTCCTGCAACTCGCTGTCGGTATGAATAAACTGATAAAATTTCTTAGCGCATTTTAAAATATTTTCATCTTTGATGTTGCCGTTGATAAAACTCAACGAATTGTTGCAGTTGGTGGAAATCGTCCTTCTATTGTTCGCGTCGTTTAACTGCGTCGTCGTAGCTTTCGGGAACGGCAGCCATCCGAATTTTCTGGTCTGGCGCGTTTCGCCGTAAACGGAATACTCTTCGAATTTTCCGCTTTCATCCGCTTCGTTTTCCCACCAAACGCCGTCGAAAAGGAACGCAATCGGTTTTTTCGTCGATTCCAATCTGCTCAAAAGATAAGTGCCTTGCGCCGTCAGATTCGTTTCCGACGGGGAAAAGGATAAATCCGTGTAAAAAGCCTCGTTCGACACCAATCTCTGCATGAAATCGAGCGCGACGTATCTGCCCGCCTGCCGTTTCAGTAAATCTGCGTTGCTCTCGTCGATAGAAGTAGCGGGCATCATGTCGTCGTACGTACCGGAAGCGTTCGGTTTTCCCGTGCCGCTCATGGAGTTGACGAGCGTTGTCGCCGTTCCGGAATGGGAATAATTCAGGTAATAATTAGCCTTTCCCTCGTAATCCGCCCATAAATTTACGAGTGCATGCGTGGCAAGAACAGGAACGCCTCCCGCCCATGTAAAAGGCGTAACGCCTTTCTGCGTCATATATTCGCACAAGGCGAAAAATTCGTCGAACGTAGCGGGCAATCCGTCGTCGTACGTGCCGCCGCGGTTATCCGGACCTTTTGATAAATTCGATTTGTTTTTCGTATATTCGCCGGAAGCGGAAATCCAGAATCCTTTTATGTCGAACAAATCCTTGTCGTATACAATTCCGTTATACGCTTCGTAATGGGGCAGCGCGTAATACTTGCCTGCCGTCGTGGCGAAATAATTCGAAAGCGAGGTATCGAGTTTATCTTCAATCGTTACGTCTTCGCCGAATTCCGTCAGTTTCTGTTCCTTGACGATATCGGTGATATCCGCCGCATAGTTCCCTGCCAAAACGGCGTCATAAGACACGTTTTCCGTAAAAATAATATGATTTGGGTTATTCGGCAAACCGCTTAAAAAGGTGGAGCCGGCGGTATCGTTAATCGATGAAGTAATGTGGATCTCCACGCCCGTTTTACCGGGTTCGAAAGATTTGTTTTTGTACTTCTCTTCAAATCTTGCCGCAGCGTTGTCAAGCCATACCCGCCCGAATCCGCCTTGATAGTTGGAAATTCTGAGTTGCGTTTTTGTTTCGTCTATTTTATTTCCGGGATTGACCTCCTCTCGGGTGCAGGCGGCAAGCGGCAACAAAAGAACCACGGTCATGATAAGCATAACGATTACACTGAAACATTTTTTCATAATATTCTCCTAAAATAATTTTTCTGTTTCCGAAAATACGTCGCAAAGCGGGGAAAATTTTCTCAATCCTCTTTTTTCCGTATCGCTGCGGGGGCTCTGCTGTTTTGTCCGATTTCCGCATACGCGGCGGTCCTATCGTCCGCTGCGAGCGCGGGGCTCGAGGAGTTTTCTTCCTCCGCAGCAAAATAATAGATATAGAAGTACTCGAAATACGCCAGAGTAAAGCGGATTTCAAAGACGAGCATACCGTTTACGTTGCAGTCGAATTCTAATCTCAGCGTGCTCCTTCCCGCAGGAATATCGACTTTTATCTCGTGCCATTTATTATCGACGGGAGATTTAAGGTCCATCGGCAGTTGTTGAATTGCCCTAGGCGATTCAACTTCCATGATGAGAACATTCGTATCTCTTCCGAGGTTTATGCCTCCGATATTGCTCCAATCCCAGCCGGTCCAGGCGTCACCCGCTCCGCCGAAAATTTTGATTCTGTTTGTGCCGTCCGGCAATTTTTCCATAACGAACGCCGGCATTTGCGGCGTAACCTGCGTTCCGCCGCAGAATACGTCTTTTTCCGTGATATTCGTATCGAAAATCACGCCTTCTTCCTTAACGTATACCGTGTAAATCGTTACGCCGTCAAGCGTCGTTCCCGAATAGTCGGCATACCCTGTAAAGCGCACGTCGTAATATCCGGATTCCGCGGGCGTAAAGCTTACTTTGCCGTCTTTCTCTTCGAGCAACGTCCACTCTTCCCCGCCTGCTTGCCGGTATTCCGCGGTCCAGGACTCGAGCGGCAGCACACACTCCGGCTTATCCAGCACCACGGTGTCGCCCTGCACCATCACAGAGGGGATTTCCGCGATGACGTCGATTTCCCCGACGCGGAACGTATCTTCCGCGGTAACGGTGAGACCGCCCACGGTTGCCGACCAAACGATTTTACACGTTCCCCTTTCGGTAAAGGCAATGGAATAACTTCCGTCTGTTCCCGGCGCAACTTCGCGCTCCTCGTTATCCCCGACGGAATAAACGAGTTTCCAATCCGCAGCGGCTAATTCTTCTTTGCTGAACACGTCGGAAACGAGTTTCGGCGCGCGCAGCACGAGGGGCTCGTCGTATTGATAATAATCGGGATAATCGACGGTTTCCATCGCAAGGCGTTCAAGGTATTTGAATTCGATATCGTCGAAATACAGCGCAACGCGCCCCTGCGCCAAAATGGTAAACGAACAAATCGTTGTTTTCAGCGTTTTGGTCAGGAATACGGTGTAATGATGTTCGCCCGCAAGTACTTCGAACTCCTCGGAACCATACCAGCCATCCGAAGCGCCCGTCCCGGTAAGGGTGTTTGAGGTTTTTCCTCCGCCCAATTCGATTTGCGTAGTATATCCCGCATCCGACTTCAGCCAGAAACTGACGGCGTTCACTCCGCGCTCATCGATAGAGGCTGCGGAAATTTCGTTGATTAAAAAACCTTGCCACCCATAAGAGATACACGGTCCGTACAGCGAATAATCCCCGCTCTTAGACCAAGTATCGTTGAGAGAGAAATCGCTGAGGCCCACATTATAATATCCCCCGTCATGGAGAAAACGGCTTTCCTCGTATACGTCGTTACCCACTAAACAGTTGTTGCCCGCAGCGTCTTCCGGCTCAAAGTCGATGACGTTATCGCCTGCGTGAATGTATTTTTCCGTTACCGCCTCTCTGCGGATGCCGCCGTAGGTAACGATATAGCGGAATTCATACCATACCGCGTTTTCCGCATGGAAACCGTCTTCCGCACTCGTCCAGTTGCTTTGCCCCTTTTTACGGTAATATTTTTCGACGGCAGCCTGCTGCAGCTCGTCATCGGTATAAATTTCGCTTGTAAGTTCCGGTTCGGGCAGAGAAGTCGACGTAATAAACAACGGATTGATGAATACATCCAACGTCAACACGTTTTTTTGCAGGCAGAGTGCCAGCCGCTGTTCTCTCTTTTCGCCGAACGGGTCGGTAAACTCGTATTTTAAGAAATATTCCCCGCTACTCAGTCCGTTGCCGACGGCGATTTCGCTGCCTACGGACAGCCCCGTTTTCACCGTTTCGCCTTCGGCGTCCAAAACGGAAACGGACAGATTTTCGATATAACGGCTATCGTAACGGAATATCCATTCCACGGCATGACTTTCGCCATAGATAACGCCGATATCTTCTGCGCCGTAAAGCAGTTCTTCTAAAGTACTCGAAGTTTTCTCGGTAATTTGAAACCGGTCGAAAAACAAATCTACTGCATATAATTCTTGATTTTTAACGGAAACCGCGTTAAGTTTTTCCTTTAAAACGTTCTCGTCAGCGCCCTCTTTCTCCGGCAGGCGGAAAATTTCGTTCCAGCCCGGATTCAACGCCGCGGAGTGGTAAATCATCTCTTCTCCGATTTTCAAGCCGACGGAAACGTTGCACGCTGCGGAACTCCAAATTCTGTACGAAACGCAATTCTTTGTACCGAAAGTATCGCCGTTGACCGCGCGAACGACGACCTCGCCGCCGTCAAGATTGATTTCTCCCGATAAATATCCGGACAAATCGCCCGACGGCCTTTGCATTTTTTCAGAATTTTCCAATTTGATTTCTCCGATAGCAGCCTCTATGCCGTTGTCGGATTCCAAGGTAATGCGCAATCCCTCTGCACTTTCGATACCGTAATCGTCAAGCCAGAATCCGCAGGATTTCGTGCTCGGCTGAACGCTGTCGACACCGAACGTCGCCGCGCCGATTTTGTCTTTCGCCGCGTTTTTCCATTCCCCGCCGGATAACACCTGTATGTTGACGGTAAGGCTTTCGCCCCTCCGGTTTTCTACGGCGAGCGAAAGGCGGTTATAGCCCGACCAATCGTTAAATGCAAAATAATCGGAAAAACGCAGTTCCACTTTATTTTGCGTCGATTGGACGCGCAGTTTTCCGCCTTCCACCCAGGCGGTGCTATTCCAAAGCTGCGCCTCGTTTGCGTTATCGAAATCCGTCAGCAACGGTTTTTCGTTGACGATTAAAGTCATGGTAAATGTTTCGGATTCATTGCCCGCGGCGTCTGCCGCCTTATACGACAAGATATACGTTCCCGTTTGGGCGGTCATGAGATAGCCGTCTGAAACGGCGACATCCTCTCCGGACGCATTCTTCGCCGTTACGGTATATTCCGTTCTTCCCGTATCGATCACGTTCACAACGGGCAATTTCGTTTTTCCCTCTTCCGCCCATACGACGAGCGTATCGGGCGCGTCGATGACGGGCGCCGTTGTATCGGAAACAAGGATTTTATAAGAATCGGCAACCTTATTACCCGAAAAATCGCTCACTCCGTACGTAAGGGTATATTCCCCGGTTTCGGATAAAAACAGAACGTCCGCATCCGCTGCGAGCGGCGTTTCCTTTTCTCCGAAACGCAAGGAAATCGGGTAAACGGAGAGAACCGTTGCGCAATTGTCCTGCGCTACAACGGTTTTCAAATCGTCTTGCAATTTTGTATAAAACCCTATCTCCGCCTGCTTGTCGATTACTTTCTTTACGACGGAAGGCGCGATTCTGTCCACGGCGGTAAATACTATCGTTTCTTTTTTCTGAGATTTTGTATCGCCGTTCTCCGAAAAAACAACGCTGTATTCATACTTCCCCAATACGTCCGGGGTAAAAGAATTGCCGTTAAGTTTTGCGTCAGAAGACGCGGGACCTTTCAGTTCCGTCGCAATTGCCGTCGTCTGCCCCTGCAAATGGAACTCAGGGGTATACAATACGCCCGCGTCAATCAGGGTTTCTTCGGGCAATCGGTAATTTGAACCGTTATTGCATCCAACCGATACGACCAGCGTCGCGCTTAACATGCAGCAGCCCGCCAAAACGGCAAACAGTTTTTTTAACTTTCCTTTTTTCATAAACTCCTTACCCCGTTATTTTTCTTTTACGTAACGTTTCAAATCAAACGGGGCGCCGTCCGCAACACGCGAAAAGCGCAACCCGTTCTTTTGAAATATTTTATTCCGCAGATACCTGCACCGCGGCTATCCAGTCGATATAAAGATCTCCGAATCCCCACGTGCGGATGTCGAGGCCGGTCATTCCGTTCAATTCGTATCCGAAATCAAGCACGAGCGTGCTCTTTCCGGCAGGAATATCGAAATTCTTCGCTATCCACGAACCGCCGGCAGGTCTGACTTCCATCGGCAAAGCGGTCATTGCCGAGCCAGCTTCCACAACCATCACGAGTCTGTTTGCGCTTCCGCCGAGATTAAGCCCGCCGTCAAGGTTAGACCAATCCCAACCGGTCCATGAATCCATTACGTTCAATTTTAACTGAATTCTGTTTCCTCCGTCTTCGCTTGATACCACTTCAAACGCAGGAACTTCCGGATTTATCTGCGTTCCGCCGAGAAAGACGTCTTCCGCATTTGTTTCCGGCGAGAAAAGAATAAACTGCGCATAGTCTACCGGATATATTTTTTCCGTTTGTTCTCCATTGACGGAAACGACGGTTTTCACCTCATAATTCTGCCGATTTTCCGCAGCGAAGGAATATTTTCCGTTGTCGGAAGCAATGGGCGTCCATTCGCCCGTTTCGGCTATCCGATAAGAAACCGCCGTTTCAAAAGAATCTGCACTGCCGAGCAGTTTCGGCGCGAAATCGAAGGAAATCGTTTCCGAAGTCGCGTCGTAATAACGCGGAACATTGGCTTCGGCGTTCAATACCGTGCCTTCATCGTATTCCGCATAAAGTCCGTCCACCCAATAAGAAACCGTGTGAGCGCGCCAAGTAAAATCCGTCAAGGAAGCGTATTCGTTTTTCAGCGTTATAAACATTTCGTGCACGCCGGGTTCTATCGTAATATCGCAATACTCGTTAACGTGCTGCCCGGACGCGTCGATTCCGCTCAGCCAAATCTGCGTGGGATAAACGTCCTCATTTGAACACGCGGTAAAGGAGAACTTGGAGGTTGGGGCGGGCAATTTTATGCCGTTCGTCCACTTCGCGCCAGCCCAGGCGTCGCCCGTTATGATCATCATACTTTTCAATCCGTTCGAAGCCCACCCGTCGGTAATCTGCGTATAAACGTCGTTGTCGCCATTATAATAATTACCGCCGTTAAACGGATCCTCTCCTTCAAAATCGAGAACGGTGAATTTATCCCCGACGTAGGTATAATACAGGTTGACTTCCGCCGTGCGGCTCAGTTTCAGCGTGGTTTCCCTCTCGTTATTTTCGTTTAACGTATCGTAAACGTAATCTTGCAGCGGAGCGCAATCCGCCGCAACCGTCGTGCCGTATCCCTGATACGCAGCCGTCTTTTCGGAACTGAGAGATTCCGATAAAACAAAACCGTTTTCCGAGGAGACATATACGTTTTCGCGGTAAGTTGCCGCAGGGTATTCCCCGCCGTTGGCGTTCTGATAAGTTTCTACGTAACGGTCGATATATTCTTCCTTCAACGCCGTTGCGGTTGCGCCTGTAAATTCGTTCGCGTCGAGCGCCATTTCGACGATATCGATCGGTCTGCGCGCGTTGTCAAGCGTCGTTTCGGCAAAGGTATAACTTTCCTTGCCCTCAGCATCTTCCGTCTTCAAATACGCAACGCCTATGTATTCCAGCGCCAGATTTTCGTCTTTTATATTCAAAACGGAGCCGTTCAGCGTATAAAACGCATCTTCCGCCTGTTCTTTATACGGCGCGGCGATTACATTCAGAATTTCGCGTTTGCCTTCCGTATTGTCCGTTGAATACCCGTTCTCGGTCTTCCAATAATATTTTTCAGACAGAGTCGTTTCATCGACGGGATTTTCTCTGTAATAAAAATCGGGTAAAATAAACGTTCCCGCAACAAAGGGCGTTCCGTCTTCTTTCAGCTTATCCACCGTCGCCGCATCGATTT
The DNA here is from genome assembly GCA_003343995.1 of Bacillota bacterium. Lineage (GTDB taxonomy): Bacteria > Bacillota > Clostridia > Christensenellales > Borkfalkiaceae > UMGS775. The sequence goes on from QAKE01000014.1 coordinate 124,472, forward strand.
TTGCAGTAAAGCGGATTCCGTTGTTTTGCGTTTCATCGGACGGAACCCGAACGGAAGCTCCCTGTTTCATTTCAAATCCGCCGGCAGTTTCGGCAAAAACGGCAGTATCGCGCAGCGTGATAATCGCTATCGTAACGCAGCATAAAGCCAAAACCGCGGTAAACATCGCTAATAAAACGGTTTTTATTTTTAATACCTTTTTCATTTTCATTTCCTCATTAATGGCGAAAGCGGGTCGTCTATCCCCAAAAGTTTCCAATTCAAATCCTCCGCCCCCGGATCCGTGTCGAAACCCGAGGACAGAATAACGTCGCTTTGCATTTTGAACATTTCCGCCGCCGGGCTTACATAAAGTTTTTTCATCTTTACTCCTCCTTTCTCTAAATTTAAATATTTCCGCCGCTTGTGCGGTCCTATTTCAAAATTTCAATCTGCATGCCGTCATACGCGAGAATCATGCCGTATTGCTCCGCGATGAAAGCGAGTTCTTCGTGCGTCTGTCGGCAGCAGTGCGCGATATGCGTTAAAACGAAACAAGTATCGGTATTGGTTATTTCGGCCGCGCACAGCTTGTCCCGTACCCGCCGGCATTGCGTAAGATTCATATGCCCGAAATACTCTTTCTCAATCGTTCCGAACGTGCAATCAAGAGAAACCGCCTGCGCTTTTATTTTTTTCTCTTTGAGATAAGCGTAAACTTCTTCGGAAAGTTCGGGCGAATCCAACAGGTGCAAATAACTTTCCCCGTCCTTTTCCAGCAGGTAAACGTAACTCGTTTCGTCCAACATGTGTGCCGTCGGCAAAGCCGTTACGCGATATGTACCGATTCTTTCGGGACAGAACGGTTTCAGTTCCAGAGCGCAGCTCAAACCGTTCCCGTCGGCAGAATAACCTCTTTTTACAAGACAGGCAACGGCGTTGGCGTTTCCGTAAACGGTAAGTTTTTTATAACCGATATTGAACGTATCTTGCTCTAACCGCGGCAGAAGGTCGCCATAATAAAAGTGGTCCGAATGCGTATGGGTGAGTAAAACGGATTGTATTTGCGACGAATCGATTTGATTTTCCGCAAAGTGCACCATCGACTCGGGGGGAAAATCGATTAGCAAATCGTCGTCGATTAAAATTCCCGTTCGGGTTCTGATTTCTTTTTCACCCTTTTTTCTTGCATTCTCGCATACACGGCATTTGCAAAACGGACTCGGTATTCCGCAGGAATCCCCGGTGCCTAAATATCTAATTTTCATAAATCCAATAACCCCGCGTCGACGGCTAAAAATACCGCGTTCTTTCCGTTTTGTACAGCATTCTTCAACTGCACTGCCAAAAAATCATCTGCCGTAAGAGTCGGTTTTATTTCATCGCCCTTATAATTCGGCTCTTGTTTGAAAAACCATGCCGTCTCGCGGTGTAAATCCAAGCGAATTTCGCCTAACGTTCCGTAAATACAACAATATTCCCTCTTTTCGCCCGCCGCGCCCGCGTACATCAATCGCACGACGGAACCGTTTTTCAGTTGATACGCGGCGAACCCGTGCCGATATTCCGAAACGCAGTCTTCCGACATTTTATTTTCGATTTCTTCGTTACATATTGCCAACATCAAATAAATACACGAAAATAATTTTTCCTCCGAAACGCCTTCCGGCGCGTTTAAAGAAAAGTCGACAGTTTGCACCGTGCCGATTTTGCCCTCCGCGACGAGGGAAAGAACTTTCGCCACAATCGGTTTGAATACAATTGCATCGACAAAAAATTTCTTTTCCGCCGAAACGGCGTCCGTATCTGTTTTTAACTCGGTGAAAAGCGCAACGTCCGCAGATTGCTCTACAATCTCGAAATCCGAACACGGATTGAAATAAGATAAAAACGCTTTACCGCTGTTCCCGTTAATCGATAACTTTATTTTTTCCATATTACTCTACCGTCAGCGACTTTCCCCCCGCCAATCTTGATTTTTCCGCCGAAAACGCGAGCTTATGACTGTAATGAGAATCCTCTGCCAGACTGATTCCCTTCGGACGACCTTGCCCCAGCCTAAATGTAATGTAATCGGAAACGAGTTTCGCGTCCCCGCCGTTATGAGAAGCGCCGTCGCGTATTTCCGCGTTATAATCGACTTCATAGGGTTGCTGCCCGAACAGATTCACTTTTATTTTTCCGTCGTTAAATTTTCCCGTTAAGTACCCTTTGCTGCCATATACGGACGTCGTTCGGTCGGTAATCGTCGCTGCAAACCCCTGCATCAACAAACTTGCCGTTACTCCGCCCGAAAAACGCATCCCGACGATTTGCCTGTCGCACACGTCGTTATCGCAGTGAAACGCGCAGTCGCCGTAATGATGGGAGCGCAAAGAAAGATAACTTTTGATATTTTCGTCCGAATAGTCGAATCCATAAGGCACATTCATCATTTCATGATATTTTGTATAGATATCGACCGCATTATAAGCGCAATTTTTCAAATCGCAATCCACGCAATAACGCGCGCTGTCTTTCGGCGCGCCCTCTTCACAGTAAAAACGCAATCCACCGAAAGAAGTAATTTTTTCGCATTTTTTGCCGATTATCCAATATATAATATCCAAGTCGTGACAGCACTTTTGTAAAATTATCGCGCTCGATAAATCCTCTTTCCGCCAATTGCCCCGTACGAAACTCGTCAAGTAATGAAAATACGATACGTTTTCCGCCTGCTCGACGGATAAAATTTCTCCCAGCGAGCCGTCTTCTATAATTCGTTTGATTCCTTGATAAAACGGGGTATACCGCAAATTATGGCAAACGACGACGTTTCTGCCGAGCGTTTTAGCCGTATCGATAATGTCCGCCGTTTCTTCCGCCGTAGGCGCGACGGGCTTTTCTATGAGAATATCGTAACCGAGTTTGAGCGCGGTCATGACGTGCCGATAATGCGCCCTGTCGGGCGTGGCGATAACCAGAACGTCGGAACGTTTTTTTTCAAAAAACGTTTCTTCATCGTAAAACAGCTCCGTTTCATCAACGCCGAATTCTACATGAAATCGATTTGCATTTTCCTTGCATTTATCGCACGCAGAAACGATACGAGCTCTGCCGTCTGTAAAAAAATACTTTCCGTATATGCCGCCGCGATTTCCCAATCCGATAAACGATACTGTCAGCAACTCCAACTCCTTTTTCCCGATGCCAATTACACATCGATATGCATGCTATTTTCCATTAAAAATCAGCTTTATTATACCCCCCCCCGACACAATTGTAAATACAAAAAAAAACAGAAAACTATCAAAAAAGCACAATGATAAAAACTCATATTTATGTTTTATTTTAAAAATCGCATTGTTTTCGCAAAATTTTTTTGAAAAATCTTGTAAAAATTATTTTATATGTTATAATAAAATTATATTAATAAAAGGTCTTAAAGGGAAAAACATGCCTTCCAAAAATTTTTACGGCACAAATAACGACAATATTTACATCAATTGCCGGCTTATCGCGGCGTATTTATCCACGGTAGGACCGAATTATTCAAACGATTATCCGGATTACAAAAAAGAACTCACCTCAAACAATAATTTTTACGGTTTTTTACATTGCATCGACGGAAACGGAAGTATCGATACGGTGCACGGCACACTGCATATCGGCAAAAACGACTTCGTATTTTTTCGGTACCACGATATAAAAAAAATGTATTGCGGGGAGGAAAAATGGACTTATTTCTGTGTATGGTTTTTCACGCCGTCCATCGAGCTGAACTTCAATACGATTTATAATTTTACGATATCCAAAACTGAACACGACGATATCGTCAATATGATTGCGCTGCTCCAAAATAAAACATATATCGACACCTGCATCGCCAATACAACGTGTATGCTGCTTGTTTATCAATTTATCAAACAAATCGGAGAAAGCACTTTTATACGCTCCTATTCCCTCTATATGCGAAAGGTTTCCGCCTATATCAATAAGAATCTCAACGGCGATTTGTCGGTTTCTCAGCTGGCGTCTTTATGCGGGTTTTGCAAAAACCAGTTTTTGAATATCTTCAAGCAATATTTCGGTATCACGCCGAAACAATATATATTGCGCGCCAAAATTGAAAAAGCGTGTTTTTTACTGTCCTGCACCCGTGAATCCATCGTAAACATCTCTAACGAATTGAATTTCAATTCTCCCTCGCATTTTACGAGTTGCTTTCGGGCAAAATTAGGAGTATCGCCGGCAGAATACAGAAGGCAGCATTTATTATTTCCAGAAAACGGCTTTTTAACAGAAGAAGCCGAAAACGAATATAACTAATTTTTCGACTTACTTATCGTTATTAGAATTTTTCTTTCCTCAAATAGAAAATCGTCCTTTAAAACGGTATAAAAAAAGAGAACATTTTTCTCTCTTAAAGGATTTTTATTAAATTGTAGCGATTAGGCGGGGATTAAAGCGGAGTTGCTAATTCGAATCTTTTAAAAAATTAAATGCTTATCAATCTTTTAGCAGGATTGTGCAATGTAATTTAATCCCATTAATTGATTCAAACGCTTCCTCTTTTTTCTTTGAATTTTTAAAAAACATTATTGAAATTACAAATATTTTCGAATATCAATTCGCTTTAAATGATAAAAAAGTTTTTGATTTACTTAAGTTATTACATGGTTATATTGATGAGAACCAAATTTATTTGGCACTGTGGCGTGAGCTTGGCATAGACGAGAGGTATCCACGCCTTTTTCCGACACCACGAAATGCGACACTTAACGTAAAGCAATACGCCGATAGAAAGATACAATCCAACCATCCACGACAGTATTAAATAGTAACCCCATTCCCATTTGTATATTTTGTTGGAATACTCCAGACCTTCTGCAAAAGAAAATACTTGCTCGTGAAGATCGTTAGTGAAAACCAATATAATAAGCATCGCCGCGGGCAGGAACAACATATACCATCCTTTTGAAAGCGGTCTTCCTTCTTGGCGCCCCATACCGAGTATCGTTAGAAGCAAAACCACGGGTGCAATGCATTGTGGAATATAATAAGAATACCATAAATACCGAGTAGCGGTTTCTTCGTAAAATACGTGATATTTGAGAAGTCTGACAAAAAGGATCACCCCCATCAGCGCTATCGCCACGATAATCCCCGAGCAAATGCTTTTGTCGGAAATGCGGCTGATCACGGACGCCGTCCAATACGCGAGGAGACCGAAGAAAATATATTGCGTCAATAACGCAATCGTTTTTTTAACGGACCAATCGGAAATATAATCGTCTACCGTTTGCAGTACACAAGCAGTAAGGAAGAAGAACGCGGCAACTGCGACATATAATAAATCTTTTTTCTTCGACCTTGTCAGATTCATTCTATTACACTCCTTTTCCTTTATATGTTGCCGCCTTGTCGCCTATGCACGAGAATTCCACTATATCGCCTATATCGCAGTCGAGATATTCGCAAATACGAAGCAACGTTTCCACAGAAACAGGTTCTTCTTTATATAGTTTCGTAAGCGTATTCGGCGCCATTTCAACCGCCTTCCTGAGTTCCGAGCCGTTCATCCTTTTATCAATCAGCAATTTCCATAACTTTGAATAACAAATTTTACGCATCGATTCGCTCCTTCTGCTTTTCGTTTAAGTCGTTTATGCCATATTGATTATAACACATTTTTTCTATAAAGACAATAGATTATCTCTTTGATTTTATAAAATCTCTTATAAAGATGCGATTCATTCCCAAAGAAAAGACAAAAGGCAGAGAAGCTCTGTCCCTTTGTTTATATATTTTCTCTAAAACTCTCGTATCGTTTCAAAACAGAAAAACGCCGGAGCATAAATTCCTGCGTTTGACATAAAGTCACGCTATTATCTATCCCTTGGTTCAATCTGTTCAGCAATATTAATAAGCAATACGCCACGCTCTCTTGCGTAACTAAAACACTTATATGCGCCGCCGCTCTCTCTTTTAATGTAACCTATCATTAAATCGCAATTTTCTGCAAGCCATCTGTTTCTTTTCTCGATAGCGGCTTTATAATGACATTTATAATCGTTTGGCATTATCACTTCATCATATGATTTTTCTATCAGGTCTAAATTTGCGATTTCATAAGGTAAGACAAGCGTAAGCGAGCAAAACGCCGACCATTCGCTTTTCAACCGCCTGACGGCAGAAGCCGCCAGCTCGTCAAACTCTCCATTCTTGCCAACATAAAATTCAATATATTCATG
>QAKE01000052.1 GCA_003343995.1 Bacillota bacterium
GACCTTCGGGTTATGAGCCCGACGAGCTACCGAACTGCTCCATCCCGCGATAATGCGATCTCGAAAGCGGAACTCGCTTCTCGTTTTCAAGATGCTATATTATAATAATAAATTATGCGCGATTTGTCAAATAAAATACCGCGATTTCGCAAAATAAATAAAAATTTTGCATTTTTTTAATTCTTCTTGTATTTTCCGCGCGTTTTTGCTACAATAGACTTATGAACGATTATTACACCCGTTTTATCGGGCGGGGGGATAAAATCGCCGTCGCGGTGAGCGGGGGGCGCGACTCCGTCGCTTTGCTGCATTTTCTGCTGCAAAAATCGAAAGAAGGCGGCTTTACGGTGCTCGCCCTGAACGTGGAGCACGGCATCCGCGGGGAAACCTCCTTGCGCGATTCCGCTTTCGTGAAGGAACTCTGTTCGGCGTGGAACGTGCCGCTCTTAGCCTTTTCCGTAGACGCGCCCGCCCGCGCCCGACGGGATAAACTTTCCATGGAGCAAGCCGCCCGCGCGGAACGCTACCGCGTTTTCGATGCCGTTCTTGCGGAAAAAAGCGCCGATAAAATCGCCACGGCGCACCATCTCGGCGACAATGCCGAAACGGTGCTCATCAACCTTTTCCGCGGCGCGTCTTTGAAGGGCGCGGCGGGCATCCCCCCGCGGCGAAACGGCATCATCCGTCCGTTTCTGACGACGAGCCGCGAGGAAATCGACGAATACGTGATCAAGAACAACCTTCCCTTTGCGGAGGACGAAACCAACGCGCTGACGGAGATCACCCGCAACTTTATCCGCGGCGAAGTGATGCCCCGATTGAAGGAAAAATTCCCCGAAGGGGAACGCGCCGTGATGCGCTTTTGCGAAATTGCGCGGGAGGAGGACAATTACCTCGAAGAACGGGCGCGCGCGCTGATAACGGAGGGGGACGGGGCGTATTTTCTGCCCGTAACCGCGCCGAAAGCGCTGCTGCGCCGCGCCGCGCTGCTCGCTATAAAACAGCTGGGAATAACCGCCGATTACGGGCGTATTCACGCAGACGGGGTGTGTCGTTTGGCGGAGGCGGAAACGGGCGCGTGCCTTACCCTGCCCGAGGGCATCGTCGCGCGAAGAGAGTACGATCGCGTCGCTCTGTTTGCCGAGCGGGCGGAACCCTTTGCGGAACGCCCCTTTGCGGAGGGCGTATACGAAACGCAGGAGGGCGTGCTGACGATCGCCGCCTGTCCGCTTTCGGAAGTCGCTTTCGGCGACGGGGCGTTTTACGCCGACGCCGATAAGTTTGAAGGCGCGGCGATCCGAACGAGAAGGGAGGGGGACGTGTTCCGCAAATTCGGCGGAAAGCGCAAAAAGCTCAAGGAATATTTTATCGACGAAAAGATTCCGTTCCGCCTGCGCGGCGGCATACCGCTCATCGCGCGGGGAAAGGAAATTTTGTTTTCCGGCAGGGAAATTTCCGAGGACGTAAAGCTGGACGAACGCACCGAAAGGGCGCTGAAAATAACCTATGAAACGCAAAGGAGAAGGTAAATGCATCAGGATTTGGAAAAAGTGCTTGTAAGCAAGGAAGAAATCGAGGCGAAGGTGAAGGAAATCGCCGCGGAGCTAGACAGGGATTACGCGGGAAAACAGCCCCTCATGCTGTGTATATTAAAAGGCAGCGTGCTGTTCTTTGCCGACATCATCCGCGCGATGAAAATTCCCTTGGAAATCGATTTTATGGCGATCTCCAGCTACGGCGCGGGCACGTCGAGCGGAGAGGTAAAGCTGGTGAAGGACCTCGACCGGAGCATCGACGGAAAACACGTCGTTATCGTGGAGGATATCGTGGATACCGGCCATACGCTGTTTTATTTAAAGCGCATGCTCAACCAGCGTCACCCCGCGTCCATCAAGGTGTGCGCGCTGCTCGATAAGTTTGAAAGGAGAGAGGCGGACGTCGCCGCCGATTACAAAGCGTTCGACATCGCCAACGAATTTGTGGTGGGTTACGGGCTCGACTATGCCCAGAAGTATAGAAACCTGCCGGAAATCGGCGTGCTCAAACGGGAAATTTACGAAAAATAAAATCTTTCGGCAATCGACAGAACGCCCCCGCCGCGGAACTTCCGCGGCGGGGGCGTTTTTGCATAAAAAACGAGTGATTTTCAATGATGTCATTATTTTAAATGTTTCCGTCAAGCATGCCTATTTTATGCGGTTGCGGCGTGTGTTATACTGAATGTGTTCAAACGAGGAAGGTTCGGCTATGTTTAAAATCAGCAGAAACAACGCGGAAAAGTGCCGCATCGCGCTTTCCAAAACGGCGACGAAGGAAGAAAAATTCGCCGCGGAAGAGCTCGCGGAGGCGATCGACGCGATCTTCGGCTACGCGCCGCGCGTCATTCGGGAAAGAAAGGGCTTGAAAAATACGATATTCGTCGGCGAAACCGACGCCGCGCGGAAACTTTACGGCGATACTTACCGTACGCTTGCCGCCGACGAAACCGCCGTGGCTTGCGACGGGGCGAACGCGTACTGTTTCGGCAGAGCGAACGCGCATACGTCCGCGGGGAGCATTTACGCGGCGTATGATTTTTTGGAGAAGTTTTTGGGCGTAAGATATTTTGCGACGGACGAAACGCTCTATCCCGCCCGCGAGCGGCTGGAACTCGACGCGTTCGCGCCGCAGAGGGATAAACCCGATTTCGATATCCGCTGGTATCTGGCGGCGGAAACCCGCCTCGATCCGAAGTTCGCCGTGCGGCGGCGCATCAAGGACGCTTACGTGCCCGACCTAATGGGCGGCGGGGTATATCCCAAGGTGGAGAGCAAGCAGTTCCATAATTTTTACGAATTCGTTTCCCCTGCGGAATATCGGGAAAAACACCCGCAGTGGTTCGACGATAAGGCGGGGCAGCTTTGCTTTTCGGAAGAGGGCATCGTGGACGTCGTCACCGAAAAGCTCATCCGCAAAATACAGGAAAATCCGCAGTCGGTATATTTTGTCGTGGGGCAGAACGATACGACCACGCCCTGCGGGTGCGAACGGTGTAAAAAACAGTACGCCGAATATACCGAAACGGGCGCGCTCGTCCGCTTTGTCAACAAAATCGCGCGGCGCGTGCAGTGCTGGCAGAAAAACCACTGCCCCGAACGGGATATCCGCGTCGTCACCTTCGCCTATTATTTCGGGCACCGCCCGCCGGTAGTCAAAACGGAAAACGGCTTTTCTCCGATAGACGCGAGCGTCGTGCCGGAAAAGAACGTTTACATACTTTTTGCGGCGATTGATTATTGTTTTTACCATAAACTCGAAGATGCTTCCTGCGAATGGAATAAGGAGTTTACCGATATTTTCCGCGGGTGGCAGTCGCTCGTCGGCGAGCGGATGATGTTCTGGAGCTATTCGACGAATTACGCGCATTATTTTTATCCGTTCTGGAATTTCGCTTCCCTTTCTGCGAATTACAAACTGCTGAAGGATAGTAAAATCGAATTCGTCATCGATCACGGTCCGTGCGAGGGGGCGCGCATGCCGCTTTCCGAGCTGCACACCTACGTGCATTCCGCGCTGTTGTGGCGGGCGGACGCCGACGTAGATGCGCTCGTCGATGAGTTCGTGCGGGGATATTACAAGGAGTGCGCCGAGGAAGTGAACGCGTTTTTCCGCCTGTTTTCCCGTCGGTTGGAAAAAGAGGATAAAGAAAACGGCTATCATCTGCGGCTTTATCATCTGCCGCGGGAGATGTTTTCAAAAACGCTGTTCGACGGCGAAACGATCGCGTCGTTTTCGAACGCGTTGAACGCGGCGTATGCGAAGGCGGACGCCGCCGGAAGCGCCGTTTTGCGCCGCAGGGTGTGGCAGCTGGAAATCGCCGTGCTTTTTTTGAAATACATGAACGAAAAACCCTCCGAAGAGGAGGCGGAAAACTTCGTGAAACTTTGCAGGGAATGCGGCGTCGCCAAATACAAGGAAGATTGGCGCGACGGAGATTATATAGAGGATTTGAAGGAACTGATGTTAAATGGAAAAACGCTGGAATATTAGGACCGAGAAAAAGAACTTCCGAATTGACATGCTGAGAAAAGCGGGCATCAACCAATAACGAGAAAAGGAGAGAATGATGAAAAAGTTTTTTCAAAAAGCCGTCGCGCTGGGGCTTGCCGCGGGAATGATTTTATCCGTAAGCGCCTGCGATAACGGCGGCAACGGCGGGGACAACAACGTTTCCGTATGGACGGCGGACAGCACGCTCCGCTTCAACCGCGACAAGGAATACGGCGGGGAAAAGAGCACGGCGTTCCGCATCTCCATGGCGAAGAACGAATACGAAAGCGCGCAGGTGATCCTGACGCCGGAAAAGGACGTGTCCTCGTATTCGGTTACGCTGAACGACCTTACGAGCGCCGGCGGCGCAACCCTCTCTAAGGAAAATTTTTCGGTATATCATCAAAAATATCTCAACGTAACCAAGCAATCGGACGGTTTTTCCACCGGTTTCGGCTGGTATCCGGACGCGCTTCTGCCGTTGGAAACCGCCGCGAAATACGGCGAAAACACCGTGAAAGCGGGGGAGAATCAGGGGCTTTGGATCACTTGTTACTGCCCGAAGGATCAGGCGGCGGGCACGTATAGCGGCAAATTCGTCGTGCACTGCGACGGCAAGGATTACGAGATTTCGGCAAACGTGACCGTTTACGATTACGAACTCACCGACGAGATCAACGCGAAGAGCTCCTTCGTCATCAACCGCGCGTTCATGAACGCTTCGGGCGACGATTCTCTCGAACACTACAAAGCGGCGTACGATTTGCTGCTCGAATACCGTCTCGCGGGGCTCAATCTGCCCACCCTCGTGGAGGATACCGGTTACTACCTCGCGTCGGTCAAGGAATATTACGATAAAACGCCTTCCTATTCCATTCCGTATACGATCGCCTATAACTCGACGGCAAACGATTTGGATATGGATTACGACAAGTTCAAAGATACGGTGTTCGCGCTTGCCGAAATGTCGCTGCAAGACGGTAAAAACTATCTCGACAAGGCGTATTTGTATTTGGGCTCGCTCATCGACGAACCCACCATGGCGGGCGTCGTCGACCGCGCGGTGCGCATTTCCCATCAGGTGGAAGTCGCCAAAGAGGAGATCGCCGCCGAAATGGAAGGCGATTCGGCATACGGCGGCGCAATGGGGGCAGAGCTCATAGAAACGGTGCGCAACCTACCGCATATCGTCACCAACCGTTATACCGACGAATTGTATAACGACGGCGAAGGCGTGAAATACTGGGTGCCGCTCTTCGACGATTTCGACACCGTCGTCAATCAGCAGATGTACGAAAACTCCGGCACGGAGTTTTGGTGGTACGGCTGCATCGGACCCAACAATCCCTTCCCGACCTATCAGCTGGACGATTATCTCATCACTTCGCGCGTCGTAAGCTGGATGCAGAAAGATTACGGCGCGAGCGGAAATCTATTCTGGGATACGTGCTTCTGGGTGGAATACCGCGACGGCGTGTACGAGAGAAAGGATCCGTACGAAGCGTCGCCCGAACATTTCCCCGGCGACAACGGGGACGGGTTCCTGTTCTATCCCGGCACGAAATACGGCATCGGTCCCGTGGCGTCCATCCGTCTGCACAGCATCCGCGACGGGTTGGAGGAATACGAGATTTTAAACGAGTTGGAGCAAAAGTACGCGGAGAAAGGGTACGATTCCGACGAAATTCTGCAAACGCTTTATAAAAGACTGTACAACAACGCGCAGGTAAATTCCGACGTGATGAACGATACTTCCCTTTTCTCCGCCGTCCGCGAAGAACTCATCGCCCTCGGCGAAATGGCGCAGACCTACGGCGGCTATATCAAGGAAGTGGACGAAAAGAGCACGGAAGTCACCTTCACCGTGGCGGCGGAAGAGGGCGTTGCGGTAAAACTCAACGGCAAGGCCGCGACGGCGGTTTCGGAAAACGGAACGCTTAAGGAATACGTCTGCACGGTGAAGCTCGATCAGGAAGAGAACGCGTTTACCATGGAGCTGGAAAAGGACGGCAAGAGCATGACCTACACCCATGCGCTGGGCGGCAGGAGCGTCGTGTTCAACGCCGTCGAAACGGAAGACGATCTCGCGCTCTTCTCCGTGCCCGACGGCGCCGACGACGCGCTCGGACTTGTGGACGGCATGGCGTACTTCGGTACGGAAGGCAAGGCGCTGAAAGTCGATCTTCCCGCCTCGGTAAACAAGACGGCGCAGCTGAAGTTCACGACGGATTTCGCGGCGCTGAAAACGGCGGATAAGCTGGCGGTGGAAATCTTCAACCCGACGAAGGACAGCATCCCGCTCGTCATGTACGTGGACGCGCCGAGCTCGGATTATCTCATGCAGATTTATTCCGGCACGCTGCTGCCCGGCAAAACGGTGGTGGAAGGCGCGCTGTCCGCGCAATACGGCGATATCAGAAGCATCGTGTTCTGGATCGGTTCCAAGGGCGACGCCGCGAGAACGGTGTATTTCGATAACTTCATGTTGAAAGGATAGGTGGAAAATGAAAAAGATATTGATATTCGCGCTTTGTCTCGCCTTGCTGTTCCCCCTTGCGGGCTGCAAAAAGGAGGACGACGGAAAGGACGTAAACAATAACCTGCTGCTCTGTGATTTTGAATCGCAGAGCGAGCTGGGGCTCGTTTCGGGCGGCAACTATTTCGGAAAATACGTGCTAAACGACAACGCGGATTACGTTAAGCACGGCGCAAAATCCCTCGCGCTCACGCCCACGGGCTACGGTCTGGCGACTTCTCCCGATCCGTACCTCATCGTGCAGCCGTGGAAGCTCGGCGAAGAATATGAGGACTTCTCTTCGGTGAAAAAGGTGCAGTTCGACATTTTCAACGCCAACGCGGAGGATAAGGAAATCGAGGTTTGTTTCCTTTACGGCACCGCCACCTCCACGCTGCAGACGCCGAAACTTCGCTATACCCTCGCGGCGAACAAGTGGACGAAGGTCATCTATAAAAACGATACGGAAAACTTCGATCTGATCTACGATCTGAAGGATCTTAGGGAAATTCAGATTTATTTTGAAAACGTAGCGGTGCTGGAGGAGGAAAAGAAAAACTACTACATCGACAATTTCGTGCTCGGTTACGCCGAATCGGCGCTTCCGACGGCGAATATCGTTTTGTCGGATAACGAATTTTGCAACTTTGAAAAGGACTATCAGGAATTTATCACCTACACCAGCGGCTACGGCGCGTACGATGCTTTTGCGCCCGTGCTTTCCGTCAACAAGGACGCGCTTTACGTGAAAGAGGGCGCCCGCTCGCTGAAAGTGAATTGCCCGCACGGCGCAAAACAGGACAGCAGCTGGATCATGTTCCGCTTTTCCGATAAGCTGGTGAAGGCGGCGGATTTCGCAAAATATCAAGACGACTGCGATTTCGTGTTCGACGTGTATAACGATTCTCCCGTTTCCATGCGCATAGAGCTCGATTTGTTTGCGGGCGATCGCGGCACGTACGCCGTGAACTTCTACGCGGAACCCTCCAAGTGGACGGAGGTGCGCGTGTCGCTCGCGGACGTCAACGAGTTGCTGGCGCCGCCGAAAAAGGAAGGGGAAACGGACGAGGACGTGGCGAATAAACCCACGGGGTGCGAGCTGATCGAAGGCATCGCCTGCATCTGGGGGGAATTCCCCGGTTCTTCCGCGGCGGACGATCGGGTGTATTATTACGACAATTTCCGTTTTGAAAAGAACGCTTGACGAGGAGGAAAATCAATGAAAGCAAAATCGAAACGCGCTTTGATTTCGTCGCTTATGGCGGTTTGCGTGTGCGGTGCGGCGGGGTTTGCCGCTTGCAGCGGCGGCGCGGAAGTGAAGGAATTTTCCGTCATCGGCGAAGTTACGGTGGAGATCGGGGAGGAATACCATATTCCCGCCGTGCTCGCCGTCGATGAAAAGGGGCGGGAATACGACGCCGCCTACGTCGTAAAGCAGGGCGATACCGTGGTGGAAACCGCGCGGGATAAGCTGACGGTAACGTCGATAGACGGCTATGTGATCACCTACACCGCGACGGTGAACAAAAAGGAATATACGGCGGAAACGAAAATCAAGGTGAAAGACACCGTAAATCCGACGGTGTATTTCAAGGAAACGAGCGTGCGCGTGCCGGTGGGCGAGGCTGCCGCTCTGCCCGAATACGTGGTGCAGGATTTTTCTTCCATCGCCGAGAAAACCGTAACGGCGCATTTCATGAACGCCGAAACGGGCGTGACGGTGGAAAACGACACCTTCACCCCGACGGAAAAGGGCTTTTACCGCATAGACGTTTCCGCGAAGGACGCCCTCGGTAACGAAGGGTTCGGCAGCGCGGTGCTCTTCGCCTACGAGGAAACCGCCGCCGGCGAGCTCGGCGACGTGATAGAGGATTTCTCGTCCGGCTACGATTCCTCGCTCATCTACTCCAAAGAGGACGGCAAGGTGGTGATTACGCCGTTTATCGACGGCAACGACGTTTCCATCAAGGCGAACACCAACGGCAATTACTGGCCGAACATCAACGTTTCCCGCGAATTTTTGCAAACGTATACCGACATGTACGGCAAAGTGCTGCTGACGGTGTATAACGAAGGCGCGTTCGCGCACCAGATGTATTATCAATCGTACGGTGAACCCGACGGCAACGGCGGCTATACGAAAAACGCAAGGTACGAACGTTTTACCATCCCTGCGGGCGGACGGGCGGATATCGAATTTACCGCCGAAACGATTGCTTGGCATTACGGCAGAAGCGAAGATATCACCCTCGTGATTATGAACTACGTCGGTGATGGCAACAACGAGATGTTCTCGGTGTATTTTGAAAAGATAATCGGCAGATTTGCCGATAAAAAGACCGTTTTTGCGGGAGACCGCGTATACATCGCGCCGCTCTGGGCGGATATAGAACAGCTTGCGGGCAAAAATCCCGCCGGTTTCGAGGTGTATTTCAACGGAGAAAAGATTGAAGACGGCGTTTTGTCGGATTCTTTCGCGCCGGAAAAGGCGGGCGATTATCAGGTGCGCGTGCTCTTCGAGGAGGACGGTTACGCGGCGTTCGATTTCCTCGTGCGGGGCAGACAGATGACCTTAAACGAGAATTTCGAGGGCGAAGTCGATTTGACGGTATACGCGGCGGGCGACGGCGCGGTGCTGATGCACGGAGAGTCTTCTTTTGCGCCGCAGGGCGAAAACGCGCTCATCGTAAACTATACCACGGCGAACGGCTGGCCTCGTTTGGAAATCGATTGGGAGTATTTGCAGCAGTTTGTCGGATATTACGATTATATTTCCCTCACGGTGTACAATGGCGGCGCGAACATGCACCAGTTCTATATCGAAATGCCGGATAAAAGCGCGCTCCGCAGGTATGACGTACCTTCCGGAAGCATGCAGGAAATTCGTTTGAACAGAAGCGAATTGCAGACGCTGATAAGCAACGAGTATAACTTAAAAGTTATCGCTTTTAACGATAATTCGGCAAACGGAAAGAGCGAAAACGCGTTTTTCTTGGCGGACAGTCTGAAAGGCTGTTTCACCGATCTGAACGCGAGAGCGAACGCGGAAATCGACTTGTCGCACGTATTCGGTACGGCGCTGTTTTCTTCCGAAAATGCATTTGACGAGTTCGCCGTTAAAATTTACGGTGAAAACGGTGCGGAAATAGAGAACGCGGTCAGCGCGCAAAATACCGTAACGTTGCCCGCGGGCGACTACACGGCGGTGTTTACGGCGAAAAAGCTGTATTATACCGACGGCTTGTTCGAGGCTGTTTTGCATATCAGGGACGCCGCTTACGAACTGAGTTACAGCTTTGAGGACGGCGTTGTCGGAACGGCGTACGACGGAAGTCTGTTTACTTCCAATTATCGCGGCGCATTGGCGGTGACGAGCGTTTCCGCCGGCGCAAGCGACGGGGTGAAGAGCTTGTATCTTCCCATCGATAATAACGACGGCTATCCGACCTTTTGTATTGCCCGTTCCGTACTCAGAGATTTTTATTATGTCTACGGCGGTATGGAGCTGGACGTTTATAACAACGGCGCCAAAGGACATTCTTGCTACTTTACGCACTTTGTCGGCGGAACGGAATCTGTCCACCGCATGCCGCTCGACGCGAAGAGCGGAGATACGCTTTCCGTCAGCGGAGAGGAATTGCTTTCCCTGCTCGATCGGGATGCGAAACTTGAATTTGTAATTATCAACTCGGGAACGGATTCCGACGGCGGGTATTACGAATTTTATTTCGACAACGTGCGCGGAATGGCGTAAAAAATTAAATTCCGCCCGCAATTTGCGGGCGGAATAAGCGCGTTATGCGCGATGAAACGGATTTTTCCCGTAAAACGGGATAAATAAAGGAGGAAAGATATGAAGAAAGAGTATGCAGAGCCGACGGCAGAAATGCAGTTGTTCGGCGCGGGCGACGCGGTGTTGAATTCAACGACCGTATCAGGGGACGAGGACTTCGGCTATTGGCCGGAGGAATGGGGGAATTGATCATGACGAAAACATTGAAAAGAATTTGTTTGTGGTTATTCTCGGCGGCGCTTTTGCTGAGCGCGGTTGCCGTGGCTTTGGTAAAGCTGCCCGTGCAGGCGGCGGCAGGCGAGTTTGCGATGGAAGCGGGCGCGTCCGTAAGGCTGGACGATCCCAGCGGCATTCGCTTTACCACGAAAGTGGATCAGGCGTTTATCGATGAGATCGAGCAGGCTAATCCCGATAAGGAGATCACCTTCGGCACGGAAATCAAGCCCGAAGGGAAGAGCGTAACGCCCGTAGATATCAAGCAGACGGTCTGGGCGGACGAAAGCACCGAAACGACGAAGTATTTCAAAGCGGTGCTGGCGAATATTCCCGAGGCGCAGTATCTTACGGAATTAACCGCCACGGCGTATTACGCGGTGGACGGCGTGAAAACGTATGTTAAAAACCCGCAGACGCGCTCCATCGCCTATGTGGCGAGCGGGCTGCTTGCGGCGGGCGACGACGGCGCGGCGCTCGTTGCGATCGTGGACGCGGTGATTGCGCAGATTTCCTTAGTAGAGGAAGATTTCGCGCTGAAAGTCGGCGACAGCAAAAAACTGACGGTGGAAGGCGGGGAGAACCTCGTCGTGAAATTCGCGTCCGATAACGAGGCGGTCGCCACGGTGGACGCGGAAGGCAAGGTCAGCGCGATAGGCGCGGGCACGGCGAACATTACCGCCACGCTCGGCAGCAGAACGGACAGCGTTGCGGTGACCGTCGGCGCGGCGGAGAAAAAACTGCATTACGATTTTGAGGACGGCGTAGTCGGTCAGCCGTACGATACCGATAGATTTACCGCAAAAGAAAACAGTACTTGTTTCGTAACGAATATACAAATTGGTGCGGTGGATGGAACGCAAAGTTTAGCGTTTAATTTTGACGGTGTTAATGATGGAGGTCCGACGATTACCATCAAAAACACGGTGTTACAGGATTTTTATAACGCATTCGGTTCGATGTCCTTTACGTTGACGAATAACGGCGCAAAATTTCACGAAGGTTATTACACGACGAAATCGGGAAATTACCGCTTCGACATCGCGGCAAAATCAAGTATGGAAATTACGGTTATTGAAGCGCATATGAAAGAGCTTATCGATAACAATATGGACTTTGTGTATACTGTTAATAATGCATACGGAACAGCTTTATATGAAGGTTGTCGTTTTGAGTATTATTTAGACAATATTCATGCGCCTAATCTCAATAAAGTCGTTAAAAAGAATACCGTGCTTTCAGCGGATGAAATGCTCGGCAAATCCGCAACGTTGAAATCCTTTGCCGTATATAAGGACGATGTGCTCGTTTCCGAAACAGACGCGGAAAGCTATACCTTTACGGAAAACGGCGCGTATACGTTTGAATGTGTGCAGTCTATCGAAGGATATGAAGATTCCACCGTTAAGGGGACTGTTCAAGTGATGGACGCGGTGTTTGACAACACAGACGAATGGTTCGGCGACGGTAAATTAGTAAACGTGGACTCGTATAGCAACGTTACGGCGGCAAATTATTTGGGTGCGACGATGTTACGTATGGAGAGCAGCGGGAACTACCCGCGCGTCGAACTGAATAAGGCGAAAGTGGAAGAATTCTTAACGGCGGGCAAAACGTTTACGTTGGTGTATAGATTTGGCGATGTCGACGGCAATCATAAGTCGTATTTTGGTCAAGGAGACGCGCATATCAGCAAACTTTCCGGTTCTGAATTTGCGGAAATTTCCATTACTCCCGAAAAATGGGAAGAAATCAAAAA
The DNA here is from genome assembly GCA_003343995.1 of Bacillota bacterium. Lineage (GTDB taxonomy): Bacteria > Bacillota > Clostridia > Christensenellales > Borkfalkiaceae > UMGS775. Next base: position 12,310 of record QAKE01000052.1, read on the forward strand.
CCATGCGGATTTTGCGACGATGATACCGTTTGTAACGTTTGCGCACGTAGAAGGCGGCGGAGGAGGAGAAGGTTCCGATCCGTTTACAATGTATCTTGCAGGCTATAAGCTCTCTTAAGTAAGCAATTTGTTTTCGGGAACGGCGGAAAGCCGTTCCCGAAAAATAAAAAAGGAAATGAAGTATGATTACAATCCGTTTTTTAAGCAGCGCCCATAAACTGAAAAAAGGCGAAAATTTCGCGCAGTTTCCCGCGCCCCGTCTTGCGGCGGCAAGGGGGGAGGCGCTTTGCTTTCAGGCAGTGCTCGTCAGCGACAAAACCGAAACGGCGTTCGTTTCCGGTTCGCCCGATTGCGAAATCTTTTGGGAACGGTACGTTTCCATTCCCAAGCCCAGCTGTTCTTATTACGAAGCGGGGGAGTACCCCGACGTGCTGGTGGATAACGCCTCCGCGGAAAAATTCAACGAAAACGTCTTGCGCGCGGGCGAACCCAAATTTTTGTTTATCCGCGTAAACGTACCCCGTACCTACGACAATCCCACCTTCGCCTTTACGTTGGAGGTAAAGGGCGAAACCCTTTCGTCGGCAAGCATCGCCGCCGAAGTCTACCCCTTCGAGCTGCCGCGCCGCGTGCATGCGGCGTCGTCTTTCGCCGTCCGCGACGATATGATTTTCGGCACGCTTGAAGAAAAATACGAAAAATACGACGAGATTTACGAAGAACTCTTAAAATACCGCGTTGCGGCGACGTCCGTCGCCCTGCCCTTTTCCGAGCGCGCGGTGGATATTCCCTATCTCCTCGAAAAATATAAACGTGCCGCGGCGGACGACGGCGTGCCGTCTTATTCCGTCAATTACAATTCTTTAAGAGAGGACACGATTTTTCAAAAAAATCAGGAAGTGCTCGATAAAAAATTCTTAAAAGATATTTTAACGGCAATGGCGAACGAGAGCACGGCGGAGCTCGACCTCTTTGAAAAGGCGTATTTTTACGTTACGTTTATCGACGAGCCCACGCCCGACCGTTTCCACTCCGTCACCCGCGTTTACGACGAATATTATCAGGCGGTGCGGGAGGTTTCCGCCGCGTGCGATTTCACCGGCAAGGAGAAGGTCCGCGCAAGCCTGAACGCCCTGCCGAACGTCGTTACCGTGTTCAACAAAGAGCCCATTTACGGGCAGGTGGATACGTGGTGTCCCACCTTCTTCGGATACAGCAAGCCGGAGTACGTGTACGAGGATAAGCACCTGCGCCGCCTCGGCAAAAAGAATTGGTGGTACGGGTGCTTGGCGCCGTGGCACCCCATATTGAACTACCATACCGACAGCCCCACGGAGGACGCCCGTTTCGAGCCGTGGCTGCGCTATAAATTCGATATCGCGGGCAATCTCTTCTGGGCGGTCAACCTCACCAAGCGCTACGACGGCGATAAGGGACAATACGTGGACGCGGATATTCTTTCCGAACCGATTACTTTCGGCGGCGTCAACGGCGACGGACTGCTGTTGTATACCGAAACCTATTATAAAAAGATTTTGCCCTCCTATCGCATGATGACGATTTTCGAGGGCAATCAGGATTACGAATATTTTTATCTTTTCGATAAACACGTTAAGGCGTTGGAAAGGGCGTGCGGGGAAAAACTCGACACCCGCCGTTCGTTAAAGCCCGTTTTCGACGAAATCGCCGCGGGTGCGGCGCTCGTTTACCGCGCGGGCGCAGACGAGCTGAAAGCCGAACTCGCAAATCACGTGCTTTCGGCGGCGGACGGCGTGTTCGTCGTTGCGGAAACGGAAAAATCGCGGTATAAAATCACCGTTTACTGCGCGGACGGGGTAACCCTTCCCGATCTGCGGACGGAGGCGTGCGGCAACGCGAAAAAGGCGGTAACGTACATACCGTTTGAGGATAAAACGACCTGTTTTACCCTGCGCTATCTCGTGAACGGCGCGGAAAAAACCTTCGTCAAGCGCGTTTCCCCCGCGCGGGTGCAAGTGCCGCTTGAAAATCTCGCGCCCGAACGGTGCGAAGTGCGCGCCGTCGGGGAAGATATCGGCGTATTCACCGAAAAATTCGAAAACGACTTTGCGCCGTCGGTGTTCGTTCCCTTCGAGATGAACGCGAAAGAACTCCTGCGCGCGGAGTGCACGGTGCGCAACCTTTCGGAAAACGAGGCGGTCATATCCGTTTCCCTCGTCGATCGCCGCGGCGGCGAATATCCCATGGGGTACGACATGGCGGAAACGGGAGAGCGGAGCGAAATTTCCGTGTACTGCACGGAAATGGCGGTCAACCGCCTGAACAACGCGGAGGACACCGTTTGGTGGCACCACCGCGCGGAAAACGAGCAGCGGGCGGCGGCGTTCGACTTCGAGCACGTAAAGGGCTTTAAAATCGGCGTTTTGAACGATCGGAAGCTGCTCGACGACAACGTGGAGCGCAGGCTCACGGAATTTGCGCTGTTTGTGGAAAATTTCAGCGTAACGAAAAAGAAGTAACACATTATGGCAATAACGGTCAGGAACAACAAATTTATCTTAAAGACAGACAACACGGCGTGGATTCTCCGCTGCGACGAGGGCTATTTCGAGCACCTCTATTACGGCGCGGACGTTCCCGACTGCGACTTGGATCACCTCGTCAACAAGCAGATTTTAAACTTCGCGCCTTACGACGCGCGGCTCGGTTTAAAATACATTTACGGGGGCAGGCTTTATCCGTACAGCGGTGCGAATGCGGGGGATTTCCGCACGCCCGCATGCGATATCGTTTCCCAAAACGGGCATCGGGGGTGCAGGTTCCGCTACGCGGGGTATGAAATTCTCCCCGAAACGCCGAAAGATTATGTACTGCCGCGCGTCCGCGCGGCGGGAGAAACGCTGAAGGTCGTTTTGACCGACGAGCAGAAGGGCGTGGACGCGGAGCTGTATTTTCAGACGGTGGAGGAGTGCGACGCCGTCGTGCGGTATACCCGCATCGTCAACCGTTCGGGCGGAAAAATCCTCCTCGACAAAGCGGCGAGCTTGCAGCTGGATTTTGAAAACGGCGCGTTCGACTTGCTGTACATCGCCGGAGCGGCGGGGGACGAAATGCGCAATCTGCGCCGCCCCGTCGCGCAGGGGAAGACGGAAATTTCCTCTTCCTTCGGGATCACGGGGCACTCGTCTAATCCCTTTTTCGCGTTGTGCGAACGCTCCGCGACGGAGGACGCGGGGGAATGTTACGGGTTTAACCTCCTTTACAGCGGCAATTTCAAAAACGAGATCGAAAGCGATTCTCATAACAGCGTACGCGTGGTGACGGGCATCAACGCCGACGGCTTTTGCTGGTCGCTCGGCGACGGCGAAAGTTTCTATACGCCGCAGGCGGTATGCACGTTTTCCGAAGAGGGAATCGGCGGCATGTCGCGCCGCTTTCACCGTCTGTGTAAAAAGCATATTATCGCCCCGAAATACGAAAACGCGCGCCCCGTCGCCGCCAACACATGGGAGAGCTTTTATTTCACGGTCAACGAGGACAACGTGTGCGCGTTCGCGGAAAAGGCAAAGGAGATCGGCGCGGACACCGTGGTGCTGGACGACGGGTGGTTCAGAAACGCCGACGCGGAAAATCTCGGCGATTGGCAGCCCGTGCCCGAACGGTTTCCCTCGGGGCTGGGCAAGCTGGTGAACGCCGTCAAACAGCGGGGTTTGCAATTCGGGTTATGGTTCGAGCCGGAGATGGTCAGCAAGAACAGCAAGCTGTTTCAGGCGCATCCCGAATGGGTGCTCAACAACGGCGATATCGGCAGCGAAAGCCGCAATCAATACGTGCTCGACATGGCGAATCCCGCCGTCGTGGATTATCTCTACGGCGTGCTGGCGCACTATCTTTCTTCTTACGATATCCGTTATATCAAGTGGGATATGAACCGCTATTTGTCGGAGGTCGGCAGCGCGTTCGTGCATAATCAAGGGGAAACGCCGCACCGTTACGTGCTGGGCGTGTACGACCTTCTGGAAAGAATTACCTCGCACTTCGACGTGCTCGTGGAAGGGTGCGCCGGCGGCGGGGGCAGGTTCGATTTAGGCATGTTGTATTACGAGCCGATGATCTGGCTGTCGGACAACACCGATCCGTACAACCGTACGGAAATCCAGTTCGGCGCGTCCGTCGCCTATCCGCCGTGCACGCTGAGTTATCATTTTTCCAAAGGCGTAGGAACGACGGGGAAAAATTCCGAGCCGTTTTTCAGGGCGCTCGCGGCAAACTTCGCGTGTTTCGGTTACGAGCTGGATTTAACGAAACTGAGCGCGGAAGAACTATCCGCCTGCCGCGCCTTTACCGAACGGCGGCGGGCGCTCGATAAATACATTCTCGGCGGCGATTTTTACCGTCTGAACGTCGATAACGAGTATTATTACGCCTGCTTGCAGGTGCTGGAGGATAAGTCCGCGGCGCTTTTCACGTTTTTGCAGCTCAACGCACAAATCCGTTACGAATCGGTCATCGTGCGTCTGAAGGGATTAAAGCCGGATGCGCGCTATAAAATCGGGGCGAACGGACAGGTTTATTACGGCCGCACGCTGGAAAAAGCGGGGTTGAAAATTTCCGACCTTTTATGCCCGCACTGGAAAACGGAGGACGCGCTGCGCATCGCCGTGCAGGGCGGCAAATCGGGCAGCGGCATTTCCTTTGAAATCGAAGAAGTCAAGTGATGAAAACCAAAAACAGGCTGAATAAAAGCCTGTTTTTTTGTCGTCCCGCCTTGTGCGCGTTATTATAGATATTGACAATATGCCGAATAACGCTTATAATATAAGAAAAGAGTTTATTTTAAATGATATCGCAAAACATAAGCGAAGGCGGCGTAAAACAGTATAAAGGATAATTATGAAAAAAGCTTTTTATTTACTGTGGTTTAGTTATTGTCTTGAAAATGGCGATAGTTCGGATTTTGATTTGGGGCTTTTTTCCAGCAAGAAAAACGCCGAAAAGAAAATGGAAACGGTTGCCGATAAAAACGGGTTTAAAGATTTTCCGAAATCAAATTTTGAAATAATAAAAATATTTGTCAATTTTTCTGCAAATATAATCGATAAAACGAATGTGAGGATTTATTGTTTATGGCAGGAGTATACCGATGACGCAGGGACGGAATGGTGGCGTATTTATGGTTATTATTCAAACAAAAAAGAAGCGATAATTGAAAAAAACAGATTGATTTTACATAGTCGTTTAGGTAAAAAATATCCTAAAGGGATTCAAATCGATGAATGTTTAGTAGATTGTTGTAAAGATTGGGAAGAAGGGTTTGATTATATTTAATTAGAATAATTTTTAAAAATAGATCGCAGGCACCGTCAATTTATGGGAGATAACGCAATGATAGTATTTCAAGGCGAATTGAACGAGAAAAATAAAAAATTTTTGTATAAAAAACACTATAAAACAGAGCCGGTAATATGGTTAATAGTAAGCGTAATTCCAATTGTTTTGGGACTAATAACAACATTTTGGCTAATGTTTATCCCTATGTTCATAATTGTTATTGTGATAATGCTACTGTCATTATTGATTCCGGAAAAAATGAATCCATCAAAAAAATTATCGTTATATTTGCCGCAAAAAATAATAATCGATGAAGAAAGGATTTCGGTGGATGGGATAACGGAAGATAGTTATAAAAGCAGGGCAATAGAGGATGTGAAGGATGTGTAAATCCGATTTTTGTTTTTCTGCCTTTTGCAACCGACTTTTTACGTTCCTG
>QAKE01000085.1 GCA_003343995.1 Bacillota bacterium
CACGATGCCGTTGGCGTCGATATCGAAGGTGACCTCGATCTGCGGCACGCCGCGGGGAGCGGGCGCGATGCCCGTCAGCTCGAATCTGCCGAGCGTTTTGTTGTCTTTTGCAAATTCTCTTTCGCCCTGCAGAATGTGGATATCCACCTGCGTCTGATTGTCCGCCGCCGTGGAGAACACCTGCGATTTTTTCACCGGAATGGTGGTGTTTCTTTCGATGAGCTTGGTGGTTACGCCGCCCAGCGTTTCGATGCCCAGCGAAAGGGGCATTACGTCGAGCAGCAGCACGTCTTTCACTTCGCCGCTCAAAACGCCGCCCTGAATGGCAGCGCCGATGGCGACGCATTCGTCGGGGTTGATGCCCTTAAACGGCTCTTTGCCCGTCACCTTGCGCACCTCTTCCTGCACGGCGGGAATTCTCGTGGAACCGCCGACCAAAATGACCTTTTCGATGTCGGCATAGCTGAGTTTCGCGTCACCCATCGCCTTCTTCAGGGGAACGAGCGTCGCCTCCACCAGATCGGCGGTAAGCGCGTCGAATTTCTGGCGGGTGATGTCCACGTCGAGGTGTTTCGGGCCCGTGGCGTCCGCCGTGATGAACGGCAGGTTCACGTTGGTCTTGCTCACGCCGGAAAGCTCGATTTTCGCCTTTTCCGCCGCCTCTTTCAATCTCTGCATCGCGAGTTTGTCGCCCGAAAGGTCGATGCCTTCCTTCGCCTTGAACTCCGCCACGAGATAATCCATCACGCGCTTGTCGAAGTCGTCGCCGCCCAGCATGTTGTTGCCGTTGGTGGCGAGCACCTCGAATACGCCGTCGCCGATTTCCATGATGGAAACGTCGAACGTGCCGCCGCCGAGGTCGTAAATGATGACCTTCTGCGTTTTGCCTTCCTTATCGAGACCGTAGGAAAGCGCCGCCGCCGTAGGTTCGTTGATGATTCTCAAAACGTTGAGTCCCGCGATCTTGCCCGCGTCCTTGGTCGCCTGCCGCTGGCTGTCGGTGAAGTACGCGGGGCAGGTGATGACCGCGTCGGTCACCGTGCCGCCGAGATAGGCTTCCGCGTCCTTTTTGAGCTTGCTCAAAATCATCGCGGAAATTTCCTGCGGGGTGTATGCCTTATCGTCGATGTTCACGCGATAATCCGAACCCATGTGGCGCTTGATCGAGCTCACCGTCCGGTCGGCGTTCGCCACCGCCTGACGTTTCGCAACCTGCCCCACAAGGCGTTCGCCGTCTTTCTGAAATCCGACCACCGAGGGCGTGGTTCTGTTGCCCTCCGCGTTCGTTATCACTACCGGCTCGCCGTTTTCCATAACGGCTACGCACGAGTTTGTCGTTCCCAAATCGATACCGATTGTCTTTCCCATAATAGTTCTTTGCTCCTTTTTTATGATGTATTTCGGCTTTTTGCCGATGTATTTTTATTTTACGATTACGCTTACCTTCGCGTACCGTACGATTTTATCGCCGATTTTATAACCTTTCTGGAACACCGTTTTCACGGTTTCCGCCTCCTCGCCCTCTTCCGCCTGCGCCTGCATCACCGCCTCGCATTCGTTGGGGTCGAACTTTTCCCCCACGGGATTGATTTCCGCGACGTTCTGGCTTTTGAGCATCTCGTCGAAACTTCTCAAAATCATCGCCACGCCCTCTTTGGTCTTGTCGTCCAGCTCCATGGAAAGCGCCCGCTCCAGCGTGTCGCCCACCACGAAAACCTTCGTCAAAATATCCTTCTTCCCGTCGTCGTACGCGTCCTTATATAAGTTCGCGTTGCGCTTTTTATAGTTGTCGAACTCCGCCACCGAGCGCATCCATTTATCCTTGTATTCCTCGGTTTTGTCGGCGGCTTTCAGCGTTTCGATTTCCTTTTCCAGCGCGGCGGCCTTTTCCTCCGCCGCCTTCAGCAGTTCCGCCGTATCGGGCGCGTTTTCACGCTCCGCCTGTCCGTTCGTTTGTTCTTTTTCCTGTTTGACTTCCTTCATTTCGCTTGCGGCCTACTTTTTGTTGACCATATCCTCCAAAATTTTACCCACGCCTTCGAGAACGGAAACGACCTTCTGATAATCCATTCTCAGCGGCCCGATCACGCCGTACGTGCCGAGCTTCACGTTGCCCGCCGAATACGTTGCCGTCACCAGCGAGCAATCGTCGGGAACGTTTTCGTCCTCTCCGCCGATCCTGATGCTGATTTCGATGTCGTTATCGTCCGTTAGCATGTTTGCGATCTTATCGCGGCTGGTTACGACGGAGAGGAAATTTTTCATTTTATCCACTTCCGCGTATTCGGGGTGATTGAGGATTTTATCCTCCCCCGCCAGCACCACGCCGCCGCTCTTATCGTGCACGTAATCGGCGATGGCGTCGATCACCCGATCGAAAATGGCGCGGTAGCTTTCAAACTGCTCTTCCGCCTCCAAAGAAGCGTCCATCACCTCGCCGAGCCGCTTGCCCTTGAACATCTTGTTGACCAGACGGTTGGCGCTTTCCAGCTGTTCGTCCGTCATGTCGGACGGAATGGCGATGAATTTATCGCGGATAAGCGCCCTGTCGGTGACGATGAGCAGCAGCGCGCTGTCCTCCTTAAAGGGAAAAATGCTGATCTTTTCGATGATATCGTCCTCGTCGTGGGCGGCGACGGCGATGGAGGTGTAATCGGTGAGTTCCGAAATGACCTTGGCGGCGTTTTTCACCACCTCTTCCATGTTGCCGCTCTGCCGCGCGAACGCCGTTTTGATCTGCGCCAGCTCCTTGCCCGTCAGCTTGCCCTTGTCCATCAGCTCCGCCACGTAAAGCTTATACGCCTCGATGGACGGCACCCTGCCGCTCGACGTGTGCAGCTGCGATAAATAGCCCATTTCTTCAAGCGCGGCAAGCTCGCTTCGCACCGTGGCGGAACTCACGTCCCGCATGTGGTTTTGCGTGATGCTCTTGCTGGACACCGGCTGCGCGTTGGTGATGTATTCGTCCACCACGATCTGCAATATTTTCTTTTTTCTGTCCGATAGTTTCATACGCGCCCCGTTAGCACTTGAAAGTTTTTCGTGTCAGCACTCTATACGTTCAAGTGCCAACTTTCGAGTTAATTTTACATCTATTATATATCCTTGTCAAGCGTTTTATGCGAAAAACATAAAAATTTTTTCGCGGCGGCGTTTCCGCGCACAAAACGCGTTTAAAAATCAAACGCGCCGCGCGGATTGTTTCCGCGCGGCGCGTATTCGTTTATTCGTTATGCAAACTTATTTCGTTTCCGCAAACACCTTTTTCAAGCGCGCGAAACGCGGCAGGCTGTCTTCCTGCGGCGCCTTCGCCTCGCCCTGAATGAGGGGCAGCGCGTACTTCACGTACTCGTCGGAAATGTTCGTGCCGTTTTCCGTGATCCATTCGAAGGGCACTTTCTTTTCGGTGTTCGCCGCGAGCTCCAAGGGCAGCAGCTTGTACTCGATTTCGTACTTGTCGCCCGCCTTTCTCTCGTAGCAGACCATCTTGTCGGTTTCGCCGGAAACGGCGGCCTCCACCGCCTTTCTGCCCGCCGTAAAGGTTTCCTCCACGTCGGTTTTGGAGGCGAGGTGCGCGCCGCAGCGCTGCATCAGGCTGAGCTCGATGCCTCTCGTTTTGAAACCGGTCTTTTCCTTGATGATGTTGGCAAGCGTCGTCGCCACGCCGCCGAGCTGCGCGTGGCCGAAGCTGTCGCGCGCGCCTTCGGAAACGAGCTCGCAGATGAGCTTGCCGTTTTCGTCGTGAATACCTTCGGAAACAACGGCGATACACTTATTGTTGTTCTTTTCGCAAACCTTTTTCACGTCGTCGATGAACTTATCCACGCTGAAAGCCACTTCCGGCAGATAGATGAGGTCGGCGCCGAGCCCCTTCGCGCTGGCGAGCTTCGCCGCGGCGGTCAGCCAGCCGGCGTTTCTGCCCATCGCCTCGATCACGCACACCATCGGGGTGTCGTAAACCTTCGCGTCGAGGTTGATTTCCATAATCGTGGTGGCGATATATTTCGCCGCGGAGGCGTATCCGGGGCAGTGGTCCGTGCCGAAGAGGTCGTTGTCGATGGTCTTGGGCACGCCGATGACGTTGCATTCGTAACCGGATTTCTGCAGATATTTGGAGATCTTGTTGCAGGTATCCATGGAATCGTTGCCGCCGTTATACATGAAATAACGCACGTTGTACTTTTTGAACACCTCTAAAATTCTCTTGTAGTCGGTATCGTCCACGGACGCGTCCTTCAATTTGTAACGCACCGAGCCGAGCGCGGAGGACGGCGTATATTTCAAAAGTTCGATTTCCTTTTTGTCCTCTTTGCCGATATCGTAAAATTTTTCGTCCAGCACGCCGCGGATGCCGTTCGCCGCGCCGTACACCGCGGTGATCGCGTCGCTTTCCAAAGCCGCGGTAAACACGCCCGCCGCACTGCTGTTGATTACGGACGTGGGACCGCCCGACTGCGCAAACATCAATGCGCCCTTCAAGTTCTTCATAATGTTCTCCTTATAAAATGTTTTTTATCTTTCTATCTGCCAAAACCGCGGCTTACAAACCGAGGATTTTAGACGTTTCGTAAAGGTCTTTATCGAAATGTTTTTCCGCCGCGAACACCTCGTCGAAGGGGACGGTGATGACCTTGTTTCGGCGGATGCCCACCGCGCAGCTGTCCGCCTTTTCGTCGCGCAGCACTTCCACCGCCTTCACGCCGAATTTACCCGCCAGAATACGGTCTGCCATCGTGGGCGAACCGCCCCGCTGAATGTGCCCCAAAATGGTCACCTTCGGATCGATGCCGGTTTTTTCCTTGATGGCGGCGCAGATCTCCTCCCGCTTGCCGGCGCCCTCCGCCAGCACGATCATGTTGGAGGTTTTGCCCCGCATGCGGCTCTTTCTGATGGAAGAGGCGATGGCGTCCAAATCGAAGGGCACTTCCGGCACGAGCACGTATTCCGCGCCGCCCGCAACGCCCGCGTACAGCGCGATGTCGCCGCAGCGCCGCCCCATCACTTCGAGCAGGGAAACCCTGTCGTGCGAGGTCATGGTGTCGCGGAGATTGTTCATCGCCCAAAGCACCGTGTTGACCGCCGAGTCGAACCCCAGCGTGTAATCGGTATATGCCAAATCGTTATCGATGGTGCCGGGCACGCCCACCACCTTGATGCCGAAATTCTGCCACAAGTCCACCGCGCCGTGGAACGTGCCGTCGCCGCCGATGGCGACCACGCCCTCTATGCCGTACGCCGCAAGCGTTTCCGCCGCCCTGCGCTGGCCTTCGATTTCCACGAATTCGGGACAGCGCGCCGTCTTCAAAAACGTGCCGCCCTTATGGATCAAGCCGGAAACCGAACGGGTTTCCATACGCGTCAAATTGCCGTAAATCAGCCCCGACCAGCCGCGTTCCACGCCGTAAACGTCGATATTATAATAAAGCGCCGTTCTTACGACCGCCCTGATGCAGGCGTTCATGCCGGGGGCGTCGCCGCCGCTCGTCAAAACCGCAATCTTTTTCATAAACATTCTCCCGCATTAAAAATTTTTCAAAGCCATTTTATCATAAATTCACGCAAAATAAAAGCGCATTTACGTACATTTAAAGATTTTTACTTTATAATTTAGGATTTTTTACGGAAAAATACGATTTCCCTGTCGCTTAAAATCCCTTTGAGTTCGGTCACCAGCCCTTCGCAGCGGCGCACCTTGTTCTGAATGGTGAAATTTTTGCCGTCCTTGTTGATGATCACGCCCACGTCGCCCTCGTAACTTTCGAGAATATCGAAAATTTCGTCGAGCATACCGTTTTTGCTTTCGGGAATGATCAGCCCCAGAAACTCCCGCTCGGCGGGCGCCTGCGTTTCCTTGCCGGCAAGCTCGTATTTTTCCAGCTTGTCGGCGACGATCTGCACGTCGTTTTCCTTGATCTGCAGCCTGCCGCTCACCTTCACGATCTCCTCCTCCGCGAGGAGGTTTTTATTCGATTCGTAGCTCTTGGGGAAGAACACGCAGTCGATTTGCCCGTACACGTCCTCCAGCTTGACGACGCCCATATTGTCGCCGCGCTTGGTGGTTTTGCGCTCCGCCGAAACGATGATGCCCCCCAGCGTGACGTACGCGCCGTCCTTGATTTCCGTATAGGTGCGGTTGCCGTCCTCGTCTTCTTCGTAATATTCCAAAAGCGAGGTGTTGAACCCCGTTTTGGAAAAGGCGTCCATATAATCGCTCAGGGGGTGCCCCGTCACGTACACGCCGAGCACCGCCTTTTCCTTGGAGAGCTTGACCTGCGAGGGGTATTCGCCCAGATCGGGATAATCGACGGTGAAGGTGTCGTCCTCTTTGATGATGTCGCCGAACAAGCTCATCTGCGCGCTGTTTTTCTGCTTGTTGATGGCGGACGCGCGGTCGAGCACCTCCTCGTAAACGGCGACGTTCTGCGCGCGGGTATGCCCCAAGGAATCGAACGCGCCGGCGTAGATGAGGTTTTCCACCAGCCGCTTGTTGAGCCCCAGCGGCGTGCAGCGCATGGCGAACTCTTCCAAGCTCTTGAACGCGCCGTTGTTCTTTCTTTCCTCCACGATAGAGGCGATGATGTTTTCGCCGACGTTTTTGATGGCGGCGAGCCCGAAACGGATACCCTCCCCTTCGCAGTGGAAATCGCCGATGCTCTGGTTGATATCGGGGGGATACACCGGCACGTTGCGCGAGCGCAGGTACATCAAATACTTCGTGATCTCCTCGATTTTCGTGATGCGGTTGTTCAGGATCGCCGCGAGGAACTGGTTGGGATAGTATTTTTTCAAAAACGCCGTCTGATAGGCGAGCACGGCGTACGCCGCCGCGTGCGATTTATTGAAGGCGTACTTAGCGAAATCCGCCATGCGGTCGAAGATCTTCGTCGCCACGTCTTCCGGCACGCCGCGCACGACGGCGCCGTCGATCGTTCTGCCCTTTTCGTCCACGCCGCCGTGCACGAAAATCTTCTTTTGCCGTTCCATCTCCTCCACGTTCTTCTTCCCCATGGCGCGGCGCACGATGTCCGACTGGCCGAAGGAAAACCCGCCGAGATTGCGGCACACTTCCATCACCTGCTCCTGATAAATCATGACGCCGTAGGAGTTGGATAAAATCGACTCCATCAGCGGGTGATCGTAGCGGATGGTTTCGGGGTTGTGTTTATAGCGGATATAATCGGGAATGGAATCCATCGGACCGGGGCGGTAAAGGGAAATGCCCGCGATGATGTCCTCGAAGGTGGTCGGCTTCAAGTCGCGCATAAAGCGCTTCATGCCGGGACTTTCCAGCTGGAACACCGCGTCGGTATCCCCCGCGCCGATGAGTTCGTACGTGCCGGCGTCCTCGTAACCGAGCTCGTGGAAGTCGAGCTCCCTGCCCGTCGTTTCCTTCACGTAGTTGACGGCTTTTTTTACGTCGGTCAGCGTGATGAGCCCTAAAAAGTCCATCTTCAGCATGCCGAGCTGTTCCACCTGTTTCATGTTGAACTGCGTGGTGATATCATCGCCGTTTCGCTGCAAGGGCACGTTGTCGGCGATAGGTTTCGCGCAGATGACGACGCCCGCCGCGTGCATGGAGGTGTTTCTCGGCAACCCCTCCACCTTGATGGCAACGTCTATGATTTTACGGAGATTCGGATCTTCGTCGTAAATTTCCTTCAGCTCGCGCACGCCGACATTTTCGCCGTCCTTCGTGAGCTTTAAGCCCAAACTTTCCTCTATGGTGGACTTGCCGTCCATCAGCTTGGTGATTCTGTCCACGTCGGCGTAGGGAATGCGGAACACCCGCCCTACGTCCTTGATGGCGGCTTTGGCTTTCAGCATACCGAAGGTGACGATCTGCGCCACCTTGTCCGAACCGTACTTGCGGCGGACGTATTCCACCACCTCGCCGCGCCGTTCGTCGGAAAAGTCGATATCGAAGTCGGGCATGCTGACGCGCTCGATATTCAAAAAACGCTCGAAAACCAGCGAATATTTCAAGGGATCGACGTCGGTGATGCCCACGCTGTACGCGATGATGCTGGAAACGCCGCTGCCCCGCCCCGCGCCGACGGGGATATCCACGCTCTTGGCGTAGTTGATGAAATCCCACACGATGAGATAGTAATCGATATACCCCATGGTGTGGATGGTGTCGAGTTCGTAATCGAACCGCTGGCGGATTTCCTCGGTGATGACGGGATAACGCTTTTTCAGCCCCTCTTCCGCAAGCCCCTTCAAAAACTCGTAGGACGACTGCCCGTTGTCGGGGGTATAACCGGGGATGAGGGAATTGTCGCGGATGGGCTCGCACTTGGCGTTGAGATCGAACACCTCTTCCTCCGCGCACTTTTCGGCGATTTCCAGCGTCGTCGCCAGCGCGTCGGGCAGATCGGGGAACACCGCCGCCATCTCCTCCGCCGATTTCATGTACATCTGGTCGGAATTCATCTTCATGCGGTTGGGATCGTCCATCGTCTTTTTGGTGCTGATGCACATGACGACGTCCTGAATTTCCGCGTCCGCCCGCTCGGCATAGTGCACGTCGTTGGTGGCGACGAGCTTGATGCCCGTTTCCTTGGAAAGCTTCACGAGCATCGGATTGATGTATTTTTGCTCCTCCAAACCGTGGTCCTGAATTTCGAGGTAGAAATCCTCCCCGAAAATGTCCTTCATGGAGAGCGCGAACTTCATCGCCCCCTCGTAATCGTTGCGCAGCAGCAGCTTCGCCACCCTGCCCGCAAGGCACGCCGAAAGGCAAACCAGCCCTTCGGAATGTTCTTTCAACAGCTTATAGTCGATGCGCGGCTTGTAGTAAAAGCCGTCCACAAAGGCGATGGAATCGAGTTTGACGAGGTTTTTATACCCCTTTTTGTTTTTGCAAAGCAAAATCAGGTGATCGGTTTCGTCCCGCCCCGCCTTGTTCGTGTAATCGTCGCAGGCGTACAGCTCGCAGCCGATGATCGCCTGCATGCCGAGTTTTTTGCCCTCCTCCGCGAAGGTGAGCGTGCCGAACATGTTGCCGTGGTCGGTAATCGCCACCGCCTTCATGCCCTTCGCCTTGGCGACTTTAAAAACCTCCTTCAGGCGCGTCGCGCCGTCCAGAAGGGAATATTCCGTATGTAAATGCAAGTGTACAAAATCGCTCATGTCTTTTATCCGTCGGTTTATTTTTCGCTTTCCTTCTCCAGCTCCGTCAGCTTTCTCAGCCGATGGTTCAAACAGCTTTTCGTAATGCCCAGCCTGTCGGCAAGCTCCTGCAGCGTTTCCTCCGCGTACTCCCGCCGCGCCAGCGCCGTTTCCCGCAGGGAATCCTTGAGCTGATCGAGTCGGCCGCGTTCGATGAGTTTTTCGATGGCGGCGATGACCTTTTCCGCCGCGTCCATCTGCTTGGTCACGTTCGCCAGATCGCAGTTTTTCTGCCGGTTGGCGCTCGCCATCACTTCCTTTTCGATCATGATGTCGGTGATTTTCAGCGCGGCTTTGGGCGCGCCGATAAACGCCAGAAAATCCTTGATCTCCTCCGCGCTCTTCAAATAGGGCACGAATCCCCCGCGCCGCGCCGCGATCTTCGCGCGGAAGCCCAAGGATATAAGGTTTTTTTCCACATCGGCGGCAAACTCCGCGTTGGACAGCGCGAATCCGAGGTGATAGCCGGTGGAAGAACCTTCCCCGTGCCGTTTGGGCACGGTGAGATTGCCCGCGCCGACGAACACGCCTTTTAAAAACGCGCGCTTTTCCTCCGCGTCGGAAAGCTCGCCCGCGCCGAAACGCACGCCCTCCGAGGACAGCACGCCGATGGCGGATAGGATTTCCGCCGCCCGCGCCCCCGTGCAGACAAAAGAAAGCCTGTCCTTTTTATTCAAGGCGTCCGCCGCCCGCTCGCCCGCGCCGACGTCGTAGGAAAATTCCGCGCGCAGCAGCTTTGCCGCGCACCGCGCCGCCCCCTCGCTTTCGGTGGCGAACTCGAACCCGAATTTTCCGTCCGCGAGGATCAGCGAACCCGCCGCGCGGATAAATCCCGCCAGATACGCCCGCCGATGCTCCTGCACGGGCTTTGCCGTCAGTTCTTCTTTTACGTCGAAAGTAAAGCTCACCCGCGTTTCTCCTTATATGCTTTAAAGCGAAATTTCGGCAGTCTGCCGTCTATGTTGTCGATGCGCGACAAATCGAAATTCACGCGGGAAAGCGCGCTTTCCGCCAGCGAGATTTCCCCCACGCGTTCGGGGGCGTGCGCGTCGCTGCCGACGATAAACCGCGCGCTCGTTTTGGCGCAGATCTCGCAAAGCTCCTCGTCCGAAAGGTGCGTTTTCTTCGCGTTGATTTCGATATACGTGCCGTAGTCGGCGGCGGCTTTCGCCACCTCCACCGCGTCGGCGAATACGCAGAAATTGAGATGCGTTATCGCGTCCACGGGGTTGTTTTTGATGACCTCGATATAGGTTTTCGTGGTGCGTTTCACCAAGGCGTTTGTCGGTTTCAGCTTCAAAAAATTCCGCCCGTAATTGGGCAGATAGAGCTTTGCCGCCGCCCCCGCGCCGCAGAGCACGAATTTGTGAAAGCCCGCCAAAAACACATCGAAACAGTCGAAATATTTCTCTTTCAGGTCTGTTTTTCCGCTTTCGGAAATGATATTCGCCTCGATGCCCGCGAGCACGTTCACGCCGGTTTGCGCCCTTGCCTCCGCCACGTCCGCCGCGAGATGCGGCAGTTTATGCTTTTTCAGCCCGAACGCGGGGTGATTGAACCCGTGATCGGTAATCGCAAGCTCCTTCAAGCCCGCTTTTTTCGCCGCGAGGGCGTTATCGAGCACGCTCCCCTTGCCGTGGGAATATTTCGTGTGCGTATGGTAATCCGCCGTTAAAATCATTAAAATTCACCCAAATAGCGCACCTCCTCGCAAAGCGTTACGCCGAAGAGCGCGTTTACCCTTTTCTTTATGTACGCGATGAGCGCCCTGACGTCCGCCGCCGTCGCTCCCCCTTTGTTTACGATAAAATTGGCGTGCACGCCGCTCACCGCCGCCCCGCCGACGGCGTAATTTTTCAGCCCCGCGCGCTCGATAAGCGCCCCCGCGAAATACCCTTCCCCGTTTTTGAAGGTCGAGCCGAAGGTGCGCCCTTCGGGCTGTCTTTCCCTGCGGAAACGGCGTATTTTTTCGATCGCCGCCTCGTCGAACCCTCTTTTCAGGGAAAACGTTGCGCCGACGACCGGCAGAGAACTGCCCAGCGCGCTGGAACGGTAGGAAAATCCGCACTCCGCCGGCAAAAGGCGTTTCACCCCGCCGTCGAGCACGTATACCTCGCTTAAAACCGAGGAAATCTCTCTGCCGAACGCGCCGGCGTTCATCGCCGTCATGCCGCCCACGCTCGCGGGAATACCGTAAAGAAATTCCGCGCCCGACAAATCGTGCAGACGGCAGAATTCCGTCAGCCGCGCGCCGCTCACGCCGCACGCCGCGTAAACCGACGTACCGCTCACCGAAAGATCGTTCATCTTCGCGGTGAATACCGCCGCGCCGTCGAATCCCTTATCGGAAACGATGACGTTGCTGGCGCAGCCGAGCACCGCAACCGGCAGATTTTCCCGTTTCGCCGCCGATACGCAATCGGCAAATTCCCCCGCGTTTTCGGGAAAACAGGCGTATTTCGCCCTGCCTCCCACGCCGAACGCCGTGCGCTCCTTCAAAGAAAAATCCTTTAAGCAAAGTTCGCAGAGCCGCCTTTCGCCCCATTCCCCGTTCATATCGCCGTCACCTCTATTTTACTATACTTTGAAATTTTTAACAAGATTATACGAGCACATTTTTCATTTTTTTCAGCGCGTCGCCGTTTCCCGCCGCGGCGAGCGCGGCGTTTTCGGAAAACTCGCGGTATACCGCCGCGGGCAGAAACGCGGAAATGCCCTTCGCGCCCTTTTCCCGCTGCAAAACGTTCAGCCCCTCCGCGTCGTACGCCAAATCGATATAGGGCGAAAACAGCCCCAGCGCCGTCAGCTTTTTCTGCACGCCGTCGGAAAGCACATAATCGATGAACTCCTCGGCGTAATATTTCTTTTCGGAAGAACCCGCCGTCACGGAAAAATACTGATAGAGATCGTTATAGCCGCCGAGCGGGGTGATATGGGCGCTTTCCTCCCGCGCGTTCAGTCGGTTGACGTCCCGCTGCGTGCCCACGAGAATATCCGCCATGCCGCCGACAAAACGGTAATACGCGTCGAGCGGCGCGTATTCCTCCGCGTTTTCCAGAACGAAGCCGCTTTCCGCCAGCGCGGCGTAGGGCTGCGTATACGGTCCCTTGGACACGACGGCGTTTTTCAGCGTCTTATCCGGCGGCAATTCCCCCCGCGATAAAACCACATAGCCGCCTTTGCACCACGGCACGGCGTAAACCTCGCCGTCCAGCGTGCCGTACGCGCTCTTTTTTTCCGTGCGGATGGGGGAAAAATTCTTTACCTCCACCCCGTATCCGTAGGAAACGATATCGGGCGTTTCGCCGTTGGCGAATTTTTCGGCGGCGTTTGCCGCGGTGAGGGGCGTCACCATCACGAACACGCCGGCGCGCGTTTTTTCAAACTCCGCCGCGCGGCGCAGCAAAAACTCCGCGCGCGAACCGACGCCCCCCTCGAAGCTGTCCACGTGCCAAAGGTTGACGATGCATTTGTAATCGGCGTTTCCCGCAAGTTTCCGCTCGGAAAACCCCGCTTTCGGCAGCGCGAAAAAAAAGGCGAAAACCAGCGCGGCGGCACAGCAAGCCATACCCGCCGCACCCCCGAAGAACGCCTTGTTAAACGGGAATTTTTTTCGTTTTTTTTCCGTTTTGCCGCACGTTTCCCTGCGAAACAGATTTTCTTCTTTTTTTCTCATCGTTTATATATATTGCCGTTTCGGCGTTAAAATGCGGTTTTTAAGGGAAATTTTGCCCATTTGCAGAATATATGCGCGCAAAGGATATTTGCGCATGCGTCACATCTGCGCATATATAGGAAAACCGCGGTTATTTCAATACGTATGCGCATGCGTTCGATATAAAAATACGTAAAAAAAGGGCGTTCCCGCAACGGGAACGCCCTTTTTTTACGTTATGCGATTTGTTTTTTCACGAATTTCGGCTTGCTGCCGCATTTCACCACTTCAGCGTCGATGACCACTTTTTCCAAATCCGCCGCGCTGGGGATTTCGTACATCGTTTCGAGCATGATGTTTTCCAAAATCGTCCTCAGTCCCCGCGCGCCCGTTTTGAGCGCAATGGCCTTTTTGGCGATTTCCAGCACGCCGTCGTCGGTGATTTCAAGGCTCACGTTGTCCATGCCGATGAGCTTTTTATACTGCTTGACGAGAGCGTTTTTCGGCTCGGTGAGAATGTTCACCAACGCGCTCTCGTCGAGCGGCGTCAGCCCCACCGTGATGGGCACTCTGCCGACGAATTCGGGAATCAGACCGAACTGAATGAGATCCTGCGGCTGAATTTCCTCGATAAACCCGTAATTCTCCGTTTTTGCGTCGTTGACCGTGCCGCCGAAGCCGAGGGAGGAATTTTCCTTGCGTTTCTGCACGATTTTATCCAGCCCCACGAAGGCGCCGCCGCAGATAAAGAGAATGTTCGTCGTATCGATGCGGATACATTCCTGCTGCGGGTGCTTTCTGCCG
The DNA here is from genome assembly GCA_003343995.1 of Bacillota bacterium. Taxonomy (GTDB): domain Bacteria; phylum Bacillota; class Clostridia; order Christensenellales; family Borkfalkiaceae; genus UMGS775. The sequence continues at coordinate 13,631 of QAKE01000085.1, forward strand.
CCTTGGGGCGGCACGCTCGCCACGGTGCTTTCGATAATCTTCAAAAGCGCCTGCTGCACGCCCTCGCCGGAAACGTCCCGCGTGATGGAAACGTTTTCGCTCTTCCGCGCGATTTTGTCGATTTCGTCGATATAGACGATGCCGCGCTGGGCGCGCTCCACGTCGTAATCGGCGTTCTGAATGAGCTTTAAGAGGATATTCTCCACGTCCTCGCCCACGTAGCCCGCCTCCGTCAAAGTGGTGGCGTCCGCGACGGCGAAGGGCACGTCTAAAATTTTGGCGAGCGTTCTCGCCAGAAGGGTTTTCCCGCTGCCGGTAGGCCCTAACAGCAAAACGTTGCTCTTTTCCAGCTCCACGCCGTCCTTGTTGTCGGGCGCGGCGTTGATCCGCTTATAATGGTTGTAAACGGCAACGGAAAGCACGCGTTTCGCCTGATCCTGCCCGACGATGTAATCGTCCAGCCGCTCCTTGATTTCGGAGGGCTTGAGCAATTTCACGTTCGCGCCCGTCTTCGTTCTCGCGCGGGCGTCCAAAATCTGTTCGCGGCAGTTTTCCACGCACTCGTCGCAAATGCAAATCCCGTTGGGACCGACGATGAGTTCGCGCACCTTTTCCTTGGGTTTGCCGCAAAAAGAACAGTTTACTTCCTTATCTTTCATTCAATTCTCCGTTTTTTCCGCGCGGCGGTCAGGGACGCTTATAGAAAATTTCGTCTATCAGACCGTATTCCTTCGCCTCCGCAGCGGATAAATAATTGTCTCTGTCGGTGTCCTTTTCCACGGTCGCGTAATCCTTGCCCGTGTTTTTAGACAGAATTTCGTTTAACTTCTTTTTGGTTTTCATGATATGGTCGGCTTGAATTTTGATATCCGAAGCCTGCCCTTGCGCGCCGCCGAGGGGCTGATGGATCATCACCTCGCTGTTGGGGAGGGCGAACCGCTTGCCCTTCGCGCCGCTGGAAAGCAAAAACGCCCCCATGCTTGCCGCAAGCCCGATGCAGATGGTCTGCACGTCGCACTTGATGTAATTCATCGTATCGTAAATCGCCAGCCCCGCCGTAACGCTGCCGCCCGGCGAGTTGATGTAAAGGCAGATATCCTTCGCGGGGTCTTTGCCCTCGAGATAGATGAGCTCCGCCACGACGGTATCCGCCACGGCGTCGTTGATCTCGCCCGTCAAAAAGATGATTCTGTCCTCCAAGAGTCTGGAATAGATGTCGTAGCTTCTTTCTCCCTTGCCCGTCTGTTCCACGACGTACGGAATTACGGTGTTTTTAATCATGTCTACCTTCCTTGCGGTATTATTCGATGGTGTTCGCGCTCTTCAAGAAGTCGAACAGCTTGCCGATGACGATCTCGTTTTTGATGTAGTCCGTGCGTCCGGCGTTATCCTTTTTGTAATCTTCCACCGATTTGTTCTGCGCCTCGGCGTTTTCCTTGATTTTGTTCTCCACTTCCTCGTCGGTCGCTTCGATCTTCTCTTCCGCGATGATCTTTTCGATGACGAGCTGCTGTTTCACGAGCTCCTTCGCCTGTTCGGCATAGCCCTTGCGGTAATCTTCCATGCTCATCTTCGCGTATTTGAGGTAGTCCTCCAAACGCAGCCCCTGATACATCAGACGGTATTCCATCTCCTGCACCATGTTGTCGATCTGGTTTTCCACCAGCGCGTCGGGAATTTCCGTTTCCGCCTTTTCGGTGACGGTTTTAACGATTTTATCCTCGATTTCACGCTGCGCGCGCTTTTCGTTGGCGTCCTGCATGCGCTTTTTCGTTTCCGCTCTGAAAGCCTCCACGCTCTCCGCGCCGTCGGCGTCCTTCACGAATTCGTCGGTGATTTCGGGAAGCTCCTTCTTCTTGATTTCGTGCAGTTTGATGCGGAACACCGCGGGCTTGCCCTTCAGCTCTTCCGCATGGTATTCTTCGGGGAACGTGACGTGAATATCCTTTTCTTCGCCGATATTCATGCCGACCACCTGCTCTTCAAAACCCGCGATAAAGCTGTTGCTGCCGAGTTCGAGGTTCTGCTTTTCCGCCGTGCCGCCGTCGAACTTCACGCCGTCCACGCTGCCGCTGTAATCGATGACGACGGTGTCGCCGTTTTCCGCGGCGCGGCCTTCCACGTTCACCAAGCGGGAATTTCTCTCCTGCAAACGCTTCAGCGCCTCTTCCACCTCTTCGTCCTTAACATTATACTCAACTTTTTCAAACTTTATACCCTTATATTCGCCCAATTTCACTTCGGGTTTCACCGCGACGACGGCGACGAGGGTAATGCCGTTTTCATCGATGTTTTCCACTTCCAGAGAAGGACGGGCAACCGCCTCGATGGAGGGCTCTTTGCCGAGGATCTCGAAATAATATTTGGGGAAACATTCGTTGATGGCGTCCTCGAAGAACAAGCCCTTGCCGTAGGTGTTTTCCAAAACGCGCATGGGCACTTTGCCCTTTCTGAATCCGGGAAGAGCGTATTTGCCCTTCGTCTTGTTGTAGGCGTCCGTCTGCGCCGCGCTCCATTCCGCCGCGTCCAAGGTGATGGAAATTTTAACCGTACTCTTTTCGGCTTTTTCGAATTTGTAATTCATAATTTTCTCCTGCTCTTTAAATTCTAACCTATTCTATCATAAAACATTATAAAAAGCAAATTTTTTACTTTACTTTTAAAAATTCTTCGTGTTTTGCGGGATCGACGGTCACGGTGGAAAATTCCGAGTAAATCCAGAACCCGAGCCGCGCCTTCGGCGGCTTTTTTACGTATTTTTTTTCGGCGTAATCGACGTCGATCTTCGTGCCCTGTCTGCCGGCGGAATAATAAGCGCATATCTCCGCCGCCTTTTTGATCACGCTCTCTTCCGCCGCGCGCTCGCGCACCTCGATGACGACGTGCGACGAATGGTAATTTTTGGCGTGCAGCCAGATATCCCTGCCCCGCGCGGAGGAGGTGATGAAGTCGTTTTCCGCGTTGCTGCGCCCCGCCCGCACGGTGAACCCGTCGATTTCGTATTCCCGCCCCGCGGTCGGCTCGGCTTTTTTCTTCTTTTTATGCTCATCTTTCTTTTTGACAAGCCCCGCGCTCACGAGCTCGCTTTCCACGAATTTCAGCGCGGCGGCGTCCTCCGCCAGCGCGATTTCGCTTTGCAAAGAGCGGATATATTCGATGTCGGAAAGCGTTTCCGCCTTTTGCGGCGCCACCGCCTTTAAGGTGCGCTTTTGCTTGTTATAGCGCTTGTAAAACTTCTGCGCGTTGTCCTGCGGGGACAAATTGACGTCGAGGGCGACGGTGATTTCCCCGCCGTCGGGGGAATAAAAATTATCACACGTCAGCGATTTATCGCCCTTTTTCACCCGCCACACGTTGGACAGAATCAAATCGCCCTTAATCTTGTCCTCCTCCAGCCCCGCGCAGTCGAGCTCCTTTTCCAAAATGATCTTCAACCGCTTTTCCAACCGCTTTTCTTCCTTTTTCACGCATTCCGTCAAGCGGTTTTTCAGCGCGTTGAATTCCCCGAGCCTGTCCTTTTCCTCGAAGAACCGCCGCTCCGCCTCGTCCACCGAGGAAAAAAAGCGGTACTCCCCGCCGAGGCTTTCGTAGGGGCGCGCGAAAAAATCCTCCGCCCCCTTATCGGTATAGCGCACGCAGGGCTTCAGCTCCTCCGAAAACAAAAATTCGTTGATAAAGCGGTAACAGCGCGCCGCCGTTTCCATATCAAACGCTCCGTTTTCCCCGAAACGGAAGGCGATTTCCTCCGCCGTGCGGAAGGACAGCCCCGCCACCGTTTCAAACAAAAACTTACCCAGATCTCCGCCGCCGAAGGCCGCCAGCGCGCCCGCCAGACGCGCGTCGTCGGGCGCGAGCTTGTCCTGCGCGGGGGGGAAACGGTATTCCAGCCCCGCGATCAACGGGCGGCGCGCCGCCTCTTCGATGCCCGCCGTCTTCATCGCCCCGAGCACCTTGCCCCGCTCCGTTAAAACGACGTTGCTGTACTTGCCCATGATTTCGGCGTACAGCACCTTTTTGCCCGCGCCGAACAGTTCGTCGTACACGGAAAACTCCAGCGCGATCACCCTGTCGAACCCGACGAGGGAAACGCTTTCAATGAGCGCGCCGACGAGGTGCTTTCTCAAAAGCATGCAAAAATTGAAGGCGGCGAGGGGATTTTCCTTTTCCGCGGCGGCGGTGCACGCCCGCGCCGTGGCGACATTTGCCGAAAGCGCGATTTTCAGCCGCGCGCCTCCCGCGTATACGCCGAGGTAGATTTCGTTTTCCGTCGGCTGGGTGATCTTGTTCACCCTTCCCCCCGCGAGCAGGCGATGTAGCTCCTTTGCCTGATGATATAACGTGTATGCGTCCTGCGGCATGTCAGTTTCCTCTTTCTATGGTTTTTCCGTCGAGATAGGCGAGCGCGCCCCCCGTAAAATGCAGCACGATCCGCTGCGCCGTCAGCCGCTGCTTTTTCGCCTTCAACGCGCGGTTCACGCTCTCTTTGCCGTACTTTCCGTCGCCCACGACGAAATGCCCGTAAAACGCCGTATGCGCGCGGATCTGGTGGGTTTTCCCCGTGACGAGCCTGATTTCCAGCAAACTCGTTTGTTCCCGTTTTTCCAGCACCCGATACGCCGTGACGACGGGCGCCGCCCCCTTGACGGGGGTTTTGTAAATCTTTACGGCGGAGGAGGCGGCGTCCTTGACGAGATAATCGCAAAGCTCCCCCTCGTCCCTTTCAAAAAAGCCGTACACCTCCGCGAGGTAATATTTTTCAAACGCGCGCGTTTTAAAACCGTGCAGCAATTCCCGTTCCGCCGTTTTGTTTTTGGCGAAGAGCATCACGCCGTCGGTGTTGGTATCGAGGCGGTGTATGAAATAAAGCTCCCCGCGCGAAGACAGCTCGGCGAACAGCGCCGCGCTTTCCACCCCCTTCCGCTTGTTTACGGCGAGAATGTTTTCGTCCTCGTAAAGGAGGGTATGCGTGGGCGCGGCGTCGATATACGCGACGACTTTATCCCCCGCGCAGAGAAGGACGTCCTCCCCCACCCGCGCGCCGTTGACCTTGACGTCGCGCTTTCTTAAAACGCGCTGCGCCGCGGAAAAGGACACGCCGTTTTCCGCGAGCAGTTTAACGAGTTTGATTGTCTTTGTGCTTACAATTTCCACCATTGCATTTTCCGCAGGCTTTACAGCCTCCTTTTTTCCGGAATACGGCGACGACCGTTACGATACACCCCGCGACGACGGCGGCGGTGCAGCCGACGCGGTGTTCGGCGAAAAAGTACGCCGCATACCCCGCGAGCAGGGCGATGACGAACATGCCCGCGCCGCTCAGCAGCGCGTATTTCCAACCGATTTCCCGCCGGATGGCGGCGAGCGCCGACAGACACGGGGTATAGAGCGCGAAAAACGCCAGAAACGCCAGCGCCTGCGCGGGCGAGAACAGCCCGCCGATATCGCCGCACAGCATGGAAAGCGTTCCCGCGACCGCCTCTTTCGCAAAGATGCCGCTCACGAGGGAAACGGACACCCGCCAATCGGTGATGCCCATGGGATAAAAGAGCACCCTGAGCCCCTTGCCGACGAGGTAGAGCATGCTGTTTTCCGCACTGCCGACATAGGCGAGCGAAAAGGAAAAGTTGCTTAAAAACCATAACGCCAGCGTTACCGCCACGATCATTCCGCCGACTCTTATTATAAATTGTTTCGCGTAATATAGCAAGGCTTTGACGATCTTTTTTCCGCCGACGCGCCGAAGCGGCGGCATTTCCATGATGAAAAACGCCTTTTTTTTGTAAACCGTTTTGTTGAGCAGCGCGGAAACGAGGCAGGCGACGATCAGCCCGCCGAGGTAAATGAGCGCCAGAATCATCGGTTTTGCGAAGGAAAACACGGCGTTCACCACCAAAAGATACACGGGCAAACGCGCCGAACAGGTGATAAACGGCAGCAGGAGCACGGTTTTTTTCTGCAAGGTTTTATCCTCCATGGAGCGCGTGGAAAGCGCCGCCACGGCGGTGCAGCCGTAGCCGGAGAACAGCGAAAAAAACGCCCGTCCGTTGAGCCCGAGTTTTTCGAAAAAGCCGTCTGACATAAAGGCGAACCGCGCCATCAGCCCGCTTTCTTCCAAAATCGTGAGCGATAAAAAGAGCACGCCGAGTTGCGGTAAAAAGGATAATACGGAAAACGCCCCGCCGAGCAGACCGTCGCACACCAGAGAGGAGAGCCAAGGCGGCGCGGAAACGAGCGCGCGCGCCGCCGCGCCCGACAGCATGCCGAACAGCCGCTCCAACAAGGAAAGCAGCAGCGCCGCCGGCGAATATGCGCCGAACGCCGCGTAAAACACCAGCGCCGCCGTTACCAGAAAGGCAGCCGCCGCGCCGAATTTATGAAAGAGGATTTTATCGAGAACGCTTTCCCTTTGCCGCGGGGGCGTATACGCCCGTTTCGCCGCGGCGAGATCGGGTATACCCGAAACGCTCGTTTTACGCTCGGCGTCTTTTTGCTTCCCCTCCGCCGCAACGGCGAATTTTTTATCCGCCGCCCGCTTTATATCCGAAGTCTGCTTTTTATCCGCCGCGCCCGTCCCGTCCGCATATCTTCCGTCCGCGCTTATTCCGCTTTCGTTTTTTCCGCCCGCCGCGCGCACGCCCGATCTTCCGCTTTCCCCCGCGAGAAAATCGGCAAAGGGCTTTATCGATTTTTTTTCGCGTGCGTTTACGGCGAACACCCGCCGCTGCAGCGCGCGCTCCATCGCCGCGATATCCAGCGTGCCGCCGTATCGGCAAAATTCGTCGTAAAAGGTGAACACCACTGCGGTGCGACGGCTTTTGAGCAGTTTTTCCGCCCCTTCCAGCCCGCGCGCCACGTCGTGCGAAGAAATGACGCAAACAAAGAGGGCGGCGGGGTTGTCGTTGATGAAATCGCGGGTAATTTTTTCCTCGGGCGAAGTGGCGGTTACGCCGTATATACCGGGGAGATCGAACACCTCCCCGCCCGTTTTCAGCCGCCGCGACGCCGCGCCCACCGTAACGCCGTGCCAGTTGCCCGTGCGCTCCTCCGCCCCCGTGAGGGCGTTGAACAGCGTGGTTTTACCCGCGTTGGGAAATCCGACGAAGGCGATCTTGCCCGCGCCGCGGTCTTCCGCGCGCGCCGCTTTATCTGCCGCTTTGTTTGCGAAGTTTGTCCGCGCCGCGGCGGTTGCCGTTCCTCCCGCAAAATCCGCCCGCGCCGAAACGACCTTTGCCCTATCGAAACCTACTCGCGCCGAAACAATCTTTCCTCTATCGAAACCCGCCCCCGCCGCCGAACCGTACACGCCCGCGCCGACCGCCCGAACAAAACTTTTTTTCGCGCCGTCCGTTTGTTTTCCGCCTATTGCCGAACCGCCCATTGCCGCGACTTCGCCGCGCGGATTGCCCGCCGCGCCAACCGTTTTTTTCGCGCTAAACACGTTGCACCTCTATAAAGCGGGCGATTTCCCTGCGCATCACCACGGCGATACCGTTTACGCGCACGAGCAGCGCGCCGTTCGCCGGCGCGAAACGCTCCACCGCCGCGGGTTGTCCCGCGCGGACGCCCATGCTTTCCAGACGCGCGCGCGCGTCGCCGCCGACGGCGGCAATGATGATTTTTTCTCCAATCTTCGCATCGCTCAATTTCATACTTCATTGTATGAACCGCATGCAAAAAAAATACGCCGCAAGCCCCTTTCCGCAAAAAACGCGCGCAAAGAAAAAACCGTTCTGCGCCGCAAATTCCCGTCCGTCATGCAAAAAAGCCGCCCCGAAAAATTCCGGAACGACTTTTTACATAGGATGAAGACTTTTACTTTTTGGACTTTTTATCTTTCTTCGCGGGCGCGGTTTCCGCGTCCTTCGGCTTGATGCACAAAATCACGATGATACCGATGAGTGCCAGCGTGCCGATGCTCAAAAACACCAACGACCAAACATTGTTCAAGAACCAGTTGTTTTCGTTGGGAACGACGCGTTTCGGCGTGGAAAGCGCGTTGATCACCGTTTCCGCCGAGGCGGACTTCATGCTGCCTTCCCCGTACACGGTCAGGATGATCTTATAGTATCCCGTTTCCGCGGGAGTAAAGGTCAAAGAACCGTCGTACGCGTATTTCGCATACTTATCGTAGGTTTCCTTATCCTCTTCCTCGTCGAGTTCGGAGGAGGGGATAATTTCTTCGTATTCGCCGTCTTCCGTTGCCGAATAGAACAGCTGATATTCCTTGATGGGCGATTTCGCCTTCACGTCGAAATCCGCCGCGGTGTAGGAAATGCCTATATACGCCTTTTCCTGACCGCCCTTCGCCTCCGTTACGGAGATGGGCGCGTCGTCGTAAACCTCGAAGCTGAACGCAAAATTCTGCCCCGCGACGACTTCCCCGTCGCCTGCCTCCGCATCCTGCGCGGCGGCGTAAACCTTGATACCTTCGATAAATTCGTTTTTATCGTTCACGATATCGTCTTTTTCCATCTTGTTGCCGCTTTCGTCCTCGAACAATACGTAGAACTCGTATTTGCCCGCGTTGTTCACGGGGATTTTGAAGGAGGACGTGCTCGTCCAGTCGGATGTGCGCGTGCGGTACCAAACGGTATAATCGAGATCGTCGTAAGCGGTGAAACCGTCGTTAAAAAGCGACTTCATGGAGGGCAGTTCGAGATAATTGCCCGAGCCGAGACGGATATAATGATCGCCGTCGCGCGTCGCCTCGTAAAGCGCCTTCCTGTATGCGGCGATCGCCGATTGCGTAGCCGCCGCCGAGGGAGCGACGGTATCCGAAGCGCTCTTCACGGTAAATTCGCCGAACACTTCGTTTTCCTCTTCCCCTTCGATGACGATCTGGAATTTCACTTCCGCGCCGTTTTCCTTAATACGCAAAGTCTTGGTGGAGGATTCGTTGTCGTAAGCGATCGACGATTTATATTCGTCCGCCACGGCGATCTTGAAGGAGCTTGCCGTGTGCGGCGCGTCGATGGCATATTCCGCGGGAACGACGGAGTGACTGATAAAGGGCAGCTTTTCGATCGCTGCGTCGGTTTCTCCGTTATAGAATTTTTCGCTGAGCAGCACTACGGATTTCACGGGGGTGATTTTGCCGTCCGTCAAAACGAAATCCTGCTTGTTTGCGCCCTGCGCAATAGAATCGACGGTAACCGTGCCGCCGTTTTCCGCGGCAAACGCGAACTTGCCCACGGCGTTGCCGCCGAACATTTCGGGTTTATACTGCGTTTTTTCCGTCAGATCGAATTCCGTTCCGTTGACGGTGATTTTAAAGGAATACGCGCCGTTTTCGGGATTTGCGACGGCAACCGCAACGGTGTATGTTTTATCGCTGACCGCAACGGTTTTCGTTTCTCCGCCGACCGTAACCGACGTGCCGTCGATGGAAACGACGTTTTCGATTTCCTTTTTATAAACGGTTTTTTCCTCTTCGATAAAGGCGTTTCCGTTGACGTCGTAAGAATCGTAAAGCAGTTTAAACTCCGCCTTGCTCATCTCCGCAGCCAGCTGAAATTTCACCTCGAGGGCGTTAAGCACGAGATTTCTCTTGAACTCCGCGCTCCCCTTTTCGCCCAGCGCGAGCTTCAGCGCGCCGTCGGTTAAAACCGCCTCGTCCTTGCCGCCGGTGCTCCCGTTTTCGTAAACGGTGAAATACTCCGTCGTTATATTGTCGCCCTCATCCGCGAATACCCTGACGGAAAAAACGCCGAAGGCAACGATCGCGGCGACGGCGAGGATCATTGAAATCATCTTTTTAGCGATGCCGATTTTCATGCAATGTGCTCCCGTAAACTCTTGTTCGATTATACACTTTCTCAGTATATAGCTTAATCTATTTTAATATAAAAAACGCCGTTTGTCAAACTACTTTCCCGCTATTTTTAAATTTTTTTGAGCGACGGGGCAAAAAGGCGCACCCGAAAGCCCCGAAAGCGCATAATATGCTATAACGGCGGCGATCCCGCCCCTTACATATGAATGCATTTTTTTTGATCGCCACCGCGTTGACGGTGAGCGCGGACGCTTTTTTCTGCGGCTTTTCCCTCTCGCTCGGCGGAGAGAAAAAAGCCCCCGTTCTCGCGGGAATTTCCATGACCGTTTTGTGCTTATGCCTTGCGGCGGGACTGCTCGGCAGCGCGCTTTCCGACGTGTTCACCGAGGAGGTTTCCCTGCTCGGCGGGCTCATCTTGGCGGCGGTGGGCGTTTACAACTTAACCGGAGAAACAAACCCGCAGAAAAAAAGGCGCGGCGCGATGAAACAAAGCGTGCTCGTCGGCGTTGCCGTCGGCTTGGACGGCGCCGTCGCCACCTTATCGCTCACGATGATGGGCTATCCCTCCCTCGTCGTGCCGCTCGTCGTCACCGCGATGCATTTTTTCACCATTCTTCTCGGCATACTTCTTTCCGAAAGCGCCGCGTTTTCCAAAATGAAACGGGCGCGCGCCGTCGCGCCGATCATGCTCGTCGCCCTCGGCGTTTACAAGATGCTCTCGGCGTTTTTATAAATCAAACGGTTTCTTCCAATCGGTTTTTCTCTTCCGAAAGCCGCCGCCCGAATTTGCGGGCGGCGGCTTTCTTTTTACGGTTCTTCCGCAAACGGCTCGTAAAACACCTTTACCGCCTGTTCGGCGCGGGCGAGCGCGTCGTCGCGCCCCTTGCCGGTTTCCGCGGAGGTCGCCACGATGTTGCCCGCAGGCACGCCGAGCTGTGCGGCGAGTTCCGCGATGCGCGGTTTAACGCGGCTTTTGCCGAGTTTATCGCTCTTCGTCGCCACCGCCGTAAAGGGAATGGCGTAATAATAGAGATACTTGACCATCTGCAAGTCCTCTTTCGTGGGCGCGTGGCGGATATCGAAAAGGGAAAACACGTGCGCCGCACCGTTTTCGAAAAACCGCTCCATCAGCTTGCCCCACTTTTCCTTTTCCGCCTTGCCCGCCTGCGCGAAACCGTACCCCGGAAGGTCGGCGAGCACGAAGGGCCCGAAATCGAAATAATTCACCAGCCGCGTTCTGCCCGGCGTATTGGAGGTCCTTGCGAGCTTCGCTTGGTTTGCCAGCATGTTGATAAAGGAACTTTTGCCGACGTTGGACTTGCCCGACACGGCGATGATCGGCTTATCCGTCTGCAAAAAGCCCTTCGCGTCCGCCGCCGAGGTGACGAACACGGGCGTTAATTTCATCATTTCCCGCCCTCCGAAAAGGCGTTTTTAAACACCTCGTCCACGTCGGAAATGGGGATAAACTCGATTTTGCTTTTGATTTCCTTGGGGATTTCCTCCAAATCCTTTTCGTTGCCTTTGGGGATAACGATGTTATGAATGCCGATTCTATGCGCCGCGAGCGCCTTTTCCTTCAGTCCGCCGATGGGCAGAACCTTGCCGCGCAGGGTGATCTCCCCCGTCATGGCGACGTCCTTTCTCACCCTTCTGCCGGTAAACGCCGACAAAATCGCCGTAGCCATGGTGATGCCCGCGCTCGGACCGTCCTTCGGCGTAGCCCCCTCGGGCACGTGGATGTGTATGTCCGTCGTATCGAACACGTTTTCGTCGATGCCGTACTTCGCGGCGTTGGCGCGGATATAGCTGATGCCCGCGCGCGCCGATTCCTTCATCACGTCGCCGAGCTTGCCCGTCAGCAAAATCTCCCCCTTGCCGCGCATCAGGCTCACTTCGATGATGAGCGTCGTGCCGCCCACCGCCGTCCATGCGAGCCCCGTGGCGGAACCGACTTCGTCCTCCTCGATGGGCTTGTTCTTCACGAATTTGCGGATGCCCAAAAATTCCCCCGCCTTCTTTTCGGTGACGAGGATTTTTTTCTTCGCCCTGCCCTCGGCAACGCGGATGGACACCTTGCGGCACACCGTGCCGATTTCCCGCTCCAGATTGCGCACGCCCGCTTCCATGGTATAGCCGCGGATGATCTCTTTCAGCCCGTTTTCGGTAAAGGCGATATTGTCCGTCGTCAGCCCGTTTTCGGCGATCTGCTTGGGCGCGAGATAGCGCTTGGCGATCTCCACCTTTTCCTCCTCGGTATAGCCGTTGATTTCGATGACTTCCATTCTGTCGAGCAGCGGATAGGGTATGGTATCGAGGGAGTTCGCGGTGGTGATGAAGATGACCTTGGATAAATCGTACGGCACTTCGAGATAGCGGTCGCGGAAGGTGGAATTCTGCTCGGGATCGAGCACTTCCAAAAGCGCGCTCGCGGGATCTCCGTGAATGTCGCTGGAAAGTTTATCGATTTCGTCGAGCAGGAACACGGGGTTGGAAGAACCCGCGTTTTTCAGCCCGTAGATAATGCGCCCCGGCATCGCCCCCACGTAGGTGCGCCGATGCCCGCGGATTTCCGCCTCGTCCTTCACGCCGCCGAGACTCATTCTTACGAATTTTCTGCCGAGCGCCCGCGCCACCGATTTGGCGATGGAGGTTTTGCCCACCCCCGGGGGACCTACGAAACAGAGCACCGGCCCCTTGATTTTTTTGGTGAGCTGCAGCACCGCGAGGTATTCCACGATGCGCTCCTTCACGTTTTCCAGCCCGAAATGATCGCCGTCCAGCACCGCTTTCGCCTGCGTTAAGCTGGCGGTATCCTCCGTACATTCGTTAAAGGGCAGCTCTTTGATCCAGTCGAGATAATTCAATATTATGGAATAATCGGGGCTCGACGGGCTGATTTTATCGAGGCGCGCCAGCTCCTTGAGCGCCTTCGCCTCCACCTCTTCGGGCAGGTGCTTTTCCTTGATTTCCGCGGCGAGCGTCTTTTTCTCGTCCTCGTCGTCGCCCAGCTCCGCGTGAATGGCTTTGAGCTGTTCGCGCAGATAATATTCCTTTTGGTTTTTATCGATGCTCCTGCGCACCGACGCGCTGACCTTGCGCTCGATTTTCGCGATTTCCAGCTCGCGCGCCATCAGCTTGCAAAAATTTTTCAGCCGGACGACCGTTTCGCGCTCCTCCAACAGCTCCTGACAGGGCTTTTCCTTGAAAAAGAGCACGGAAAGCGCGTTGTCGACGAATTCGTCGGCGTCCTCGATTTCCCCGAGGCGCGCCAGAACGTCCTTCGGCACCTGCTTGTCGAACAGGGTGTATTCCACCACCGACTGCCGCGCCAAGCGCATATACGCCTCGGTTTCCGCCTCGTCGCCCCTAACGTAATCCTCCCGCACGGCGACGACGCCGAACATGCCGTCGGCAAAGCTCACGCTCTCCGCGCGAGCGCGGTAAAGCGCTTCCACGCTCAGCTTCTGCCCCCCCGCGGGCAGCTTGGTGATCTGCGTTATGCGCGCCACCACGCCGCAGCGGTAAATATCGCCCTTGCGGGGATTGTCCTGCAAGGCGTTTTTCTGCGCGGCGACGAAGATTTTCCCGCCGTTTTCCAACGCCAGCTCCGCCGCGCGCACGGACATCGGTCTGCCCACGTCGAAATTGACGAAGGTTTTCGGGAAAATGACCTTGCCCCTCAGCGCGATCATCGGCAGCGTTTCGCCGATGTTTTCCGTTTTTTCCATCAAATTATTTTCCGTCATTGAACACCTTATGTTTGGAATTTTCCGCCCTTTCGGCGGAGAGTATTCCCTAAATCGGAAAGTCGTCCGATTATAAGCAATATTTTTTCAAAAGCGTTTCCACCGGCTTTTCGGCGTACGGCACGGTGATTTCGTCCGCCGCCGCCCTGAGCGCGTCGCTGCCGTCCCCCACCGAAACGCTGTGAAACCCCTGTTCCGTCAGGGAAAGATCGTTAGTGGAATCGCCCACCGCCAGAATTTCCGACGGTTTTATGCCGTACCTTTCGGCGAGATGCCGCGTGGAAATGCCCTTGCTGCACGCCGCGCTCACGATTTCCACCAAGTTTTTGGAACCGCTGTTGACCAGCAGTTTTCCGCCGAACAGCTTGCCGTACTTTTCCAAAATCCCCGAAAGGTCCTGCGCTTCGCACATCACCATGATCTTCTGCACCACGACGTTGCCTTCCTCGATAAACGCCGCGAGATCCTCCCTTACGTACCCCGAAATGCCCGCCAGCCGCTCGTAAGCGTCGGTATAGGGGGTGCTTTCGGTATAGCAGAGCCGATCGTCATAATCGAGCAGCACGGTATGCCCGTCCGCCCGCAGCGCCCGCACCGCGTGCGCCGCAAGGGAGGTTTCTATGCCGTCGGAGTAAATGCGTTCCTCCGTATCGATATCGGCGATGATCGCCCCCTGACAGGCGATCACGTAGCCGTGAAAGCCGTATTTCCTCAAAATCTTCGCCACGGAGGAATACAATCTGCCGGTGCAGACCGTGAAAATCCCTCCCTTCTTTTCGTATTCGCGGATCGCCGCGACGGTGCTCTCCTCGATAAAATCGGGGGAATTGCCCAACGTCCAGTCGAAATCCGACACAACCATTTTATACTTCATACGTTCACCTCAATTATCTACGCTTTTGTGGAAAAAATTCCAAATTTCCTCCGCCCGTTTTTTGCCGATGCCCTCCACCGTGCAAAGCTGCTCCACGTCCGCCGCCAGAATGCCGTTGATGTCCTTGAACCTTTCCATCAGCGCGCGGCGCTTTTCCTTGCCGATGCCGGAAATCTCGTCCAGCAGAGAGGAAAGGGATCGCTTGTTCCGTAAATCGCGGTTGAAGGTGATGGCGAAACGGTGCGCCTCGTCGCGGATGCGCTGGAGCATGCGCAAACAGTAATCGCTTTTGGGCAGAACCACCGCCTCGCGGGAGAAAAGCGTAAAGATCTCCTCCTCCCGTTCCGCAAGGGAAATGAGGTCGATGCCCTCTATGCCCATGTCGTCGAACACCTCTTTCACGGAAGAAAGCTGCCCCTTGCCGCCGTCGATGATGATCAGATCGGGCTTGGGAAAGCGTTCTTCTTCCGCCGTGCCCAGCTTGGCGAGCCTGCGGCGGAGCACCTCTTTCAGACACGCGAAGTCGTTGTTGCCCTCCACCGTGCGGATTTTGAAACGGCGGTATTCCGATTTATCCGCCGAACCGTCGATAAACACCGTCATCGAACCGACCTTGTCCACCCCGCTGATGTGCGAGATGTCGAAGCACTCCATGCGGCGGGGATAGCGCGATAAACGAAGCACCTCTTGCAGCCGCTTGCAGGCGGCAAGAGTCATATCCTCTTTGTGTCGGATCTTTTCGATATTGCGGGAAAGATATTCCTGCGCGTTGAGCTTCGCCATATCGACGAGCTGCTTGCGCACCCCCTGCTTGGGGCAGAGCACGCTGACGCTTGCGCCGAACTTTTCCTTAAAATAGCTTTCGGCGAGCTTTGCGTCGGTTTCCGCCGAAAGAATGATTTCCGACGGGATTTCCGCGTCCTGCTTGTAATAGCGGCTCAAAAATTCCGTCAGCGCCTCGCCTGCGGAAAACGCCGCGTCGGTGACGGCGAAGTTTTTACCGCCCGACATTCTGCCGCCCCGCACGACGAGCACGCTCACCGCCGAGTGAATGTTATCCGTTTCGTAGGCGAAAATATCCGCCGAAAGAAAGCTGTTTAAGCTGGTGATGCGCTTGAGCCAGATTTTTTCCAGACCGCGAAGCTTGTCGCGGTAATTCATGGCGAGCTCGAACTCCTGCCGTTCGGCGGCAAGCTGCATCTTTTCCTTCAGAATACGTTCCGGCTCCTTGTCGTTGCCGTTCAAAAAGTCGATGGCTTTTTCCACGTTGACGCGGTATTCTTCCTTATCCGCCAGCCCCGCGCACGGCGCAAGACAGCGCTTGATATGGTAATTCAGGCAGGGTTTTTGCGGTTTGGCTTTCAGCGCGGTATTGCACGGGCGGATGGAAAACGTGGTCTGCACCAGCTCCAAAACGTCCTTTACCGAAACCCCGCCCATGAACGGACCGAAATATTTCGCCCCGTCCTTTTTGATTTTGCGCGTAACGGAAAAGGTCGGAAACTCCTCTTTCAGATTGACTTTCAGATAGGGATAGGTTTTATCGTCCTTCAGCAGAATGTTATACTTCGGTTTATGCTTTTTGATGAGGTTGTTTTCCAGACTCAGCGCGTCGATTTCCGATTTCGTGATGATATAGCTGAAATCGGAAACGTTTTCCACCATCGCCATCACCTTGTCGGTTTTAACGGAATTGAAAAAATACTGCCGTACCCTGTTTTTTAAATTTTTCGCCTTCCCCACGTAAATGACCGTGCCGTCCTTGTCGTACATGATATACACGCCGGAATTTTCGGGGAGAAGTTTTAACTTATCTTCGAGCATCGTATCTATTATATAAGAAAAAGCGCCGTTTGACAACTCATTTTTTCCAAATGCGAAAAAACGCCGCGGCAATGCCGCGGCTGCGATCAATATCCCAAAAATTCCACGCCCTTCAACAGCACGTCGTTGAGCATTTCGTTTCTCAGCGCGTAAAACACCACCTTGCCCTGCCGCTTCGTGGTTACGGCGTTAAGGTTTTTAAGCAGTCTCAGCTGATGGGAAACGGTGGTCTGGTTGAGTTTGAGAATACGCGCCAGATCGCTGACGCACATTTCCGAAATCGCCAGCGCCGAAATCATTTTCAGCCGCGTATAATCGGAAAAAATGGTAAAAAAGCACACGAGTTCGTCCAGAATTTCCCCCGTGGGCACGTAATCGTTCACCAGCGATTGCGTGCGCTTATCCAAAAGCATACATTCCATATCTGTTCCTCCGTCCGTTTGTTACCGATATGATAACATATATGAATATATAAGCATTTGAATATTTTTGTCTTTTTTTGCGTTAATTCGTCGTTTCTTCTTTCTCTCGAAAGTCGTTTTCCGTTGCCGAATGTTATCGCCCCACGTCTTGACCATCCTATACTTTTCGGCTGTTTTCGGCATGAAACGGCATTTTCGCGCATATATTTTTTTAAGGTCTTAAAAGGAGGTGTTGCGATGTCTAACGAAAACTTGGTGCTTTGGGGGTTGATTTTTCTGTTGTTTTACAACGGAACGATCAATTTAACGCAAGCGCTGTTGCTCGCCGCGCTCTTCACCGCAGGTTCTTGTAACAACTTCAGGAACGGCTGCGGCTGTCCGAATGCTGCGAATGCATGACACGTCTGACAGACTTAAAAGAACGCGCTATCGAAGCGCGTTCTTTTTTTTGCCGTTATTTCGCGGCGGGGATTTTCAGTTTTCGTTTGGCTTTGCCCACCGTCGCCGCGGCGAGCTTGTCCAAATGGAAGTTTTCGTCGATGGCAACGTTTACGTCCTCCATGCGGCAGGCGTCGAGTTCTTCGATTTTCTTTTTCATGTCGAACAGCTCGTCCAGCATCAAAAGCTGTTTTCCGTACAACAGCATCTGGCTTGCCGTGCTTTCCTGCGCCATCAAAAAGGAAGCGCGCACCTGCTCCTTGCCGCGTTTGAACTCCGCCTCCGTGATGCCGTCCTTTTTCAGCCGCTCGATTTCCCCGAAGATGCAATCGAGCGCCATATCCCGCTTGGAGGGATTAACGCCGGCGTAAATTTCAAACGTGCCGAGATGAGCGTACTGCGAAACGTAGGAATACACCGAATACGCCAGCCCGTACTTTTCGCGGATGATTTGAAAAAGCCTGCTGCTCATGCCGCCGCCGAACACGGTGTTCAGCACGCGCACCGCCGCCGTCATCTTGGAGCCCAAGCGATACGAGGGCATGCAAAGCCCGATATGCGCCTGCTCGATATCCTTCGTCTTAAAGGCGTTGCCCGTAAAGATTTCCTTATGGAAAAAGGGCTGCGGTTTTTCCGCCGCGCGGGAAAAATTCGCGGCGAACAGCTCGTCGCAGATCTTTTCCGCTTCCGCAAAGGTGATATTTCCCGCGACGGACACCACGATGTTGGAAGGCACGTAAAAGCGGTCCATATAGGCGCGTATGTCCTCTTTCGTGAATTTTTCCACGTTCTGCGCCGTGCCGAGAATGGTTCTGCCCAGCCCCGTTTTACCGAAATACGCCTCCGCCAGAATATCCAAGCATAAATCTTCCGGCGTGTCCTCGCACATGTGGATTTCTTCCAAAATTACGCCCTTTTCGCGGGCGCTCTCCTCGTCGTCGAACACGGAATTGAAGAAAATATCCGATAAAATTTCCGCGCTCGCGGCAAAATTTTCCTTTGTCGATTTCACGTAATAGCAGGTGTTTTCCTTTGCCGTGTACGCGTTGATCTGCGAGCCGAGCCCGTCGATCGCGTCGGAAATTTCAAAAGAGGAGCGTTTTTTCGTCCCCTTGAACAGCATGTGCTCGATATAGTGCGAAATGCCGTTGTTTTCCGCCGTTTCGTTTACGCTGCCCGTGTTGACGATGATCCCCATCGACACGGTGAACATGCCCGCCATCGGCTTTACGACGAGCCGAAGCCCGTTGTCGTATATCTTAAATTCTTCCATCGTAGTTTTACTCCCCTATGTTTTGCGATACAGTGACCGCGTTCAAACCTTCCTTTTCATAAATTCCGAGTATCTGCGGCAGTGCCGTCAGCGTGTGTTCTTTCGGGTGCATTAAGATGAGATCGCCGCCCGTAACGTTTTCCGTCGCCCGCTTGACGACGAGGGAAACGTCCTTATCCCGCCAATCGATGGTGTCCTTCGACCACATGACGACTTTATAATCGAGCTCCGCGCACGCCGCCAGCGTGTTTTTGCCGAACGCGCCCGACGGGGGCGCGAACAAGCGGGTTTTTACGCCGCAAAGCGCCTCGCAAATCACCTCGGTGAGGTGGATTTCCTCTTTGTTTTTTTCCAAATTCAGTTTGGAATGGTCCTTGTGAAAATACCCGTGGTTGGCAAGCTCGTGCCCGCGCTCCACGATTTTTTTCAGACATTCCGCGTTATCGTCCGCCCAGCAGCCCCCCACGAAGAAGGTCGCCTTTGCGCCGTATTCCTCCAAAACGTCCAAAATGCCTTCCACAACCGGCGTGTTTTCGTACACGTTGAACATCAGCGACACGTTCTTTTCCGCACGGTTGCCGTTGTAATACGGCTCGTATCCGCCGCCCGACGTCACCGTCGCGGGCGTGGGCACGAGCGTGAACGCGAACACGCATATCACGATCGCCGCAACCGCAAGGTTCGACGCCAAGCCGATAAGCACGTCTTTTTTTAGTTTCTTCATTCCCCGCTCCTTTTATACGATACTGCTCATAAAAAGATATGCGGAGCATGATCTCGAATATGCTTAAAAAAACGGGTGTATCGGGGATTGCGGACGATATATAAAAATAGGTGCAAAAACGCTTACCTTGCAGGCATAGGTTTTTACTATTGCAAAAACGGTATGCAGAATAGTGATTGCATAAGTTTTTGCCCCTTCCCTTCGGTCAGTGCAAAAACGCTTACCTTACAGGCATAGGTTTTTACTATTGCAACCTTTATGCCCTTGCGGGCATAGGTTTTTACATGTGCAAAAACGGTATGCAGAATAGTGATTGCATAGGTTTTTGCCCTTTCCTCCGGTCAGTGCAAAAACGGTATGCAGAATAGTGATTGCATAGGTTTTTGCCCTTTCCTCCGGTCAGTGCAAAAACGGTATGCAGAAAAATCTGCATACCGCCGCGGATTTCGTGTTTTCGGTTAGTCGAGCTTTTCGAGCAGTTTCAAGTCGATGCCCTTTTCGCCGATCTTGCAGATTTCCACCTTCACCTTGTCGCCGATGCTCAAAACGTCCTCTACGCTGTTGAGGCGCTTGTTGTATTTTTCCGACAAGCTGCGGATATGGATCATGCCGTCCTTTCCGGGGGCGAGTTCGCAGAACGCGCCGGTGTTTGGCAGGATACGCAGCACTTCCGTGATGAACATATCGCCCACCTCGGGATCCTTCGCGATGGAAAGGATGATCGCCTTCGCGCGTTCGCCCTGACCGTTTTCGCCGTAAGAGGCGATCTGCACCAAACCGTCGTCGTCGATGTCGATTTTAACGCCCGTTTCTTCGATGATCTTATTGATGACCTTACCGCCCGATCCGATTACTTCTCTGATCTTGTCCGGATGAATGTGGAAGCTCATAATTCTCGGCGCGTATTTGCTCATTTCTTCCTTCGGCTTATCGATACATTCGAGCATCTTGCCCAAAATGTGCTGTCTGCCGACGTTCGCCTGCGCGATGGCCTGACGGAGAATGTTCTCGTCGATGCCCTTGATTTTAATATCCATCTGAATGGCGGTGATGCCCTTTTCCGTGCCCGCCACCTTAAAGTCCATATCGCCGAGGAAGTCCTCCAAGCCCTGAATATCCGTTAAAATGGCGACTCTGCCCGTTTCGGCGTCCTTGATGAGCCCCATCGCAATGCCCGCGACGGGCGCTTTGATGGGAACGCCCGCGTCCATCAGCGCGATGGTGGAGCCGCACACGCTGCCCTGCGAAGTCGAGCCGTTGGAGCTGAGCACTTCGCTGACTAAACGCAGCGCATAGGGAAATTCCGCCTCGGAGGGGATAACCGGTTCGAGGGCGCGTTCCGCAAGCGCGCCGTGGCCGATTTCGCGGCGGCCGGGGCTGCGCATGGGTTTCGCTTCGCCGGAAGCGTAACCCGGCATGTTGTATTGGTGCATATAGCGCTTGCCCGTTTCCTCGTCGAGTCCTTCGAGCTTCTGCGCCTCGTTGATCATGCCCAGCGTGCAGGTGGTCATCACCTGCGTTTGGCCTCTCGTGAATACGCCGCTGCCGTGCACTCTCGGCAAAACGCCGTGTTCGCACCAGATGGGGCGCACTTCCGTCAGCTTTCTGCCGTCGGGGCGAATGCCCTTGTCGAGAATTTTCGCACGAACCTTTTCCTTGGTGAGATAATATAAGCTGTCCTTGATTTCACGCGTTTTATCGGGATAGATTTCCGCAAAGTGCGCCAAGGTGTCGTTTTCCACCTTGTCCTGCGCCGCCTGACGTTCCTCTCTCACGTAATGTTCGAGCGCCTCGTCGAGCATGTCGCTTGCGAACGCGCGCACCGCCGCGTCGATTTCTTCGGGAACGTGGTAAAGCTCCATCTGCTTTTTGGGCTTGCCCACTTCCTTTACGATTTCCTCTTGGAACGCGCACTGCTTTTTGATGTGTTCGTGACCGAAGAGGATCGCGCCGACCATTTCGTCGTCGCTGATTTCCTTGGAACCCGCTTCCACCATCATGATGGCGTCCTTCGTTCCCGCGAGGTTCAACGCGAGTCTGCTCTTTTCCCGCTGCGCGAGGGAGGGGTTGATGACGTATTCGCCGTCCACCAGCCCTACGACCACCGAACCGGTGGGGCCCGCAAAGGGGATATCGGAAATGCTGAGCGCAACCGAGCTGCCGAACATGGCAAGCGGCTCGGGCGAGATGTCGGGCTCCACCGAAAGCGCGGTAGCCACCACGATAACGTCGTTAAAAATACCCTTGGGGAAGAGCGGGCGCAGCGGGCGGTCGATCAGACGCGAGGTTAAAATCGCCTTGTCGCTGGCTCTGCCTTCGCGGCGCTTGAATCCGCCGGGGATCTTGCCTACCGAGTACATTTTTTCTTCATAGTCCACGCCGAGCGGGAAATAATCCATTCCGTCGCGGGGTTTTTCCGCCATGGTGACGTTGACCATCACCACCGTTTCGCCGCACCGTACGACGCAGCTGCCGTTGGTCTGTTCGGCGTACTTGCCGATTTCGACGGTGACTTCCCTGCCGCCGATTTCTGTTTTGAATTCTCTGAATCTGTCTGTCATTTCTCTCTCCTAAATTACCCTGAAAATATTTTTAACGCCTAAAAGCAAAGCGCATTTTCCCGAACCGTCCGCATATTTTACGCCGAAAAACGGCAAAATGCGGAAAATTACATACAAAAAGGGCGTGCAAAACGACGCCCTTATTTTTCGCTATTTTCTCAAATCCAAATCCGCGATGATTTTTCTGTATCTTTCGATATCCACATCTTTTAAGTAGTCCAAAAGACCGCGGCGTTCGCCGACCATTTTCAAAAGTCCGCGTCTGCTGTGATTGTCTTTCTTGTTGATTTTGAGATGCTCGTTGAGATGGTTGATTCTCTCCGTCAAAAGCGCGATCTGCACTTCCGGCGAACCGGTGTCGCCCTCGTGGCGGGCGAATTTTGCGATGATTTCCTGTTTTCTTGCCTTGTCCATAATTTTTTACCTCCTGCTTATGGATAATATGCCCGAAACAAAGCACGCGGATGAGGATCCCTGCGACCTTGCCGTCGGGTAATACGTTTTTATACGTTTCAAGTATAGCAAACTTTCCTTTTTTTGTAAACTGTTTTCAAAAGATAATTGCGGCGTTTTCGCAAAAAACGCGCAGATTTTTCTATTTTTCGCTTTTTCCCGCGAAAAGCCGCGCCTTTTTTTCGATGACGGCGTCGATTTTCTGCAAATACGTGGGGATATCCTTGGGATTTTTATACCGCTCTATGCGTTCGCAGCCGTCGAACACCGCTTTGGAAACGGCGTTCGCGCCGCAGGCGACGGTGGAGGAAATTTCCTCCATGGTGTCCACGTTGTACACGCACGCCCTGTCCGGCAGTGTGTAACCGGTGTTTTCCAGATTGCCCGCCATATATTTCTGACGGTAAAGATAATAGGGCGCGTACCCCGCCGCCGCGAGCGCGGCGTGCGCGTATTCCACCATAGCGGCAACGCCCTCCCCGCTCAAACGCGCCGTTTCCTCCTTGAGCGCCGCGCCGCTCTTCAAACAGAGGGTGTGCACGGTGATATTGTCGGGCTTCAAGGCGATCGCCGCGTCCACCGAACGGGAAAAATCCTCCGCCGTTTCCCCTTCGAGCCCCGCGATCAAATCCATGTTGACGGAAAAATCGTCCTTTAAGAGGGCGTATTTTTCGTAGATGTCCGCCGCCGTATGCCCTCTTCCGATCCGCGCGAGCGTTCGGTCGTTGAAGGTCTGCGGATTGACGCACACCCGCGTGACGCCGTATTTTTTCAAGAGGGCGACGTTTTCCGCCGTGATGCAGTCGGGGCGCCCCGCCTCCACCGTATATTCCACGCCGCGCGGCGCATCCACCGCCGCAAGCACCCGCTCCAGCTCCGCCGCGGGCAGGGCGACGGGCGTACCCCCGCCGATATACACCGAGCGCAGTTTTTTGACGAGGGGCTTCGCCGCCTCGATTTCCTTCAAAAGCGCGTCCACGTAGGCGGGGATGAATTTCCCCGAACGCGCGATGTCCGCCGTGATAAAGGAGCAGTAACGGCACTTCGACGGGCAAAAGGGAATGAACACGAAAAAGTCGGCGTTTTCGTCGTTTTTATCGTACACGCCCCGCTGCGTTTCCACCAGCTTTTCGATGAGCTTGCGCTTTTCGCCGCTCACCTCCATTTCGTTGAAGAGCGTTAAAAACTCCCCCGATTTTTCCAGCTCCTGATAGGCGAGCTTGCTGGGGCGTATGCCCGTGAGCGCGCCCCACGGCATTTTCTGCCGATAATAATCGGAAAGCGCCCGATAAACCGAGAGCTTTACGTTCCGCTTTTCGTAGCGCTTTCTTTCCAGCGCGCCGCCGTCCTTGACGGGATCGGAAAAATAATAGCGTTTTTCCCCGACACGCACGGTATTTTCGTACCGCCCGCCCTTCGTTTCGCAAACGTGTTCCCCGTCGGCGTCGTCTTGCAAAAACAGCTTTACGACTTCGTTGATGTCCGCCTCGTAGGGCGTGTTGGTTTTCATAAGTAAGGATTGGTCTCCTTTTCCCGTTTCAAAGTGGTGGAAAGCCCGTGCCCCGTATACACCGGCGCGTCGTCCGCGACGGCGAACAGACGTTTCAAGGACGCGGCAAGCGCCGCCCCGTCGCCGTCGTAAAAGTCCGTTCTTCCCACGCCGCCGCAAAACAGCGTGTCCCCGCTGAAAATGCCGAGCTCGGTGATAAAGCACACCGAACCCGCGCTGTGCCCCGCCGTTTCCAGCACGCGGAATTTGCATCCGTGAAAATCGATTTCGTCGCCGTCGCGGAAGGTGAAATCGGCGTGCAGCGGTTCGGTGACAATACCGAACTCCCCGCCGAGGTTGTTTTCGGTATAGAGCTTGTCCGCGTCCTTTTCGGAAATGCCGATCCTCGCGCCCCGCCGCTGCAGCTCGGCGCACGCGCCGATGTGATCGAAATGCCCGTGCGTAAGCAAGCACAGCTCTATCGTAAGGTTGTTTTTCTCCGCGTATTCCGAAACGGCGTTCCCCATTCCCGCGTCGATGACCGCCGCGCGCCGCCCGTCGGAAACGAGGTAGGCGTTGGAGCCGATTCTGCCGGTATATACGCGATGCACGCGAAAATCCATGTTCTTTCTCCGTTAAAAGCTGGTGCGGTATACGTCCGTCAGCTTTTTGTTCTGCTTTAATTTTTCAATGAGCGAATCGAGCTCCGAACGGGAGTTGATGCGAATATTGAAATCGACGACCGCCTGTTTCGTTTTGGCGTCGATGCGCCCGTTGATGGCGGTGATGGCGTAATTCATCTGCGCGACGAGCTGGGAAACGCTCGATAAAATCGTGCCCTGATCGTTGGCGATGACCTTGATGCCCGCGTTGAAGGAATTGCCCGTTTCGTTCGCCCAGCGCACCTCGATAAAGCGTTCCGGCTCGATATTTCTCATGTTCGGACAGTCCGCGCGGTGCACCGCCACCCCCCGCCCGCGGGAGATGAAGCCGACGATCTCGTCCCCCGGAACGGGGTGACAGCAGCCGGCGATGCGCACGAGAATGTTATCCATGCCCTTTACGATGACGCCCCCCGACTGTTTCGGTCCGGCGGCGATGATGCGCGCCTGCGATTCGATGGAGGAATGGCGGTAATAATCGATGAGTTTCACCAGCACCTGATTGGTGCTCACCGCGCCGTACCCGACGGAGGCGTACATCTCGTCCTGCCCCGAAAAGGACATCCGCTGCGACAGCTTGGAAAACGCCTTGTCGGTGAGAAGATCCGAAAGGTTATACCCCTTGTTCTTCGCCTCCCGCTCCAGCATCGCCTTTCCGGTTTTAATGTTCTCCTCCTTCATCTCGCGCTTGAAAAACTGCTTGATCTTGACCTTCGTGGAGGAGCTTTTCGCAATTTTCAGCCAGTCCCAAGACGGGCCTTTGGAGTTGGGGGAAGTTACGATCTCCACCACGTCGCCCACCTGCAAGGGGGTGGATAAGGGCACCATTTTGGAATTAACCTTCGCCCCGACGCACTTGTTGCCCACCGCGGAGTGTATCTGATAGGCGAAGTCGATGGGCGTGGCGTCCTTCGGCAGGGATATGACGTCGCCCTTCGGCGTGAACACCAGCACCTCCGAACTGTAAATGTCGCCGCGCAGCGAATCGATGAATTCCTTGCTGTCCTTCAGACCGCCCTGCCACTCCATCACCTCGCGTATCCACGAAAGGCGGGCGTCGAAGTCGTCCACTTCCTTTTTGTTTTCCTTGTATTTCCAGTGCGCCGCGATACCGTATTCCGCCGCGCGGTTCATCTCGTACGTTCTGATCTGAATTTCAAAGGTCTGCCCGAAGTTGGTGACGACCGTCGTATGCAGAGATTGGTACATGTTGGGTTTCGGGGTGGCGATATAATCTTTAATTCTCCCCGGAACAGGCTTCCACTTGTGATGGATTTTTCCGAACACCTCGTAACAGTCGTCCACGGAATTGACGATGACGCGCACCGCCGTCAGATCGTAAATCTGTTCGAGCGTCTTGTTCTGGTTTTTCATCTTTTTATAGATGGAATAAAAATGCTTCGGCCGCCCGAACACCTCGCCTTTGATGTTGCTTTCCTTTAATATTTTCTGGATTTCCTGCACGACGAAGGAAACGAAATCCCGCCGTTCGGCGAGTTTCGCGTTGATGCTGGTGACGAGATACTCGAAAAATTCCGGTTCGAGATATTTCAACGATAAATCTTCCAGCTCGCACTTGATCTGCGAAATGCCCAGCCTGCCGGCGAGGGGCGCGAACACGTCGAGCGTTTCGCGCGCCATGCGCTGCTGCCGTTCCGCCGAAAGGAAATTGAGCGAACGCATGTTGTGCAGTCGGTCGGCGAGCTTGATGATGATGACGCGGATGTCCTTCGCCATCGCCACGAAGATTTTACGGAAGTTTTCCGCCTGCTCCTCCTCTTTGGAGTTGAACTCGATTTTTTCCAGCTTGGTCACGCCCAGAACGAGCTGCAGCACCTCGTCGCCGAACTCCGCCTTGATATCCCCCTCGGAAACGGGGGTGTCCTCGATGACGTCGTGCAAAAACGCCGCGGCGATGGTCGCCGCGTCCATGCCTAAATCGATGAGGATTTTCGCCACGTTGCAGGGGTGGGTGAAATACTCCTCCCCCGAGGCGCGTTTCTGGTTTTCGTGCGCCTTGCGCGCGAAACGGTACGCCTTTTCGCAAAGGAGCAGATCCGTTCCCTTATAGGTTTCCCCGATTTTTTCCAAAACTTCAATCATCGCCCAGCACCCTCTCCGCCCGCCGGTAAACGGCGGAATTTTTCAGTTCGCTCTTCACCGAAACGTCCTGCGAAAGCACGCCGTTTCTGCAAACGAAAATGCCGAGCTCCCCGAACACTTCCAAAGCGAACAAAAACTGTCTTTGATTACATTGTACACGATTTTCCCGATAAAAATCAACGGCTTTCGTAAATTTTTTCCCCGAAAGGGAGCGGAGCAGCACGAAAATTTCCTTAAACGCGTCCCGATCGACGGAAACGCCGGAAAAAAGCCCCCTGCCGGAAAGCTCGGTATTGACGTACGTTTCCCTGCCGCACGCGACGGCGCGGGGCGGTTTATCCATATAAATCACGCGGCGGAAGCCTTCCAGCGCCTCGCCGCCGCCGATGACGACGACGTTGGACAAATTGCCCTCCGACGGGCGGAACAGGCAGCGCTGCACCCCCGCAAGGCAGGGAAATTTTTCCTCGTTGGCGGGATCGCTGACGATAAACGCCGTGCCGTAACGGGTTTTGAGAGATTCCTCCGCGAGGGCGATCGCCCCCGCCGTGTCCACGGCGGCATATTCGCTTTCCTTTGCGGAGAGCGACGCCAGCTGACGGGAAAAGATCTCCCCTTCGAGCTCCGCCCCCGCCGTGTAGCCGAAGAGCATTTCCCGCACGATGCCCCGAAGCCGCTTTTGCTTGTTGAACACCGAAACGCTCGGCTCGAACACGACGTATTTTTCGATGGGCAGGTTGAGAAATTCCAGCGATTTCGCCCCGCCGAAATACAGCATTTCGCAGGCGGGCAGAGAAAAAGACACGTGCGGCGAGCCCTCCTTTAAGGGCGCGGCGTCCAGCGCGCCCGCGCGCGCCGCGAACAGCGGGCGGCGGTTTCCCACCCCGCAGGGTTCGAGCAAGTCGAGCTCCTCCGCAAACCGCATGGAAAGGGGTTCTTCGCACCAGCCGTCCACCTGCACCTTGGGGATAAACGCCTCCGGCGGGCAGTGCTCGCCGAGATACGCGTCCACCGCCTTGTAAAAGGCGTCGAAATTCTCCTTGGACACCGCCACGCCCGCCGCCTGCGAGTGCCCGCCGAACTCCATCAACAAATCCTTGCAGGCGGAAATCGCCTCGAAGATATTGACGTCCGGCAGAGAGCGCGCCGAGCCCTTGTAAAAGCCGTTCGCCCCCGCAAACATGATGACGGGGCGGGCGTATTCCTCCACCAGCCGCGCCGCGACGATGCCGATAAAGCCCGTGCGCCAATCGTCGCCTTTGAGCATGATGACGTTGCCGTACGCGCCCTCCTCGTTGATTTTTTCCTTGGCGAGCTTATAGAGTTTGTCGCACTCCGCCTGCCGTTCGATGTTATAGGCGTTGAGCTTGACGCTCAAATCGAAAATCTCGCTTTCGTCCTCGGTGAGAAACAGACGGAGCGCCGACGCCGCGTCGCCCATTCTGCCGGCGGCGTTGATGCGGGGCGCCAAGGTAAACGCCAGCGTCTGGGCGGTGATTTCCTTGCTGCCCGCCGCGGCGAGCAGTCGTTTATACGCCGAACGCGGCGCGGCGCGCAGCTTTTTCAGCCCCTCGTGCACGATGGTGCGGTTTTCCCCCGTCAGCGACATGCTGTCCGCCACGGTGGCGAGGGCGGCGATATCGATGTATTTTTCCGCCCTTTCCCCGAGCAGCGCGGAAGCGAGCTTGAAGGCGACGCCCGCGCCGCAAAGCCCGTCGAAAGGATATGCCTGCCCTGCGAGCTTGGGGTTTATGACGATGCAGTCGGGCAGCGTTTCGGGGATTTCGTGGTGGTCGGTGACGATGACGTCCACGCCGAGCTCTTCTTTGATAAATTCCACCTTCTCCGCGTCGCTGATGCCGCAGTCCACCGTCACCACGAGCCCCATATACACCTCTTCGGCGTACTTCGCCACGATGTCGGTATTGAGCCCGTAGCCGTTTTCTCGCTCGGGCACGACGGCGTACGTTTCCAGCCCGTACTCGGTGAAGGCTTTATATAAAATGCTGGCGGCGGAAATGCCGTCGGCGTCGTAATCGCCGAAAATCAGCACCGGCTCCCCCGCCTCCCGCGCTTCATATATGCGTTCGGCGGCGGCTTGCATGCCGGAAAGCAAAAACGGGTCGTGCAGACGCCGTTTATCGGGGGTGAGAAATTCCTTTACGCTTTCCGCGCCCGTCAGCCCGCGGGAAAACAGGAGTTCCGCCGTTTCCCGCAAAAGCCCCGTTTCCCGCGCGATCTCCTCTATTTTCCGCGTTTGCTCCGCGGTGAAATTCTTTCCTCCGATAATCTCTTTCATACTCTACCCGTTTTTAATACGAAATAAGGCGGGACGCCCCGCCTTACCGTTTTATTTTTATCGATTTTATTTTTTAGAAAACGCCGCGTACAAGCCGCCGTACCCGAAGAGGGCGCACGCCGCCGAGCAGGCAAGGCAGACGATCATCTGCATCGCCGCGAACTTCGCGCCCATGGGGGCGAGAACGATGAGCAGCAGGGCGATTACGACAGCGGCCACAAAGGTAGCCATCGTTTTCAAGAACACTTCCCTGAACGCGCCGGAAACGATCTGCGCCGCGCTCGAGTCCGCGTTTGCCACGTTTTTCTTATCTTCCTGAATGACGTTGGCAAAATAAAGCGTAAACAACACGCCGAACACGAACGCGCCCGCAAGCACCGCGAGGAACGCGGGCGTGATGACCACGCGCGCCAGCGCGCAGAGCATCGCGGCAAGCGCCGTGCCGCCGACGGTAGCGATTGCAAACGCGAACGCCGCCGCCCATTTATAGCGGATCGCCGTATAGAAGAACGCGACGACGAGCAGTATGCCCGCGGCGAGCAGCGCCCACCACATTTCGCCGAGAGAGCCGTAGCCCTGTCCGTCGAAACTCGCGGCGGTCACTTCCACCGTGGAGGCGGAAAACGCCTCTGCAAGCTTTTCGTTCACTTTGGCGATCGCCTCTTCGGAAACGCTGTCCTCCCCGTTGAAGAGATACACCACGCTGCGGCCGTCGTCCATCGTTTCTTTATAAACGTACTTCAGATTGTATTCGTCGAAAGCCGCTTCCGCCGCGGCGGTCATCTTTTCGTTGACGTCGCCGAAATTTTCCTCGGCGGTGATCTTCACTTCGCTGTGCGCCTTGTAGCGCACGTCTTTATTGTATCCCATAAAGCCGAGCAGGAACGCGCCCGCCACGATAACCGCCAAAGCGATTACGGCAAAGATTTTCAAACTTTTCACGCTGTCGAACTTTTTCATACTTCCGCGTCCTCCCCTTTGACTTCCCTTTTGAGCTTGAGGAACTTTTCGCTCTTATCCTTGAAAAGCGGCAGCGCCATCGACGTGAACAGATAGGAAACGAACATGGTGATCAGCGCGGATAAAACGACGCCGATGCCGAAGGTGACGGCAAAGCAGTTGGCGTATCCCTTGCAGAGGAAGAACATCGCGAGGGCGAACACCGCCAGCACGCTGTGCGATTCCACGATGGTGAGCCACGAACGGCGGTAAGCGGTTTTCACCGCCGCCTTCACCGTTTTGCCGTTGCGGAATTCCTCCCGCACGCGGTTCATGATGATCGCGAGCGAATCCACCGTCAAAAGCGTCGCCGCGAGAATGCCGATCACGCCCGCAAAATTGAGCACGATGTTCGGCACCAAAATGAGCATTAAAATTTCCATCATCGCGAAGAAGAAGATCGAAACGCCGGAAATCAGACCGAACCCGCCGTATACGAACACCAACGCCACGATGATGACGAGTATCGCCGCAAGGCTCGCCCAAAATACGAGTTCCTTGGCATTTTCGCCGAGCGCGGGCGTCGTTTCCATGGGATCGCTGATTTCGTATTCGTACGCGAGCCCGCCGGAGGCGATTTGCAGCGCCAGCTGGCGCGCCGCCGTTTCGGTGGTGCTTTCGCCGCCGATGTAAAGCGAATTCTGCGCGATGGTGTCTTTCGTCAGACTGCTGGAAAACAGCTGCGTATCGCCGAGGGTGATGCTCAGCGTAAAGCCGCTCGATTCCTCGTTGGAAGCCGCCGCGTCGATGGCGGCGTTGAGCTTATCCACCCCTTCGTCGGTAAAGCGGAGCTCCACGTAATGCGTGGTGTTCGCCGCAACCTTCTGCGAGATGTATTTCGCGCTCTGCACCAGATCTCTGCCGAAAAGGTACGTGCCGCTGCCGTCTTTGAATTCCAGCTCGCCGTAACGCGCCACGACCTCGATATCCGCCGCGGCGGTATCGCTCGCGCGCATTTCCACGCGGAAGGAATAGTTGTCCGTTTCGCTTTCGCGGTACGCGGTGACCGCCGCCGCGGTATAACCGAGCGCGTTCAGGCGGTATTCGAGGGTTTTCACCACGTCTTCGGGATCTAAATCGCCCGTATCCTCCGCCGCGATGTCCTCTTTCAGCGTCAGCTCGTAAGCGACGCCCTCCTCCAGATCGCCGTCGAGCTGGATCGCGCCCAGAAAGGATTGATAAATGCGCGTGCCGTTCTTATAGAACGGTATTCTGAACTGCGCGAACGTGAGCACCGCCAGCACGACGAGCACCACGCTGATCACAACCAGCAGCGCGATTGACTTTTTTTTGTTCATTGTTGCCTCCCAAAAAGCAATTGCATCCCCAAATGCGTATACATTCAGACTAAATTATTATATAACGGATTTGCTTTATAGTCAAGAAAAAACAAGAATAATTTACCAAAAACGCGGGCGCGTTACGGATTTTCTTCGCTTTTCCCCTCCGCATAGAGATCGAGGGCGCATTCCATGCGCGCCTTCATCATGCCGCAAGTGACGTCATAGGGCGTATTGATATCCCCGCCTTTGCGGATATTGTTCGCGGGGCAGCCGCCGCTGCAATGAAATTTCGCAAAACAGTTCCTGCACGCCTCGCGGGTGTAGAGGTTGTTGTCGCGGAACACCGCGCGGATCTTTTCGTCGAGTTTGCCTTCGAACACGCTGCCCATTTTATACTGCGGCAGATCGGCGAACTGGTGGCAGGGAAAAATATCCCCGTTCGGCGTGACGGAGAAATACTCGTTGCCCGCGCCGCACGCGGAAACGCGCTTTCTCAGACAGGGACCGCCGTCTAGATCGATCTGGAAGTGGAAGAAGTTGAAAAGCCTTTCCCCCGCGGACTTGCGGCGCTTGTATTCCTTCGCTAAGCGGCGGTATTCCTCCGCGATCGCGGGGAGATCCTCCTTGGAAATATACAGCGGGCTGTCCTCCTCGGTGACCACCGGCTCCAAGGAAATTTCCGTCAGCCCGTTATCCGCCAAAAAGAGCACGTCGCTGCCGAAATCGAGATTTTTCTTCGTAAAGGTGCCGCGCACGTAGTAGTGCTTGTCCCCCCGCATTTTCACGAAGTTTTTGATGTTTTCCACGATAACGTCGTAGCTGCCCTTGCCGTTGACGGTCTTGCGCACGCCGTCGTGCACTTCCCTACGCCCGTCTATGCTCAAAACGACGTTTTCCATCTCCTCGTTGAGATATTTCGCCGTTTCCTCATTCAAAAGCACGCCGTTGGTCGTGAGGGTGAACAGAAATTTTTTGCCGTGTTTTTGCCCCTCCGCCTTGGCGTAGTCCACCGTCTGTTTCACGACGGATAAATTCATCAGCGGTTCGCCGCCGAAAAAGTCCATTTCGAGAATTTTGCGGCTGCCGCTGTTGGCGATAAGAAAGTCCACCGCCGCCTTCGCCACGTCGAAAGGCATATACTCCGAGCGCCCCTTATAACTGCCCTGCCCCGCGAAGCAGTATTCGCAGCGGAGATTGCAGTCGTGGCAGATATGCAAACAAAGCGCCTTTACGTATTCGCTTTTCAAGGGAATTTCTTTTTCCTCCTCGGCAAACAAAACCCCTTCCTTTTTCAGCGCCGCGATTTCCTCTTCGATCTCCGCGATTTCGCTTTCGTCGACGCCGTGCAAATCGTAAGCCTCGCCGTTGAGTTTTTTGACGACCTCGCTCGTCAGCGCGTCGCAGATATGCAGCGCGCCGGAGGCGTTGTCGAATAAATAATACGTGCCGTCCGCACAAAAGGTATGTACCATAAATTTTCTCCGTACATTAAATAGGAGCAGTAAACCTTACTGCTCCCGAAAAGTTGACTTCCGATTAGTTCAATTCCTTGATTTTAATCTCTCTCGTGATTTTTTCGCAAGACTGATTGCCCACCGTGCAGGACGTTTTGCAAGCCGACTGGCAGGTGCTTCTGCATTCGCCGCAGCCTGTCGCGTTTCTCTTTGCGGGAACAGCTACCGTTTTAATTCTGCGCATAATGACCTCCGTTTTAGGATTGTTTTTAATCATTATACAAAAAACCGGCGGGCATGTCAAGAATTTAACTGTCTTTTCTTACATTCACGCTGATAATTCCCGAAATCAGCCCCACCGCCGCGCCGAACGCCGTATCGATGAAAAACTTCGCGCCGAATACCTGAGCGCCGGCGATGAGCGCGAACACGAGATAGGTAAACACGAACACGAACAAGCCGACGGCAAGCCCCTTGAGCCAGCCGAGTTTCCCCTTAAGCGAGAAAAAACAGCCCACGAACACCGCCAGACTTTTGATAAACTGGTTGACGGCGTGGATCACGTTATCGCCGACGGAACACAGTTTTACGATGAAAGAAAAGATCAGCACCGCGAGCAGGGAAAAGATCAGCCCCTTCAAAACGCCGCTCACGATCATTTTAATATCGCTTTTTACGTCCATAAAAAAACCTCCGCATGGTTCAATGTATGCGGAGGTTTGCCGTATTATTCGTTTTCCTTCTTTTCTTCCGCGGGTTCCGCCGCCTCTGCGGGCGTCGCCTCCTCGAAAGGTTCCGCTGCGGGTTCGCTCTTTTCCTCGGATTTAGCCTCTGCCGCCTGCGCTTCCGCCGAAGGAGCGGTCTGGTAAATCGCGCCCTTATCGAACTTGATGTAAGAAACGTTGCTGCCGCTGCCCGTTTCGAGGGTGAAGGTGTTTTCCGCGTCGTCGATGGCGATGACCACGCCGCAGACGCCGCCGATGGTTTTCACCTTATCGCCGATCTTAAGCGAAGCGAGCTTTTCCTCTTCCTGCTTTCTGCGTTTTTTGGAAGAAATCGTCGTCCATACGAAAAATCCGATGATCAACGCGGCGAGCACGCCGTAAATCACCCACGTTCCGACGTTATTGCCGGCGCCTTCGCCTTCCAATAAAAAATTTAACATGATGAATTTACTCCTTGAACTTTTTTACTATTGTACTTTATTTTGGAAAATTTGGCAAGCGTTTGAAAGCATTTTGCGCGCCGCGCGCGTCTTTTAGACAAATTCGGGCAAAATTTTCCCGCGCGTTGCCCGCAAAAAGGGATAAACGCCTTTAAAACGTGCCGTCCGTGCCGTATTTCGCGTAAAATTCCTCGGCAAACTCCGTCAGAGAATCCTGCAAAATCGCCTGCCGCATATTGCGCATCAGCCGCGTTAAAAAGGAAATGTTGTGCAAGCTGATGAGCATGCCGCCCATCATTTCCCCCACGTTGACCATGTGGCGCAGATACGCCTTGGTGTAGTTGCGGCAGCAATAGCAGTCGCATTCGGGATCGAGGGGGGTGAAATCCTCCTTGTACTTCCCGTTGCGCACCACCACCTTGCCGCGGGAGGTGAGCGCCGTGCCGTTGCGGGCGATACGGGTGGCGAGCACGCAGTCGAACATGTCTATGCCGCGCTTTACCCCCTCGATCAGGCAGTCGGGACTGCCCACGCCCATCAGATAACGGGGTACGTTCGTCGGGTATTTGTCGAGCATGAAATCCATGATTTCGTACATCAGCGGCTTGGGCTCCCCCACCGAAAGCCCGCCGATGGCGATGCCGTGCTCCGCGTAGGGGATACATTCTTTCAAACTGATTTCCCTCAAATCCTTGTACATGTTACCCTGCACGATGGGAAAGAGCGCCTGATTCGGGTTATCGTGCGAAGCCTTGCACCGCTCCAGCCATTTTAAAGTGCGCTCCATCGCCGTTTTGGAAAACTTGTAATCCGCGCCGTACGGGCTGCACTGATCGAAGGCCATGGCGATGTCCGCGCCGAGGTTGCTTTCGATTTGCATCGCCTTTTCGGGGGAGATGAAATGCAGTCTGCCGTCCACGTGGGAGTTGAAATACACCCCCTCGTCCTTGATTTTGTTAAGCTTGGCGAGGGAAAACACCTGAAAGCCGCCGCTGTCCGTCAGTATGGGGCGGTCCCAATTCATGAATTTGTGCAAGCCGCCCGCCGCTTTTACGATCTCGTCGCCCGGACGCATGTATAAATGGTAGGTGTTTGCCAAAACGATCTGCGCGCCCGCCTCTTTCAGATCGCGGGGCAGAACGCCCTTCACCGTGGCTTGCGTGCCCACCGGCATATAAACGGGGGTTTCGATGTCGCCGTGCGGCGTGTGAAATATCCCCGCGCGCGCGCCGGTGCGCGCGTCCTGTTTTATCGTTTCAAACCGAAAATCTTTTTCCATCATCTTTATTCGTCGTTAATAATTTTTGCGGCGTTCGATGCGCCGCGGGCGTTTACAAAATCAGGCAGGCGTCCCCGAAACTGAAAAAGCGATACCGTTCTTTCACCGCTTCGTTGTAAAAACGCAGCGTTTCCTCCCTGCCGCAAAAGGCGGAAACCAGCATGACGAGGGTGGATTTCGGCAGGTGAAAGTTGGTGACGAGCGCGTTTACGCACTTGATCTTCACGCCGGGGTAAATGAAGATTTCCGTATCCCCGTCCCCCGCCTTGACGAACCCGTTTTCATCCGCCGCGCTCTCCAAGGTGCGCACGCTCGTCGTGCCGACGGCGATGATCCTGCGCCCCTCTTTTTTCGCGCGGTTGATCTTTTCCGCCGCCTCTTCCGTAATGCGGTAATATTCCTTATGCATCTTATGGTCGGCGATTTCCTCTTCCTTCACGGGGCGGAAGGTGCCCAGCCCCACGTGCAGAAGAACCTCCGCCACCTCCACGCCCTTTTCCTCCAGCCGTTTGAAGAGCTCGGGGGTAAAGTGCAGCCCCGCCGTCGGCGCGGCGGCGCTGCCGTCGATTTTGGCGTACACCGTCTGATAACGCTCCTTGTCCTCCAGCGTTTCGCGTATGTAATGCGGCAGGGGCATTTCCCCTACCTCGCTCAGAATATCCTCGAACACGCCCGCGTAAAGAAAGGAAATGTGCCTGCATCCTTCTTCCGCGACGGCGTTGACCTTTAAGGAAAGCTGATCGTTGACATAAAGCACCGCGCCGACGCGCGCCTTCTTCCCCGGCTTGACAAGCACCTCCCAATCGGTGAGGTTGAGCCGCTTCAGCAGGAGCACTTCCACCTTTCCGCCGTTGGGCGTGCGACAGTAAAGCCGCGCGGGCAGAACGCGGGTGTTGTTTCGCACGAGCAAGTCGCCCGCCCGCAGTAAATCGGGCAGATCGTAAAAATGCATGTGCTTTATTTCCCCCGTTTCCCGTTCGTACACGAGCAGGCGGGAGTGATCCCGCGGCTCGACGGGCGTTTGGGCGATGAGCTCATCGGGGAGCTCGTAATCGAAATCGGAGGTCTTCACGTTATTCTTCTCCCTCCAACAAGGAAAGCTGTTTCAGCTTCGCTTCGGGCATTTTCAGCCCCAAATGCTCGTACCCTTTTTTCAGGAGCACCCGCCCGCGCGGGGTGCGCGCGATAAAGCCGAGCTGCATCAGATAGGGTTCGTACACGTCCTCTATGGTGTTGGCGTCCTCGTTGACGGTGGCGGCGAGGGTATCGAGCCCGCAGGGGCCGCCGTTGAACTTCGTCACCATGGAGCGCAGCAGGTTTCTGTCGGTTTCGTCCAGCCCCAGATAGTCGATTTCCATGCGTTCGAGCGCCTCTTTCGCGTCCTCGATCACAATGCGCGCATGGCGTTTCACCAACGAAAAATCCCGCACACGTTTTAATAGGCGGTTGGCGATACGCGGCGTGCCGCGGCTGCGCTTTGCGATCTCCTCCGCCGCGGGGCGTTCGATCTCCGCGCCGAGCTTCACCGCCGAGCGCCGCACGATTTCGCCGAGTTCCGCCGCCGTGTAGTTTTCCAGACGGCACAGCACGCCGAACCGATCGCGCAGGGGCGAGGCGAGCATGCCCGCCTTGGTCGTCGCGCCGATGAGGGTGAATTTCGGCAGGGGCAGCTGCACGTTCTTTGCAGAAGGTCCCTTGCCGATGATGAAATCGAGGGTATAATCCTCCATGGCGGGATATAAAATCTCCTCCACGTTGTGATTGAGCCGATGGATCTCGTCAATAAAGAGCACGTCATTTTCGTTGAGGTTGGTCAAAATCGCCGCCAGATCGCCCGCGCGGTCGATAGCGGGGCCGCTGGTGATCTTGATCGCCGAGCCCAGCTCGTTGGCGATGATATGCGCGAGCGTCGTTTTCCCCAGCCCCGGAGGGCCGTAAAGGAGCACGTGGTCGAGGGCGTCGCCCCGCATCTTGCTCGCCTCTATATAAACCGTGAGGTTATCCTTGATTTTCTGCTGACCGATGTATCCTTCCATGTTCTTCGGGCGCAGAACGTTTTCCACCTCGTTGTCCTCGAACTCCTTCGTGGACAGCACAAGTCTTTCTTCTTCCATATTACCTCATCGTCCTCAGCGCGTAGCTTAAAACGTCCTTGATGTCCGTCGCGCCGGCGTCGTACGCCGCGCGGATGCCCGCCACGCTTTCGTTGCGGTTAAAGCCCAGCCCCATCAGCGCGATCACGGCGTCCTCGTCCACAGGAATTTCGCCCGCCGCGGAGATCGTTTCGTCGCATTCTTCCGCTTTCCCGTCGGCGGTGATCTTTTCGCGCAGCTCCAGCACGATGCGCTCCGCCGTCTTTTTGCCCAGCCCCTTTATTTTGGAAAGGGTTTTCACGTCGGAGGTGGCGATGGCGAGCGCGAGGGAGGAAAGGCTCATGCCCGAAAGCACGCCGATCCCCACCTTCGGTCCGACGCCGGAAACGGAAACGAGCTTTAAAAACATGCTCTTTTCCTCGGGATTTAAAAATCCGTACAGATAAACGCCGTCGTCGCGTACGGCGGTATACACGTATACTTCCCCGCCGCCGGCGGAAACGAGCGCCTGCGCCGCGGACGCAGAGCAGCAGACTTCGTAGCCGACGCCGTTGTTTTCCAGAAGAATATTGTTGTCCTCGCGGTACAATACCTTGCCTTTGAGATAACCGATCATGTTTTCACCGCCTTAAATGCTGAATAATCCGCCCATCTTGTTGGTCTGCGCGTGGGTGAGCGCCACCGCGAGCGCGTCGGCGGCGTCGTCGGGCTTGGGCACGCCCTTCAGCCGCAAAAAGGTTTTTACCATCTGCTGAATCTGGTTTTTATCCGCCCGCCCGTAGCCGGTGAGCGCCTGTTTGATCTGCAGCGGGGTGTATTCGTAAATCCTGCCGCATTTTTTTATCGCCGTCAGCAGCAATACGCCGCGCGCGTGCGCCACGTTGATGCCCGTGGTCACGTTTTTTGCGAAAAACAGCTCCTCCACCGCGATCTGGTCGGGCTGAAAGGTATCGATCACCTTGTTGATCCCCTCTTCCAGCATCGCCAGCCGCACGGCGAGGTTTTCGTTTTTCGGCGTGAGCACCACGCCGTAATCGAGCATTTCCACTTTGCCGCGTTCGCTCCTCACCGCCCCGTAACCGAGCGTAGCGAGTCCGGGGTCGAAACCTAAAATAACCACTTCGTCTTATCCTTCGTCTTTTTCCGTATTATTTTAACCTTTTTTCGCCGAAAAGTCAACGCAATGCGCCTTTCAAGCACAAAAAGGCGGCGGATTAAAAAAATTAACTATTGACTAAAGCGCGATTGTGTGTTATATTATTGATATATCGATAGGATAGGAGGGTGTGTTTATGAAGTATATCTGCCGCGAATGCGAAATAGAAAAACCGTATTATGCGGAAAGAACGGCGCTCGGCAACGCCATACGCATGGCGCAGGCGAAAATCGAACGCCTGCAAAACTCGATTTGCGACAAAACGCAGCCGGCGGACGCCGTCCGGCAATTTGAAGAAGAACTCCGCCTCGTAAAAATCGAACTGCAACATTTAACCGACAACCTGACGCGGTTGTCGGAAAGCCGTTCCGCCCTTTAAAAGCAGAAAGCCCGCGACGCGGGCTTTTTTCTTTTATTCTTCACCGATATACACTTGCAGCTGATAATTCCACTGCAAAATTCCGCTGATCGTCACAAAGCGCAAACTGAACCGCGGCGCGACCCCGTACCGTTCTTCCGCCTTGAAGCAAAGCGCGCGCAAAACGTCTTCTTTCGTTTCCTCCGTGCAGGCGGCGCAAAGATATTTGCCCGCAGGCAGCGTCTTCAATCCCGCCGTTTCGCCGTACCGTTCGCACACTGTGAACATGGCGCAAACGCCCGCTTCCTCGTACACGCCCGCCGCGTCCTCGAAGGAAAACCGTTCCTTATCCTCCCCGACCTGCGCGTAATAATGGCGGTGGTAATCCCATAAATTTTCCAGCGACGGCGCCGTCAAGCGGTCCGAAAGCAAGATTACGCGCTCGGGGAACGCACGCAAAAACACGCCGTCCTCTTTTGCGCCGCCCTTTGCCCCGTAATAGGCGAGCGCCCGTTTTATGCGCGCCTTCACGTCGTTCAGCTCCTCGATTTTGCGGTTTGCGCTCTCCTCCGCCCGCCGCAAAAGCCGCTCGATTTCCCCGATATCGTCGAGCGACAATAACCGCTTAATTTCCGCCAAAGGCATATCCATGCACTTCAGCGCGCGAACCGTGTTCAGCCGCACGATTTCCGCCTCCGAATAATAGCGATACCCCGTCCATTCGTCCGTCTTGCAGGGCGTTACCAGCCCGATTCTGTCGTAATGGCGCAGCGTTTCCGCCGTCGTACCCACGATTTTTGCCGTTTGGCTGATGGAAAAAAATTTTTTCAAAAGATTTTATTCACCCCTTGACTTTTTTGTTACACAAAGGTATATGCTAACTATAACATGAAAGGCCGAAAAAGTCAACCGATCGGCAAAAAGGAGGATTATCCATGAAAAAATCAGCGTTTTCCATCATTATTGTTTTATGTTTTGCGGCGGCAATCGCTTACAGCGGCTGTTACGACGGCGGCACGTTCACGGCAAAAAGCTACGTTTGCGAGGAAGACGTCCGATCCGTCGTCGTAAACGCGGCGGACAGAGAAGTGGAAATCTGCGCGGCGGCGGACGGAAAAATCCGCGCGGAATACATCGAAAGCGAAAAGGAATATTACGAAATCGACGTGCAAGACGCGCAGCTGACGATCAAACTCGTATACGATAAGGAATGGTCGGATTTCATCGGCACGGCGCCCGCGGCGGAACACAGAACAATAAAACTTTATCTCCCCGACGGCGTTCTTTCCGACATCAGCGTGAAAACAACTAACGAAAGCATAAAATTCGCCCTTGCCGTTACGGGAAGCGTTACGCTCGAAAACAACGGCGGCGACTTGAAGCTGGAAAACGTTTCCGTCGGCAAAAGCCTGCTGCTGACGGCGAAAAACGGCAATATTGCGGGCACGGTACGCGGCGATTTAAGCGATTTTTCCGTATCCTGCACCGTTAAAAAGGGCGAAAGCAACCTGCCCGCAAGCAAACCGAACGGGGCGAAAAGCCTGATTGCAAACTGCAATAACGGCGATATCCGCATCGATTTTATCGGCGGATAACTTTATATCAAAAAAACGAGCGCAAGCCGAAATTATCGGCTTGCGCTCGTATGGTTTAACGGATAAAAATGTTCCCCGCCGTGCAGAAAAATTGCATATCATGCACTTTCAAACGCGAGAACGAAGGATTTTACTTAAACATAAAATTACCGAAGTCCGAAAAATGAAGAAAGGGCGCAAAATGCGCCCTAATCTTCGGCTTGGTGCGGGCGAAGAGATTTGAACTCCCACTCTTCCGAAACAGATCCTAAGTCTGTCGCGTCTGCCAATTCCGCCACGCCCGCAAAAATGAAAAAAGAAAAACCGTTTCCTTTTTTTCATTTTACCACAATTTTGCAAAAATTTCAATCGTTCCGCAACGGTCTTTTAATTTTTTCGTAAACGTATTATGTCCATTTTTCCCCGAACGCCGTTTCTTTGAATATCTCCGCATAACTCATGCCGAGATAAATACACATTTGCCGCATCGTTTTGGAACTGATGCGCATTTCTCCGCTGATAAAACTTTTAAGCATGTCGTCTTTCGTTAGATTACATACGGTTAAAAATTTATCGAATGATTTCTGCTTTTTTTCAAACAATTTAAGAAGTTTGCCATAATGTGCAAAAAAGTAAATTTTAGAGCCGCCTTCATCAGATGGCGCGGATTGATTTGCGTTTATTACCAAATCTATGTCCGCGCCATTTTGTTTTTCTAAAATTTGCTCGTACATTTCCTCCGCAACGAGCTTTTCATCGGTAATTTCCGTTCCGTACTTTTTTTCTGCGATTTTGGCGGCAAGCGCCGACGGCAGCATACTTTTAACGTAAAAATCCAAATACTCGTCGGCAACGCTCAATAATTTATCCGCTTTATGCGTCGCCTCGTCATTGTTTATGTTTTCTTTTGCAGCCAAATGATTTACGTATAAATCGTAAACGGAACAGAAAACGTCCTTAAACTCTTTTTTTTCGTCGTTTATCGGGCGAACGTCGTTTACAACGTATTTCCCGATATATGCCATTTGTAAAAATGCCTGCAAATCCTCTTCTTTGATTTCAAAATTCATAATCTTTGATCCTTTTTATATTTATTTTAATAATTGCCGCTCGGTAACTTTTATTTTTGCCGTTACGTTTTCCACTTATTGTTTTGAAATAAGCGGGAAATAATACTCGTAAAGTTCTTTTGTATATTCTTAATAAAACTTTTTATCGTTTTCACTGTTTCTATAAACGTTTAGTGAAACATGATAAGCAAAAAAAATTTATATACTTGACAATAAGAAAGACTATCGCAATTTTCGAGGTTAGCAATGGCAGTTTCAACTGATTTTCAAAATCGAATAATTGATCTTGTTGCGGAAGCTGATAAAAAAAAGTCTGATTTACCAAAAACAATCGGTATTGATTATCGGTCTTTTTCTAACGCATACAATTATGGAATTATTCCTAAACCGCGTATTTTAATAAAAATTGCAGATTATTTTAATGTTTCTTTAAAATATCTTCTCGGAAAAACTAATGACGATTATTTTATAAAATCAGAAATACCCGTTGACTTTAAAACTCGATTTTTAGAATTATGTCAAGAACGAGGCGTTTCTCATTATTCCGTCAGTAAAGATTGCCATTTTGATAGAAGTTATATTACAAAATGGTTAAATTACGGACTGTTTCCATCTTTAGAACTTTTAGAGTTGATGGCTGATTATTTTAATGTTTCTTTAGACTTCATAACAGGAAGAAGTAAGGACTAATATGTTTCCCCCGATTATCTAATTGGTCGAAGCGATGACGAAGGCGGTTATATTGCAGAAAAAGTACAACCTACATCAAACAATTAGCAATAAAAAGCGGCACAATTTCGTGCCGCTTTTTTATATGTTGCCTTTTCGCTGAAAAAACAAAGCAACCTTATCCGATATTCGAATAAGGTTGCTTGTTGGTACACCATCAGGGACTCGAACCCAGGACCCACTGATTAAGAGTCAGTTGCTCTACCAACTG
>QAKE01000022.1 GCA_003343995.1 Bacillota bacterium
TTTCGCCATAATTCACCTCTTAAAACTTTGACGTATAGCCGTCTTTGCAAATCTTTTTGCTACCGCTACCGTACACCGTACCCGTGCGGCATTGATTTGTGCGCCGACAATAGTCAGCACTACCGTAAGCAATACAGTAACTATCGCCGTTGCGGGTATTTTTCTTAATCATTTGCTTCGCTTCTGTCAGCGTTTTCGCCTTGCCGATATAGAAATCCGCGCTTCCGTATTCTTTCGGGCGATACTTGTTGACATAGACCGAATACCTTGCCATTTTACACCTCGTTTTGAATTTTTGTTTTGACTTCCTCGTAGCTTTCGGCGGTCAAAAACAAGCAAAACTTGTCTTTCGGCTTGTTGCCGAAGTCCATACTTTCAAACTCGACGAGCGCACGCCCGTCGTACTGTTCAACCACCGCTTTAATGCCGCTTACGGGAAGAAACACCCTTGTTTCCTCTTCCAAATTCGTCAATTCGATAAAACCTTTCATTTCCGTTCGTTCCTTTTCCGTTATTTTCGTTGCCCGCAACCCGTACCGCTTTCCGTAACAAACAATAAAGCCGCCCGCATAACAGCACCCACGCCGTTCACGGGCGGCTGTCGCTTTATTCGGAAAACCGCTTTGCTTTCGATAGGGGATTGCCCGTCCTATCAAAAGCGCATTTTCAATGTTTACGCCGTCGCTTCACCCCCTTGACCGCCCATAATCAAAGCAAGATACGCTTTGTCGCTGTCCTGCTTCGGACGAATTTTAATCGTTACGATCTCGCCGTTCGCGTCAACGCCCTGCGCTTCGTAAACCATATAATAAGACACTCTGCCCGAAGCCGTTTCGTTCGCTTCTTCGTGCATGATCAATTCGACCTTTTCCGATATGTCGAAAAGCATATCTAAAAACTCATAGCCGCCTTTATCTCTCGCGGCAAATTCCGCTTTAATGTCGCGCCCGTACTTTTTTCCGCGCACAACATACGACCAAAACGTCCGCCCGTCGCGCATTTTGAATGTTTCGCGCGTGAGATACACGGGGTTTCTTTTCAGTTCCGTTTTAACCGTCTGTTCCGTTGCCTTGCTTTCCGCCACTTCCGTTGCCATTGCCTTTTCGTTTGCCATTTTGATATTTTCCTTTACGTTTCCGCTCGCCAGCACTTTATTCCGAATGATCGGTTACGATAACGGGAAAAGCGGAGGGGTTCCTTTCCCGTCAGAGCGTTTCGCCGTACTTTCAACGGCTCGTCAGACCGATTTTATCGGAGCAATCACTCGTTCTTTTGTTTTACAAGCCAAAAACCGCTTCTTGAAAAAACTAATTTGTAATATACGTCTGTTGCGCCGTTTTCCCAAAAACCCGTACGATATAAATATGTATCGACACAACGCAAGCCAAGTGATTTACAACGTTCTCGCGCCGTTTCAAGAATTTGCGCCCTCAAATGCACATTATCCAAGAAACCCGCACGTGCCATTTTGTCAAATTCTTCGGGTTGAATATCAATCAGCATTTCAATCGTCCTCGACCATAACCGTTTCGCAGTCCACGCACATAACACGAATTTGTTTCGTCGCACGTACGCTAATACCGCAGATAGGGCAAGCGTATTTGCGCGTGGACGAACTTTTGACCTTTAAGCCCTTACAATCGGGCAAGCGGTAAATAAAGGTATGTTCCTTTGCAAACAGGGCAAGGGTTTCGCGGGTTGCGGGTGTCAGCTTCGTAACCGCCCAACCGATACGCTTATCGTTGTCAACCGATAACCCGTGCGCTTCCGCCAACTTTTTGAACAGCTTGTTGTGGTATGAACCACCGCGCGAACAGTCCTGCATTTTGTTCATATACGCATAATTGTGGACTTGCTCGTGCAACATAGTTTCGGCAACGTCCTCGAAAGGACGGTTAAGGAATTGAGCCGAGATATTGAGTTCGGGCGTTCCGTGTTCTTCGCCGTTCTCTTTCCAAACCTCGCCGCAAACGAACCAACCCGTTGCCTTGTTCTTCGTATCGGCTTGTACCGTGATAACGGGTTTTTCCAACTCGCCGTTCCAAAACTGCCCGTTCAAGAAGTCGTACAGCTCGTTGAGGTACTTAATCGCTTCGATGTACTTTTCACTACCGTTCGTCATTCGCCGATTACCCCCGTTATAGAAATTTTTGCAAGAGTGAGGATCGCCCCAAGGCTTGCCGCAAAATCATTGCAATCTGCCAAATCGGGAAGTTTCTTTTTAACGTACTCGTGCGGATTGTCCGCTATCTCGCGTATCTTTTCAAGCCCTGCTTTCAACCTTGCGTTTTCCCGTTCCAATTCTTTCTTTGTCATTTTCGTTACCGTCCTTTGCATAGCAGGTTATCTTAAAGGCTATAATGAAATTCGCCTATAAAGCGTTTTGCCTGATCAATGCTTTCGTGTTCGGTTATTCGCCAATCGGGGGCTTGAATAACAACGATATTTTGTTCGCACCCTTGCGCCACTTCGAGTAATACGTTTGCTTTCAGTAAATCAGCCGCCACACCGAAAACCGCAACACACTTTCCATTGTCAATAAAAGCCTTTCGCACATTCGTGTCTTTGTTAATTGTAAACTTCATTTCGTTTTTCCTTTGCGTAATGCCGCCGCCAAATTATTTGCCCGTATTGCCGTTAGCACAGCCGAATTACTTGTTACAATGCCCCGTCAACACAATAAACGCCGTCTTGTATGTCAAAACACTTTGAGAATTTGACGGGTGCGGGAATTTCCGATACTTTGTTTTCGCCCATACAGTTCAAAAATCCGTAACCGTAATAAGCCCACTTGATAATGTCGTTGTCGGTTTTGCCCTCGCGTTTCAGTAAGTTGTTAAGTTTGATTTGTTTCATTGTTCGTTACCGTCCTTTGCGTAATGCCGCCGCCTAAA
Organism: Bacillota bacterium; assembly: GCA_003343995.1. GTDB lineage: Bacteria > Bacillota > Clostridia > Christensenellales > Borkfalkiaceae > UMGS775. The sequence continues at coordinate 2,895 of QAKE01000022.1, forward strand.
ATAAAAAAACTTGCACCGAAAGTCCTTTCGTAACTTTCGATACAAGTATAAAACTTTTTAATGTTAAACTTAAAACGGGCAGGTGTTGATATCACTTGCCTTTTTTTGTTTTTTTTGATAAACTATAAGGGAATTTATTTGGCTTAGGTGTATTATGGCAAAACCGATCGTGGCTATCGTCGGCCGCCCGAACGTGGGGAAATCGACGTTTTTCAATAAAGTTTCCGGAAAGAAAATTTCCATCGTGAAAGATACCCCCGGCGTTACGCGCGACAGGCTTTATGCCGACGCGGAATGGTGCGGGCATTATTTTACGCTGGTGGATACCGGCGGCTTGGAATTAAAGAGCGAGGACGAGATGTGGCAGCACATCAAAAAACAGGCGGAAACCGCCATCGATACCGCGGACGTCATCGTCTTTTTCACCGACGTGAAGAGCGGGCTGACCGGCGCGGACCGCGACGTGGCGCATAAGCTGCGCGTTTCGGGAAAGCCCGTCGTACTCGCCGTCAACAAACTCGATACCTATCGCGCGGATTTGTTGTTTGAATTTTACGAATTGGGGCTCGGAGAGCCGTTCGGCATTTCCGCCGAGCACATGACGGGCGTGGGCGAGCTTTTGGACGAGGTCGTTTCCCATTTCGACGAAAGCGGGGAAAAAGACGAGGACGACGCCATTAAAATCGCGGTGGTCGGCCGCCCGAACGCGGGGAAATCCTGCCTTTGCAACAGACTTTTGGGGTTCGAGCGCACCATCGTTTCCGATATCGCCGGCACGACGAGGGACGCCATCGATACGCCGTTTACCTTTGACGGGCAGAAATATATTCTGATCGACACGGCGGGGATTCGCAAAAAGAAAAACGTAGACGAGGACATCGAATATTACAGCGTTTTGCGCGCTTTGGCGGCGATCCGCCGTGCGGACGTCTGTCTCGTGGTGGTCGATTCCGTCGAGGGGCTTACCGAACAGACGGTAAAAATCTGCGGTTACGTGCACGAACAGGGCAAGCCGAGCGTCGTCGTCATGAATAAGTGGGACGCGGTGGAAAAGGACACCTTCACCGTAAACAAGTTTAACGACAAGCTGAAAGAGGATTTGAAATTCATGGATTACTTTCAGTCCGTTTATATTTCCGCAAAGACGGGACAGCGCGCCGACAGGGTGCTTACCCTTGCGAAAACGGTGCTGGAGCACGCGCGTTTCCGCGTTTCCACGGGGCTTTTGAACGATTTGATTTTAGACAGCGCCCGCATGAACGAGCCGCCTTCCGTCAACGGCCGCAGGCTGAAAATCCTTTACGCCACGCAGGCGGATATCTGCCCGCCGACTTTTATACTTTTCGTCAACGACGCGGAGCTGATGCATTTTTCCTATCGCAGATATCTGGAAAACTGTATTCGCAAGGCTTTCGACTTTTCGGGTACGCCCGTTAAAATAATCGTAAGGGAACAGGGGAAAGAAGATGAATAACTGGTGGGTAATCATCCTGCTCGTGCTCGGCTCGTATCTGATGGGCTGTTTCAACAACGCGATCATGATTACCAAAATGAAAAAGACCGATATCCGCAAGGTGGGCAGCGGAAATCCCGGCACCATGAACATGAGCCGGAATTTCGGCATCAAGCTGGGGTTTTTAACGCTCTTTCTCGATATGCTCAAAGGGCTGATTCCCGCGTTGGTCGGATATTTCGTTCTGCGGGGCAAAACCTTGCCGGACGCCGCCTTCGATCTGGGAGATCTCGGCATTTTTCTCTGCGGTTTTTTTGCGGTGCTGGGGCACATTTATCCCGTGTTTTATAAGTTTAAGGGCGGCAAAGGCATCGCCACGACCATCGGCGTGTTTCTCGCTTGGGCGATTTTGATGGCAGTCGGCGGCGAATGGGGCTGGTTCTTTGTGGAAATCATGAGCTTGATCGCGGCGGTCGTCGTCATCTATTTAACGGAATACGGCGCGATGGGCTCGATCATCGCCATCACTCCGCCGGCGGTGGCTTCCAGCATACGGCTGTTTATATTGTATAACGTCGGGCTCGATACGCCGCGCGTCATACCTTATTATATCGCCGCAAACGTGCTGATTTTCGGCATTTGCTTTATCACATGGTTTGCGCACAGAAACAACATAGAGCGCATGCTCGCGGGGGAGGAACATCCGACGTCCATCAAGGAAATGTTTGTAAAAATGCGCGAAAAAAAGGCGGAAAAGCAGGCGAAGGCCGCCGAAGAGAAACAAAAGAAAAACAAAGACGGTAAAAATTAAAAAAATACTTTCATAATCGGAATTTGCCTCTCATATATTAGTCGTGTAATATGTGGGAGGTTTTTTCATGGAAAAGTACGATATTTACAAAGATATCGCCAAACGTACGGGCGGCGACATCTACATCGGCGTGGTCGGGCCTGTCCGCACGGGCAAGTCCACGTTCGTTACCAAGTTTATGGAAACGCTCGTTTTGCCGAACATTTCCAATAAATTGAACAAGCAGATCGCAACCGACGAAATGCCGCAGTCGGCGGACGGCAAAACGATTATGACCACCGAACCGAAATTTATTCCGGCAAACGCGGTGAAGGTGCAGCTGAAAAACAAGGTTTCCGCGAAAGTGCGCCTCATCGACTGCGTGGGCTATCTCGTAGACGGCGCGATGGGGCACGAGGAGGGCAAGAAAGCGCGCCTCGTGAAAACGCCGTGGAGCGCCAAGGAACTGCCCTTTGAAAAGGCGGCGGAACTCGGCACGCGCAAGGTCATCGCGGAACATTCGACCATCGGTATCGTCGTTACCACCGACGGCAGCATCGGGGAAATTCCCCGCACCAATTACGTCGCGGCGGAAGAGCGGGTAGTCAAGGAATTAAAGGAGCTCAATAAGCCTTTCGTCGTCGTGCTCAACGTCAAGGACGCGAAGAGCGCGGAAAGCGTGGCGTTGGGAAATTCGCTGCAAAGCAAATACGGCGTGCCCGTCATCGTCGCCAACGCGACGGAGCTCGGCATGGAGGAAATCACCGATATTTTGGAAAAAATTCTCTACGAATTTCCCCTGCAGAACGTAGACATCGATTTGCCGATGTGGATGAAAGCGCTGCCGTGCGACAACACCATCATTCACAGCATCACCGAAAAGGTGAAAGCCGCCACCGCGGGCATGACGAAAATGCGCGACTTCGCCGCCATGGGGGAAATGTTCGAGGAAAGCGACAAACTGTGCAATCCCGAAATCGGCGAGGTGCTTTTGGGCGAAGGCAAGGTCGTGTATTCCATCGCGGCGAAATCGGGGTTGTTTTACGACGTGCTCACCGAGGAGTGCGGCGACGAGATCAAGGACGATTACCAACTGATGAGCTACATAAAATCGCTGGCGGAAGCGAAGCGCGAATACGGCAAAATCCGCGACGCGCTCAAGAGCGCGGAGGAAAGCGGTTACGGTATCGTAACGCCCACGGTAAGCGAACTTTCCCTTTCCGAACCGGAACTCGTCAAGCGCGGCGGAAGTTACGGCGTCAAGCTGAAAGCGACCGCTCCCAGCCTGCATATCATGAAGGTGGACGTTTCCGCAGAGGTGAATCCCATCGTCGGAACGGAAAAGCAAGGGGAAGAGCTTGTCAATTATCTGATGAAGGAATTTGAAAGCAATCCGCAGGGGATTTGGGATACGAATATGTTTGGCAAATCGCTTTGCGATCTGATGGAAGAAAGCCTTTCCGGCAAAATCAAAGCCATGCCGGAGGACGCGCGCAGCAAGATGTGCAAAACGCTCGGTAAAATCGTAAACGAAGGCGACGGCGGCATCATCTGCATTCTTCTTTGATCTGCGAAAAACCTCCCGATAAATAAAAAGGAAAGCCGCTTTAAGAAAGGCGGCTTTTTTCGCGCGCAAAATTCTATCAATTTTTGAAACATTCAGCGCAAAAAAAGAATTGCGCCGTTTTCGCGCTTATGATAAACTGAAAGAAAAAAGGGGGCGAACGGAATGAATACGTTTGCAATCGTAGGTTTCGGCAGCCGCGGCACGATGTTTGCGAATTTAATCGCAAAGGACAAGGATTCCAAGCTCGTGGCGGTGGCGGAAAAATTTCCGCATAACAGGAAAAACGCGCAGGAAAAATTCGGCGTGCCGCAGAATATGTGCTTTGAAAGCGCGGAGGACTTTTTCAGCGCGGGCAAGGTGTGCGACGCGGTGTTTATCTGCACGCAGGACGCGCAGCATTACGCGCATGCGATGAAGGCGCTGGAGCTGGGCTATGACATCTGTCTGGAAAAGCCCGCCGCGGTGACGATAGAGGAGTGCGAGGGCATACGCGACGCGGCGAACCGCCTCGGCAGAAAGGTGATGCTCACCCATGTGCTGCGTTATTCTCCTTTCTATAAAAAGATAAAAGAGCTTATCGACGGCGGCGCGCTGGGCAAGGTCGTTACCATAAACCAGACGGAAAATGTCGCGTATTGGCACTTTGCGCTGAGCTATGTGCGCGGCCCGTGGCGGAAAATGGACGACAGCACGCCGACGATCATCGCAAAATGCTGTCACGATCTCGATATTCTCGGCTGGCTGACGGGGGAAAAGTGCACGGCGGTCAATTCCTTCGGCGGATTGTTTTATTACAACGAAAAGAACGCGCCGCAAAAGAGCGCGAAGTTTTGCGTGGACTGCGACGAAAGCGTGAAGGAAAAATGTCTCTACAACGCCTATAAAGTCTACCCCGAACGGGTGAAAAAAGCCGTCGTCGGCGGGCTGTCCGAATACGGCGATCGGGATATTTACGAATTGCTCGCGGATAAAAAACACGTTTGGGGCAGATGCGTTTTCCGCGGCGAAAACGACGCGGTGGACCATCAGGTCGTCGATATGCTTTATGAAAGCGGAGCTACCGCGCACCTCACGATGACGGCGTTTTCCGAAAGGTGCTACCGCTTTATCAAGGTGCACGGAACCGACGGCGAGGTGTACGGCGACATGGAAGAAGGCATTTTGCATTATACGCGTTTCGGCGGGGAAGAACAACTCATCGACGTGAATATCGGCGCGGAAACCGAACTTGACGACGGTCACGGCGGCGGCGATTATTATCTCTATCAGGATTTCAAAAACTATATCACGACGAACGAGCCGAGCGCGTCGAGAACGTCCATCGACAAGTCGATCGAAAGCCATCTCGTGGGATTTTTGGCGGAGGAAAGCCGCAAAAACGGAGGTAAAACGATGAAAATCGAATAAGGCGAACCTGCCTTTTAAACGATAAACGGCGCGGAAATTTTCCGCGCCGTTTTCTATAAATACAAGGTATTATCTGTTTTTTACGAGCAATTTTTCAAGCAGCGCCACGCCGAGGTACATCAGCGTCGCCAACAGGCATAAAACCACCGTCGCCGCCATGACGAGGTCGAGTTTAAACACCTGCCCGCCGTATACGATTAGGTAGCCGAGGCCGGCTTTGGACGTCATATATTCGCCCATTACCGAGCCGATCCACGCCATGCCTACGTCGATTTTCAGCGTGCTGATAAAGGTTTTCATGCTGTTCGGTACGACGAGCTTTCGTAAAATTTGAAATTTCGTCGCGCCCATGGAGCGCAAAAGCAGGATTTTTTCCTTATCGGTGGATAAAAACCCGTTGAGCATATTGATGACGGTGACGATGATGCCGATGAGCACCGCCATTAAAATAATCGATTTACTGCCGCTGCCGCACCACACGATGATGATCGGTCCGAGCGCGATTTTCGGCAGGGCGTTCAAAACGATCAAGTACGGTTCGAACACCCGCCGCGCGATCTCCGACCACCACAAAAGCAGTGCGATGAGCGTGCCGAGCACCACCGCGATGACGAATCCGAGAATCGTTTCGTAAAGCGTGATGCCGATATGATAAAACAAGTTATCGTTTTTGATGAGGTTTGCAATGGTTTCGGCAATGCGCTTGGGGCTGCTGCTGATAAACGCGTCTATGACGCCCGTATCGGCAAGCACCTGCCACAAGAGCAGCGCCGCCGCCAAAAATCCCAGACCGAGCGTCCAGACGACGGCGGTTTTGCCGCGCAGTTTTTTCAGGTATCGGATATGATCCGGCGAAAACTGTTTTTGCGTTTCGATGTTCTTTTTCATTCGTTGAGCTCCTTCCACAAAATTTCAAACCACTTGGAAAAATCCTGCCGTTCCCGACGTTTGAGCGGCGTTTCGTCGCCGTGGGGAATGTCGTGCACGTTTTTTACGCAGCACGGGCGTTGGGATAGCACGATGATTTTGTCGGACATCGAAATGGCCTCCGATATATCGTGCGTAACCAGAATGGTGGACTTTCCTTCGTCTTTGATGATTCGGTACACGTCGTCGCAAACGGAAAGCCGCGTCTGATAGTCGAGTGCGGAAAAGGGCTCGTCGAGCAGCAGAATATCGGGGTTGAAGGAGAGCGTGCGAATGAGCGCGGCGCGCTGGCGCATGCCGCCCGAAAGTTCTGCGGGGTAATTTTTGCGAAATTCGTATAAGCCGTATTTTTTAAGCAGGTCTTCCGCGTAGGAAATGTGCGCTTTATCGAGCTTCTTCATGATTTCCAGCGGCAGAAAGATGTTTTTTTCTATCGTCCGCCAAGGAAAAAGCTGATCTTTTTGCAGCATGTATCCGAAACGCGCGTTTTCCTTGTTTACGGAAATCGTTCCGTGCGTGGGGCGCATCAGCCCCGCGATCAGGGAAAGAATGGTTGTTTTTCCGCAGCCGGAAGGGCCGATTACCGAAATGAATTCTCCTTCGTTCAGCCGGAACGATAAATTTTTTACGGCGTGTATTTCGTCGGTTTTCGTTTGGTAAATCAACGCTACGTCCTTTAATTCCAGCAGTGTTTCTTTCATATTTCGTCTCCCGTAACGGTTTATTTTATTTGAATAAAGCCTCCGCGTAAGAATTATTTACGATTTTATCGAAGGGCACGCGGGCGTCGAGTTCGCCGGCGTTCTGCATGATGTCCTGCAAACGGTTATAGCTTTCCTCGCTCATCGTCAGATCGTCCGTCCACGCGTCGATGGCTTTATAGCTGGCGACGGAGGCTTTGAGAGAGTCGATGGAGGTGGAGGGGAACTGATCGCGTATCGCGTCCGCAACGTCGGCGTCGCTCGCCGTCTTCATATAATCGTACGCTTTTTTGATGGCTTTCAAAAAGGAATTTATCGTTTCCGTGTTCTCGTTGATATAGCTCTGTTTTGCGACGAAGGAGGTGTAGGGAACTTCGCCCGCGCCTTCGCCCACGCTCGCCACTACGTAGCCTTTTCCGGCTTTTTCGTATTCCGAGGCGAGGGGTTCGAACATCGTGCAGTAATCGCCCGTGCCTTCCTCGAACGCCGCGGTCATCAGGTTGAATTGCACGTCGGTGATGAGTTCGCAGTCGGTGTCGTCGTAAAGTCCGTGCTGATTGACGAGATACTCGAAGGTCATCATGGGCACGCCGCCCGGTCTGCCGGCGAGAATGCCCTTGCCGCGCAGATCTTCCCATTTGAAATTCGGTTCGTCCACGCGCGAAACGAGGAAAGAACCGTCCTTCTGCGTCAGCTGACCGAACACGATCGGATAGTCGGTTTTTCCCTGATTGTATACGTATAAGCTCGATTCCGGTCCCATAAGCCCGATTTGAGCGCTGTTCGAGAGCACCGCGGTCATCACTTTGTCGGCGCCGCCGCCGTTGGTCAGATTGATGCTTAAACCTTCTTCTTCGAAATAGCCCTTTTCGATGGCTACGTACATGGGCGCGTAGAATACCGAATGAGTAACTTCGTTGAGTTCTATGGTTTTAAGTTTATCGTCGCCTTCCTTGCAACCGGCAAAGGGAATGGCAAGCAGGGCGACAGCTAAAATTGCAGCAATTAGTTTTTTCATGGTAGTCTCCAAAAATTTTAGTATAGTTCATTGTATGTAATCACATTTATATTTGACAATCTTCGAGAAATTTTATATAATGATTGTTAATCAGAAAAATTGCGAAAACATACGGTTTTGGAGAGAAATTATGGAAAAAACGTACAATCCCGCCGGTTTTGAAAAGGACATTTACAAAAACTGGGAAGAAAAGGGTTATTTCGCGGCGAAGGTGGATTCCGAAAAGCTGCCCTTCACCATTATGATGCCGCCCCCGAACATCACCGGACAGCTCCACATGGGGCACGCGCTGGACGAAACGCTGCAGGATATTTTAACGCGTTTCATGCGCATGAACGGTTATTCCGCGCTTTGGCTGCCGGGCACCGATCACGCGTCCATCGCCACGGAAGTAAAAATCGTGGAACAGCTCGCGGAAGAAGGGCTTACGAAGGGCGACGTCGGCAGAGAGGAGTTTTTGCGCCGCGCTTGGGCGTGGAAAAACAAATACGGCGGCAGAATCGTGGAACAGCTTAAAAGCCTCGGTTCTTCCTGCGATTGGAGCAAGCTGGCGTTCACCATGGACGAGCGTTGTTCCCGCGCGGTGCGGGAGGTGTTCGTCAACCTGTACGAAAAGGGGCTGATTTATCGCGGCGCGCGCATCATCAATTGGTGTCCCGAATGTAAAACCGCCCTTTCCGACGCGGAAGTGGAATATACCGAGGAGGTTTCTTCGCTTTGGTATATCAAATACCCCGTAAAGGGAACGGAAGAATACGTCACGGTGGCGACCTCCCGCCCCGAAACCATGCTGGGCGATACCGCGGTCGCCGTCAATCCGAAGGATAAGCGCTACGCGAAATTGCTCGGCAAAACGCTGATTCTGCCCATCGTCGGCAAGGAAATCCCCTTGATCGCCGACAATTACGTGGAAACGGAATTCGGCACGGGCGCGGTGAAAATTACGCCGGCGCACGATCCCAACGACTTTGAAGTGGGGCAAAGGCATAACCTCGAAGTGATCAACGTACTCGGAGAGGACGGCACGGTCAACGAAAACGGCGGCAAATACCGCGGCATGAAAGCGCTCGACGCGCGCAAGGCGATCGTGGAGGAGCTGAAAAATCTCGGTTTACTCGTCAAAACGGAAGAATTGCGCCACAACGTGGGGCATTGCTACCGCTGTCATACGGTGGTGGAGCCGCTCGTTTCCAAACAGTGGTTCGTGAAGATGAAACCGCTCGCCGATCCCGCGATCGACGCCGTCAAGAAAAAGCGCATCGCCTTTACGCCGCAGCGGTTTTCCAAAATCTATTATAATTGGATGGAAAACGTAAAGGATTGGTGTATCTCCCGTCAGCTTTGGTGGGGGCACCGCATCCCCGTGTTCTATTGCGACGACTGCGGCGAAATGACCGTTTCCAAAACCGACATCGCCGTTTGCCCGAAGTGCGGTTCCGCGCATATCCGTCAGGACGAGGACGTGCTCGACACTTGGTTTTCTTCGGCGCTGTGGCCGTTTTCCACCCTCGGTTATCCCGAAAAGACGGCGGAGCTGGAATATTTTTACCCCACCGACGTGCTGGTCACCGGCTACGACATCATTTTCTTCTGGGTTGCGCGCATGATCTTCTCCGGCTTGGAGCACATGAACCGTATTCCCTTTAAAGACGTTTTGATTCACGGGCTCGTGCGCGACGCGCAGGGCAGAAAGATGAGCAAATCGCTCGGAAACGGCGTCGATCCGATGGAGATCATCGAAAAGTACGGCGCGGACACCCTGCGTTTTTCGCTGGTCAACGGCATCGCCCCCGGAAGCGATCTTCGTTTTTCCGAAGAAAAGCTCGAAGGCTCGCGCAATTTCATGAATAAAATCTGGAACGCGTCCCGCTTCGTTTTGATGAACGCGCAGGATAAGGACATTCCCGATTTCGCAAGCTGCCGTTTAACGGTTGCCGATAAGTGGATTTTGGCGAAGTTGAACCGCGTGATCCGCGAAGTGACCGTCAACGTCAAAAAATACGAATTGGGCATCGCGCTCGCGCAGTTATACGATTTCGTGTGGAGCGATTTCTGCGATTGGTATATCGAGCTGACCAAGCCCGCGCTTTACGGCGAGGATGAAAGCAAGCGCAATCAAACGATTTCCGTACTCATTCACGTGCTTACGGAAACGCTGAAACTTCTGCATCCGTTCGTGCCTTTCGTTACGGAGGAGATTTATCAGAATATCCCCGATCACGGCGAAAGTCTGATGACGAGCGAATTTCCGCGCTATAACGCGAAAAACAATTATCCGAAGCAAAAGTGCGATATGGAATCGGTGATGGAAATCATCAAGAGCGTCAGGAACATCAAGGCGCAGGTGGGCGCGATTCCTTCTAAAAAGGTGAAACTGTATGTCAAAACCGAAAAGAAAAAGCTGATTAAAGATACCGCTACGTATATCGAAAAGCTTGCGGGCGTGCAGGAAATCGCCTTTATCGCGGCGAAAGAGGAGCTTTCGGAAAAGACCGTTTCGCAGCTGATCGACGGTTTCGAGTTGTATATCCCTTTGGGCGAGCTTGTCGATACCGAAAAGGAGATCGCGCGGCTCAAGGGCGAACAGGAACGCGTGGAAAATGAAATTCAGCGCGCGAACGCGAAACTTTCCAACAACGGCTTTTTGGAAAAAGCGCCGAAAGAACTGGTGGATAAGGAGAGGGAAAAACTCAACAAGTTCATCGAGCTGCGCAAAAAAATCGTTGCGGAAATCAAAAGTTATCAAATGTAAAAAAAATCCCTTTTCGAATTTTCGGAAAGGGATTTTTTTAGGAGAGTTTTATCAATATTCAAATACGCCGCAGTCGATGATTTTTATGTCGGTATCCTTTGACGTCAGCGAAATGATATAATCCTGATATTGCACCGTTTTGCTCTGCACGGGCTGCAATTCGCCGTCATAGTAAACGTTGTCGCCGTCGAGGACGATTTTTTTCAGTTCCGCGGCGATGGAGCCGGCTTTATATTTCACGAAGCTTTCGGCTTTCGTCCAAAGCGTATAAAATTCCGCCGCGCTCTGCGGTTCTATGCCGAAATATTTTTTGGCGATCTTGCTTTTGTCGGCGTCTTTCAGCTTTTCGATATCCACGCCCACCGAATGTTTTTTGCATATCGCCACCGCAACGCAGTCTCCGCTATGGGAAATATTGAAATACACGTTGGATTCGAGCAGCGCAAGTTTTCCGTAAGGGGTGCGCACCAATCCCGATTCGTCCGCGACGATGGAATATTCCTTTTCGAGGAGGTAAAACAGAAAATCGTGAGAGCGCGATTTATCGCACTTCGTTAAAAAAATCGTAACCATATATTTATTGTATAGCATAAACGCGCCGTTGTCAATAGCGAATTTAAAATTTTTATCCGAATACAATAATTTGACAAAAAATTTGCAAAGGGGTATAATGTCTGTAAACTATATATTCAGGAGAGAGTTATGGATTTTGAACAGATTTTGCAGAGTATTCTGCAATGGCTGAGCACCAGCGGCGTAAAGCTCGTGCTGGGCTTGATCGCGTTCGTCATCGCGTGTAAAATCGTCAACGCGCTGAGCAAACGCGTGAAAAAGCAGATGGAGAAAAAGAATACGGAAAAAACCATCGTTTCCGTAACCTATAAAGTGATGCGCACGGGGCTGAAATTGCTGCTTTTCGTGCTGCTGCTCGGCTTTTGGGGCATCGATACGGCGGGGATCGGCGCGGTCATCGCGTCTGCGGGCGTCGCCGTCGGTCTTGCGATGCAGGGTTCTCTGTCCAACTTGGCGGGGGGAATTCTCATCGTCATTTTGCGCCCCTTCCGCTTGGGCGACTATATCGAGGCGCAGGGAGAAGGTGGCACGGTAGAGGAGATTTCCATCTTCTATACCTATCTCGTTTCGCCGGACAACAAAACCATCATGATTCCCAACGGCTCGCTTTTGAACGGAAATATCACCAACTATTCCAAAAAGAGCGTGCGCCGCGTGGATCTGCTTTATTCGGTAAGCTACGGCGAAGATTTCGAACGCGCGAAAGCCGCGATTTTAGACGTTATTTCCAAAAACGAAATGATCATGCAAGACCCCGCGCCCTTTGTCCGCGTAAAAACGCATGGGGCGAGTTCCATCGATATCGTAACGCGCGTTTGGGTGAACAGCGGCGATTATTGGAGCGTGTATTTCCAGATGCAGGAAGACGTGAAAAAACGTTTCGACGAAGAGGGGATTTCCATTCCGTATCCGCAGCTCGACGTGCATCTCGATAAGGCGGAATAAAATAACGGACGGCGCTTGCGCTCGAATAGGAAAAAACAGATGAAATTTATACCCGATTATCGCAATTTAACGGACGCCGCGGAGAACAGAAAACCGAAGAGGATTCCGTTATACGAGCATAATATCGATTGTACGATTATGGAACGGCTTACGGGCAAACGGTTCGCCTCCTGTTTAACGGACGCGGCGCCCGATTACGACGCGTTTTTTGCGGAATATAACGCTTTTTTCAAGGAGTACGGTTACGATACCGTAACCTATGAGGCGTGCATTACGGAAATTTTGCCCTTCGGCGGCGCGTTGGGACATATGCGCGAAGGATATATCGATTGCCGCGAAAAATTTGAAAGCTATCCTTTCGATAAGGTTCTTCCGTTATATCAGGAAAAATTCGACAAGCGGTTTACCGCGCTCGCCGCAAACATGCCGGACGGCATGCTTGCCGTCGGCGGCGTAGGGACGGGCGTGTTTGAAATCACGCAGGATCTGGTCGGCTACGAAAACCTCGCGCTGATGTCGTTTGAAGATCCCGAATTGTTTGCCGATATCTTTGTCAAAGTCGGCGAAGTCATGTTCGGGGTGTGGGAGTGGTTTTTGAAAAAGCACGGAAACGCCTACTGCGTGTGCCGTTTCGGCGACGATCTCGGCTATAAATCGAATACCCTTCTTTCCCATGCGGATATCAAAAAGCACATTTTACCGCAATACAAAAGAATTGTCGATTTAATACACTCGTATCATAAGCCCTTTTTGCTCCATTCCTGCGGATGCATCTTCGGCGTGATGGACGACATCATTCGGGAAGTCGGCATCGACGCGAAGCACAGCAACGAGGATCAGATTGCGGAAATGGACGTTTGGGTGCAAAAATACGGCGATAAGATCGGCAACTTCGGCGGTATCGATACCGACCATCTCGTCCGCATGGATAACGAAAGCCTCGTGAAACGGGTGGAAAAGGTGTACGCCCTCGCGGCAAACAAAAACGGCGGTTTCGCCATCGGGAGCGGCAACTCCATTCCCGCGTACGTCGATTCGGAAAAATATCTGCTCATGATCGATACGGTGCGTAAACTGCGCGGCGATTTCGATTGATTTTACTTTAATCTCATAAAAATTTAAATCTCCGGTAAAGCGGTTAGGAAGAAAAAACGTCGCTTTATCGGGGATTTTTTTCGTTTTCGGTGCAAAAATTCAAACTCTACTCTCCGTAGAAGGGCTTTTTTCACTCTACCGAGCGAAAAAAGGCGGGTAGAGTGAAATCGCGGTGAAATGGGGTGTATTTTTTTTGCTTTTAACATATAATCAAAGAAAAAACAGAGGTGATTATATGCTGAAAATAGCAACGGACTCCTGTTCCAATATATCGATGGCGGAGGCGAAGGAGCTGGGCGTCGAACTGATTCCCTTGACGATCGTTTTCGGAACGGACAGCTATCTCGACGAAGTGGAGATGAGCAAAGAGGATTTTTACAATCGGCTGGTTACGGAAAAGAAACTGCCGAAAACATCCCAGCCTTCTCCGGAATATTTTGAAAATCTGTTTTCCGAGGCGAAAAAAAACGGCGACGAGGTGCTGCTGATTACGTTATCTTCCCGCCTTTCGGGTACATACGAAACGGCGGTGCAGGCGAAAAATTACGTGGGTTACGATAAGGTTTGCGTATACGATTCCGCGCTCGTCGGCGAATGTATGAAATTTCTCCTTCTGGAAGCGATCAAATATAAGGATTTACCGCTTGCCGCCGTCGTGGAAAAACTCGACGAATTGAAAAAGCGCGTCAGCGTTTACGCCGTGGTGGATACGCTGGAATATCTGCACCGCGGGGGCAGGCTCAGCCGTTCCGTCGCCATTATCGGCGCGCTTTTGAATATCAAGCCCATCGCGACGATGAGGGACGGCGTCGTCACCGTGGTCGGAAAACAGCGCGGCGTTCCCAAAGCGTGCACCTTTATCAAGGAGCTGGTGGAGGGCGAGGGGATCGATGAAAATTATCCCGTATATTACGGTTACGCGCTCGACAACGCGAATTGCAAGCTGTTGGTGAATAAAATTTCCCCGCAGCCGGAAACCGATATTGCGAACGCAAAAAATCTTTCGCCCGTCATCGGCGCGCACATCGGTCCGAATTGCGCGTACATCATGTACGTGAAAAAAGGCTGACGATTTACATTTTAATTTCGGGTGAAAAAGCGCGGAGATCTATCGAATATCTCCGCGCTTTTTTTCATTTTATTTTTCGTATATCGAGCAGGCGAGAGGCAGCGTTTCGCCGCGTTCGGCGGGGAGAAAACCGCTCTCGTGCAAGGACTCCAAAAACCATACGCCCGCAAAGAAATCCAGCCAGATTTCCGTATAACCGCGACGGTATTGTTTCAGCTGTCGGGGAAGGGACGTATCGATCAGTTCTTCCGCGGTTTTTCTTGCTTTTCGGCAAAGCGGTTGCAATACCGCGTTTAATTCTTCGTTCATCTCTTGAAACGCCGCTCTGCTCTTCGCCGTCGAAGCGGGCACGTTTGAAAAAAGTTTGCCGTCCTTTTTGAAAGCGTATCCCTGCCCGATTAACTCGGCGTAAAGCGCCGCGTGTTCTTCGTTCGCGTTTCCGCGATAGATTTCGCAAAGCGCTGCGGATTTTTCGGCGGGGCGCAATTGTTCCTGCCGTCGGAATTCGCCGAAAACGCTCACGTCGCAGGGGCGCACTTCGTAGTTATCCAAAAATATCGGCGTTTGCCCGCGCGTAAAGGGAAAATTTTCCGTTTCCGCGGCAAAGATAAACGCTCTCGCGCCGCACGCCGTTTGCGGATAGTCCTCGCATTTTACGGGCTCGGTGTAAAAATCGGAAACGTTGCTTGCGAAAAACCATTTCCATTGTTTTTCCTGCGCGTCGCATTTAAAAACGTCGCATTGTTTCAGTTTCGGCAGATACGTTTCGTACGCGGCGATCGCGCGGGGAAGATATCGGGCGTAAATTTCTGTAAAAATACCTTTCATTTCCCGCACGGCGTCGCTTTTCAAAACGGAAAAATTCGTTATCGCTTTGCCGAAAGAAAAGTGCATTAAGTCCGCGTTGCGAAGAATTTCGATTTCATCCTCGATATACGCTGCGGGCACGCCCGTTGCGAGGGAAAGCTCCTGCACGCTGCGCGCATTCGTACATTCGAGCGCGAGCTGGCAAGGGAGTTTTCGGCGGAATATTTCCCAGACGTTGATGTGCGTAAAGTCGATTGCCGCAAGATATACGCAAAAATCCGCGGGATAAAAGCTCTTTAATTTTTGTTCGTTCATACTGTAAACCTCCTTTAACTTTTGTCTGCCCGCCCGCAGATAAAACTTGACCATGCTTTCCGAAAGGTTCAGCTTTTTGCCGATTTCGGTAACGGGCAGCTCGTCGTAATAAAAATAAACCAGCGTTTTGCGGTATAATTCCGCCAGCGACGAGAGGGCGCGTTTTACGGCGTCGTATTCTTCCCTCGCCGAAAGGTCCTCCGCAAGCGGCGCGTTGCCGTTCGGGATATTGGTGAACGCCTCTTCCGAAAGGAACTGCGGCGCGCTTTTTCTTCGGGACAAATACCGTTTATAAGTGTTGTGCGCCACGCTCCAAAAATAACTTTCGCTGTTATTTATGCCGCCGCGTCGCGCGGCGATAAGACATTGCAGCAAAATTTCCTGCGAAAGTTCTTCCGCGTCCGCCGCATTGCTTGTTCTTTTCAGCGCGAAAGCGAATATCTGCGCGCGCTGTTTCGATGAAACGATATCGTTTTCTTCCACGGGAATCCTCCTTTTCAGCGGTGAAAGCTTTCATTTAGATAGTACCGAATTTACGCCAAAGGTTAAGCGATTTTTAAAAATTTTTTTTACGGTAGATTTTAGCAAGTTTTCAGCAGAATACGACAAGCGGCGCCCGATATCGATATGATAAAATCGTATCGAAAGAGAAAAAGGAGCACACATTATGAAAAGAACGCTTGCCCTGCAAAAATGGCAGTTGAAAGACCTTGAAACGGGCGTAATCGTGCCCGCGGCGGTGCCCAACGATATCACCGTGGATTTATACCGCGCCGGCGTGATCGAAAATCCCATGTTCGGAATGAACCATTGCGAAGTAAATCGCTTTTTAACGCACGATTTTGAGTATTCTGTTCGTTTCGACGTCGCGGAGGATATGTTGTCCGCCGAAGAACTCTATCTGAATTTCGACGGCATCGATTTATACGCGGAAATCCGCTTGAACGGGGCGGAGCTCGGCAAAACGGAAAATATGTTCTTAAACTACCGTTACGAAGTGAAGTCCTTGCTGAAGGCGAAGGATAACGAGCTCTTTGTGACGATGCGTTCCACCCTCGAAAAGATGAAGGAAATCGATTGCGAGGGGTATTTCGGCGTATTCAACGTGCCGCGTTTGTTCATGAGAAAGGCGCAGTGCCATTTCGGATGGGACTGGGCGCCCGATATGAGCGGCTACGGCATGTGGGGCGCGGCGTATCTCACCGCGGAAAACAAGTACCGCATCGACGACGTGCATTATACGGCGGATAACGCCGGAAACGTCACCGTTTTCACCGAATTAAACTACAATATCCGCGCCACCGCCGATTTTTACGGCAATCCCATCGACGGCACGGCGAGTAAACGCGCGAACGACACGCTGAAGATATATTTGGAAAAAACACCCGATTCCGACGAATATTTCGTTTTGGAACGCCCCGTTACGGGAAAGAAGAATTTCGTCAACTTCAAAATGGAAACGCCGCGGCTTTGGTGGCCGACGGGTTACGGCGAACAGCCTCTGTACCGTTATAAGGTGCAGCTTTATCGGAACGGCAAGCTGATGGACGAAAGGGAAGGCCGTCTGGCGTTCAGGGAAGTAAAGCTGGTGCAGGAGCCGAAATCCGCCGATACCCTCGGTTACGAGCTGGAAATCAACGGCGTAAGAATTTTCGCCAAAGGGGCGAATTGGGTTCCCGTCAGCTGTTTTACCGGCGCGATCGAGGACGAAAAGTACGAACAACTCGTTTCTCTCGCCAAAAACGGCAATATAAACATGCTCCGCGTATGGGGCGGCGGCATCTATGAAAAGGATATTTTCTACAATCTTTGCGACGAACTCGGGCTGATGGTGTGGCAGGACTTTATGTTCGCCTGCGCGGATATTCCCGACGACAACGCCGCGTGGATGGAAAACACCTTAAAGGAATGCGAATACCAGATCCGCAGACTTCGCAACCATCCGTCGCTCGTGTATTGGTGCGGCGGCAACGAAAAAACGGGCAGTTACGCGCTGCAGATCACGCACGGCGACTATTTTATCGACAACGTTTTGCACGGACTCGTCAAAACCCTCGATCCGTCGCGCCCCTTCGCGCGGCAAAGCCCCTGCAGCTTTACGGACGTCGGCAACGACATGACGTCCGGCGAATCGCACGCCAACTCTCTCGAACCGTGCATCGAGGCGGGGATCGAAAATTACCGCTCGCTGATGGCGGAAAAGGTGGTGTCCTTCGCGTCGGAATGCGCGGTGCTCGGTCCGGATACGATCGAAAGCCTGCGCCGCTATATGCCCGAGGATAAGCTCTGGCCGCTCAACGACAATTGGCGCGATCGGCTGATGGATAACCCGTACGCCGCCATCCGCATGGACTTTTTGGACCGCGAGCTGCTCTATATGAGCCGTTTGTATAAAGAACCGCAAACGCTGGAACAGTTTGTGAAACGCGGCATGACGGTACACGCGGAAATCGTTCGCGCGGAATACGAATACGCGCGCAGCCACAAGGGCGAATGCGGCGGGATTTTGGGCTGGATGTATTCCGATATCTGGCCGACGGGTTCGTGGGCGATCGTCAATTATTATACGGAGCCGAAACAGGCGTATTACGCCATGAAACGCTCGTTTGCGCCCTTGCTGTTCACCTTTGTGCAAAACAAGGAGGGCGGTACCGATTTCGTGGCGGTAAACGACGCGCTTTCCGCCGTGGAATTTTCCGCAGACGTCGGTTGGAGCGATGCGGACGGCGTGCGCGAGCCGTTGAAAAATATATCCGCCGAGATAGGAGAAAACGGCGTGTATCGCGTTTCTCTCGGCAAAATCGAACCCGACAGCCGCCGTTATTTATACGCGGAGGCGAAAGCCGGCGGCAAGAGTTATTCCACGGTATATTCGCCGCTCTTTTGGAAGGATTTCCCGTTTGTAAGCGATTACGAAAAATCGCTTGCGCAGATTTCCGGCGATACGGTGGAAATTTCCGTTACGGCGCATAAATTCCTGAAGAATTTGTTTATCTCGGCGGACAATAACGAAACGGTGATTTATTCCGATAATTATCTCGACGTGGAGGCGGGCAAAACCGTGAAGGTGACGGCTTACCGCGCGGGCGGGCTGAAGGCGGAAGAATTGAAATTTACGGACTTTGCGGCGGTGAGCGAATGAAACCGAATTATAAAGAGTACAAGATCAATAATGCGGAATTTTTCGAGGCGAACGGCAAAACGATGTGTACGCTGAAACAGTGCGGCATCGAAACGACGTATTCCGTCCCCGACGTGAAATTCACCCCGAAAGCGGAAATTCTCCTCATGGACCTCGACGGAACGACGGTGAAGAGCGAGGAGTTCTGGATGTATCTGATGCAGCTTACCGTTCGCCGCATCATGAAAAACGATTCCTTCTGCTTCGCGGACGAGGATATTCCGCATATCGCGGGGTTCAGCACCTACGAACATTTAGAGTATTGCATCAAAAAATATAACATCGATTGCGGGGTTTCCGCCGCAAACGAGGTCTATCACGAAATCGCGAAATTCGAGCTTAACGAAATTCTGGAAGGCAGGGGAAACGCCGAGGCGTTTAAACCGCGCGAGGGGCTGAAGGAGTTTCTGACGGAAGCAAAAGCGCGGGGCGTGAAAATCGGTCTTGCCACCAGCGGTTTGTTTTATAAAGCCGTGCCGGAAATCGTTTCCGCGTTCAGAACGCTCGGCATGGGCGATCCCGTCGGGTTTTACGATGCGATCATCACCGGCGGCAGCCGCAAGCGGGGGGAATACGGCACGGTCGGCGAACTCGCCGCAAAGCCGCATCCTTGGGTGTATCTCGAACTGATAAACAGCTTCGGCGCGTTCGATCCCGAAAAGGTTGTCGTGCTGGAGGATTCCTCCGCCGGCGTGCTTTCCGCGCGCCTTGCGGGACTTCCCGTCATCGGCTTTCGGGACGGCAATCTCTTGAAAAGCAGAATGGACGATCTCTGCGTGCACACCGTTTCGGATTTCGACGCGGTCAAACGTTTGATATTCTGAAATCGTAGGATATGTCAATCATTCGGTAGGGAATGTTATTTACAACGAAGCGCGGCGGGAGTATACTTGTTATAGCCCGCGCGAGAGGAAAAGACGAAAAAATCGAAAAAAGGCGCGTTTGCGCCTTTTTTTGAATATTTAACCCGAACAGTGCTTTTTAAATTCTCTCGGCGTTTTGCCGGTAACGCTTTTGAATGTGTGGTTGAAATGGCTTAACGATTCGTAATTGAGCAGGCTCGATATTTCGAGCGTCGTCATCGCCGTGCTTCGCAACAGCTCTTTGGCGTAGTTGATTTTGATTTTGGTGATGTACTGCACCAACGTAACGCCGGTATAATTTTTGAATATGCGGCTGAAATGCGAATAGGAATAGGACATTTGCGCGCAGATTTCGTTCGCGGGCAGACAGCAGAACTCGATGTTGTGCAGTTTCGTCAAAAAATCGGCGAACCACTGCGGATATTGCTGTTTTTTGCAGACAACCTGATTGTAAAATTCCGAAAGCAGCTGCATAAACAAAAATTTACACTGCGCCTTTCTGTTTTCCAAAGGCAGCGTGTCGATGGTCAATAGCTGTACGCAGTCGTTGAGCAGGGAGGAAAGCGCCATGCCGTCCAGCGAAAAACGCAGGGGGATTTCGCTTTTTTCGATGTATTCGGGCAGATTTTCGTCTACGAGCGCGGCAAGGCGCAGGAAATATTTCGGCTTGATCATAAAGTTGACAAGGCGGTAATCCTTCGTCCGTTCGGGATCGTTTTGCAGGGCGTGCTCGTCGAACGGCCGCACGAGCCATGCGTCTCCCCGTTCCATTTTATATCGTTTTTCGCCCATAACGTGGGAGATCGCGTCGCCCGTAACGATGGGGATTTCGTAATATTCGTGCTTATGCATCACGGGGTAAGCGCAGTTTACGATTTGAAAGGAAACCTCCGAACCCTTCCACGGCGTGCCGTTTTCGTAATCGACCGTCGCGCCGGGTTTGCATAGCTTAACATCGGAATAAAGCGGCGTTTTGCTCATTTTGCCCTCCCTTTTTTTCATTATAACAAAAGAGGCGGCATTTGTCAATTCTTCCTTTTTTAAAGGGGGAAATTATGCGGAATTCTTGCATTTTTCGGAGAGATAATGTATACTGAAACCATGATGAATTATAAACTATACGGCAACGGAATCGATGACGATACGTTCGCCATCCAAACACTGCTCGACGGGGCGGAAAACGTAATCAGACTGCCGAAACCGCAGAAAAATTATCTCATTTCCGCAACGCTCGAAATCGGCTCGAACAAAACGCTCGTTTTGGAAAAGGACGCCGTTATCCGCCTTGCGGATCACTCGGACTGTCTGATGCTGAAAAACAAAGCCGACGGGGAAAATATCGCCCTTATCGGCGGAATATGGGATATGAACAATTTAAATCAAAAACCCAACCCCGTCGTAAGAAAGGTCGAAGGCGACAGGCTGGATATTTACGCGGGCAACGCGGAATGCGAGGCGGAGATTTTCGACGAAAAAATCCGCACGGCAACGCGTTTTAACGACGGCGTTTATTTCGGGTTTTTAATGGCGTTCAGCGGGGTGAAGG
Source organism: Bacillota bacterium (assembly GCA_003343995.1). Classification (GTDB taxonomy): domain Bacteria; phylum Bacillota; class Clostridia; order Christensenellales; family Borkfalkiaceae; genus UMGS775. The sequence continues at coordinate 23,904 of QAKE01000022.1, forward strand.
GGCTTACGGTGAAGGACGTAACCTTTAAAGATCCCGTCACGTACGGCTGCTGGTTCGGGCGCGTCGATACCTTCACGGTGGAAAATATCGTATTCGATTACAACGACGGCAATCCGTATCCCGTGAATATGGACGGACTGCATTTCCACGGGCATTGCCGCAACGGCGTGATCCGCAATTTAAGCGGCGCGTGTTACGACGATATGGTGGCGCTTTCCTCCGACGAGTTTATCGAAGGGGACATCGAAAACGTCCTCGTGGAAAATATCGAAACCTACGGCTGTCACAGCGCGGTGCGGCTTTTGGCGGTCAACCGTTGCGTGCGCAACGTTACGATCCGAAACATAAAGGGCACGTTTTACCAGTATTGCGTGGGTTTTACGAAATATTACGCGATGGGCAACGGTACTTACGGCAGATTTGAGAACATCGCGGTGGAGCATTGCGAGGTTTCCAAAGCGCCCATGCTGAAAAAATACAAAAAGGACGCAAGCCACCGCTATCCGCTCTTTTATTTCCAGACGGAAACGAAGTCGGAAAACGTTACAATCAAGGATATCGTGCGCAACGAAACCGATTGCGCCGTGCCGCTGATCGGCGTGGAGGACGGCGCGGATATCGGCGGCGTAACGGTGGAAAACGTCACGCAGAATTCCGCCGTCGGCGCGCCCGAACTGTTCGGCAAAGCGTAAACATAAAAACGGAGGAAAAGATGATTAAAATTTTGGCGGTGGGCAACAGTTTTTCGCTGGATGCGACGGCGTTCATCGAACCGATGTGCGATGAAATTTTCGTGCGCAACCTCTATATCGGCGGGTGCAGTCTGGAAACGCACTGCCGTATGGCGGACACGGGCGAAAGAGGATACGTCTATCAGCAAAACGGCGAAACCGTGAAACCTATTTCTCTCGAGGAAGCGCTTACGGCGGAAGCGTGGGATTTCGTCACCGTTCAGCAGGTGAGCGGGCTTTCCGGCGTAGAGGAAAGTTATTATCCGGATTTGACGAAACTGCTCGCCTATATCCGAAAATTCACCTCTGCGGAAATCGTCTTGCACGAAACGTGGGCGTACGAAACGGGCAGCGATCATCCCGATTTTGCGCGGTACGGTAACGACAAAAAAGAGATGCACCGTAAAATCAAAGAAACGTATGCGCAGATCTCCCGAAGGGAAAAATTAAAGACGATTTTAACGGGCGATCTCATCGAAAAGCTGCGCGGATACGATTTTTACAACGTGAACAAGGGCGGAATCAGCCTTTGCCGCGACGGATATCATCTGAGCTTTTATTACGGAAGAATGGCTGCCGCCGCGCTTTGGATTAAATTCTTTACGGGAAAAGCGCCGTCGTTTTTCGAGCGCGGCGATTTATCCGAGGGCTATGCCCTCATCCAAAAATGTTTGGGAGAAATGGAATGAACTACATCGAGAGGTTTGAAAAACTCGGTTTCGGACTATTCGTGCATTTCGGCTTGTTCAGCGTGCTGGGCAAAGGGGAATGGCATTGGATATATTGCACCGAAGCGGAACGCGAAAGATACGTAAAATTGCCGCAAAAGTTTCGCGTTAAAGCGAATTGGGCGAAAGAGCTCGTTAAAATCGCTGAGGATGCGGGGTGCAAATATATCACGCTCACGACGCGCCATCACGAAGGGTTTTCCCTTTACGATACCTGCGGGCTTTCCGATTACGACGCGCCGCATTCCGCCGCGGGGCGGGATTTGATTAAGGAGTTTGTCGAGGCGTGCCGCGAGCGCGGCATAGTGCCCTTTTTCTATCACACGCTGCTCGATTGGCATCATCCCGATTATGAAAAGAATTTCCCCGCGTATATCGACTATCTCATTGCGAGCGTGGAAATCCTCTGCAAAAACTACGGCCCGATCGGCGGTTTATGGTTCGACGGCATGTGGAACAAGCCCGACGCCGACTGGCAGGAGGACAGGCTTTATAAGACCATTCGCAAATATCAGCCCGAAGCGATGATCATCAACAATACGGGCTTGAGCGAGCGCGGCAAAGTCGGGCATCCGGAAATCGACAGCGTTACCTTCGAGCGGGGAAAACCGCGTTTCGTAGATAATTCCGACCGTCCGCGCGCGGGGGAAATGTGTCAGGTGTTAAACGACCATTGGGGCTATGCGAAGGACGATATCAACTTTAAACCGATCAGGGAGCTTCTGGGCGATCTGGTGGATTGCCGTGCCTGCAACTGCAATTTTCTTTTGAACACCGGTCCGAAGGGAAACGGGGCCGTCAATTCCGCCGACGCGGCGATGCTGCGCGCAATCGGAAAGTGGGTAAAGAAAAACAAGAATTTTATCTACGGCGTTAAGCGTTCCGACATGGCGTGCGAGGGCTGCGTCGTTCTGCGCGACGATCGATACGAATATATCGTCGTAAAAGACGTGCAGATGCAATCGGATGAAAACGTAACGGAAATCGTAGGGGCAAGGGAAGTCGTTCTGCCCGCCGGCGTCAAGGCGAAAAACGCCTGCTGGTTGGATAACGGGGAGAAGATAAAGATCGAAAACAATCGCTTTGAAGCGGCATCCTGCGCCTACGGAACGAGCTTGTGCTTGAGAGTCGCAAGAATAGAAAGGATGAGGTAAATGTTAGTTGTTTCCAAGCGATTGCTGGCAAGATTCTATTCGGAAAAACGATTGTGGCAAGGCATTCCGTCCATCGAAAAATCGCGTAAAGGCAGATTGTTCGCGTCGTTTTACAGCGGCGGAACAAAAGAAGAATACGGAAATTTTTGCGCGGTAATAAAGAGCGATGACGACGGAAAATCGTGGAGCGAACCCGTTCTCGTCGCATACAACGGAAAAGCAAGCCGCTGTTACGATTCCTGTTTATGGATCGATCCTTGCGGGCGTTTGTGGTTTATTTGGAACACCATGCCGGAATTTATCGCGTATGCGTCCGTCTGCGAGGATCCGGATGCCGAAGCTCTTAAATGGGGAAAGCCGTTCCCGATCGGCAACGACGTCATGCTGAACAAGCCGACTGTTTTGAAAGACGGGCGATGGCTGTTTCCCGTGGCGGTATGGGCGGAAAACGTTTACGTGATGGAGGGCGTCGTGTCGAAGAGAAAGGATCGCCTTGCGTTCGCTTACGAAACGAGGGACTGCGGCAAAACGTTCCGCTGTCTCGGCGGCGCGGACGTGCCGGGACGGTGGTTTGACGAGCATATGTTTTTGCAGCGGAACGACGGCAGTATCTCTATGTACGTCCGTACCAAGTACGGCATAGGCGTTTGTCATTCTGCGGACGGCGTAAAATGGTCCGAGGGCGAGGACAGTAAACTCAAAGGTCCGAATTCCAGATTTTTTATCCGCAGGCTGAAGAGCGGAAACGTGCTTTTGATCAATCATGTTCATTTTAACGGCAGAAATAATTTAACGGCGCAATTATCGCTGGACGACGGGAAAACGTTTGTCGGCGGACTGTTGTTGGACGAGCGGTGCGACGTGTCGTATCCCGACGGAACGCAAGACGGGGAAGGATATATTTACGCGATATACGACAGGGAAAGGGGCTGTTTTAAAAAGAGTTTGGAAGAAAACCGTCGGTGCGCAAAGGAAATTCTCTTTGCAAAGTTTACGGAAAAGGATATTCTGGCGGGTAAAATCGAAAGCGCGGGCGGAATGTTGAAGCAAATCGTCAGTAAATTGGATAACTATAACGGTAAAGATTTATACCGAAATTAAAAGGAGCAAAAAATGAAAGCGAGAATCGGAATACGGCCGACCATCGACGGCCGCTGGGGCGGCATCAGAGAAGGCTTGGAAGAACAGACCGTGCAAATGGCGAAGGACGCGAAAAAACTCATCGAGGACAACGTGTTTTACGCCGACGGAACGAGGGCGGAGGTCGTCGTTTCCCCTTGCACCATCGGCGGCGGCAAAGAAGCGTACGAGTGCGAACAATATTTCGTAAAGGAAAACGTAACGGCAACGCTGACGGTAACGCCCTGCTGGTGTTACGGTACGGAAACGATGGATTTAAACCCGCTCACCACAAAGGCGGTTTGGGGTTTCAACGGCACGGAGCGTCCGGGGGCGGTGTATCTCGCCGCCTGCATGGCGGCGCACGCGCAGAGGGGCTTGCCCGCGTTCGCCATCTACGGCGAGGATGTGCAGGACGTCGGCATGAGCGGCATCACGCCCGACGTTGCGGAAAAGATTTTGCGCTTTGCCCGCTGCGCGCTGGTCGTGGGGCAGATCAAAAACAAGGCGTACGTTTCCATAGGTTCGGTGGCGATGGGCATCGGCGGAAGTTTCCTCGATGCGAACATGATGCAAAAATATTTCGGCATCCGCGCCGAATGGGTGGATATGACGGAAATTCTGCGCCGTATCGATTTGGAAATCTACGATAAAACGGAATACGAAAAGGAGCTTTGCTGGATTAAGAAGAACTGCAAAGAGGGCAAGGACCACAACGGCGGCATCTGGGAACAGAAGGATTTCACGCGCGAGGAGCTGGATAAACAGTGGGAGTTCGCGGCGAAGATGACGCTCATCGTAAAAGATATCATGCTCGGCAACGAAAAGCTGAACGAAATCGGCAGGCATGAGGAGGCGCTGGGCAGAAACGCGATCTTCGCGGGATTTCAAGGTCAGCGTATGTGGACGGACTATAAGCCGAACGGCGATTATACCGAGGCGATCTTAAACAGCACGTTCGATTGGAACGGCAAAAAACAGCCGCTTATCTTGGCGACGGAGAGCGATAACTGCAACGGTCTTGCGATGCTGTTTGAAAATCTGTTGACGGGCAGGGCGAGCGTGTTTGCCGACGTGAGAACGTATTGGAGCCCCGCGGCGGTGGAGCGCTGCACCGGCTGGAAAGCGGAGGGTAAGGCGAAAAACGGCTTTATGCACTTGATCAATTCGGGCGCGGCGGCGCTCGACGGCACGGGCGCAAGCAAGGACGAAAATGGCAATTCCGTGATGAAACAGTGGTGGAACGTGACGGAAAAGGACATTTCCGCCATGCTGAACGCGACGGAATTTTCGCCGGCGAACAGGGGATATTTCCGCGGCGGCGGATTTTCGAGCACCTATTCTACGGAAGGGGAAATGCCGGTAACGCTGGTGCGCGTGAATATGGTGGACGGCATCGGTTATACCATGCAGATCGCCGAGGGCTGGACGGTGGAACTGCCCGAAAAGGTGAACGAAACGCTGCTGAACAGAACGGACAGAACGTGGCCGAGCACGTGGTTCGTGCCGCGTCTGAACGAAACGAACGCCTTTTCGAGCGTATACAACGTAATGGCGAATTGGGGCGCGAACCACGGCGCCTTCGTGTACGGACATATCGGCAGGGATTTAATTACGCTGGCGAGCATGTTCCGTATTCCCGTATCGCTGCACAATATCGAGGATAAGGACATTTACCGCCCGCATGCATGGTGCGCATTCGGCACAAAGGATCCCGAAAGCGCGGATTACCGCGCCTGCGCGCATTATAAAGAACTGTATAAGTAAACGAAAACGCCCCCGCACCGAGGGAACCGCAGACAGCCGAACGGCTGAAAGGCGGATTACGCGGTGCGGGGGCGTTTTTTATTTTTGCGCGTTTTTTCTGTATTGTTTCGGGGAAACGCCCGTCGCCTTGCGAAAGACGTTCGTAAAATAATTCGGCTCGCTGTAGCCGACGTCGGCGGCGATCTCCGACACGGAAAGCGCGGTGTTTTTCAGCATGTTTTTCGCCTTCGCAACGCGCAGCGTCGTCACGTAATTTCCGATGGTGGTGTCGGTTTTTTCCTTGAAAACGTGCCGCACGTACGATTCGGAGTAGTGACATTCCCGCGCGATTTCCTCTAGCGTGATATTCCACGCGTAATTGTTGTTGATATACGTGAGTATCTTTTTCAGCGGCAGGGAATTTTTGTCGTCGGGATCTTTTTTCGTCTTGAGATAGAGCAGCTCGAACATGTCGCAAAGGGGCGAAACGAGCGTTTTCAAAAGTGTTTCGTCGGCGGGCTGCGTTTTCAGCCGAACATAGCGCGCGTCGAGCTCTTCGCCCTTCAAATCGCACCGTTCTTTGACGGCTTCGGCTTTTCTGCGCGAAAATCGGTATTTGCCGCGGTAGCCGGAAACGCTGATAAACGACAATACTTCGCCGTCGTGTTTTACGGGGAACACGTATTCTTCCACGCCCGCCCAGCAAGGTCCGTAAAACGCGCCTTTGTTGCAGCGGTCGATCAGCCCGTGCTGTTTTTCAATGCAGATTTTATGCAGTTCGGGGCGGCTTTTGATGAGCGCGCAATACCCGTTGGTGTGCGAATTATATGAAACCAGCGCGGGGAAGTAATGCGTGTAATAAAGTTTGATATCGCAAAAACTCACTTCCAAAGAAAGGCTTTTAAGATAATCGAAATAATCGGCGATGTTTTTTACCAGCTCTTTATTTTCCATAGCGTTAATTTTCCTGTTGTCCGCGCTTTTTTGCGAACGCCGAGGGCGTTTCTCCGGTATAGCGGCGGAAGAATTGCGCGAGGTGCGACGCCGACGCGAACCCCGTCTGCACGGCGACCTGCGTCACCGACATATCGGTATTCGTCAAAAGCTCCTTCGCTTGCGAAACGCGTATTTTCTGCAAATACTGCATGGGCGTGCAGCCGACGGTCTGGCGGAACGCGCGGATCAGATAATATTTGTTTACGAAAAATTTATCGGCAAGCTCGTCCAGCGTGATGTTCCGCACGAAGTAAAGCTCCATATACCGCTTGACAAACCAGACCGTCTGTTCCGCGGCTTTGGGGGAAAGCGGTTCTTCCGTGCGCATATTGTTTAGTCCCGTCAGCCGCAATATCAAAATCAGCAGTTCGTTCACCGAGGTGAGCACCGCCGTTTGCCAAAGCGATTTTTTGCCGCCGATTTCCGCGTCTATTCTGCTTAAATGCGCCTTGAATTCGGGAAAACGGCTGCCGAAATCGTATACGAAACTGCGCGTGAACAGCTGGTCCTCGTCCTCGGAGGAAAAGTAGATGTCGCCTAAGGAAATCACCGTATATTCCAGCGGATCGTAAGGGGCGGGAAGGGAAAGCTCCGTGTGCGGCACGTAGGGGTTGGTCAAAATCACGCTGCCCGTTGAAATGCGGTGCTTTTTTTCGTGATCGACGAAATAACCGCCTCCGCCGGTAACGAAGATGATTTCGCTGTGCGGGTGCGAGTGCGATACGCCCGTCCAGTCGTTTTCGTACTTCGATTTGTCGTAGGAAAGCAGTTTGTAATTCAGCTGAAAGGTCTGATTTCTGAAACTCAATATCTCGTTGCTCATAATTTATCGGCGCGATTCGCCTACGCTAACAGCATACCGCATTTTGCCGCCGTTGTCAATCGCGGCGGGCAAAATAAAGTCAATATTATGATAAAATTTATCAATATTATTGTAGCAATGCGCAAAAAAATGGTATATAATTGACTTAGACGGGCGAATTTGCCGTTTGGCAAGCCGTCGGCAGAATAAGAAAAAGAGGTACGTTTATGAACACGAAAGGCAGAGTAACCATTCCTACGGACGAAAGTTTTGTGGAAGGCACGAAGGAAATCGCCGCGAAATGGGGAGCGGACGCCGTGCGGGACTGCGACGGCACCGTTCTGCCCGCCAACGTTGCGGAGCTTGCGGATAAGGTGTACAACACCTATTTTATCGTGCGCGGCGATAACAAATGGGGGGAAAAACACCCCGAAGAAACGCACCGCACCTTTTTGATGAGCGAACGCACGCTCGCCGAAGGCGATGTGCTGGAAATTTCCGTGATGAAGGGATATTTTGCGCAGCAGATCGCGCCCGATTGGGAAAATACGGCGTATTGGGAAGTGATCGACCGCACGACGGGCGAGCTCGTTTCCGATTGGACGGCGGACGCGGCGCGCGGCACGGTGAAAATCGAAAACGCGAAGGCGATGCACGAATATACCGTAAACTTCATGGCGCTCGTCATCTGGCACCCCGTGCAGATATACAACTATCTTACGAATAACTGGACGTGCGAAAAACAGCTGATGTACGATCCGGCATTCCCCGAAACCGCGGAATACATCAAACGCCACATGCGCGAATGGTGCGACGAGCACCCCGAAACCAACGTGGTGCGCTTTACGACGTTTTTATATCAATTCACCTTGATTTTTAACGAAAAAGGCAAGGAAAAATACGTGGATTGGTTCGGTTACGGCTTGTCCGTGAGCCCCGTGCTTTTGGAAGAGTTCAAAAAAGAATACGGCTACGCGATGCGCGCGGAGGACTTTATCGACGGCGGCTGCTACGCCAACCCCTTCCGCGTGCCGAGCAAAAAATTCCTCGATTATATGGATTTCGTTTCCCGTTTCGTTTCAAAAACGGTGCGCGAACTCGTAGACATCGTGCACGAAAAGGGCAAAGAGGCGATGATGTTTTTGGGCGACGACTGGATCGGCGCGGAGCCTTACGGCAAATATTTCAAAGACATGAATCTCGACGCGGTCGTGGGCAGCGTCGGCGGTGGCGTTACGGTGCGCATGCTTTCGGAAATTCCCCACGTGAAATACCGCGAAGGCCGCTTTTTGCCGTATTTCTTCCCCGATACCTTCTTTGAGGGCAACGAGGAAAACGCGGTGGCGGAGCTCAACCGCAACTGGACGACGGCGCGGCGCGCCATGATGCGCAAACCGCTCGACAGAATGGGCTTCGGCGGGTATCTCGCTTTGGCGGCGAAGTTCCCGACGTTTGTGGACAGGGTAACGGAAATTTGCAACGAATTCCGCGCCATCGTAGACGCGGCAGGCAAGGCGAAGCCGCATAGCGGGCTCACCGTCGCGCTGCTGAACAGCTGGGGCGAACAGCGCAGCTGGATGAGTCACATGGTGGCGCACGAGCTTTGGTATCAGCAGATTTATTCCTATCAGGGCATTTTGGAAGCGCTCAGCGGGCTCGCCGTAAACGTGAAATTCCTCTCCTTCGAGGACGTGAAGAAGGGCATCGACGCCGATATCGACGCGATCATCAACGTCGGCGACGCGATGACGGCGTATTCCGGCGGCGAAAACTGGAACGACGAAAAGGTGGTGACGACGCTCCGCAAATGGGTGCGGGAAGGTCACGGCTTTATCGGCGTGGGCGAGCCCACGGCTTTCGTGAAGGACGGCAGAACGTTCGTTCTTGCGGACGTGCTCGGCGTCGATAAGGAAATCGGCTTCACCTTGAGCGAGGATAAGTATAATATCGAAAAGAAACCGCACTTTATCACCGAGGACGTCGCGGACGCCGTCGATTACGGCGAAAGCATGAAAAATATCTATGCGCTCTGCGGTACGGACGTGCTCGACATCGAGTTTTCCGACCGTTTCAAACGCAGCGTCAACGTGGGCGAGGTGAAGATGGCGGCAAACGCTTACGGAAAGGGGCGCGGCGTGTATATCGCCGGCTTGCCGTACAGCGCGGAAAACGCGCGTATTTTGTACCGCGCGCTTTATTGGAGCGCCGGCAAGGAAGCGGAGATGAAAAAGGCGTTTTCCTCCAATCCGCTCACCGAGTGCACGTATTATCCCGAAACGGGCAAATACGCCGTCGTAAACAACAGCGCCGAACCGCAGAAAACGGTGTTTTACGATATCGGCGGAAAGGCGACGGAATTATCCCTTTCCGCGGCGGAAGTGCGTTGGATCAAATCGTAACGAATTGCAAAACCGCCCCGAAATTTCGGGGCGGTTTCTTTATGCGGATTTTCGGAAATTTTCACCGTATGGTAAAATCGTCTTTTATCGATTCAGCGGGCGCCCGCCGCCGACGGGCGTCAGTTTCGCCCAAGTGAGCGGCCCGACGATGCCGTCCGCCGCCAAATCGTTTTCCGTTTGAAACTCCTTTACCGCGGCGAGGGTTTTTGCGCCGAAAATACCGTCCACCTTGTCTGCGAGATAGAGCTTGGAAAGAAGTTTTTGCTGTAAATATCGCACGAATACGCCTCTGCTGCCCTGTTTTAAGAGCGGCAGGGGCTTTTGCATCAATAACGTCTGCCACGTGTTTTTGCCGACGATGCCGTCCACGCTCAATCCGTTTTCGGCTTGGAATTTTTCCACGGCGGCTTGCGTGTTCGCGCCGAAAACTCCGTCGGGCGTAAGCGCGCTGCCGTAAACGTTCAGATAGCATTGCAGCAGCTGAACGGCGGTGCCGCGGTTTCCGCGGCGGATGGTCGGCAGGGACGAGTAATCGACGCTTTCCGTATAATCGACGTCGAAATGCTCGCATACGCCCAGACAGCCGCCGTCGCCGCACTGTTTTTGAAAATCGGGATCGACCATCAGCTTCGCCTCTTCAAAATTGGTCATAAAACCGCATTCAGGGAGCGCCGCGGGGCAGTTTACCGAGCGCAGCATGCCGATTCCCGCAAGCGTGCTCACGCCGCGGTTGTAAAGACCGGTCGTCATCGACAGTCCGGCGGACACGTCGTAAGAGAGCAGTCGGCTGTCGGCGGAATATCTGTTTTCCCGCGAATAGAACACCTGCTGTCCGCGCGCCGAAGAAAACTGCGTATCGTTCCCCGCCGCGTTGTATGCGTACGTGAGCACCGCGTCCAGACGCGCCGCGTTTACCCTCCGAACGCGCTCGCTGATGGAAACGTCGTTCATTTCCGGCTTTACGTCGTAAACGTTGAAGCCCGTTCTCAGGCAGGCGATCAAAAAATAATACTTTGCGGGGCGGTTGAATTCGTTTTCGTAAAAACTGCGGTTTATGTAAGGCATGACGGGCGTCCGTTTTCCCAAGGTGGGGGGATTGAGTCCGTGTTCGTCGTTGCCTCCGATCAAAAATTTGTCTGCGTTAGCCATATTGTTCCTCCATACGTTATTTCATTGTATGAAGGAAACGGGGCGATTGTTGCGTGCCGCTCAGCAATCGCCGTTTTTACGGTAAAACAGCGGCGTGCAGCCGACGGAGGTTTTGAACCGCTTGCTGAAGAACGCGGGGGAGGAAAAGCCGACGGCTTTGGAAATTTCCGTAACGTTCATATAGGTTTTTTTGAGGAGAAATTTCGCCTCCTTTATTCTGCGTTCGATAAGATAGCTGATGGGGGATACGCCGAGCTGTTCGGTAAAAACGTGAATGAGGTGAAACTTGTTCACAAACGCCTGCTTTGCCAAGAGGTCCAAAGTGATCTCGTCGGCGTAATGCTCGTCGATATACTGTTTTACGAAGGCACATTCGCGGCTGATATAGCGGTGCTCTTCCGTCACGCCTTTCGCCGTGAGATTGGTGTGGCGCATGATGAATAAAAGCAGAATATTCGTCAGGTGCTGCGCCATTTTCTGGTAATTGGCGCGCTTGTTCAAAAGCTCCCCGTTCAGCTCCTGCAAATAATAATTCGTCTTGTCGTAGTGTGTGAAAAAGTGAAAAATCGTTCGGGGGGGGGGGTAGGTCGTTATCATCTGTTTCCTTTTTGTCGGATAGCGTGTCAAATACTACGTTTTCCACGCCTATAATCACGTATTCGAGCGGCGTTTCCGCGGAGGAATATTCCGTGTGAATGACGTTGGGGTTGACGATGATCAAATCTCCCCGCTTGATGGGGTAAACACGATTGTCCAGCAAAAAAGTGCCCGTTCCGTTAAGGATAAACATCAGTTCCGAAAAGGGGTGATAATGTGGGGTAGAGTGCCAGTCCGTTCCGTATTTAGAGGTGGAAAGATATAATAATTTGGGCTGAAAATTAACCGTTTCTAAGTCGGAAATTTCATATCGAATATTGCTCATATTTTTATTATACCATATTTTACCGGCTTGTCAAGATGAAAAATGTTTTTAGTTTTTGTTTACGCTTAACAGAACTACCGCAATATCAATATAAAACCCCGCAATATATGCATTGTATTGTCATTCGATCCGTATTACAATAGTGTCAAGAAATGCAGCGATGCATAAAAAGGAGGATGTTATGAAAAAGAAAATCATTGCGCTTTTGTGCGCGGCAGTTTTGGGTCTCGGCACGCTCGGCATGGTCGGGTGCGCGAAAAAAGACGAGTCCTTTACGATCGCCTTTTTGTCGGGCGGACGCGGGTCAACCTACGTGCAGGAGCTTGTTGACGAATTTAAGAAAACCGACGCGTGGAAGAACTATCTCGCGGCGAACGATCTCGAAGATTTGGAAGTCAATATCATCCAAGGCGGCGCGGATATCGTCGTAAGCGAGGTGCAGAACAAAATCAACACCGGCAAATATCCCGACGTAATGTTCCTTAACTATAACATGGGCGGCACAAGGCTGACGGAAAATTTTGTTTCCAACGAAATGCTCGTTAATCTGGACAGCTTGCTCGAGGAACAGATCCCCGGCGAAAACGTAACGCTGAAATCCAAATTCGTCGACGGGATTCTGAATAACTATGCGATCAAACCGTACGGCGAAGCGAAGGGCGTTTATACACTGCCCGCGTTCTATTCTCCGACGGGGCTTTGGTACGATGCTTCCCGTTTCAATGCGGACGGTTCCGACGGCAAATACAAGCTGCCTACGACTTGGGACGAGTTTTGGTTGCTCGGCGACGAATTGAATGCCGCGAACGGAAATAATAGTGCATCGCAGGTCGACGGCGATCATCCCTCGCTCTTCACCTATCCCACAACGGGTTATTTCGACAGCGTTATTCCCGCGGCGGTAGCGAACAGCGCGGGCGCAAGCAAGGTTATGGATATGCTTGCTTATAAGGATAATATCTGGAACGACACGGACGTAAAAGCCGGTCTGCGCAACGTCGTGAGACTTCGCGATTATCTCAGCCCGACCACCGTTTCGGAAGCGGGTGCGGAAGGCGGTTATACCCGCAATCAGCAATCGGTTATCGGCGCAACGTCGGTTGTAGACGGTCAGGTAACGCAGACGTCGAGGGGGACGGCGCTCTTTGTGCCCAACGGAGACTGGCTGCCCGCGGAAATGGCAAGCACGACGCCCGCCGGCTTTGAATGGGGCTTTATGCCGCTGCCCGCAGGATCGCAAGGCAGATATGTGACTTCGTTTATCGAAACGGTATATCTGCACAGCAGGGGCGATTATAACGACCTCGCGAAACAGTTCCTGCTTTTCTATTACAGCGACGCCGGCGCGAAGATCGTTGCCGAAGAAAGCGGTGCGATCATTCCCACGAAAAACGCCCTCGCAAAAGCGGCTGAAAACGGAATTGCCGCGTCGACCATCAAACTCTACGACGTATATAACGATTATCCCGCGGTTGTCGGAATGTTTGCTTCTACGGAACCGGTGACGGGGCTCGTATGGAACGACGTATTATACACCGAACTCAACACCAAAGTGTTCAACGATGAAAACAGCGCCAAGAGCATCGACGACCTGTTGAGCGAATGGGTGACAAGATTGGAAAGCGCAAGCGATCGGTACCGCGAGAACATCATCGCATAAAGTCGTCGGAAATTTTTTCGGCGCAAGGCAAACGGCGCTCCGAGGGGGAGAAATTCTCCCTCGGAGCTTACAATGAGGAGATTTACCATGAATAAAAATCCCGCTAAAAATACCGCAGTAAAGCTCACTACGGTGCGAAAGGACAACCGCCAGCGCAATATTTTTATCGCGCTCACCGTGCTGCCTTCGCTCATTTTGTTTTTACTTTTTGTCATCGTGCCGGTGTTCAACATGTTTTATACCTCGCTTTTAAAATGGAACGGCTCGATCGACGCAAAAAAAACCTTTCAGTGGTTTGAAAACTACCGCGTGTTGTTTTCCGATTCCGCCTTTTGGAATTCCGCGCTCAACACGCTGTTTCTCATCGTCGTCGTAACGGCGGTCACCATCGTGCTGGCGTTGTTTTTTGCCGCAGTGCTCGCAAAGGGGAAAACCAAAGGCAAAAC
>QAKE01000039.1 GCA_003343995.1 Bacillota bacterium
AGCGCAAAGCACTTTTTGCCGAGCAGCACGTTGCCGCCGTAGTTGGAGTTGATGGAGATGATCGTGTTGTCTTCGGGGAAGTGGCAGATGTATCTCTTTTCTTCGGAAAGTTCCGCATAGGAGTGCAAGCCCTTGACGAAATCGCCGTCGCCGAGCACGTCGAGCACTTTTTTGCCCACTCTCGTCATGATCGCCATGTTGAGCACGACGTAGATGGAGTCGGTGAGTTCGATGCCGATTTTGGAGAACTTGGAGCCGACGGCGCCCATCGAATAGGGAATGACGTACAGCGTTCTGCCCTTCATGCAGCCCTTGAAGAGCTTGTTGAGCATGTCGTACGCCTCGCTCGTTTCCATCCAGTTGTTGATGGGCGAGGAATCTTCCTTTTTCTTGGAGCAGATGTAGGTTCTGCCTTCCACGCGGGCAACGTCGTTCTGCGTGGTGCGGTGCAAATAGCAGCCCGGCAGAACGTCTTGGTTCAATTTAATTAAAATGCCTTCTTCCACGGCCTGCTTTCTGAACGCTTCGAGCTGTTCTTCGCTGCCGTCCACCCAAACGACTTCTTTGGGATCGCACAAAGCCTTGGTTTCTTCGATAAACGCCAATACTTTCTTGTTGCTTGTCATTTTTCTTAACTCCTATATAAATATATTTTTAACGGTTGGAAAGAGCGGCGGTTTCGCCCTCTTTTCGGCGTTTGCGCCCGCAAAACACGGCGCGAAAACGGCAAAACGAGAAAAAACTTTTCAAATTTCCTATCGTTTCTCAGTGTACATTATAGCACGTAAAAAGGCAAATGTAAAGTGTTTTGTTCGGCTTTTTTTCTTTGAAACGCGGGCGCGCGCAACGCCTTTTCCGCGCGCGTTTTCGACTTTAAACGACCTTTTCGCGGCGAATTTCCGCCGTTTCGACTTTCGTTATCATATATTATTTTCAAGAGCATATACTGAAATAAAGTCGTCCCCTTTACGGCGGCGGAGCGGGAAGGATATGGATTATATCAAAAAATTCATCGTATTAAAGGAAGTTACGCGGGGATTTTCGGCAAACGGACAGCCGGTGAGCGGCATGGTGCGCGCCGAAGAATACCGGAATGAAACGCAGGCGAACCTTTCGCTGATCAACTTTGCGGGGGTTTCGGACGGGGAGTTTTACGCGGCGTTTTTCTTTGCGGACGGAAACAAGTTTTTCCTGCCGCTGGGCGTAACCCCCTATTCCCGCGGGGCGGAATTTCCCGCGCGATGCCGCAGCGGTATGGCGTGCCTGATCGCCTTTGCAAAAGAACGCGCGGTGCCCGTTTTGTTCGGCACGGCGCAGACGGGCTACACCGCCGACGACTTGCTGGAGTATATCGATGAAAAACTTGTCAAATCGGCGGCGGCTGCGGAAAAAGAACCTGAAGAAACGCAAAAAGAACCGCCGCAGGTCTACGACGACCTCGCCGTAGCCACGGAAAACTATTATTTAAGCGAGGACGCCGACATGGGCGAACTCGCCATCAAAGGAGAAGAAGATGAACAAAACGTATCTGAGCCGGCTTTCGCTGCTGACGCTGGCGGCGAAGAGGAAAGTTTCGGAGAAGAAGAAACGCCGCCGCTGCGCGATGATGAAACGAACGCTGCTTTCGGCAAAAACTGCGAAAGCGGCTACTACCTGAAGGTCAAGGATGAACTCGACAGAATTTTTTCGGAAAATCCCGAGGAGGATTGCCTGAAAAGCACCGTGCCCGAAAGCCGCTGGGTGAAAATCGATTACGGCGGCGGGTATTACCTCGTGGGGCTGGTGGAGGAAAAGGGCAAACCGAAATACATATGCTACGGCGTGCCGGCAACGTACGCCCCCGCCCCGCCGAAGGAGCTCGCGGGGCACTGCACCTTTATTCCCCTTTCGATTTTCGAAATGAAAGGCGACGGGTTCTGGATGCTTTTTCAGGACGCCGAAACGGGCGAATGTCTGCGTTTTTAAAATTACATAAAAACGGGGCGCGGTAAATCGCGCCCCGTTTCGTTCAGCCGAGAAAACCGCCCTTAAACCCGTTTTCGGCAAAACAGTTGATTTCCCTTTGCATCAGCAACGGCATCACGACGATGCCCGACAAAAACAGCAGATACGAACACACGTGCGCCGCCCGCAGGTCGGCGCCGCCCAAACGCCCGATCGCCTTGCACGCCTGAAACTGCCAGACGATGCCGTAAATGCCGAAGGTAAGCACGCAAAGCCACACCGCCGCGCTTCCGCTCTGCCCTTTCCCCTCCGCTCTCCTCAGAGAATTTTGCACGTCCGCCGTCCACCATAGCAAATAAAACGGTCCGAGCACGCCGATCAAAATAAACATAAAAAAGCGGTTTTGCATTCTGAAATAATTTTGCATATCTCTCCCTCCGCTTCCATTATATATGAGTATACTCATAATGTCAATGAGAAAACTCATATTTTTGTATAATGAATTATATAATATGATTATATCGGGCGGACGGAACATGAACATCGGCAAAAAAATATACGAGCTGCGGAGAGAAAAAAGACTTTCGCAAGCGCAGTTGTCATTCAAAATCGGGTGCAGTCAGTCGATGATCGCCCGCTGGGAAAAGGGAGAATGCGAGCCTACGGCGACAAACATCGTAAAGCTCGCCGCCGCGTTCGACTGTTCCGCCGATTATCTGCTCGGCATCAGCGATTATTAAAAACGCGCCTCCGTACGGGGCGCGTTTTTATCTGTAAAATTGCCGCGTAAACGCGTCGAACACCGAGGATTTTCCGCCCTTGCGGCGATATTCCGTCGGCGGCATACCCGCGTATTTTTTAAACACGCGTTCAAAATACAAGGCGTCCTCGTACCCCGTTTGTTCGGCGATCTCCTTCACCGACAGCACGGTTTCGGTCAGCAGCCCGCACGCCTTTTCCATCCGCTTTTTCAGGATATACCGGCTGATCCCCGTCCCCATAAACTCCTTGAAGGTATAGGAAATATAATTCGCGTTGAAATGAAATTTTTCGCTGAAAAAAGAAAGCGATATCTTCTCCGTAAAATGCAAGTCGATATATTCCGCCACCTTTTCCGCCAACGCGCGGCGCGCCGCGCACGCTTGTTCGTTTTGCATAAATTCCCTCTTTTTCAATATAGCAAATATCTTCGCCGTTGTAAAGATAAAACGATAAAAAATCCATACTTTAATAGATTTATTCCATAGCGCAAACCGAAAAAACGCGATATACTGATTACGACCGTTCGGGAGGAATATTTTATGAAAAAAATCAAAATCGGGGTGTTGGGCGGATTTCGCGGAAAATCCATGATAGACTGGTGTTTGCAAAACGGCGGAGAAACGGAAGTCGTCGCAATCTGCGATCGCAGCGAAACGGTGCGCGCCGCCGTGCAAAAATCGTTGAACGAGGTTTCTTCCTCCGCAAAGCTTTACGATAATTTCGACGAATTTTTATCGCACGGCATGGACGCCGTCGTATTGGCGAATTACGCCAACGAACACGCGCCGTTCGCCGTGCGCTGTCTGGAAAAGGGACTGCACGTGTTCAGCGAAGTGCTGCCCGTGCAAACGCTTGCCGAAGCCGTCAAGCTCGTCGAGGCGGTGGAAAAAAGCGGGAAAATTTACGTCTACGGGGAAAATTACTGCTATTTTCCCGCAACGCTCGAAATGAAGAGATTATACCGAAACGGCGTTTTAGGCACGTTTGAATACGGCGAAGGCGAGTACGTGCACAACTGCGAACCGATATGGCCGAACATCACGTACGGCGATCCGGAGCATTGGCGCAACACGATGAGCGCGTTTTTTTACTGCACGCATTCGGCGGGACCGCTTTTGCACATCACGGGACTGCGCCCCGTAAAGGTGACGGGGTTTGAAATTCCGCCCGACGAGCGGAGCCGCTCCATGGGCGCGAAAAGCGGCGCGGGCGCGGTGGAGATGATCACGCTGGAAAACGGCGGCATCGTTAAAAGCCTGCACGCGCTGTCTTTGGTTAAAAATTCCGTATGGTACAGCGTGTACGGCACGAAAGGCAGGGCGGAAAGCCAGCGGGAAAACGCCGGCTCGGCTTCCGTTTCAAAAATCTATTTGAAAAACGACACTGCGGCGCACCCCGACGGCGAATGGGCGGAATACTTCCCCTCTCCCGACGGCGGGGAACCGAAATCGGGCAAATTCGGCAACGAACGGGAAGCGGACTACCGCGTCGCGGAAGATAACGGCAATCCCGACGCGCGGCTTTCCTTCGGGCATTACGGCTCGGATTACTTCACCATGGAAAACTTCGTTCGGGCGATACGGGGCGAACCCGCGGACGTGGCGGACGTTTACGAGGCGCTGGATATGGCGTTTATCGGCATGTTTGCGCATTTTTCCGCGCTGTCGGGCGGCGCAAGCATGGAGATACCGAATTTCCGCGACAAATCGGTGCGCGAACGATTCCGCAACGACACGCGCTGCTGCGATAAAAAAGTTGCGGGCGAACAGCTGCTCCCGTCCTCCTCGGCGTCCGCCGAAGAAATTCCGCAATCGGTATACGACGCCGTGCGGAAAAAATATATCGATTCTCTGCAATAAAAAAAAGGGCGCGCCCCCCGCACGGGGGCGCGCCCTTTTTATTCCAATGATTAAATTCCCTTGTTCTGCGGAATATCGGGCAAAGACGCGAACCCGCGCGCCAGATCCTCCTCGGTGGGGATATAGTCGTTCATTTTGCCGTCGTTGTACGCGCCGTACGCCGTCATGTCGAAATAGCCGGTACCCGTCAAGCCGAACAGAATCACCTTTTTTTCGCCGGCCTCTTTGCACTTGAGCGCCTCGTCGATCGCCGCCTTGATGGCGTGCGCCGATTCGGGAGCGGGCAGCGTGCCCTCCACCCGCGCGAACATTTCCGCCGCCTTGAACACCTCCGTCTGCTCCACCGACACGGCGCGCATGTACCCGTCGTGATAGAGCTTGGAAACGATGGGGCTCATACCGTGATACCGCAAGCCGCCCGCATGGTTGGGGCTGGGCATAAATCCGCTGCCCAGCGTGTACATTCTGGCGAGCGGCGTCGTCTTGCCGGTGTCGCAGAAATCGTACGCGTATTTGCCGCGGGTGAGCGACGGGCAGGACGCGGGCTCCACCGCGATGAAATCGATGTCGTTCTTGCCGTTGATCTTATCCACCATAAAGGGGGTGATCAGACCGCCGAGGTTGCTGCCGCCGCCGGCGCAGCCGATGACGATATCCGGCCGGATACCGTATTTATCCATGGCGATTTTGCTTTCCAAACCGATGACCGACTGATGCAGCAGCACGTGATCGAGCACGCTGCCGAGCAGATAGCGGCTGTCGGGGGTGTGCATCGCCTTTTCCACCGCCTCGCTGATGGCGCACCCCAGCGAACCGCCCGTTTCGGGAAACTCGGCGAGGATTTTTCTGCCGACTT
Organism: Bacillota bacterium; assembly: GCA_003343995.1. Taxonomy (GTDB): domain Bacteria; phylum Bacillota; class Clostridia; order Christensenellales; family Borkfalkiaceae; genus UMGS775. Next base: position 5,422 of record QAKE01000039.1, read on the forward strand.
CCGTCGTGTTCGACGGAGAGGGAATGACGTTCGCGCCGTAGGTGCGGATCACCTCGCGGCGGAAGGGTTTTTGCTGATAGCTGACCTTCACCATATACACCGTGAGATCCAGCCCGAAGAAGGAACACGCCATGGAAAGCGCCGTGCCCCACTGCCCCGCGCCCGTTTCGGTGGTTACCGATTTCAAGCCCTCCTGCTTGGCGTAGTATGCCTGCGCCACCGCGCTGTTGAGCTTGTGCGAGCCGGAAGTGTTGTTCCCCTCGAATTTATAGTAGATTTCCGCGGGGGTATCGAGCAGTTTTTCCAAAAAGTACGCTCTCGTCAGCGGCGAGGGGCGGTACATCTTGTAAAACTCGCGGATTTCCTCCGGAATGGGAATAAATAAGTTTTCCTGATCGAGTTCCTGTTCCACCACGTCGGCGCAGAACACCTTGGAAAGCTCCTCCGCCGTGCACGGCTGCAAGGTGGCGGGATTTAAAAACGGTTCGTGTTTTTCCTTCATCGCGGCGCGGAGATTCATCCACGCTTTGGGCATCTCCTCTTCGCTCAGATATATTTTTGTGGGTATTTTTTTATTGTTGATCATTGTTTTTTTCTCCTTTATAATTCGATTTTGCAAAGCGTTTTAATTACCCTTTCGCGCGCCATCGAAAATCCAAAATACGCATGATACCTGCCTCCGAAATATAAAAAAACACGGTAAAAACCGTTTGGGACGATTTTCTACCGTGTTGCCACCCAAATTCGCGGAACGCTCCGCCTCTGCCCGTACCATCATACGGTTCCCTTTAACGCAAGGTTACGTCGAACGCTACTCCCATCGTTTCGCGCCCGCCCTCAACGGCCCATTCGCTTAAACGCCGCTGCTCCGTTCCACCGCCCCGAAGCTCTCTGAAAGCATTTGTTTAAGTTACTCCCCCGTCTCGCAGGTTTGTTCTTGTTTTTCTTTACTTTATCACAACAAAACCGCTTTGTCAACGGATTTTAACGAAAAATTTTAAAAAAAGAAAAAGCGGATTTTCCGCTTTTCTTTTGCGATTACAATAGCATCGTGCCGTCGTCGGTGTCGATCACGCGGAACATTTCCGCCTGACGCCCCGTTCCCGCGTCGATATACACGTAGTAAATTTCGCCGTCCTTTTCCGCTTTGAATTCATAGGCAAGGCATTCCTTTTCCCCCTTCGGGATATACGCCAGACGGGTGCCCGTGATCTCCAGCGAAGGCGAAACCTTTTCCGCCGCCTGCTTTGCGGTGATTGCCGCTTTCGGCATCTGCCGCGCCGCGTGGTTGGTGTAATACGGCACCGCCTCCATGCCCGTCACCTTGCCCGTCTGCTGACAGACGGTGAGCTTCACCAGATCGGAATACACGATGACGCCGTTTTCCTCGTAAGCGAAATTCAGACTCGTTACCGCGCGGGAGCTGCTCGCCCACACGCACGTCATGTTTTCAAGCCCGATGCCCTCCAAAAATTCCTTGCCGACGGGAATGAGATCCTCGCCGTCGTAATTTTCCGTCGAGCAGTCCTTAAAATGATCGAACAAAATGAGATGTCCGCCGATTTTGCTGATCTGCGCGAACAGGCGCGCGCCGTCGCTCTGCGCGGAGAAGTTATAGCAGTCGAAAAGTCCGCTCGTTTCCCCCGCCTCCTCCACCTCGGTGATGCCGTAGGCGTTGAAAATTTCGATAAAGCGCGCTTTCGCCTGCTCCGCCGTCACCTCGTCGCCGGAAAGCCCCTTGATTTTATCCTTGGGCTGACCGTCGGAAAACGGCCCGTCGTAGATGAGTTCGGGATATTCCGCAGAAAGGTTCTGCAACTCCTCCATGCCGCTTAAAATATCCCCGTCCTTTTCCAGCTTGGAAAAATCGTAATTGTCCCCCATATTGGCGGTGATCTGCGCGAGGCTTTGCTTTAACTGCTTATTCGCCTCGTAAAGCTGTTTCAGCCCCGCAACGTCCGCTTCGGTGAGCGTTTCGCCGTCGATGAGCTTTTTATTGAGATATTTGGAAAAATCGCCGATCTGGTTGATGACCTTGGTGGTATAATACTTCGCCTCGTCGCGGAGCGGCAGGCGGTTGATGTCGTTTTCCGCAAGCTCGCTTTGCACCGCGAGATCGGAAAAATATTCCTGCAGCGCCGCGCCGTCCTTGGTCGCCAGCGATTTCGACAAGCTGTTATCCATGTTGTTCACATAGGTGAGCGTGTCGTAATAGGATTTTTCGTACATGGCGGTGAGCGCCTTGTCGTTGGGCGAGGGCATTAAAATGTTCATCGCCAGCACGGAAGAGAGCACCAGCACCGTTACGCCGAGGGAGATGACCGCCGCCAGCCAGCCGCCGAACCCTTGCTTGCTGCGGCGGTTCTTTCTCTTCTGCTTTTCGCGGGCATTTTCCTCTTTTATCTGTTCCCTGCGGCGTTCTTTTTCCTTCTTTTCGCGGTACTGCGCCGCTTTTTTCTCTTCCTCTTCGCGCTTTACGCGCAGTTCCTCCGCGCGTTTTTCCGCTTTGCGCGCCTCCTCGGCGCGTTTCGCCTCCGCCTTGCGGCGCAGTTTTTCGTCTTTTTTCATCTGTTTTTCCCGCGCGCGGGCAACCCGCTCGTCGGCACGCTGTTTTTCGGCGGATACGCGCGCTTCTTCGGCGCGTTCCGCGTCCATGCGCTCGACGGCAGTCCGCGCGTCGGCGATCTTTTCGGCCTTCACAACCGCGCTGTTTTTCTTGTCTTCCATCGTTATTCCTCCGTTATATCGCAAAAACGTGGTCGCCTATGACCACCGTCGTCTTTCTCGAAAAAATCCACTGGCTGGTCGCCACCGCGGGATTATAATAGTAAAGCGCGCCGTAGCTGGGATCCCAGCCGTTCATGGCGGCGATCGCCGCCTTGCGCGAAGTGGCGTCGGGCGAAAGGTTGATCTGCCCGTCGTTGACCGCGGTGAAGGCGTACGGCTGATAGACAACGCCCGCAATGGTGTTGGGGAAGGAAGAGCTCCTCACCCGATTGAGCACCACCGCGCCCACGGCAACCTGCCCCGTATAGCTTTCTCCCCGCGCTTCCGCGTGAATGAGCCGCGCGAGCAGCGCGACGTCGGCGTCGGAATACCCCGCCGCAGACGACGAGCCGGACGACGAGGACGACGAACCGCCCGTGCTCATGCCGAGCGCGGCGAGCGTCTTTTTGCCGACGATCCCGTCCGCCGTCAACCCGTTCTTTCTCTGGAAATATTTCACCGCTTCTTTCGTTTTCGCGCCGAAAATTCCGTCCACCGAGCCGCTGTAATAGCCCCAGTTTTTCAATTTCTTTTGCAGGGTGGTAACGTCGTTCCCTCTGCTGCCCTGCTGCAATACCGCCGCGTATACCGTCGTCGGCGCGGTTGCGATCGTCCCCGCAACCCCCGCCATGGCGACGCCCAGCGTGAATACGGTGACGAATACGGCGGCAATTCTTATGCTTCTTTTCATGTTTCCTCCGTCAGTTTTTCTTTTTGAAGTTCTCTATGATTTCTAAAATCTTGCTTTTGTAAACGTATCCGCACTCGCCCCCCGTGAAACAGAGCGGCGGATAGACCACGCACCACCAGTTATCGCCTTTGCCCGAGCCCAATTCGATGATGAGCGCGTCGTAAAAGCCCTGTTCGAGCGTGAAGTTTTCATATACCCGCGTGGGAAATTCCTCGTTTTTGACGCGCGCTTTCGAGCGGTAGGAAAATCCCCTTGCCGACAGCACGGCGTCCGCCGTGCGCTCGATATCCGTTAAATGCGCATTGAGCGTCCGTTCCGCCGCCGCTTTGCTGCGGCATTCCGCGAGATAGGGCGTGAGGTATTCCACCACCGCCGCCTTGACCTCGTATTTCACCGCCTGCGCCGCTTCCTCGTTGGAATCCGCGCGGATATGTATCCTTAAATATTCCGTGTGCGTGCTTTGGCTGTTTATCGCCGCGAACGCGCCTAATGCTATTATGGCGAACATCATTAAAATTATGCAGATCTTTTTCATCGTCTTTCTCCTCACGCCCTTGTTATTGCCGCATATTCTTTCATTTATACCTTAAACACGAAAACTTTTTCCGCGGGGTTGACAGCCGCGCGGCGTTCTGCTAAACTGTAACGGATAAAGATTCAAGGAGAAAATTCATGATCAACGTAAAGAACTTCGGCGCGAAAGGCGACGGAAAAAATAACGACACCGCTTTTCTTCGCGCGGCGATCGAACGGGGCGGGGAAATTTACTTCCCCGCGGGCACGTACGTAACGGGCACGCTGCAAATTCCGAGCAACGCGACGCTGCGCTTCGCGGCGGGCGCGCGGCTGCTTGCTTCCTTGAACGCGGCGGACTACATTGCCGCCGATTACGATGAAGACAGCCGGCACGACCGCCACCCCAGCCCCTACTTTTTCCCCGAGGAAGGCAGGGAGCAGTACGGCTTGCTATACGCGTTCGGCGCGGAAAACATACGAATTATAGGCGGCACGCTCGCCGCCGACGATAAGGCGTACTGCCGCCCCGAGCCGCTCGAGAGCATTATCACCGACGAAAATTCCATATACGCGCCCTTTTATTTCCGCCAGCCCGCAACGTGGCGCCGCCCCGTACGCCCCCGCCCGAAGATGCTGCTATTTAAAAAATGTAAAAATCTTTTCGCGGAAGGCTTGCGAGTGGAAAAAGCGCCGTGCTTTTCCGGCTGGTTTTTGGGCTGCGAAAATCTGACGTTCGACGGCATGACGGTGCGCAACGACTACGACCAGCCGAGCGCCGACGGACTGCATTTTTCTTCCTGCAAAAACGTGCTCGTGAAAAACTGCGATTTTCACTGCGGGGACGACTGCGTGGCGGTGGACTGCGCCTACGGCAAGCCGTGCGAAAACGTGACGGTGAAAAACTGCGTGCTGGAAACGTCCATTCACGCGATACGCATTTATTCGGGGCTCGATCTGGACGTGATTTACGGCAGAAACACGGGGGCGTACGTAAAGAACGTGACCGTAGAAAACTGCCGCGTGCGCGAAGGGTGCGCCGCGCTCCTCATCAACGCCTGCGACGGGGATATCAGCGACGTTTTATATAAAGATATCGTGATGGAGCAATCCTTTTGCGGCACGGCGCTCTGCTTTACCGCAAGCGAAGGAACGCTTTCCGGCGTAACGGTGGAAAATCTGCGCTTCAAAGGCAACGGCGGCGGATATTTCTATGCGGAAAAGAACGGCAGAATCGACGGCGTAACGGTGAAAAACTGCGCCTTTGAAATTACGCCGAAACCCAAAAAGTGGGCGGACGATTACGACGAAATGATTACGCACGCCTATTCTCTGCCCTACGGCTTTGTACTGCGGAACGCCGACAACGTGTCGTTTGAAAACGCCGACGTGTTTATCGGCGAAACCGACGCTTCGGAATATACAAACGAAGAGCTTGCGATTTTAAAATCCGCCGTCGGCGAAGAACGGTACGCCGCGCTCTTTGCCCCCGCAATGCCGTTTGCCGTGCACGGTTGCAAAAACTTCAAAAAGAATTAAGAAACAGCGGCGGGCGAAAAATTCGCCCGCCGCTGTTTTATTTGTTTTTCGTCTCTTCGTATTTTTTTAAGTAATATTTCAGTTCTGACGTCGTCTGCCTTAACGCTTCCGCCCGATCCTCCGTTTCGTCGCACAAAATTGTCTTTAACACGTTCATATCCTGCGCTATCCCTCCCAGAGCCCTCAGCGCGCAGTCCTTTCTCCGACTGATATCCCGTGCCCTTCTCCCGCAGAATGCTTCGCACGCAGGCGTATCTTTTTTTACGATTTCTCTTTTTCGCATGCAATACCCTACTCTTTCCCGTTTTATTCCGATATACGTCTTCGTAAAATACGGCTCGTAGCTGTCGCATCTCCAGCATGTTCTTGCTTTCTTTTCTTCTTCCATTTTTGCTCCTTTGAATTTCATATTTTATGAACTAATTATAATTCATAAAATATGAAGTGTCAAGCAATTTGTTAAAAAAATTTATATAATATGAATTATAAGGAGCAATCATGAAAATTTTTGGAATACGCGTTAAAGAAGAATTGAAATCGCAAGGGAAAAAACAAATCGATTTGGCAAGAGCGCTGAATGTAAAAGAGAGTACGCTTTCGGAATGGCTGAACGACCACAATGAACCGTCGATGGAAATAATCAGTAAAATTGCCGATTATTTGGAAGTATCTTTGGATTATCTTTTCGGAAAAGAAGATTAAAACGCCCGCTTGCAATTCTGCAAGCGGGTTTCCTTTTATCTTTTATATCGTTTTGCATTTGATCAGCTTGTCCCCGAACGCGGGAAACAGCTTTCGATACGCGCAATCGCGCTCCGTTTCCGTTTCAAACACCGCAAAGGTCGTGCCGCCGCTGCCGCTCATCGCCGCCGCGCCGCCCGCGCTTTCCAGCGCCGCCAGATTGCCGCTTATCTGCCCGTTCAGCCGCTTTGCCGCCTCCGTCATGCCGTTGAACAAGCTCGCTTTCAGCGCCGCCGTATCCCCCGATAAAAGGCTTTTTACCGCCTTTGCCGTGCCGTTTACGGGGCACAGCCCCAGCTCGTCGCACAAGCGGTAACATTCCGCCGTTTTTACGGGGTAATCGGAAACGAGCACCAACAGCGGCAAAGATAAACCGCTTTCGATTTTTTCCACCCTTTCGCCCCTGCCGCGCATGACGGCATAGCCGCCGCTCAGCATATATTTCACGTCGCTGCCCACGCTTTCCGCAAGCCGCTCCGTATTCTCTTTTTTTTCGCCGTACATGATGCCCAACGCCTTGAGCACGCCCGCCGCGTCGGCGGAAGAACCGCCAAGCCCGCCGCCGAGCGGAATATTCTTTTCGATAACGATATCCGCACTGCCGTCGTGTTCGGCAAAAAACGCCTGCGCCGCCTTGTAGGCGTTGTTTTTTTCCTTCGGACAGCGGCAGGGGATCCCTTTTGTCCTGAGTCCGATTTCCCCGCTTTTTTTGGGGAAAACGGTAACGGCGTCAACCACATCGATTGACGCCACCAAAGATTCCAATTCGTGATAACCCCCGTTTACGCCGAGCAAATCGAGCGTAAGATTGATTTTCGCGGGGATGATTACCTTCGTTTTTTTCAATACTCTTTCTTTTCCTGTCTGTAAATTACGATTCTTTCGCCGCCCGTCAGCGGATAGGACAAATCGGGGTTCATCGCCGAAATGGCGTCGGGGCAGGAATTGAGGCGTTTCGCCACGTCCCAAAGCTCCTCTCCCTCGATGGGGATATACACGCTGAGCGCCGCGGACGCGGGTTTCTTTTCCTCGCCTTCCTCCACCTCGCCCACCACGGCAAGCGACGCCTTGCGATAGGTGCGCACGCGGAATTTCACCAGCGCGTCCATATCGAAGCTTTCCAGCGAGGACACCCGCGCGCCGCATTCGCACGCCGCCGCGTCCACGCGGTAATCGCCGTCGCCCACGTCGTAATCCAGCGTGGCGGTAAAGGGCGCTTCCAGCGCCACGGAAAACACCTTGCCCTCGATGTCCTTGCAAAACGCCGTCGCTTCCAACACGCCTTCCACGGCGATGCTGTCGGTGGCGGTGACGGTGGTCAGCGTCACCTTTTCGTCGGCGCAGCACATCAGCCGCGTGCCCGCTTCCAGCCCGTTCAGAAACGCCCCTCTGCCGTTCACGCGCTTTTCCATGCACTTTTCGCCCGAGGGGCACCGCGCCGCGATTTCGTTTCTGGCAAAGCTCACTTCGCACTGCGGGGAGTAGCAGTCGGCGGCGTATTCCGCCTCGCTCTCCTCGAAATAACTGCCGTCGAGGGCGATTTCCGCGTTGACGCGCACCGCGCTCTTGCCGGTGGTTTCGTCCACGTTGATGCCGATGGAAAGCCCCTTGATCGCCGCCTCGCAGTCCGCCGCGAACGCCGGCAGGGCGTCCTCCGCCTCCGCTTCCATGCGGAAGGGGAAAATCCTCGTCTCTTTTAATATATCACTGTTTTCGATTTTTTGCAACAGACAGACGGATAAAATCAGCTCTCCGTCGCAAATCACCGTGCCCACGCCGCACTGCGCCGCGGTGATCACCGCTTTCGCGGAGTGCAAAACGGCGTCCCCCACGGGGTAATTGAGCTCGAAATCCTCTTCCAGCGGATACACGGCGGTGCGGAATTTCGTTTCCTTCACCGTTTTCGCGCCGCATTTTTTCACGATTAAATTTTCGCCGCCCACGAGCGCCTTGGCGCTCTTTTCGGCGTAAAAGCACGTTTCCGCGCCGACGACGCCACGCACCACCAGAATCCCGCCGGAAATTTCCGCCGCCGCCCGCGTTACGGAAAGCGCCGTGCGGCTGGATATTCTGCCGTCGGCAAAGTCCACCTTCACGGCGTTGGAAAACTCCGCGCCGCACTCGGTCTTTTTCACCGCGCCGTCCGCGGAAAGATACGCCACGCAGAACAGCGCCCTGCCGCCGTAACGGAACTGCTCGGCGGTAACCTCTTCCCCCGTAAGCACGGCGTGCGCCGATACCGACAGCACCTTCGCCACCTCGTCCCCCGTCAAAGCGGTTTTACATTCCGCGTTGGTTTCGCTGATCAGCGATTTTATCTGATTTTTGCAAACGAACTCTTCGTATTTGGGTTCTATAAACATTCGTCTTTCTCCTTTTTCGGTTTGCGTTGCACATTATCAATATATCGCCGAAGGGGTGCGGTTATGACGAATTTGCGAAATTTTATAAAATATCGCCCGCCGCGCTTATTCTTTTCTCCTCGGCATTGACAAACGGCGGCGCGTATAATATAATGATACCAAACGGAAAACGGAGATTATATATGAAGCAAAAACGGATCGCGGCGCTGGCGCTCGGCGCGCTGATTGCGGGGGCGGCGTTCGGCGGCTGCACCGCGCAAAGAACGTGTTCGCACGAATTCATCAACAGCATTACGGCGCAGCCGTCCTGCGAAGAGACGGGCACCATGCTGAACACCTGCAGAAAATGCGGAATAACGAAAACGGAGACCATTCCCGCCGCGGGGCATACCTATTCCCTCGGCGAATGTCTGATCTGCGGGAAGGAACGCCCGACCGATCGCCCGCCGGTTGCCGAAGATTTTTCCGCCTTCCATACGATGAAGGATATTTACGACGAAGGGCGGCTTTTATCGATGACGATGAGCGAGGATGAATTTTACCGCGCCGCGTACAACGAGAAATTTTCCGGCATCTACGTCGATAAAAACGGATCGATCAACGTGACGGCGAACGGCATCAGCGTCAATCTCGGCAAACTGCGCTGCAACTACCCCGTAACGGCGGCAGAACCGCCGAAAACCGTCGTCGGCATTTCCGTAGACAACGGAAAATTGAACGTTTACTACACCGACGGAACGAGCAACGATTTCGGATTGATCGACGTATACGACTCCGCACAGCCCAAAGCCCTGTCCGCCGCAGCGGTAAACATGCAGAACGAGCTGTTGCTGCTCACCCCCGAAAACGCCGTGCTCAAAGCGGGCGTGCTGGCGACCTCGCCCCACGAAGGCGCGAAAAAAACGGTGATGCACGAGCGGTTCGGCGACGCGTTCCACGCGGTCGGCACCATAGACGATTCCATCGGCACGGCGGAAATTGCCGGCAGTCACCTCGGGCGCGAAGTAACGAGAATTGCGGAGTACGCCTTCCGCGGCTATAAAAATCTGCGCAGCGTAACGATCGGCGAAGGGGTGAAGTATATAGACCTGCACGCCTTTGCGAACTGCGATCTGCTGACGGAGATCCGCCTGCCCGCCTCGCTGCAATCGGTGGATTACGGCGCGTTTTCGCAGTGCCCGTCGCTTAAAAAAGTGATTTTCAACGGCACGGCGGAACAATGGCAAGCCGTCCGCGTCGCCGACGGCGGCAACGAGCCCCTTTCCCGCGTGGTTTTTGCAAAATAAACCGACAAACGAATATGCTTTTCCTTCTCAACCGCGCGATGATCGCGCGGTTGTTCTTTTATATCGGAAAAGCGCGCGGCGTAACGCCGCGCGCTTTTATCGTTTTATATCAGTTTACGCCCAAGAACGAGGCGTACCGTTTTCATAATGCCAGTAAAGCTGTTTATTTTCCGTCGGTTCGGTTTCGCTGTAATAATATTTCCGCGCCGCGAACAGCATATCGTTGCCCGACGTGATTGCCGAAAGGTTTTCCCAATCCGCCGCCGTTCCGCCGAAATACACCGTTTCCAACGCCGAACAGCCGGAAAACGCATACGATAAAATGCGCGCGTCTTTCGGGATAACGACCGATTTGAGCGAAGTACAGTCTTTGAAGGCAAAACTGCCGATCGCGGTGACGGCATCGGGAATGATTACGCTTTCCAACGCGGCGCAGTATTCAAACGCGCGGTCGGCGATCGCCGTAACCGCTTTGCCGAGGTGCGTGGCGGAAACCGCCGCGCATTCTATGTTGCGGTCGTATGCGCCGATCACGTTGTATTCCAGCCCGTTGCGTTGAAAAAGGAGCAGTTCGGGCGACGCGTCGAAGGGATTGCTGCGCATTGTGCCCGCCTTCATCACCGTTTGATCTTTAAATAGCAATAAAAGCTCGTTTTGCAGGTTGACGGTCACGCCCACGATGGGATTATAGGCGGCGGGCAGATAATCGGCGATCGCGCCGATCTCGCCGGAAGTTCCCAACGAATCGGTTAAAAGCAGCGTTCCGTCTTTCAGTTCCGCTTTGGCGATGGCATACAGCCGCGCCGTGTCGGAACAGGGGAAGTCTTTACGGATATCCCCGACGTCGACGGATATGCCGTCGGCGTGCAGTTTTAATCTGCCGTTTCGATCGATGTAAATGTCGGTAAATGCGGTGTTGTCGGCATATTCGTAAAACTCTTCCTCGCTAACCGTGTAGGATAAAAGTTTTGCCTGTTCGTAAATTTCCTTCATGGTATAAAATGCCGAATAGTCCGGCTCAGGCTCCGGTTCAGGTTCAGGTTCCGGCTCGGGTTCCGGCTCCGGCTCGGGAAACGTGCCGTCGGGTTTTATGCCGCAGCGTTCGCAAATTCCGCCGATGTATTTATGCCCCGTCGCCGCGATATCGGAATATTGTTTTTCGCCGCAGTTTTGGCAAACGCTCTCCATTAACCCGTCGGTTTCACATTCCGGCGACGTTACGATGTAATTTATAAATTCGTGTTGGCACATCGGCCGCGACGAATCGGCACATCCCGCCGCAACGATGAGCGCGCAGGCGATTGCCATAGCGATTGCAATAAAGCGTTTTCTCATTTTTTCCCTCCGAATATTCGTTAATTTTATTATAACAAGAAGATTTCTTCTTTGTCAAGCCCAAAAAGAAGTTTTCTTCTAAAATAAAAATATGATAGGAACGATCATCAAGGAACTGAGAACGGAAAAAGGGCTGTCCCAAAAGGCGTTGGCGGCGGCGATCGGCGTAAGTCAGAAAGCCATCGATTTTTGGGAAAGGGAAATCAACGAACCGAAAGCGAGCTATATCGTCCGCCTTTCGGATTTTTTCGGCGTGAGCGCCGACGAACTGCTGGGCAGAAAGAATTTTTAAAAAACAAAGCGCGCGGCATACGCCGCGCGCTTTGTTTTTAACGGTTCTTACCCGAGGGCTTTTAACGAAACCGTGCCGCATAAAAATTCCGAATAGGAATAGGACGTTTTGCCCTTGAAATCCTTTTCAAAGGGGCTGACCGTAAACAGCGCGGGATAAATTCCCGTGAGCTTGCCGCAAAAGGTGAGTTCCTTGTTTCTGCCGAGATTCACCTTTACCTCGACGTCCTTGTTGAAATAGGAGTTGATCGCCATTTTGGCGTCCTTGATACCCGTGGTGTTCTTAATCATACCCCGATGATTGCCGAATTTTTCCCTTTTTATACCCCGAAACAAAAAATACCCGCGCCTGTCGGCGCGGGTTTCGCATAAATGCGATTTAATCCTTTTCGTCAAATTCTTCGTCTTCGTCGTCTTCGATGTCTTCCTCATCCTCTTCCTCGAAATCCTTTTCGTCGATTTCGGGAATTTCAAAGTCGTCGGCTTCGTCGCTTTCGATTTCCTCTTCTTCCTCTTCGTCGTCGAACAATTCTTCCGCTTCCTCTTCCGCTAAGCGCGACAAAGAAAGCATTTCCTCGTCCTCCTCCAAATCGTCGTCGGCGTCGTCCTCGAGGTAATTCTTCCACTCCTCGTCCTTGTCCAAATCCACTTCGTCCTTTTTGAACTCCATTTCTTCGCGGCACTTGGAGCACATTTCCTCGCCTTCCGCAATGTAATTCTGCTTGCAGACGGGGCAGAGCTCCATGGTCTCTTCTTCCTCGTCCACGGCAAACATCAGCGGCTTGCCGGCAAGCTCCGCCTTGCAAACGTCGCAATAACCTTGATTTTTATGGATGTAATTGAGTTCACATCTCGGGCATTTTATATAATCGCCTGCCATAATCCGAACCTCTCATATATAATGTTTTTTATATATTATTATTGTCGCCCCGCGAAAGATGTTCCGTTTATTAAGGAAATCTTCCGATTGAGGACAACCTTGGAGTATCGCATAAGATTTTAACAATAAAACGCCGTTTTGTAAACTGTTTTTTAAATATTTTTTGAATTTTTTTTCTTTTTTTCCGAATTACGCCCTTTCCAGCAGCATTTTATCGGCAACCAGCGCGATAAACTCCCCGTTTGTGGGTTTTTCCGAGCCGATATACGCCTTTACGCCGAGAATGTTATTCAGGCTTTCGATCCTGCCCCTGTTCCACGCGACCTCGATGGCGTGACGGATCGCCCGTTCCACCTTGCTCGCCGAAGTATCGTACTTTTCGCCGATCATCGGATAGAGCTTTTTGGTGATGCTGTTGATGATGTCGGGATTGTTGATTGCCATCTTCACGCCTTCCCGCAGATAAGAATACCCCTTGATGTGCGGCGGTATACCCACGTTGATGAAAATATTGCTGATTTTTTCCTCCACGGTGCTCTTCTTCACGCCCTCGCCGTACACGCGGGGTTTAACCTCCTGCGCCGGCGCGGCGATTTCCCGCATCCGCTGGATCAGCACTTCGCAGGAAACGGGCTTCGCCATGAAATACGCCGCCCCGCGCTCGAAGGCTTTCGCCACGATCTCCTCTCTCGAAAAGGCGCTGACGATAATCGTTTTGCTGCGCACCCCCGCTTCGTTCATCTTGTCCAACACGAAAAAACCGTCTCCGCCGCCGAGCAGCAGCTCGCTGATCACCAAGTCGGGGTTCTTCTCCAAAATTTCATTCACCCCGCCGATGCCGTCCGTCGCCGTGCCGACGACTTCGAAATCCTGCGTGCCGTTGATCGCGTCCGCAAGATCGGCATTTTTCTTTTCGCTGTCCTGAACGATTACAACGCTTTTCTTTGCCATTATTTCCTCCACCTCAAATTAGTATTTAGTTCCGCGCCGATTTCGCAAAAATGATAAGCCCCTTATGTATAGCGGGCGAAACCAACACATCTATTTTACTATATTTCGATAAAAAATAAAAGTATTTTTGAACAAAAATTGTCGAAGTTTTTGGAAAATTTCAATTATTTGTTCAAATTTATTCGTACTTTAATATATTTCCCCTTTTTAGTGCTGTTTTTGTAGCTTTTTCATGTTTTTTATCGAGCGGCGGCAAAGAACGGAAAATGCGTATATATTACATTTTATACATATTTTTATGCAAAAAACAAACGGGCGCGGCATTTTTTGCCGCGCCCGTTCATAAAACATATTGCGTTATTTTAATTGAGTTTATCTATTTCGGACTGCATCTTCTGCATCGCGCCCAAACCGCCGCTCAAAAGCGCCGCCTTGTCGGAGGAGGTAAATTCCAGCTCCTCCATCAGCGCCTCGATCTCGTCGATCTTCGCCTGATAGTCGCCCTTATTCTCCGCGGTTACCGCCTTCGCCTGCAATCTCCAGCCGCCCTCGTCGTATTCGACGTATTCGGCGAGATCCATGAGCTTTTTGCTCACCTTAAGATAATTTTCGTATTTGACCAGCAGATTGACGTCGTCCTCGGAAATATTCTTCTTCAGCTCGTCGCTCAACGCGTCATAAGCGGCGCGTGCGGCGGTAATCTGTTCTTCCTGCGTCCAGCGTTCGCCTTCCTCCGCCGTGCGGTCGTATTCGATCTGCGTGATGGAGGTGGAGAGCGCGGCGATCTTCAGCGTTACGCTCTGCGTCTTGTCGGTTTCCTTCATTTCGCCGAGGAAATGCACGTTTTCCTTGCCGATCGTCCACTTATCGTCCTCGCCGTCGTCGTCGGTGTCTTCGCCGACCGCCGCCGCGTTCAGCGCGGCGTAATTGACGTAGCTTAAGCCGTCGTTGGAGTTATCCAGCCAGAACACCTGCCCCGCCTCGTATTCCGGAGCATACCAATCGGTGACGATCGCATCCTCGGTGACGAGCGTTTCGTGCGCTTCCGTGCCGGCGGTAACGTCGGTTTTGGCGAGTTTGGAATCCGACGTCGTGTAGTAAAGGTCGTTGCCCTCCAAGGAAAGGAGCGTCGTGGCGCTCACCTTGGCGACGAACGCCTTTTCCCCTTTATATTTGCCGTCCGTTTCTTTCTTGAAAGTGTATTTTACGATATAATCGGTTTCCGCCGCGTAAAACTCGGTGAGAGATTCGATTACGGAAGTCGCCGCGACGAGGGCGGTATCCTTATATTCCGCGGCTTTTTCCAGACCGCTCGCAAAGAGGTCGCTCACGCTCACGCCGTACGTTTTGCTCTCCGCCTCGGTATACGTTCTCGATTCCGTCAGAAATACGTATTCGCCCTCGGCAAAGCTCAGCGCGTAGGTTGCGGGGGGCACGGCGCTTTCCGCGCGCTTGCCGCTCACGACGAGCTTCGCTTCCTCGCCCGCCTTTACCGCGTAAATATCGTTGTACGCCTCGTCGGCGGCGGTACCCGCGTTTTTGGGAGTGACGAGATATAACGCGACGACGCCGGTTTTTTCCACCGTTTCGTTGGGCAGGAACACGCAGGCGGACGCCTTGTTATCGGCGTTCAGAGTTTTGGAGGAACCCGCCGTAACGTCGTAATCGACGACTTCCTGCTCCTCTGTGTCGTAATAGTAAACGTGCACGTGCTCGTCCGCCGTTTTCGCAAACCGATAATCGGTGGCGTTGCCGTTGACGGTGAGATATTCGGTATAATCGGTGCCGTCCAATTTCATGGACGCAAACTCCAAGTGGTCGTTCGCCACGGTGCCGGAGGTATCCTTTTTGGTGGAGGGAGTGGCGAAATACGCCCTATCGCCGAAAAGATACACGCCCGCCTCGGTGTCGCCCGCGGCAAAGAGCTTGGGAACGACGAGTTCCGCTTTCGCCTCCGCCGTGCCGAGCTTGGATTTTTCCACCGCCATCAGCGCGCCCTTTACGGGGGTGCCGAGGGCGTTATCCGCCGTATACGTTTCCTTGCCGTTGACAAAGTAAACGTAATTTTCCGTTTCCACGACGGAACCGCCGTTGCTGCCGGCAACCACTTCCCCCCAGTCTTTTAAGGTGACGTTGCCGTTCCATTTGGGATTGCACGCGGTTGCGCCGAATGCCAGCACCCCCGCCATTGCCGCCGCGGCGGCGGCTTTCAACCATTTATTCGCCATAGTTTTTTTAACTCCTGTCCGTTTCGGAAAATATTTGCCGAGGCATTTTATTTTTGCGCAAGGCATATAATTTAAAAGCCCGAATTTCGGTTTATGCTAATCTATTATATATTAAAATCGTGAGATTTGCAATAAAAATCCGCACTGTTTTTTAAATTAGCGCCGTTTTTTAACGGCAAAGAAAAGCGTTTTCGATAAAACGCGGGGAGATTTTATGGAAAATTTGTCGATTATGAATATTTTATCGATGCTGTCGGGGCTGAAAAAATCCCCCGACAAGTCCGCCGAGCCCGCCGCTCCCGCCGAAAACGGCAACAGCCCTTTCGGGCTGGGGAATATTTTAAGCTCTCTTTCCAAAAACAACGCTCCCGCCGAAAGCGGCGAAAAAGCGCCGCCCTCCCCGCCGAAAACAACCGCAGCGGAACGGGTGAAAATCGACGTGAACCCGCTGATTTCCGCGATGAAAAGCCACGAGGAATTCATCAAGAGAGTCAACGGCAAAAACAAGCCGTAACCCTTTTATAAACCCGCCGCGCCGCACCGCGCGGGCAAAACGGCGGACAAACCCCGCAACGCAAAAATACCTTGTAACGACAAAAAAACCCGCAAAAAACTGCGGGTTTTTGTTTTTTACCGAAAAGATTATCTCTTCGAGAACTGCGGAGCGCGGCGAGCTTTCTTCAAGCCGTACTTCTTTCTTTCCTTCATTCTCGAATCTCTCGTCAAAAATCCTTCCTTCTTCACGATGGGGCGAAGGTCGGGTTCCGCGACGATGAGCGCGCGCGCCAAGCCGTGGCGGATAGCGCCCGCCTGACCGGTAAAGCCGCCGCCGTAAACGTTGGCGAACACGTCGTACTTCGTGAGCGTGTCGGTCGCCGCCAAGGGCTGACGAACGATATATTTCAGCGTTTCGAGCCCGAAATATTCGTCGAGGGACTTACCGTTCACCACGACCGCGCCGGTGCCGGCGGGGATGAGTCTTACGCGTGCAACCGCTTTCTTTCTTCTGCCCGTACCCCAATACTGAATTTTTTTCTTACTCGCTGTTTTTGCCATTGTCTTCTACCTCTTATACAAGTTTCAAGGGTTCGGGTTTCTGCGCCGCGTTGTTGTGTTCCGGTCCTTTGTAAACCTTCAACTTTTTCAGCATCGCCCTGCCTAAGCTGTTCTTCGGCAGCATGCCTTTCACCGCTTCGTAAACAGCCAAATCGGATTTGTTTTCCATTAACTTTTTATACGTGATCGTTTTGAGACCGCCGACGTGTCCGGTGTGGTAACGGTAAAGCTTGTCTTCCAGCTTTTTGCCCGTCAAAACCACCTTGTCGCAGTTCACAACGATGACGAAATCGCCCGTGTCGACGTTGGGTGTGAAAGTAGGCTTATTCTTTCCGCGAAGAATCGCTGCTACC
The DNA here is from genome assembly GCA_003343995.1 of Bacillota bacterium. Classification (GTDB taxonomy): domain Bacteria; phylum Bacillota; class Clostridia; order Christensenellales; family Borkfalkiaceae; genus UMGS775. Next base: position 22,415 of record QAKE01000039.1, read on the forward strand.
TTTGAAGCGAGCCTTCCGAGAGGCATCCCTTCCGCGTCGACTACATACCATTTTCTCTCAACCGTTTCGGCGTGTGCCATGTAGGTTTTCATCGTATTTATTCTCCTTGTCCTGTCTGTTCTCCGAAAAGTTGTTCACACGATCATTTCGGGGGGCTAATCCTACTTTTTACAAACTTTTCGTTATAAACGCTTAATTATTTTATAATTTTCCCGTGCGAATGTCAAGCGAAATTCCCTTTAAATTCCCTTTTTTTACATAAAATTATATAAATCGTTTGATTTTTTTGCCGATACACAATATGTAGTGGGCGATTTTTTCACGCGCCGTATTCCACGCTCATAAGGCACAGCCCTTTCGCCGGCGCGGTGCGCCCTTTGCCCCGTTTTTTCCCCGCGAGAATCTTTTCCACGTCCTCTTCGGAAAGTCTGCCTTCCCCCACTTCCGCCAGCGTGCCCGCCATGATGCGCACCATGTTGTAGAGAAAGCCGTTCCCGCACACCGTCAGCGTGACGAAATCGCCCTCCTGTTCCACCTCGCAGCGATAGATCGTGCGCACGGTGTCCTTCACCGAGGAGTTCGCCGCGCAAAAGCTCTTGAAATCGCGCTCCCCCGCGAACAATCCGGCGGCGGCGCGCATGCGCGCGACGTCGAGCGGACCGCTCCTCGCGGCGTAGCGCTCGTAAAGCGGGCGGACGACGTCGGAAACGTAAAACGTATAGCGGTAGGTTTTTCTTTTCGCGGAAAAACGCGCGTTGAAATCCTCCGCCGCGCGTTCGCTTTTCAAAATGCGGATGTCCGGCGGCAGAAGCGCGTTGAGGGCGGGGGCGTACTTTTCGGGGGGAATGTTTTCCGCCGATACGGAAAAAGAAGCGACCTGCCCTTTCGCGTGCACGCCGCTGTCCGTCCTTCCGCTGCCCGTCAGGGATATTTTTTCCCCCGTCAGCGCCAAAAGCGCCCCTTCGATTTCCGCCTGCACGGTGTCGCCGTTGGGCTGCACCTGCCAGCCGCAGTACCCCGTGCCGTCGTATTCGACGAGGAGTTTCACGATCATACCGCCACCCCCCATACGCCGTTTAAGAGCACCACGCCGGCAATGAGCGCCGCCATTAAGAGCACGGCGATCAGATCGCGCCACGTGGGGCGCATTTTTTTATATTTCGTTCTGCCCTTCGCGCCGGAATAACAGCGGGCGTCCATGGCGTCGCCCAACTCGTCGGCGCGGCGGAAGGAACTGATGAGCAAGGGGATCAAAATGGGCACGAGCGCCTTGATGCGCTTAAAAATATTGCCGCTTTCGAAATCCGCGCCGCGCGCCTTCTGGGCGTTGATGATGCGCTCCGTTTCGTCCATCAGCGTGGGGATAAAGCGGAGGGCGATGCTCATGATGAGCGCGAACTCGTGCACGGGAAACTTGATCCATTTCAAGGGGGTGAACAGGCTTTCCAGCCCGTCGGCAATCTCCACGGGGGTGGTGGTGAGCGTTAAAAGCGCCGTACCCATGACGATGAGGGTGATGCGCAGCGTGATGAACGCCGCCCGCAGCAGCCCCACGTTCGTGATGACGATGATCCACCATTCGGCGAGCACCTCTCCCTCGCGGTTGAAAAGCACCTGCAAAACCGAGGAAAAGATGATGAAAAACAATATCGCCTTGATGCTTTTCAATACCTTTAAAAAGGGCACGCGCGCGGCGACGGTGGCGATCAGAATAAACAAAAACGCCGCCAAAAACCCGTAAAAATGAAATTCCCGAATGAGAAACACCGCCACGATGTACGCGATGGATAAGAGGATTTTCACCCGCGGATCCATTTTGTGCACGAAGGACTGCGCGGGATAATACTGACCGAAGGAAACGTCTTTCACTGCCCGTCCCTCCACGCTTTCAGCGTTTTTTCCGCAAAATCCTTTACGGTGAAATCGGTGTCGACGGCAACGCCGATCTTTTTCAGCCGCGCGGCGAGATAGCCGGTGACCGGCACGTCCAGCCCCATGGCGGTGAGGGCGTCGGCGTCGCGGAACAGTTCCTTCGGCGCGTCCACGCGGTACACCTCCCCGCGGTCGAACACCGCCGCGCGGGTGCAGTGCTCCGCCACGTTGTCCATATCGTGCGAAACGATGATGACCGTTTTCACGAACCCGCGGTGCAGGGCGTGCAGAAGCGCGAAAAACTCCTTCTTGCCCTTGGGATCGAGCCCCGCCACCGGTTCGTCGAGCACGAGTATTTCCGGCTTGGTCACGATGACGCCGGCGATCGCCACGCGGCGCTTCTGCCCGCCCGACAGATCGAAGGGCGATTTATCCTTCACCTCATCGTAATCGAGCCCCACCGTCTCGATCGCCTCCTTCACGCGGGCGTCGGTTTCCTCCGCCGATAAATTTTCGAAATTCTTCAATCCGAACGCCACGTCCGCCGACACGGTGTCGGCAAAAAGCTGGTATTCGGGGTATTGAAACACCATGCCCACCTTGGAGCGCAGCTTTTTGAAATCGCACTTTTTATCGAGCAGGTCAAATTCCCCGACGGTGAGCGTTTCGCTGCCCTTGTCCGCCTTGATCAGCCCGTTCAGGTGCTGAATAAAGGTGGATTTGCCGCTGCCCGTATGCCCGATAATGCCGAAAAACTCCCCCTCGTCTATCGTGAGGGAAACGTTTTTGAGCGCCGCCACGGCGAACTTGGATTTCGGGGAATAAACGTGGCTTAAATTCTTCGCAACGATCTGCATAATTCCTCTCCCAGCGCCTCCTTGGTAAACGCCCGTTTCACGTCCATGCCCCCCGCTTGCAAAAGCGAAGCGATGTGCGCGGGAACGGGCACGTCGAGCTCGTATTTTTTCAGCTCCTCCTCCCGCGCGAAAATCTCCTCGGGAGAACCTTGCATCACGACGTTTCCGTCGCTCAGCACCAGCACGCGGTCGGCTTCGCACACCTCGTCCATATAGTGGGTGACGGCGAGCACCGTCATGCCGTTTTCGCTGTTGAGTTTTTTCACCACGTCGGTCACCTCCCGCCTGCCGCGGGGATCGAGCATGGCGGTCGATTCGTCGAGCACCAGAACGTCGGGCTTGATCGCCAGCACGCCGGCGATGGCAACCCGTTGTTTCTGCCCGCCCGAAAGGCGGGAGGGCATGGCTTTTCTGTATTCTTCCATGCCGACGGCGGAAAGGGCGAAATCGATGCGCTCTTTTATTTCCTCTCTTTTCAAGCCGATGTTTTCCGGTCCGAACGCCACGTCGTCCTCCACGACGGAAGCGACGAGCTGGTTGTCGGGATTCTGAAACACCACGCCGACGCGCCTTCTCAGCTCGAACAGGCGGCTTTTGTCGGCGGCGGAGATGCCGTCCACAAAGATTTCCCCCTCCGTGGGCAGAAGCAGCCCGTTGAGCAGGCGGGCGAGGGTGCTTTTGCCGCTGCCGTTATGACCGATGATCGCCGCGTATTCCCCCTTTTCCACCGAAAAAGAAACGCCGCGGAGCGCGTCTTTTTCCGCCTGCGGGTAGCGGTAATATACGTTTTTTACTTCGATAAAACTCATAGCTTTTTTCCGTTTTTTGTTTTGTACATTTTACCATATCGCGGAAAAATACACAATGATTTTTGAAGGGTTTCGCAAATTGAGGGAAATTTTGCGTTATTTTTCTTTTTCAATTGACTATTTTTTCTTTTAATAGTACAATATATATGCCCGTTTGCGGGCGCATGAATCGAAATAATTTTTGGAGGATTAAGTTAATGAGCAAGAAGATGACCATTGACGGAAACACCGCGGCGAGCCACGTTGCTTACGCGTTTTCCGAAGTGGCGGCGATTTATCCCATTACCCCTTCTTCCCCGATGGCGGAAGTTGCGGACGAATGGTCTGCCGCGGGCAGAGTAAATATGTTCGGGCAGAAGCTCCGGCTGGCTGAAATGCAGTCGGAAGCGGGCGCGGCGGGCGCGGTGCACGGTTCGCTTTGCGCGGGCGCGCTGACCACCACCTATACCGCCAGCCAAGGGCTTTTGCTGATGATTCCCAACATGTATAAAATCGCGGGCGAACTGCTGCCCACCGTGTTCCACGTCAGCGCGAGAGCGCTTGCGGCGCACGCCCTCAACATTTTCGGCGACCATTCCGACGTGATGGCGTGCCGTCAGACGGGTTTCGCGATGATCGCCAGCAACTCCGTGCAGGAAGTGATGGACCTCGCCCTCGTTTCGCACCTTTCCACGCTGAAAGCCAAAGTGCCGTTTTTGCATTTCTTCGACGGGTTCAGAACGAGCCATGAAGTGAGCAAGATCGACGCCATCGACTACGACGAAATGAAATCCCTCGTGGACATGAAGGACATCGAGGACTTCCGCAGCCGCGCGCTCAACCCCGAACACCCCGTTCAGAAGGGCACGGCGCAGAACGCGGACATCTACTTCCAGAACCGCGAAACGGCGAACAAATATTACGAAGATACCCCCGCCATCGTGCAGGAAATGATGGATAAGGTCGCCGCCCTCACCGGCAGAAAATACCATCTCTTCGATTACGTCGGCGCGCCCGACGCGGAAAACGTGACCGTCGTTATGGGCAGCGGCGCGGACGCCATCGAGGAAACCATCAACAAGATGAACAAGGAAGGCCACAAGGTCGGCGTGCTGAAAGTGCGCCTGTACCGCCCGTTCGCGGCGGACGCCTTTATCGCGGCGCTCCCCAAATCGGTGAAAAAGCTCGCCGTTCTGGACAGAACCAAAGAACCCGGCTCCCTCGGCGAACCGCTCTATCTCGACGTGTGCTCGGCGCTCCTCGAAAAGGGCATGGCGAACATCAAGGTCGTCGGCGGCAGATACGGCTTGGGCTCCAAGGAATTCAACCCCTCCATGATTTACGCGGTTTATAAAAACCTCGAACAGAGCGAGCCGAAAAACCACTTTACCGTGGGTATCTACGACGATATCACCAATTCTTCGCTCGATTTCTCCGAACAGTACAACGCCGCGCCCGCGGGCACCATCAGCTGTAAATTCTACGGCCTCGGCTCGGACGGCACGGTGGGCGCGAACAAGAACTCCATCAAGATCATCGGCGATCACACCGATATGTTCGCGCAGGGATATTTCTTCTACGACTCCAAAAAGAGCGGCGGCATCACCGTTTCCCATCTGAGATTCGGCAAAACCCCCATTCAATCCTCCTATCTCATCGACGCGGCGGACTTCATCGCCTGCCACAACCCCTCCTACGTAACCCGTTACGACATGGTTTCCGATCTGAAGGAAGGCGGCAAGTTCCTGCTGAACGCGCCGTGGACGACGGTGGAGGAGCTCGATAAAAACCTGCCCGCCAAGGTGAAAAACGCCATCGCGAAAAAGCACGCGGAACTCTATGTGATCGACGCGATCTCCATCGCCGGCAAATTGGGGCTCGGCGGCAGAACCAACACCATTCTGCAATCGGCGTTCTTCCTCATCAACGAGGATATCATGCCTTACGCCGACGCGCGCGATTTCATGAAGAAGATGGCTTACAAGTCCTTTGCGAAGAAGGGCGACGCCGTCGTCAACATGAACTACGCCGCCATCGACTCGGCGGAAGCCAACCTCGTGAAGGTGGACTACCCCGCCGCTTGGGCGACGGTTGCCGAAGGCGCGCCCATGATGGAAGTGCGCGGCACCGAATACTATAAAGACACCGTGCACCCCATTCTCGTGCTCGAAGGCGACAAACTGCCCGCGTCCAAATTCAGCGCGGACGGCACCGTTCCCACCGGCACGACGCAGTACGAAAAGCGCGGCGTGGCCGTTAAGATCCCCAAGTGGATCGCCGACAAGTGCATCCAGTGCAACCAGTGCTCCTTCGTCTGCCCGCACGCGGCGATCCGCCCCGCGGTCAACGCCGTCGGCGCGGACAAGCCGGCGTCTTACGAAACGAAACCCATGACCGGTCTTGCCGGATATGAATTCAGAATGCAGGTTTCGCCCCTCGACTGCATGGGCTGCGGCGTGTGCGCGAACATCTGCCCCTCCAAGGAAAAGGCGCTCGAAATGGTGCCGTTTGCCTCCCTTGTGGAAGAAGAGAACGTCAACTACGAATATTCCAAGACGCTGCCCGAAACCGACCTTTCCAAATTCAAGAAGGAAACGGTGAAAGGCTCGCAGTTCTGTCAGCCGCTCTTCGAATTCTCCGGCGCGTGCGCCGGCTGCGGAGAAACGCCGTACGTCAAGGTCATCACCCAGCTGTTCGGCGACAGAATGGTCGTCGCCAACGCGACGGGCTGCTCCTCCATCTACGGCGGCAGCGCGCCCACGTGCCCCTATACGAAGAACAAAGCCGGTCACGGTCCCGCATGGGCGAACAGCCTGTTCGAGGACAACGCGGAATTCGG